>JAAOYA010000010.1 GCA_018221105.1 Candidatus Woesearchaeota archaeon | reverse complement strand
TTACATTATAATCGTTAGGATTTGCAGGTTCATTACCGCCTGTATCAACACTATTTATGAAAACTCCATCAACATAGAAAGAAGCTGTTGACCCTTCAAGTATTACAGTAACTAATTGCCATTTATTAAGCTCTATAGAATTATTATTTGAGTTGAATTCAGCACCATCAATTTGTAATGATAATGCATTTGTCGGGGTATTATTATCTACGTGAAATGACCAACCATCTCCCACTCCGCCGTTTTTATCAACAATTCTTCCTTGATCGTTTTCACCAAAAGACGCTGGGTTTATCCATGCTGATATTGTGAAATCGCCTCCGAGGTCTAACATTGGATCATCATCAATTCTTATGTAATCATCGCTACCGTCAAACTTGTAGCCGCCTGCGAATTGTCCACCGCTAACGTTCATTGTTGGACAAACAGACCCACTACAAGTCCCATTATTTCCTAGGTTTGTCCAATCATAAGTGTGCGTGTCGTTCTCGCCAACACTTGAATCGTTGTCAAAGTGCATCAAGAGTACCATGTCTTTGTCAACTGAAAGCGGCATGCTTGTTAGGCTGTAAGTCACTGCTGTGCCATTAACCACATCTTGTTCTTGATACAATGTTTTGTAACGGCCTTTATCATACAATGATAAAATTTCTTGAGCATTAAGCGAACGATTCCAAATTGCTACTTCGTCAATAGTTCCATCAGGAGTATTATCCGCACTATAATATGGACTGTAACCAATATAAACTGAGTTAGTGGTCTCGGCGAGTGGAGTAGCGTATGGTCCGTCGATGTTGTCTTGCACTCCATCAATATAAAAATATGCGTGAGTGCCGTTGTAGACCATTGCCACGTGATAAGATTGGTTTTCTGTAATGCTTCCTGTGCTGTATAATGCCGCATCATATTCGTTTGGAAGAAATGCTAATCTGTTTGATCCGGTGTTATCAATGCCAAACCAGAAAGGACTGCTAGTGCTGTTCTCTTTTGCTACAATTACATCCCAGTACTCTAAGCGACTATAATTAATCCATGCCGATATAGTGAAAGGAGTTGTTAGTTGTAAGCTGGCACTGTGAGGTATTGTGAAACTTTGTGAAGTGTCAGTTTCGTATTGGTAACCTCCTTTGAACTTGACGTTTTCTTTAAATGTTGGACACGTTGTACACGTTCCATTATTACCATAACTACTAAAGTCATAAACAAAACTACTATTTTCGTTGTAATCGCTATCATTGTTCAAGTGTAAAAGCAACACTAAATCGGTTTCTTCACTAGCATCAATTTCGTCAGCAAAGTAGCCTAAGAGTTTTACTGTTGTGTTATCATTGTCAGCGTCTGTTGGTGTGAAGTTTAACAATTGGTAATTATTAGTTGTTGAAGAACCGTTTGGCGGATTGTTAAGAGTTATTAGCGGTGTGGCAGCAAAAACTAGCACTGCTAAAAGAATTAAAACTAATAATACTGTTATTGTCTTGTTTACTAGTTTCTTCCCACCCATTGTATCAGTCATCTGAAATTTTTTTTAATCGTGTTTAGTCTATTCTCAACCATATCCTGCCAGTTTCTGGGCTTGCAGGATCATCTGTTCTGGTCTCGATTATCAGTCCTCCGCTTGTGTTTGTTAATCCTTGAATTGTAATATTTTCTTGTACTATGACATTGTTTGTTGCTGTTAGCACTCCGTCAACTTGCACGCTGTTCTTTGCAGTTAAAGCACCGCCAATTTCTGTTGTGCTTGTCGCGTTGAAGACTCCGCCAACATTTAGTGCACTGCTAGCGTTCAGTGTTCCTTCAATGTCAAAACTGTCTGAAGTATTGATTTCTGTCTCATCAAGACAGTTGACACAGTTCACAGTCAAAGCTTCTTCTGCTAAGAAACTGCTATAAGCATAAGGTTGGTTTGTTAAATTAATGCGTGGCGACATTTCGCCATCTTCGTCTACTTCAACTCCTAAATAGTATGGTTTTGAAAAATTCAAAACTATTGGCTCAACACTTCCAAGTATTGCATTGTAGACCCCTTCATCTACAGTTATGCCTGTTTGGTTTTCTTCCCATTCTTTAATGCCGCCAGTGAACACATCATATAATCTGAATGTGAAGTTTACTGTTGTGTTGACTAAAGTGCCATTATCATATGTTAGTTTTCCGTGGATGTTGATTGTTTTTGGCAGGTTTCCTGCTAGGTTGCGAGCCCAGCCTGTAGCATTTCCAAAAGTGTATTTTTGAGTGTGCTTTCCAGTAGTCAAGACTTGTACTGTGTGATAGCCAGTCTCATTACAACTATAATCTTCATAGTACACTCTTGTGCCATCATAATCAGGTGTTAGCACAGTTTCACCACAGCGCAAGCTCAAGTGTTCTAGGTCAACGCCAAAGATTGTTCCTTCATCACCTTCAATTGTCAAGTTAGCAACTCCTGTGGTGGTAAACTCTGTAATCCAATTGCCGCCAATTGTTGGATAACTTTGCAATGTCAAAATCGTGATGCTGACTTCATAAGTCTCGTTTGAAAGGTGTGGCACAATCCATTCTACACGATCAACTAAACTGTTATTATTAGTGTCAACAAGCGTGGCGCTAACTTTTACTCTGCCGGTTGAGCGCAGCCAGTACAAGTTAACTTTCTCAGCTGGTACTTCAATGATATCGGTGTATGCTAAGATGTCTGTGTAATGTAAGTCGCTGCTTACAGTGATGCGTTTTTGGTGTTGGCTTAACTCAACTTCTTGTACAATTGGCCCTTCAGTCCAATACTCGAGACTAATTGTTGGCGTAGCGTTTGAAACTTGTATTGTTATATTTTCATCAATTGAGATTCCAATAACTAATGATTGCAAAGCCTCAATTCGTGCTTTAGTACTATTGATGTCTAATTCGCGCTTGGCTTTGTACTTCTTGCTCTGCTGGCGCGCAAGTCGTGCTAATTGTTTTACTAGCACGTCATGCTCTTTTTCAACATTATAATCATCAACAGTGAACTCGTAAGTTTTCAATTTGACACTGGCATTGCTTGAAAGTGTTATGTTGAAGGTTTCTTTTGGCAAGCTAAAAGTAGTACTTTGACTGGTGTTGATTGTTTGCACCCATTTTACAGGCTTGTTAATCTCAACAAATGACGAGTTCATAATTGCCTGATCAAGCAGTGGTGTCGCGTTAACTGTAGCGTTTACTGTAATGTTTAACACTGTCTCGTTTGTAGCATTAACAATCGTCACATTCTCAAGTGTTGCGTTTATAGTTTCATTGATAGTATCATTAATTGTAACATTGACTTCTTCGATTTCGACTTGTTCTATTATTGAATACTTGAAACTATCAAGTGTTAAAATACTGTTTTCTAACTCTACTCTTATTGTGTAATTGTCTTGTTGTACTCCACTCAGCAAGCAAGTGTCAACACACACATCAACAAAGACTGTAAAATTATCATATTGCACTGTAACATTCTCTACAGGCTCTTGGACAATTGGAGGCTCATCAACAGGTTCCTCTTCTTCTGGTTCTTCATCAATTGTTTCGTTAATAATCTCTTCTACAGTCTCATTAACAATTTCTTCAACGCTCTGATTAACTACTGGCTCTTCAACTGTCTCATTAATAATGGTTTCATTAACTATCGGGGTTTCTACAGTTTCATTGATAGTTTCTTCTACTGTTTCATTGACTTGTTCTTCAATAATCTCTTCAACAGTATCATTGACTTGTTCTTCAATCACTGGCTCTTCTTGCTTAACTATTGGCTCAGGTTCTATCTGTTCTTGCACCGTTTCTTCTATAACTTCTTCTACAATTTCTTCAACTACTTCTTCTGGCGTATCTTCTATAACTTCTTCTGTAGGTTCTGGGTCTGGTTGGGGCTCTGGCTCGCTAACTGGGGGTTTGGCGTCTTGCGAGCCAGAATTATCATCAGTAGTATCTACTACAGAGAAACCAGTAATTAATCCCAATCCAGACTGTGTAAGTTTAACACTATCAAAGATTACAAATTCTGAATCATTGACTATCAAAACAATTCTTGCAGTGCCATTACCTGCAAAAGTGCCAGAGCCAAGGAGCGCGTTTAGCGCTCCCTGATTTTCTGGCGTCCACTCAAAACTTGTAGACTTGTTAAAGGTCAAGTCTAGTGTTTCAGAGTGGGTGTGAACAACGCCCTTGACCAAGTAACCGGTCAATTGGGGTTTGAAAAGTATTAACATTGAAGCGATCATTACAAAGACTGCTAGGCTTGCAACAAAGCGTAATTCACGATCATGGCGTAGACTAGTAAAACACTTATTGACAAACCTTTCTGAATAGTCATGCGCTAATAATTGCGCATGAATTTGACTATCTGAAAAGCCTGACTGTCGGCATTTTTTGATGTAGTCTATTGTTTTCTTACTCATTTTTTAGTTTGTTTTTTGCACGATTATATGCTATTGAGAGCACTTGTTCTGACTTTGATAGTTTCTTGGCGATTAGTTTGTTTGATAGTTTGAGCTCTGTTCGCAAGTAATACACGATGCTCTCAAGATAGCTTAAACTAGGATTTTTGAAAATGTATAGAGGAATTTGAATGTCATCAGGCAGGCTTGTCAGCTCACCAGATTTTTTTTTGATGGCTCGCTGATAATTGAGCCAAACACCATTTTCTTTTTTTTGCAAAGCTTTTGCAATATTGCAAAAGCGCAAGCCTTTGTTATCTTTTAAGAATTTCACAAGTGCTTCTGCAGGACTTAATTGTTGAGAAAAAATTGATAGTGGGATGCTGAACTCTAATTCTTTTTCTTTGCGTTTTTGTAGTACTAGATTGTCTAACAAGTTGCGAAGCAGAATTAGTTCTTGTTCACTGTGGCTTGAGAAAAATTGTTCTAGGTTTAACTGTTCTCCACTATCAAAAGTTCTTTTCTCTTTGGCCAAACTAATAAAGAAACTGAATACACTGATATTTAAATGTTTCTAATATTTATGCACTATAATTAAATATAAATGTATTTTTTATTCATTAAAATATTACATATTTAAATAAAAAAGTATAAAATAATATATAATTGTGCTAATTATATTAAATAAATACACATATATTTAATTATTTGCTCTAAAACCTTCAACCCAGTTACTTTTATAAATACCTCAAGTTAACACAACAACATGAAATGCAATTATTGCAACAAAAAAATAGAAACAACATTTCTAAAAAAAATAGTTGGCACATACCTAGTCAAAGGGAAAAAGAAAAAAATTGTGTGTCCACAGTGTCAAAAAACAAAAGATATGAAAGATTTAAAGAAAAAACTATGATGTCACACGCCCTTGTAGCATAGCAGCTATTGCGGCTGCCTCGTAAAACAAACTCGAGCAAGCAGCAGGTCGTGAGTGCAACTCTCACCAAGGGCTTAAACACGACAAGAATGTGGTTTGGTCACTTTATCAGCTGAAGAACTAATAGGTTTTTTAACTTTAGAACTTTTAGGTGGAAGTTTTGAAGAAGATTTTTGTTTATGCTTTTTTAAGAGTTTTTTGATTTTAGCGCTTAATTCATCAGAAATGTTTTCTCCTAGCCTGCCAATACCCCCATCTCCAACAATACTTTCAATATTTCGATCAGCACCTTCAACTTGAATATTTATCGCTTCTTCTTGAGGTGTCGGAGGAGCATAAAAAACTTCAAACAAAGTTTTTCCATCAACTGAAAGCGTTAACTCATAAACTCTAGCATTAAAAAAAACATCTTTAGGCCATTCATTTAATGGAGTTTCGGCCGGCACTTCAATAATTTTATACAGACGAAAACTATTTTGTTGTGAACAATTCAATATTCTATTAACATACCCGTTTTTTTCCATAAGAATAACACCCCCTAAAACTATCTCTTTTTAGCATGTTTTCATTTTATAAAAAGCTTTACCAACTATTTTTAAATAACACAAAAAATACCAAATGTTTATGGACGAGAAAACAAAACAATTAATAGAAAAAGCTAACAAACTAACAATTGATAATTTTGGCAAAAAAACCTGGTTTGGTCGCTGCATATTCTTGAGCTGGTACTGCGAAGTAGGCACTTGCAAGTTTTGCTATCGCTCAACACAAAAAAATAGGATACAACACGCAAGCCACGCCAAGCGATCACTAGCGTCAATGATAGTAGAAGCACTCCTTGCAAAAAACCTTGGCTGGCACATAGAATTCTTAACAGGAGGCTATGGTATATACCCTTTAGAAGAATTAGTAAGTATTACAAAAATAGTAAGCGAAGTCACAGATCAAAAACTATGGCTTAACCTTGGAGCATTAAAACCTGATGAACTAAAAGCTTTCAAACCATATGTTAAAGGAATAGTGGCATCAATTGAAACAATAGAACCAAAACTACACGACAAAATCTGTCCAAATAAACCAATAGAGCCTTACGAACAAATGTTTGAGGCTGCCACTGATTTTAAAAAAAGCATGACAATGGTTATTGGTCTTGGAGAAAAAAAAGAAGACTTCGAACTATTAGAAGCTTTCATAAAAAAGCACAAGCTAGAAAGAATCACATTTTACGCACTAAAACCAGTACCAAACACGCCCTACGTTGAGGGGCCAACTACTGATGATTACGCTTGGTGGATAGCAAAAACACGCCTTAGCTTTCCATTAATTCAAATTATTGCAGGCACAACAGCCAGGCGAGTCAGCGAAGTTTCAACAATACTAAAAGCTGGCGCTAACGCTATAACAAAATTTCCAGCAACAAAACAATTCGCAAGCCAAAACGCGAAAATTTTAGAAGAGCAAATAAAAAAAGCAGGCAGAGAATTTAGTGGGACACTGACAAAAATGCCAAAAATAGACTGGCAAAAACAAATAAAAGAATTAAACATAGATAATGAATTAAAAACTGAAGTCAAAAAAACCCTGAAACTTTATCTTGACAGAATGCTACCATAAGATAAAGCTGGCAAAATATTTTCTAACAGATAAGGATATTTCTCTAGTTCAACAATATCATTTAATGCATGACTCATTGTTTCAAAAAAACTTCGCTCTTTTTGATAATCAGGCGTTTGTTCACTTGCAAGTGCTTTTATGTTTTCAAGTCGAGCATTATAAAAATTTTCATGTGCTCTAGCAGCAATTAATATATTATCCAAGTCTTTATCCTGTTGAGTAAGTTCTGGGTGATCGATAGTCTCTTCAAGCAGTGCTGGTTCACTAGGAAATTCTTTTACTGCTTGCGGAGATACTATCATTGGAGGCCTTATAGCACAAGCTCCTGTAACTAGTACACTGGCAATTGCTACATAAAATAGTTTTCTCATTATATTATATCAA
Organism: Candidatus Woesearchaeota archaeon; assembly: GCA_018221105.1. Classification (GTDB taxonomy): domain Archaea; phylum Nanobdellota; class Nanobdellia; order Woesearchaeales; family JAAOYA01; genus JAAOYA01. Next base: position 225,277 of record JAAOYA010000010.1, on the reverse strand, counting down.
GAAAAGTTATACTTAAACTTATTTATTTTCTAAGAGCGTCAACAGGATTCATCTTAGCAGCTTGCAATGCAGGCAGTGCTCCAGATAATATTCCAACGCCAACAGAGAAAACCATTGCCCCAACTAACAAACTTGTTGGAAAAACTGCTTTAATCAAACTAATACCATACTGAACTCCTATTGCAAACTCTACAAGTTTTGAAATTCCAGCTCCTATAGCAAGCCCTATAAGACCTCCAACAAATCCTAGCACTCCAGCTTCTGTTAAAAAAATTTGTAATACGTCACTGTTGCGAGCGCCTATAGCTTTCATGATGCCAATCTCTTTAGTTCTTTCTAAAACTGAAGTGTACATTGTGTTCATAATGCCAATGCCGCCAACAATCAAACTAATAAATGCTATGCCAATGAGTACTGCTGTGACTGCGCCAAAAATTTGTTTGAAACCCTCAACAATTTGACTGGCAGTTTGTATTGTGAAATCTTCTTGTCCTACTTCTACGTCATGCTCTTTTCGCAAAACCCTTGCTATTCTATCAGCGACATCATCAATGTTTTTTGCGTCTTTAACCCACACCATCATAGTGCCAATATCATCACCAAACTCGAATAATTCTTTAGCAGTATCTGTTGGAATGCGAACCATAGCGTTCTGTCCGGGGTTACCACTGTCTTTTTGAATACCCACAACTTCAAACTCTACTTCATCAATAATTAGTTTATCGCCAATGGCTACTGAGCGCTCGAATAAGTCGTCAGCCAATGCTTTGCCAGCTATTGCTTTATACTGGTCTTGTGGTGTTAGTTGTCGTCCTTTTTCAACACGCAAAAAATCTACTGTTTCAACTCTTTGCAAAACATCTTTATCAGTAGAAATTGCAATAATAAACAAACCTTTAGTCTCATCTTTAAATTTTACTCGTGCAATTTTTGAACGCATTGGAGTTACAACATCAACTCCTCTGACGCCTTTAACTATTTCAATATCACGTTCTACTAATTTTTCAGAAGTCATTTCAACACTAATTGGGCTGGTGCTGAAACCGCCTGCTGGTTGTATTACTATTCTGTCAGCGCCGCTCTTTGCAAATTCTTCATCAATGGCTGCTTGAGCGCCTTGGCCAAGTGAAATTAGTGCGACTACTGCTGAGATGCCTATAAATATTCCTATCATTGTAAGCCAACTGCGAAGTCGTCTTTTTAGAATGTTATTGAATGCAATTTTGATATATTCTGCTCGCATTATTCATACCTCAAAGCGTCAACTGGTTTTATTGAAGATGCTTGGCGCGCTGGCAAAAACCCTGAAAGCGTTCCAACAACTGTTGAAAAAAATAATGATCCTAAAATCACTGAAGCAGTAAACTCCACTTTTAACAAATCATAATTTGCGGCAATAGCTGCTAACTCTACAGTTTTTGCCATCATAACACCTATCACAACTCCTATAGCGCCACCAATAATTCCCATTATCGCGGATTCTGTCAAGAAAATCTTTAGTATGTCGCTGTTGCGTGCACCAATTGCTTTCATCACTCCAATTTCACTGGTGCGCTCTAAGACTGATGTGTACATTGTGTTCATAATGCCAACACCGCCAACTAATAATGAGATTGAAGCGATGCCAATAAGTATTCCTGTAACAATGTTTAGTACTGTGTTGAAGGATTCTAAAAGTTGTTCTGTTGTCAGAACGTTAAAGTCTTCTTCTCCAATTTCCACATCACGATGCTTTCGCAAATCCTTTTCAATATTTTCAGCTACACTTGACGGGCTTGTGCCTTTTGTAACTTGTGCCATGATAGCGTCTAAACGATCAGGTTCATCGTATATTTCTCTTGCTAGCTCTAAATCTATTATTATTCCCGTATCATCGTTCGGATTGCCTATTTTGTCTATTATGCCAATAACTTTCAATTCTTTCTCGGCAATCACTATTTTGTCACCAACTTTTACTGGTTTTTCAAAAAATTCTCCCTTACCAACCAAATAACCAATCACTGCATGACTAGTATCACCACTGCCTAAAAATTTTCCATCGGCCATATCAACTGTTAAAACCTCTAACATTAATTCTCGCTCATCAGGACCTGTTGGAACACCGCTAATAAATGTGAATTTGCTTTCACCACCAAACTCTACTCTTGCAGTGCTTGTAAGAAAACCAGTTACTTCAGCAACACCGCGAGATTTTTTTATAACGTCTAAATCTTCAGTTGTTAATTCTGCACTACCGCCAATACCGAAAAACCCGCCTCCAGCCATGATTGTTATTTTATCAATACCAAAAGCCTCAAATTGTTCTGTTATAGAATTGCGCATTCCTTGACCGAGAGAAATCATTGCAACAACTGCTGCAATGCCTATAAATATTCCTATCATTGTAAGCCAACTTCTAAGCTTACGTTTTCGAATATTATTAACTGCTATTTTTAAGTAATCAGTAAACATTACACCACCGCCAAAAAAAGGAAAAATAACATTATTTTGTGCTTTTTTTCTTCTTTCTTCTTCTATAATACCAGTATCCGCCACCAGCAGCTAACAACAAAAAGATGATTAGTCCGCTTTTACTGCTGCTATTGCCTAGTTTTGCAGCGTCATTAATTTTTAATGGTATTTCAAGATTTTGAGTGTATAACTTATTGTTAGCATCACGATACTCTATTTTTACTGGCAGTAAAACTTCTTTAACATTTTTTGTCATGAAAATGTTAAAATCTGCAGTTTCAAAATCATCACTATCAATATCGCCAATGTAAACAATTCTTGAAGGGCTAACAACTTCATAAGCTCCATTGTCCATCACTTCAACAGTGAAAAACTTTATGTCGGTAAATCCTTTATTGACAAATTTTAGTGATACCTCGCCAGCATTTTGTCCTGCGACAACAGTATTCGAGTCAATCATTGTTATAATATCTGGCATGCTATTGACAGGTAATCCTATAATAGTGTTTTGTGTAAAAGTCTGGCCTGTCTCATCAGAGTAAGTTAGTGTTACAGGGATTTTGTAAACTCCGCCAGCAGCATCTGGAAATGGCATTATATTCAAATCGAAACTAATGATTTGTCCAGGAGTCATCTGCTTGATATTTTTTTCAGTACTAGAGCCAATTGGAACAAAAGGCAGATCAGTAACTGTTTGAGTGACCCCGCTGCCAAGAACCCGCTCAAAACTCATAACGAACTTAATATCGCGAACCAGTGAGTCAGCAAGATTTTTTAATGTTATTTTTACAGCTCCAGTCTCACCAGGAACAAGACTTTCAGGGGTTGTTTTTATGTCTTCAATAGATACAATTGCATCTCGTGTTCGAACTGCAACATTAAACTTTTGTTCTTTGTAAGTTATCCCACCATCAGTTGAAACCCGTATTTTTATTTGGTTAGTTCCCTCAACAGCATTGTCATCAACACGAATTTTATAATCAAAAGTCATTAAATCTAATGCTCCAACAAGACCATATTCTGTAATAGGATCTGTTGTCTCGTCAAGGCTGAAAGGATAATTTTCAATAAATTCAAAAACAACCTCTTTTGCTTTGACAGTTGCAAAATTCTCGGCTTTAAAATATGCCATGATATACTCTCCTGGCTCTACAGGTGATGGTTCTGCGCGCAAAAGTTCTATTCTGACATTGCTTGTAGTATCAGGAATAAAACTTGGCACTTCATCATCAATAACAGCAGCGCTTACCATTGTTGAAAATAGTAAAAGCATGCTAATAATCAGCGTGATTAATTGTTTTTTCATTTTTTGTTACCTCGTTTTGTGTTAACTAATGCACCATCGCGCAAGCGTTCTATACGCTGTGCCTCACGAGCAATGTCAGAGTCATGCGTTACTAAAACAATAGTTTTGCCTTGTGTTTTGTGCAATTTTTTTAAGTATTGCATGACAATGTTGCCTGTTTTGGTGTCGAGGTTTCCTGTAGGCTCGTCAGCGAGTACTACTTCAGGATTATTTGCTAACGCGCGAGCGATTGCCACGCGTTGTTGTTGGCCTCCTGATAGCTCGCTTGGTAGGTGATTCATCCTGTCACCAAGACCTACAAGGCTTAGTAAGTTCTCTGCCCTTTTAAGTTTTTCCTCTTGTGACATTTTTTGAAATGTCATTGGCAGCATTATGTTTTCTTTTGCAGTAAAAGTTGGCAATAAGTTAAACTTTTGAAATATAAAACCAATTTTTTGTCCTCTGATTTGTGCCAAGTCCGACTCGTGCAGTTTTGAAATGTCTTGACCGTCAAGTTTTATCACACCTTTTGTTGGAATATCAAGACTTCCAATCATGTTCATAGCAGTGCTCTTTCCACTGCCTGAAGGACCCATCACCGCTAAAAATTCTCCTCTCTTAACATTAAGTGTTAATCCTCGTAGTGCGTGAACGTCAACTTTTCCAATAGTGTAAGTTTTCCAAACATTCGATAGTTCAATAATGTATTTTTTTGACATTGAAGCAGGTTAAAGCCTTTAGACTATAAATGTTTTTTCATTATGATAAAGATTATAAATAGTATCAATTTAAACCCAGTTTATGCGCAAAAGAAGAAAATTTCGCTCACAAAACAGGACAACCCCAAAAAAAAGATTTAACAAACAATTAATATGGGGTACAGTAATAGCAGGCATAATGCTGCTCTCGAGCGCAGGATTCTATTATGGCGGAGGGATTGAAGACTCTCAAAACTATCAAGATTATATTCTAATACAACAAAACGGCAAGTGGCAAGTCAAAGACTTAAACGCTCAATTTGATTATCATCCAGCAACAGTAATCGATATTGGATTAGAACAAGAAGTATTTGATACTTTGCGAGCACACCCGACATGGTACATGACTTTCGATCCTGATGGAAAATACTTACAAGATATTGACTACGTACGATTTGAAATATCGCAAACACTATTTGACGAGTTTAGAATATACTTGCAAAGCGCAAAAACTGTAGAGTCTGACACTTACACAACACTACCAGTAATAACTTGTGAAAATGCAAGCATTAACCAACAAGTAATAGTGCTAAAAGCATCAAACAACAAAAACATCACCTACGTTGACAATTGTTTAACAGTTATGGGCGGACCGGCAGATTTTACACGCTTTAAAGATCACATTCTCTACAAGCTCTACGGTATAATATAATGACAAAAAAAACAACAAAAAAAGAACCAGAGCAAGATAATCAAGTTCAAACAAAATTCTGGGTAATCGGCGCGCTAGTAGTGCTCTCAATACTAATAATTTTTTTCTCACTGCCAAAACTCTTAACGCCAAAAGCGCAAAGCCTCGAAGAACTATTAATTAACAATTATGACCAAAAAGAAGGAGAAAACAACTACATCTATAACGGTTTTAGCTTTATAAAATATGATGGACTATGGTGGACACAACTATCTTTGTACGGAGACGTATATTTTCTACCACTACACTTTGGGCCTCGCGAAAGCAAACAAGTACCAATAACAGGCCAATTATCAAAAAGTTTTGATGCTTCAAACCAAGTCTACATCACTTTCGATCCAGAACAAACCACTGGATTGCAATACACCGCTCTAGCCGCCAGTGAAATAGGACTATCACTAAAAAAAGCATTACTGCGCCAAGGAATAGCAGCTTGCACAAAAAACAATAGTGATGCTTGCTACAACAGGCCAATAATCACCTGTGACAACACAGAATTGCCAGTGATTTATTTAGAGCACTCAAACAACACGCAAATAATATTAGATGATAATTGTATAATAGTACAAGGCCAAAACGAAGAATTAGTACGCGCAACTGACAGAATGCTGCTAACATGGTATCAAATAATGCAACGCTAAAAAAACATAAGATAAAATGACTCATTATTATGATAAAAAACAAACCAGTCCACTACAATTTAAAACAATCAACACCAAAGCCTGCAATTTAGAACTAGAATTTATTATAGCAAGCGGAGTATTTTCTAACAGGCGACTTGACAAAGGCAGTGAAGTTCTAATAAAATACTGCAAGCCAACTGGCAAAACACTAGATTTAGGATGTGGTTGGGGAGCAGTAGGAATCTACACTAAAAAATTATATCCCAAAATAGAACTTTTCATGAGCGATGTTAATCAAAGAGCAATATTATTATCAAAACAAAACATTAAAAAGCACAAATTAAAAGCCATAATAATGCTGAGTGATGGGTTTGCAAAAATAAAAGAACAAGATTTTGATACAATACTATTAAACCCTCCGCAAACAGCAGGAAAAAAACTTTGCATAAAATTATTTGAGCAAAGCTACAAGCACTTAAAAAAAAGTGGGACATTGCAAGTTGTTGCACGCCACCAAAAAGGCGGCAAAACACTATCAGCAGAGATGCAAAGAATTTTTGACAACCTAGAAGTGTTAGGCAAAGGTTCTGGCTTTAGAGTGTACAAGAGCACAAAATGAAAATCGAGAATTTTAAAGGCTTCAAACTAGATGACTTTCAAAAAGAAGCAATAGCAAGCGTGGAAAAACATCATTCTGTAGTTGTAAGCGCAGCCACAGGAACAGGAAAAACACTAATAGCAGATTACATAATTGACAAATTCATAAAACAAAAAAAGCAAATCATTTACACTGCTCCAATAAAAGCATTATCAAATCAAAAATTTCGAGATTTCAAAAAAGACTATGGAAATGATGCAGTAGGGTTACTCACTGGCGACATTGTAATCAATCCAACAGCTCCAGTACTAATAATGACCACAGAAATATATCGCAACATGCTACTCTCGAACGATAAAACAGTAGATAATGTCACATACGTGATTTTTGATGAAATACACTTTATGAGCGATATCGAACGTGGAACAGTATGGGAAGAATCACTAATTTTTAGCCCAGAACACATAAGATTTCTTTGCCTTTCAGCAACAATACCAAACGCTAAAGAATTCGCAGAGTGGATCAAAACAATCAAAGGACACAATGTTGACGTAATAGAATACTCAACACGGGCAGTACCACTAAAACATTACTTATACGATAGCATTTTAGGACTAACTAACGCGAAAAAATTAGCTGATTCTGTAAGCTTAGACGATTACCCAGACTACGATTATGTAGTAGGACATCAAAAAAAACGCAAAAAACACATTGGGCCACCACCACACACTAGCATTGTAAAAGAATTAAAGACAAGTGATTGGCTTCCAGCAATATACTTTGTTTTCAGTCGCAGAGCATGTGAAGAAAAAAGTCGCGAGCTAGCAAAAAATGGTTTTGATTTTTCCACGCCACAAGAAAAAAACGAGATAATAAGTTATTATAACAAAAAAGTTGTTGGACAAGCAAAACAAATGCAAAGCTCACAACGTTTGCGCAACGTAATATCTAAAGGTATAGCATACCATCACGCAGGACTACTGCCAGTATTAAAAGAAGTTGTTGAAAACCTTTTCGCAAAAGGTTTGATAAAAGTATTGTACACTACAGAAACTTTTGCTGTTGGCATTAACATGCCAGCAAAAACAGTCTGTTTTAACACACTAGAAAAATATGACGGCATAAGCTTTCGATACTTAAATTCTAAAGAATACTTTCAATTAGCAGGTAGGGCAGGAAGGCGAGGAATTGACAAGATAGGACGTGCAATAGCAACGTACGACAGAGAGCATGACGACTTAAAAAAAATAATACATTTTACCAGTCGTGACATTGAACCAATAACATCACAGTTCAAACTATCAGTCAACACAGCAATAAACCTAGTAGCAAAACACAACCAAGAAGAAGTCGAAACAATACTAAAAAGCAATTTTGATTACTACCAGCGCCGTGCACAAGGAAGCATCATTAGAATAATGGCAACATATAATCGGATGCTAAAACGCTTAAAAGCAATGAACTATCTAACAAATAATAACGAATTAACAGAAAAAGGACAATTCATCACGCGAATTTACACACAAGAACTATTAGTTGGAGAAATTTTTTCAACTAAAATGTGGCAAGAACTAGACGAGCCACAAATAAACTTACTATGCGCTTCAATAATCTATGAAGGACGAATGGGCGATAGATTCAAAACTAGCAGAAATAAAAGAGTTGACAAATTATTCAAGGTATTACAACAGCACCGCTACGTTTACAAAAAAATCAACAAGAAAAACCTTAACAGACTTGCAAAAACAGTTATGGGTTGGTCTGAGAACATAGAATTCAAAGAATTGATTAATTTATCAAACCTGCAAGAAGGCGATTACATAAGATTATTTCGCCAAGTCATCGACCTACTACGCCAAATAAGACGTGCAACAAACGACCACGAGCTAACAATAACGATGACAAACTGCATCCATAGACTACAACGAGATGTTGTAGCATTTGATTTTTAATTAACCTGTACAATTGCCGTAAGCTTCTCCACAACAACTATAATTTCCGCAATGACCTCTAGTATCACTTTGAAGTTTTGTATAAGCTGTTGATTCACAGCCAGGACAAGGATCTTGTACTCTTTCAATCTTTAGGCCGTTAAAATCTGCCAATAAATCAGGTCTTAGCTCATTACCATCGCTTATACTTCTAAGGTCAATACCTCTATCAGAATGCCACCTTGCGATTTCTCTACCAATACCATCTTCTAAAGATTGATACATTCCTCCTCCTTCAATCCTGGCAATGACTGGAGAATGAATTCCTGCAAGACATTTATAAGCTACTAAAGGGCTTACCCCGTGGCGTAATAATATTGATGTTAATTTTCCAAGAGCTTCAGTGCTTGCGCTTTCTGTAGTTCCAGAACGACCTTTATTTATGAAAACTTCTGCTAATGCTCCTTCTTGACTTTCAACCATAAAAAGATACACTTTTTGGTTTTGGTCTATAGCGTCAAGTGTTGGGTCCCTAAACTCTATTTCACGCTTTGTTACATTTCTACTTTCTTTTTCTTGAGGTTTAAAAACCTCGCTAACATAATGTTCTGGCACTTCAGTCCATTCTTCATCTTTACTAAAAACATAATCTGTTAGTCTTTTAGCTAGCAAATCTTCAATTGATTTGAACGGAATCACCTTATTTTCTTCAATAACATTGCGATACGGTAGAATTCCTGATTCAATACCTCTTAATGCTTTAATAAATCTTTGAGGCGCAATACCGTACTGTAATCCTACTGATAATAGTCTTCCTAGGCCTTCGGCATAAGCTTTGTCTTTACCGCCAGATGAGCCTTGAGTAATAAAAATCTCATTCAAAAAGCCTTCAGGGGTATAACCAAAATGCAAAAATATTCCTGGAAGTTTAGCACCTTCTATAGTTGTAGCATTGTATCGTTCGCGCATTGCAGTTTGTTCATCAAGCATTGGAAACATTTCTTCTTTAATAACTTTAGAATCTAACAATTCTTCAAGGTTTACTTGGAACTCTGGAGACTGGATTTTTGAAGCTCCTGTAGTCATCACTTGTTCATCGCGAGAACCATCACGATAAACTGTCAAACCTTTGCAGCCAAGCTCAAAAGCCAGCAAGTAAGCTTGACGAATATCATCTCTTGTTGCAGCTTCTGGAAAATTAATTGTTTTAGAAACAGCATTATCTGTATGTTTTTGTATTGTTGCTTGCATTCTAATGTGTTGTTCTGGTGTTAAATCATGAGCTGTAACAAAAAGCTTTTGCACGTCTTCTGGCACTTCTTTTAATCCTTGAACGCTACCATGATTTGCTTCAATTTTTGCAGCAAGCTCTTCGGACCAAAAACCTTTTTCTTTAGCAACTCTTTCAAAATCAGGATTAACATAGTATAATTTTTGATCGTCCATAACATTTTTAACATAAGACAAAGCAAAAATTGGCTCTACCCCGCCCCCATGAGCATCAGCAATCATGCTAATAGTTCCAGTTGGAGCAATTGTCGTAACAGTGGCATTTCTTTGAGCTCTACCTTGTTCTTGCAGGGCACTACCTTCATAATTTGGAAATAATCCTCTTTGGGTTGCTAGTTCTTCTGAGGCTTTTTTCCCTTCAGTATCTATAAATTCCATTATTTTTTCAGCCATAGCATAAGATTCTTCAGAACCATAAGGCATTTCCAGCCGAACTAAAGCAGTGGCCAAGTCCATAACTCCTAGACCAATTTTTCTATTAGCTTTTGTCATATCATCAATTTGATCAAGAGGATACTTATTCATGTCAATAACGTTATCTAAGAATCTAACTCCTGAGTGAACTGCCTGACCAAGTTTATCCCAATCAATACTAACTTTGTCTTTTTCTTTATCTTCTACTAGCATATGGCTTAAGTTAATACTTCCAAGATTGCAAGACTCATATGGCAATAATGGTTGTTCACCACAAGGATTAGTGCTTTCAATCTCTCCAACTTGAGGTGTAGGATTATTTGCATTCATTCTATCAAGAAAAATAATTCCTGGCTCGCCATTTCTCCAAGCTTTATCAACTATCTCTTCAAAAACTGTTTTAGCATTTAATTCTCCAACTGGCTCACCATCTCTAGGATTAATTAATTGATAGTTTTCATCAGCAACAACTGCCTGCATAAACTCTTCTGTTAAACCAACAGATATATTAAAATTATTTAATTGATCTTGCTCAACTTTTGCTTTAATAAAATGTAAAATATCAGGGTGGTCGGCACGCAATATTCCCATGTTTGCGCCTCGACGAGTCCCACCTTGTTTTATCACGTCTGTTGCGATATTAAAAACTTTCATAAAACTAATAGGGCCGCTTGAAACACCCTGTGTTGACATTACAGGATCATTAGATGGTCTAAGTCTTGAAAAAGAAAATCCTGTGCCGCCGCCGCTTTTATGAATCATCGCAGTATGTTTTACAGCGTCAAAAATTTCTTCCATTGAATCGCCAACAGGCAAAACAAAACAAGCTGACAATTGTTGTAAGTCCCTGCCAGCATTCATAAGAGTTGGAGAATTAGGCATGAAATCTCCACTCATCATCATCCGACTATAAATTTGTCTTTGTTCTTGCACAATAGGATCAGCTTCTATTTTAGCTCTAGCTTCATCATTCTCGCGAATCAATTGCCAAAGTGGAACACTAGGATTTTGTGAAAGCATTTGTTGAACTTCTTCGTTAGTTGAGTATAATGCTTCGGCACTAGCAATGTTGGCGGCTACTCTTTTAAAAAGATCTTCAGGCTCTTCTAATTGATTGCCATCTTTATCACGTTTTAAATACCTTTTTTGTAGAACTGTCAAAGCATTATCTGTACCCTTAAACTTTAGTTCTTTTTCTGCAATTATAGTTTTTGTCTCAAGGCTCATTTTTTCTTTAATAGTTTTTGTAGTTCTTTTTCAAACTCGTTTAAATCTGCGAATTCACGGTACACTGAGGCAAATCTGATGTATGCTACCTTGTCAAGTTTTCGAAGTTTTTTCATTACAATTTCACCAATTATTTTTATTGGCACTTCGGTGCTCTCAAGGCTTTTGAGTTCTTGCTCTATTTGATCAGCAACTGTTTGCAGTTGCTCTCCAGTGACTGGTCTTTTCTCACAAGCTTTTTGTAATCCTGTAAGGACTTTGTTGCGATCGAACATTTCTCTTCGACCGTCTTTTTTTAGTATTACTAGCGGGGATGATTCAATGCGCTCGTATGTGGTGTAGCGTTTTTGACATTGTAGGCATTCCCTGCGTCTTCTGGTTATGTCTTCCGAGTCTCTTTTATCTGTGACTTTGGAGTCTGAGGACCCACAATACGGACATTTCATTGTTTTTTTATTACTAACTTGTGAATACAACATATCGTATCTTTCTTGTTTTAGTAGCACAACATATTGTGTTTTCTTTTAGAATTAACTATTATATAAACATTATCAAACTATAAACTATATATTGACTATAATGAAAATAAAAAAAGGCTTTAATTGCCGGCTAAATAGACTGTGTCGCCCTCGCGAACGTGCTCGTTTACTTTAATGCCAATCTCATCACCAGCTTTACCTTCTGGCACATCAGCACGATTGATTTGCATTGAATCAATCTTTTGGCTAAAATTGCTAGTGTGACCTTTAATCTTTATGGTATCGCCAACTTTAACAGTATCGGTTAATTTTATGATGCCAACATTTAACTTGCCAAAAAAGTGTGTTACTTTGCCGATTTCTTTATCTTCAGCCATAATATATCACCTGTTATTATTTGTAGAATTGGTATATAAAAAACTTACGTGCAAATTAAGTCTAATTTGTCACTCTCTATTGCTTTTTTTAATTCCATTGCGATACGCTCGCCATAACTGATTGGCTGGCGATACTTGTAAGCAGAGTAAGGAGTAAACATCGTGCCAGGACTGCCCGGAATTCTTAGTGAAACATCAAAAATCACAGGCTCTTCTTTACCTTCATACGATGCGACAGCACCTTGCAACGCGAACGGTCCGATAATACCTGGTGGATGCTCAAGCTTGCAAGCAGCAACAAACTTTTCTCCAAGATCGAAAATTTTCTCGAGAATTGACTCTTTAACAGTCACAGCAACGTGACCAGTCTCGACAAATGTTGGTTTTACAAACTCTAAAGCTTTTAATTGTTCATCAGCTGGAAGTCGTAAAAAACCATCAAGGTTTGTTTGACGTCTAGTGTCAGTTCCCATAAGCTCTAACTCATCAGTTAGTGGAGAGTAAAAATAATTGAAGTTCACGTGCGCTCCCAAAATGTATTCTTCAATGACGCCATCATCTAACGCTACTTGTGTAATAGTGCCCTTTTTTAGCATGTCTTGCGATTTTTGGTTGTAATCCTCATGGCTTGTCGCAAAAAAGAAAGCTCTCTCATAACCCCTAAGCGCTTCGTTGACTTTAACGATTACAAGCTTGTCAATATCTTCTGGCTTCTCATAAATTCGCGGATATTTAATGCCGGCTTTTCGCATCAAATAATACTGGTTTTTTTCAATATCGCGCTCTTCAAGCTTTAACATGTCACGAGTTCCATAAATCGGAACATTAAAGTCCTCTTCAACTTTTTTAAAATCATCAAAGTAAACCCAAAAATACCTACTATGAATAAAAACAGTGTTCAACTCTCGAAGCTTCTCTTGAATTTCAGGCTTTAAAATATCAGAATACTTATCAACAATTATTATTTTATCAATAACACCTTTTTCACCATTTGACTTATAATATTTAGTGTAAGTTTTTTGACGATCACTTCTGACAACACAAACAGTTCTAAAACCATGCTTTTTAGCACCATAACAAACATCTAAAGCACTGTGACCTCCCAAGACTCCGATGCTAATGTTTTTTTTATCATAGCCTTCTAAAATATTTTTGACATTTATCATTGTAAAACCTTTTCTATCTGTTCAGTTTCTATTGCTTGTTTGATGTCGAGCGCTATGCGCCTGCCAGTGCTCATTGGCTTATCATACTTTAGTGCGGTGTATGGACTGCCTTCAATGTAAGGGTTTGTGCCAGCAACAATACGCGCCGATATTTCAAAAACAAAAAATTCTTTTTCTGGCGTGAGAATGCACTCTAAACAAAAGGGCCCGAATAAACCATGAGGTGGAATAACTTGTTTTGATGCTTTGATAACATCTTCGCCCATCTGCAAGACTTGCGGCAAAAAACTTTCTCTGAGCACTATTGGAATGTTGCCAACAATCACATATGATGGATCAACTTTTTTAAGAGCGATTTGGTCACGCGCTGATATTCTGCCCAAGCTGTCAACGTTTGACTCGTAGCGCTTATCAAAACCCATAATCTCGACTTTGTTAGTTATTGGAGAGTAAAAATAGTGTATGTAGATTGGCACTCCAATAATGTATTCTTGAATCACGTGATCTTCGCGCTCTTCTTTTGTATAATTTTTTATTTTTTCGTTAAAATCATTTTCACTGTTTGCAATAAAATAACCTTTTCCGCCGCGCGCTCCATGAAATTTCACGATTACTGAACAATCAATTTCTTTTGGACTGTTAAAAATTTTTGGCAGTTTCAAGCTAGCTTTTGTAAGCCATTGGCGTTCTAAATCTCTGTTTGCTTCCCAGCGCAGCACTGATTTGTTGCCATAATAGTGTGCTTTAAGGTTTTCACATCTGTCATTGCCTAAATATGCTACGAATGAACCGTGTGGTATGACAATGGCATTTTGTTTTATCAGCTCAGGCTCGATTGTTTCATAATTGTCATAAGAGTCAATGTTAATTATTTGATCGGCAACTCCGAACTCTTGATAGACTTTTGCTGTTTTTGGTGTGCAAATGACTATTGTGCCAAAACCTTCATCTTTTGCGCCTTTGAGAATTTGTAGAGCAGAGTGGCTGCCAATAGTAGCGATTTTGTACTTATTGACTTCCCCCATATTCTAGCAGATACTATGTTGTTTATAAAATTTTTCCCCAGTGAAAAATCTTACAATATAGTTTTTTTTCCTATATTATTATATTATATTAGAAAGATATATAAAGGTTTTTCCTACATAATAGTTCTTATTGGGTCCTGATAAGCGAATAAAGGAATTAGAATTAATAAAGACACTAATAGACAAAGTCAGTCAAGACTATCAAATAACTCCCGCAGATATAATAAAACAATTAGCAGAACCAACAGACACTATTGATGCAGCAGCCTTTTCTAATAAACTATTATCGCCAACACAAGTATTAGTCAAGTGCCTGCGAGAAAATAAATTTAGCAAATTAGCAGACATCGCACGATTCTTAAAACGCAATCAGAACACAATACAAACAACTTACAAAAAAGCACAAGAAAAACAACCAAGCAAAATTACATATCGGTCGTCACTCTATAAAGTGCCGCTTGAAGTTTTCTCTACAAAACAATTCACAGTCTTCGAATCACTAGTCAAATACTTACGCGAAAGCGAGAATCTTTCGAACAAACAAATCGCTAGCTTACTGTCAAAATCTAACAAAACAATCTGGACAGTTTACGCGAGAACAAAAACAAAAAATGAACAAGAAAAGAATTAAGCCACAAGTAATACTAAGCATTGCAGTGTTTATCTTACTAGTCAGTGGACTGTTCTTGTTCAAGCCAACAATCACAGGGCTAATAACATTTGATGATTATAAAACAATAAAACTGAACCAGACTTTCACTAGTTCTAAAACAATAGATTTAGACCTAGAAAACATTGAAAGCCTAACTATAAGCGGAAGCGTGCTAGGAGCTGGCAGTGCAAAAATATACTTAGAATACGACAGTAAGAGCCTGCTAGTATATGACAATTCGCAAAGCAAAGCATTAGATAGCATTACAGGACTATCAATTATCAACACAACAACAGCTAATGAAACAATAGTGCTTGAAATTGTTGAGAATATAACTATTGAAAACGAGACAATAGAACAACCAGCAAACAAAACAACACTAGAAGAAAATATTACTGAAACAATCATTGAATTAAATACAACAGTCGAGCAAAACAAAACAACAGCATTAATACCTGCACCAATAATAACAACCTTTGATAGTGTTTGCGAGCAAACATGCATTTTAGTTCACACTACAAAAGATTACAAACTAAAAATAATAGTTGATAACGCAAACCTAACAATCACTAGTGTAAACTACAAAGAAACAACACCAATTATTGAAGTTCAAAAAGGAGAACTAATCAATGACAAAACAATCCAAGAAAAAGTTGAAATCAATAAGCCAGTAAAATGGACTAGAACATTAGAGTATGATAACACAGTAGATGATATTACTGTGGATATTCCGAAAAAAGCCACTAACATAACAGCCTATAATATAGTGGCAAACAAAAAACAAAAAATTGAAAACTCAAAAGTAAAAACTAAAGCAAGACAAACAACAATTAGAGAGCAAACAAAACAAATAGAAATAGAATATTATACAGAAGCGCCAACCAAAAAAGAAGAAAAAATCAGCAATCACAAAAAACGAATAACAATAAGCTCTGATGTACACTATGAAAACATACAAGTGTACACTACAATTCGTGAAACTCGCAAAGGAGCTGCAAAACTTTACTGGCTTGTTAATAACACAAAACAATTAGTAAACGATGCGACATATATTGATACAAACAATAACAAACTAATTGATAGAATTGAATGGATTGTGCCGCACTTGTCAAATCAAACATATTATGTAGAGATTAATATCACTGATGCTGAACACTTAGATAGTGCAAGAAGCCTTATAACAAACATTTATGATGAAGTGAAAGAAATTGACAGTGTATACTATACAATACCTGCTGGTGATTACGTAAGAGCCTACTTTGAAAAGAATTTGACAAATGAAAACTATATTGACGTTTATGTAATAAATAGTAGTGGAGCAACAATCGAAGTCTACGAAGAAAACACAGATACCTTAGTAGGGGAAGTAAGTATTGGTGATGACGGCGCGTACTTTATTGATATGAACCACTCAGGTTACCAATCAGTCTTTGACTTAAAATCTGTAAATAGTAGCATAACTTATGATTACGTCCATGACGGACCCGCTGACCCTGCGGAGTTTGACTTTGACGTCACTGACACACCTGATCCTGTGATAGTAGGAAGTAACATCACGTTTAACGGGACAGCAACAAGTGCTACTAGGGGTTATGATTACGCCATGATAATCTGTAAAGGAGGCTCAACTATTAGTTGTGATAAAGGTCCTCCACCAACAGGTGTTTGCAGTAATGGTAATTGGTGTACTTCATCGCAAACAACTTCAGGACAGCCAGCAACCTGTACTGTAACAGCAAATCTTACTATGGGAGGACAAAATAGTTGGGTAGCGTACACCTGCGATATCAACCACGCTAATGGAGTGGGGCAACCAAATGCTACAAACAGCCCATTCACAGTTCCCAATACAATACCTAACACTCCTTTGCCAACAATCAATAGCTCGGATGGTGGCAATGCAACAAACCAAGACCTCAATTGTGTTAGTACATTGACCGATAATAATAGTCATGTTTTGAACGTGACTGTTAGATGGTATAAAAATGCTACATTGAATTTTACATTAGACTATAATAACAGTTATGCTAACGGTACATTGTTTAATGCTACTCTTGGCAGCGGCAATACTAGTGTTGATGATGAGTGGAGTTGTGCAATAAGAGTTTATGATAGTTATAATTATAGTAGTTGGGGCAACAGCACTAACATAACAATACTTATTGTTTCAAATACTGCTCCAAGTATTACTGAGGTTCAACCAATAGCAAGTCAGAATCCTACAGATGCTTCGATAACGAATGTGAACTTTGACTTTAACGTAACAGACACAGAAAGCAATTTCAATCATAGTAGTGCTATAGCAGAGTTTTCAAAGAATGGCGTTTTAAGAAGTGGAATTTGTGACAATAACACAATCAGTGCAACAGCCACACGGTACAATTGTAGTGTTGCAATGTATTATTATGATTTGCCAGGCGCTTGGACAATTAATGTAACTGCTAGTGATGACGCAGGACTATCAGATTATAATGATACGACAAGTTTCACATACAATATTTTATACGCTTTTAGCCTTGTACAAAACAATATTAGTTTTGCAGCGGCCACTGTAGGAGCTACCAATCTTAACGCGTCTGATGACCCACAAATAATTAATAACACTGGCAACGGTAACTTTGCAACTATTAATGTTACAGCTTACGAGTTAACAAACGGCGTTGATACTATAGGGGCTGGAAACTTTACAATAAACGCTACTGATGATGCTAAAGGTATTGCTTTGACTGCTAACATTATAATACCAAGCGCTAACTTAACACGCAATAGCACTCAAGACTTCTACGTTTGGTTAGACATACCATTAGGTATCAGTAATGGTTCTTACAGCACAAACGCTAGCACACAATGGCTAGTGGAAGCTTATAACTAATTAAAAAAACAAAACATTTAAATACCAGTAGCGTAAAAGGTATATTAATATAATTAATATGTAAAATGAGTGGACAAGACAAAACACAAACTATTGCAACATTAATGATTTTCTTACTTGCTGCAACACTATTACTTACACCACTATCAAGCTTTGTTTTAGGATATAATAACACACAACAATACTTCAATGTTACACTAACAATCAGCAACAGTCCACCAGCAATACAAGCTGTTGGCGCAGCAAGCGACACACCAAATGAGGGAACAACAAAAGCAGTTACAATACTATTTAATGTAACAGACGATAACGGTTTTGGCACTGTGGATCCAACACTAGCAACAGCTAACGTAACACTCAACGGCGTTACACGATTTAGCAGCAGTTGTTCAGATTATGCTGCTTGGACAGGCGGAACAACAAGAGGAGTCACTTGCACCATCGACATGAACTATTATGATGAGTCAGGACTATGGACTATAGACGTTTACGCAATTGATGACGCTTCAAGCAATGCAACGCAAGATGAAGGTAATAATTTGACATACAACACACTTTATGCTTTCTCGCTAACATCTAACAGTATAAGTTTCACTGCAGCTGGCGCAGGAGTTAATAATGTTAACGCGTCCGATGACCCGCAAACACTTAACAATACTGGTAATGGTGACTTTGCAACCATTAATGTTACAGCTGATGAGTTAACAAACGGCGTTGATACAATAGGAGCTGGAAATTTCACAATAAACTCTACTGATGATGCTAAAGGTATTGCTTTAACTGCTAACATTATAATACCAAGTGCTAACTTATCACGCAATACTACTCAAGACCTATACGTGTGGGTTGACGTGCCAGCAGGTATCAGTAATGGTTCTTATAGCACAAACGCTAGCACACAATGGTTAGTGGAAGCTTACAATTAAAGATCATGAAAAAATTTTTTTTCATTCTTTTTTTAACAATTTTTCTTAGTTCACAAACTCAAGCTTTAGGAGTAGCACAAGACTATCTTAAAGATAACACTTTAAGATTATTACAAGGCCAAGAGCACGTTCTAAAACTTACACTACAAAACCCGCAAGAAGAACCAGTAACAGTCACATTGGTTATTAATAGTGAAATAGCAACAATCATAAACCCTAACCAAACATACAACCTGCCAGCAAAATCTTTTGATACTGAAATATTCTTAAAAATCAAGGCTCCAAAAGACGCACAAATTGGGGACGCCCATAAAATAATTTATTCAATAACACCACAAGCCAAAGATAACAACGGTGGAATGATTGGTATGAACATGCGATTAACACGCTCTTTTGACGTGCTAATAGTTGATGAAAATGGTGTTGGAACAAAACCAAAAAAACTCAATTATTACTATTTATCATTTACTATAGTGCTATTTTTCGTAATCTTTTTATTGTGGAAAAGAAGTAATATAATATCAAAGAAACTTTTTCGAAAAAAATGAGATTTAAAACACTATTTTTCATCATAGTATTAATGTGTACTGTTGTCTACGCTGACACGTTCAATGTAGGAATGCAGATACCTCCAGCTTGGACTAATCAAACAATGCCAAATCAGACAACGCCAGTAATCGTAGGAGGTCCAAATATTACAATATTATTGCCATTAGTGTATAACATTCAAAACCCTGTAAACATTAGCATACCAAAACCGCCAAAGTGGCCCAACGGTTTTAGCTGGCAAGTAATTGAGAACAATACCCCTGTAACAGTCACGCAAAACAGCACGCACTTAAGCTGGAGCGCCGACAATGGCAAAACACCTTCATTCTTAAAGTTTAATGTAAGCTCGCCAACACTAAACATAACAAGCATTAGAACAACCAGTAGTTATTTTGAAAAAAATATGACAGTGCACGCCCAAAATCCTTTTATCAATGTTAGCGTAGTAGTTAACAGCAGTGAAAATCATACAGCATATTATCTTTACTGGTTTGACGGCATTAATTTTGTAGATAGAACAAGCGAGTACAACCTACAAATTGTCAACAACACAGTTAACTTCAACAATTTTAACACTTCAGACCAGTACTTCAGCCTGCAAGGTTATTGTGTTGAAAGTTGGAGCTGCACTGCATGGTCACAAAGCACGTGCGGCACAAGAACCTGCACAGACAGCAATAATTGTGGAACGCAAATATTAAAGCCAACAGAAAGCATTACTTGCATCACCGGCGACGGCGGAGGCGGTGATGGAGGCGGCGGAGGCATGGGCGGTGGCACGAGTAATACTACAAGTTCTCAAGAACTAGTTTTGCCATCAAAGATTACAATAACAACCTTTGAAGGGTTAACAATCGAGCACCCAATAACTTTTTTAATAGATCGAGATTTGACAATCAGCCTATCAATAATAGACAATCAAATAATAAGCTTGCAAGAGAGCACAATAGAAGTTAAAACTAATATTTCAAAACAAACAAACCTACTAATTAATGGAGCAATTCTTGGAGTGCACTTATACGATTTAACAGTAGAATACGATAATGTTCAACATTCAATTCCACTAACAATAACAGTACAAGAAAAACCATTTGATTTTTTTGTATCAGAGAACGAAATTAATTTTGGCGAGCCACTAGGGCTTAATATTAAAATGTTAGCTGACCTACCAAAGCAAGATATAATATTATACTTAAAAGAACAAAAAAGAATAATCAAAATTGTTCCAGCACAAAGTCAAACAATAGACTTATACATAAACGCTGGCGGCAACGAACAAGAAGTTTGCGCAGACCTATACTTTCAAGACGCTACATTTACAGAATGTCAAAATATAACAGTATTAAACGCTCCACAAGTAGAACAAACAAGCAATGTGCAAGAAGGAGAAAAATCGCTTTTTTCAAAAATACTAAAATTATTTGTTATAATCATCATGATTTCAGGACTTTTAGGTGTTATAATATTATTAATAGTAAAATACGCTCCTAAAAAACCAAAAAGCATTCAAGAGCGAGCTAAAGAAATAGAAGAATTAACCAACAAGTTAAACAAAATGTAATTTCTACTGAGACTTTTTGATAGTTGTTGCCATAAAAGCAAAAAATAACATTGCAATCGACATATACAAAAAGAAATAATTCAGAGGAAACAATACTACAACACCAGCTGTTGTTATTTTTCCAATAGTTGAGAATCCTTGGCGGTGAGTATTATAAGGACCATAATATTTTTCGCTCTCATATTTTTTAATTAGTTTAAAAAAATGCGCTTCTCTAGTACCTTCAACACACGCAGCTCCAATACTGCCAAGCGCCAAGTATAAAATGCTAAAATAAATGTTTTTTGTGCTAAAAGCCAAAAAAGCAAACAATGCCATTATTGCATAACCATAAACCAGTAATTTTCTAAAACCTATGCTATCTGATTTTATACCAATAACATATTCTAAAAGCACTAGTGGCACGCAAATACTGAAAAGTGCTATTCCAATCCAATAACTAGCAAGACCTTCTTTTATTATAAGCAGTGGAACATAAATGTAAAGTATTCCCCAATACATTGAAATGCCACCACTAACAAAATAATTTCTTACCAAATCCTTTTTTTTAAAATAAGAACTTAGGTTTGAAAAGCCTTGTTTTATTGTAAAACGTTCAATGTTACAATGATTGCACTCTTTGATTTTTGTAACTTCAAACAAAAAAAAGCTGATAATCAAAAAAACAGTCGCGAACAAAAAAACATAATTGTACCCAAGTTGTGCGGCAACAAAACCACCAATTAATGGACCGATAAGCCATCCAACATTCATCAAAGTATACTGTAATCCTTCAGCCTCGCCCATGTTTTTAGCTCTATTGTTTTCGCGAACTAGAATGCCATAATTTTGTCTTCTTAAAGTCAAAGCTGTCATTGAAACAAAAGCCGCTACTAAAAACAATCCTAGAGACTTAATAAAAAAAAAGGATGTGTAACCAATAATTAATACTATGGTGCTGATAACATACAACTTTCTCTCATGATAAAACTCTAATAGTGGAGCATCAAAAAGCAAAATTAGCATAGCGCCAAAAGTAAAAAGTCCTGTTATAAGTCCCACAAGTGCCACATTATCATTTAATAAGTTATTAATGTACACACTCCATATAGAATCAATAGCTCCAACACCTAAAGTTGTCAGCAAAGCAATAATTGCTAGTTGTGTGGATTTTGTCCTGCTATAATAACTCTTTGCTAAAAACATATATAATAAGTTTTTTTTAACCACATAAAAAGCTTTGTTATCACGCAAGAATAGAAACTTTTATATTTTGTTTAATTATTTGCACATTCAGGTGGTTTGATGGATATAAAAATTAAAAAAATTAACAAGGACGGAATAGTGCGGGTGCACACGTCAGGAAAAATACAAGAAGTTATCATCAACGAAGACCTATTCAATCCAAGTGACGAAAAAATAATTCTAGCATTTCGCGGCAAAGACTCCTCAGGACTAGTAGAATTAAGCACAGAAGAATTCGAAAAACTCTACAAAACAATAAAAACACGATTACACCTAATAAAAAGCTACAAAATAATAAAATAGAATTTATGGTATTATTATTTCACTAACCACTTTTTCTAAACCAGCAACAACTCTCTCATCGCGCCCTCGCATGTCAGGAATAAAACGTTCTCCTAACAAGTGTTGAATACCTTCAATGTAGCGAGCAGCAATCTTGACTTTTTGATCATCAGTAAAACCTTTTTTACCTTCAGCAAACTCACGTGCAAACTCTTTAGAATAATGAACAGGTGCTAATTTTGCAATTTCTCCATTTTGAAGCTTTTCAAATTGTTCGTTATACTCATCTTCTAGCCAAAATCTGCTACTATCCATTGTGAACAATTCATCTTGGCTAACAATTTCGCCTCGTTTGTTACGCCCATGTTCTGTTTTAGTATCCGCAAATAATATTCCTTTGCTAAGCAAGTACTGACTTACAGCACCAAAAGCAGCTATAGAACCATTAATAATTGTACGATACTCTGCTGGAGTGCAAATGTTTCTGCGAAATAAAGTATGAGGGCTGACACTTTCATCACTAACATCGCTTTTAGTGCTAGGAGTATCCATAATATAAGGTAAAGGTCCATTTGTAAATAATTGATCTCTAATACTTTCAATGTCATGACCGCAAAACTTTTTTTTGCCCTTTCGCCAAGCATTAATCAATGAAGTTGTAGTTGTTGTATCTGCCATAAAAGCTCTAAGGACATTTTCAAACATGAACTGATCAAGATTTTCAGCAGCAATAACAACACTACTATCTTCTAAACCGTCAACTTCAAACTGTGAAGTTCCAATAAAACGCGATGCTAATTTTCGCATGTAATTATGGTTTAGTGCAAGTATTTGATCTTTAAAAGGAATGCCGCCACGTTGCTGATCATGAGTTGATATTTCTGGAGTTCGAACCATAGCTCGTAGTGGAACATCATTTTTTGCGTAAAGCGAAGGATTTTCAAATTCTATCATTTCATCGTTTGCTTTATCAAGATATTCATACCACCCGCCAAAAATACTATCCGAGACTTTTCCAGGACGAGCCACAAAACCTTTAAGTGCAGGTATAACTCCAGAATCTAAAATTTCTTGTGTTGAAGTAACAACACTTTCATTTGCCAAATAATTTGCAGCCAAATCCTCAGCTTCAGCCCTACTCAAATAATCATCATTCATTAACATCGCCTATACTATTTCTTGCACCTCTTATTCTCTAGAACCAGGGTTTTAATCGTTTTCTACTCGTGGTGCTAGTATGAAAGTCATTAACACTTTGTCAACGCTTTTGTACTCTACTTTTAATGGGTAATCTTTATTGAATTGAACTTTAACTCTATCAGACAGTTTTGAGCCTTTAATGATTTTTTTCATGTATTCAATTGAATACTTTGCTTTAACTTTATCCATGCCCTCAGCCTGGATTTTAGTCTCGTCATCAGCGCTAATTTCAATGTTAGCATTTGAGAGGTCGCCTTCAGCTAAAAGTGTCAACTTATTTTTTTCTGCAATGAAATTCACGCTTTCTGCTACAACGTCAGCGTCTTCGATTGCCTCGTTGAGTACTGCTGAGCTTGTCTCAATGGTTATTGGAAAAGTTAGTTCTGGAACTTTTTGTTCTTTTTCTTCTAAATCAAGAATTGGCAAGCTAAAAGTTCTTATAGTGTTGCTTTTGAATTTGACAATTAGTCTGCTAGCGTCCTTGTCAAGCTCTAAAGTTAGCATATCATTAGCTTTTGCTCGTGCTAATACTTGTTTTAAGTTTGACAAATTTATTGCGATACTGGTGTCTTCTTTAATAGTGTATTCGACAAAACTGCTAGATAATAATTTGAACACTACCATTGCAACATTAGCAGGGTCCATAGCAACAAGTTCAACAGCGTCTTTTGTTATAGTAAAACGTGCTTCGTTGACTAAATCACTAATTATACTAACACTGTCTTTTAAATATCTTGGTTCTGCAAGTGTAAGTTTCATAATGTTCTCCCCTCAGTTGTTCAGTCAAGCAATTGCTTTTATTTAAAGATTATTGTTTTAGAGTGGTAAATGCGGGGGGAGGGATTCGAACCCCCGAACCCACTAAGGGACTGGATTCCACAATAATGGGCGGATTCGCCATCAAAAAACTTGGTTTGTTACCCGCACTCAATAATTCTTGAGTCCAGCGGATTTGATCTGAAAGCCGCAGGATTTCAGAGCTTTGGAAATCCCCGATTTTCATTTGACCGCTTTCCTACCCCCGCAAAGGTACTGCGCGGGTCCCAAAAATATTTATTTTTGATACCCGCGAATGTGATGCTAGAACTAATGAATTATTTATAAAACTATTTAGTTGAGTTGGTCTAACTGGTTTTCAATATCTGTCAGTTCATTCTCTAATGCTTGAAGGTTTGCATTGTGCGCTACAATGTCTAATTGTGGCAGTGGTAAAGAATCAATGTTTGGAAAAGAATGTTTTAACTCTCCAATCAAAGCATTAGTTTTGACTACTACTTCAGAAAGTTGTTCTAACAAGCGTATTTTTCGCTGTCGCAGTGATTGAAACTCGTTAGCTTGGTGAAAAAAATTTATTGTTAGCTTTGAAGCTTCCATTAAATTGCGCCTTAGTAGGTCTGGTTTGTCAACGCCAACAAAAAAAATATCTTGTTCCATTTTATTGTTGTGGTGAATTGCTTAGCTCGCGATTGATTGTTGCGACTTTGCTCTCAACTTCTGCTAATTGCAATGAAAAATCGTTTAATTGTTTGTCTTCTTCAAGTTTTAAATCTTTTAACTCTTGTAATAATTTTCTTGCTCGTCCCATATTATCATTTACTAATGTTAATATGTTTTGCACGTCTTTGTAAGCTTCAACTTTTACAAATATTGGTTCACTCATTAGCTCTCACCAAAAATTTTTTTGTCAACATATAATAATTTTCTTTGAATTTCTTCAATCATACTACTCCATTGTCTAAACTGTGCTTCTTTATCAGCAAGTGTTCTTTTGCTTTTAGCGATTAATTTGTTAGCGTCATCCAGTTTAGCGCTCAAAAATTGCAGGTCTGAATCTAATGACTTATAACTTTCTAGTTTAACATATAGTGGTGATGGTTTTGGAGGACCAAAACCCGTAGTTTTCGTACTTGACAATTTTTGTGTAATCATTGTCCTAGCATGTTCTAACTCTTCTTTGGTAATTCCTAAATCTTCAATTGGTGGCAAGCGCTCTGGAGGATTTTCTAAACTTACAGGTTTAACAGTTGGTGCTGGAAGCTTAGTAGCTTCAGTTTTTAAAGAAGGAACCACTGGGGCAGGTTCTTTTAATGAAGGCAACTTTGGCGGGGTAACAATTGACTGTACAGGCGTAGCTATTACTGGCTGCTTTTCTTTTAAGCCTCCCATTATTTGATCAAGAGCTCCAGTCTCTGACTCTATAGCACCAACAACAACAGGTTTTTGAGGAACGACTTTTTTTGCAAACAATCCTTTCTTTTTAGGCTTAGGTTTCAGAATAGGTGTTGCTTTTGGTGGCTCTGGAAGCTTTTGAGGTAACGCTGGAACCTTAAGCTCTTCTTTTTCTTTTTTCTCTACTGGTTTTCCACTTAAAACTGCATCAATAGCGTCAGGTTCTGGAAGTGGCGCAGTATTAATGGTTGAAACTTCAGTTTTTTGTGGAGCGCTTGGCAATTCTGTTGGAAGTGGTGGCAATTCTTTATCACTGGAAGGTTTTTGAGGCTCTAGTTTTGCTGGTGGTTTCGAACTTGGAGGCTCTGGAGGCATTTCTAAATCAACAGGTTTGATATCAGGTGTTGAAACTTCAGTTTTTGGCATTGAAGTACTATCAGGTGCTGGCGGCAAGTCAATATCTAAAGATGGACCCTTAGGCTTTGGTTTATCAACTGTTTTAGTATCACCTCCCAAATCTGGCAGTGGTGGAAGATCAAAATTTAAGTCTGGAGCACTATTAAGTCCTGTGTCCGCACCTTCATCGTTGCTTATCTTACTAAAATCAGCTTGTAATTTGTCAATATCAGTGTCTTCTGGTTCTGGTGGTGGTGGCGGCGCAGCCTCTGGTGTTGTAGAATCAATTGTTGAATTTTTTTTCTTGCCAAAACCTAGTAATGCCAATTGCCACACCTCTTTTAATAAATTGGGCTTAACACAGTATAAAAAACTTTCTAAAAAAAAAACTGTTGTTTTTAAATAGTGAATAGTCTAGCACAACAAACAATAAATATCAGTAATGACATAATATATTTTTTAATGAACAATATTAATCCACAATACAGTTTTCTTGACCCGCTTGTAAGTGATACTGTTAAAATTATTGTTGGAGAAAAGAACCGCGAAACTCCAGAACCTGTAACCAGTGTTCAGTTTTCTAGTTTTAATTTGGAAGCTGTCGTTTATTGTTGTAGGAGATTAGGTGAAGAGTTAGAAGAAACAGAGTTTAGCTCAGGAAAAAGTGAAATGATAAGAGCTCAAACAGATAAAGGCATAATTAATGTAGGTACTGTTTCTTTAGAGAACGGTCTTGGTGATAACGCACGACCTGGAAGAACATACGGAGTATTACTTGAATATTATCTTGAGCGGAGAAAAGTTTAAAACAATTTTTTTTTATTTTTTTAACAAAACTTTTAATAATATAATTTCTTTACTTTTCTTATGCGCCTTGCAAGGTTTTTTGATAAGAGGATTGGCTCTAAAGTAAAGTGCACTTTGTGCCCTCACAATTGCGTGATTGCTGATGGTAAAGTCGGGGTTTGTGGAGTTCGCCAAAACATTAAAGGTAGGTTGTTCTCGCTGGTTTATGCGCAGCCAATAGCATTAAATGTTGATCCTATAGAAAAAAAGCCATTATATCATTATTTGCCAGGCACTAAAACATTTTCGCTGGGAACTATCGGTTGTAATCTTGGGTGTTTGCACTGTCAAAATTATACAATTTCTAAAACAAAACCAAAAAAAGTAGCAGAGTACACGCCAGAAAAAATTGTAGAATTAGCTTTAGAGAACGATTGTGATTCTATAAGTTACACGTACACTGAGCCAATAATATTTTATGAGTATTTGATGGACACAGCAAAAATAGCAAAACGTCACAAACTAAAAAACATAATTGTAAGTAACGGTTTTATTAATTTAGAACCATTAAAAAGATTAGTAAAAAATATTGACGCTGCAAACATTGACTTGAAAGCTTTCAACGAACGATTCTATCAAACACAATGCAAAGCAAAATTAGAGCCAGTAAAAAACACCATTGAATTTCTTAATGGCAAAGTATGGCTTGAGATCACTAATCTAATAATACCAAAGCTCAATGATGACTTAAAAGAAATAGAAAAAATGGTTAGGTGGATTGCAAACATTAACAAAAAAATACCACTGCACTTTAGCGCATACTATCCATCATACAAGACAACACAACCTCCGACGCAGACAAACACATTAGAACAAGCAAAAAAAATAGCAGACAAATATTTAGATTATGTGTACTTAGGAAATATTGGCAGCCAAACGAACACAAATTGTCCAAAATGCAAAAAATTGTTAATCAGCCGCAGTGGTTTTGGACTAATATCAAACAAAATAAAGAACAATAAGTGCCAGTGCGGCCACGATATTGTGGGAATTTACAATGAATAAAATAATAGACTTAATCAATGACTTAAAAAATGATAAAAAATTAATCATTAGTCTAACAATTGTTTTTTTTGCAGGATTTATTTTTGGAACAATATTTGAAAACACACTATTACAATTGCAACAAACAATAACTGACATATTACTCGCAAAAACACAAGATTACAACATCATAGAATTATTTGGTTTTATACTATATAACAATCTAAGAATGGCTTTTATCACAATATTATTGGGCATTACAATAGTTTTGCCATTTATCATACTGGCGTTCAATGGTTTTATAGCGGGAGCAATAGTAAAACAAAAAGCTTTGGAGTCAACAAACTACGTGTTTTTGTATCTTTTACCGCACGGAATTTTTGAAATACCGGCGATAATTATAGCATCGTACTTGGGAGTAAAACTAGGACTTTCAATAAAAAAAGATTTTAAACAAAGAGCGGCGAAAACAGCTAAACAATTCACCTACATTGTACTGCCGCTTCTTTTAATCGCTGCGATTATTGAAACACTACTCATTGCGTTAAATTAATAAAGCAATAACAACAAAAGTTTTAGTATGTCACATCACAGTCATCACTTGCTTCACAAATTCTTTGTTGAAAAAGAAATCAATCAATTATACACATCAGTATTTTTGATGACAATAGCACAAAACCTAATAAGCTTTTTCGTGCCAATATACTTGTACCAAAACGGTTATTCAATAACAAAAATAATATTATTCTTTTTTTTGATCAGCTTGTCATTCGTGATATTTTCACTATTTAGCGCGCGGATTGTCACAAACATAGGCATCAAACACGCAATATTCATTTCAGTACCGTTTCTAGTATTCTATTATATCGGACTGCAATTATTACCTTCAATAAAAGCCTTGTTTTTTGTACTGCCAACAATCAAAGCTTTTAGGATGATGTTTTACAATTATGGATTTCACCTCAATTACATAGAACACTCTAATGCGAAAAAACGTGGCACTGAATTATCAATCATTGGAATATTATCAATCATTGGAACTGTTATCGCGCCAGCAATAGCAGGAATTATTATTGGCTTAAAAAGTTATGATGCACTGTTTATTATTGCAATAATAATACTGTTCTTTAGTGTCATACCATTGTTCTTCAGCCCAGATATCAAAGAAAGCACAATGCTGAATTATAAACTAGCAAAACAATACCTGACAAACAAGCAAAACATTACAAACTTTCTAAGTTTTTCAGGCTACGCTGTAGAATCAATAATTGGCAGAATACTATGGCCAATATTTTTGATAATATTATTTTTGACAACACAAAAAGTAGGATTTGTAGTAACAGTAACTATATCTGTATCCTTAATGATAGTGTACTTTATTGGAAAAATCAGCGACAAACAAAAAAACAAGAAAAAACTATTGCGCTTTGCGACAACACTATACTTTTTCGCGTGGATTGGCAGAGTTTTCGCAAACAACGCTTTTAGAGTAATACTCGTAGATTCTTACAAGAATTTTTCAGAAAAAATATTGCACTTGCCATGGAGCGCTCAAAGCTATGATGACGCGACAAAAGAAAACTATTATACTTTTATTGTCATCAGAGAAATAATCTTTAATTTAAGCAGGATAATATTCTTACCGTTTATAATGTTAGTATTCTTCATTGATTTTTACCCTTTCACAATAAGCTTTATCATAGCGGCAACATTCTCACTACTATACCCATTCTTAAAATGTTAAAGACAAAAATTATTTTATTGTTATTATTGCTCTTGCCAGTTGTCAATGCACAAATGACTATCGAAACATATGTTGATGATGTTGTTTTTATGGATTCAGAGTACACTCGACTTTTTAAAATCAAGAACACAACTTATAGCAGTGGAGGAGATTATGTAAGTGTGACTGTAAATTATAACTTATCAAAAAATAACACGTTAGTTTTTAGTGATTTTTTCACAGTTGACGTGAAAAGTTATAAGTACGCAAACACTGGCACGTTAGTAATTGGTGAAGTTGGAGAGTTTGTTTTGTGCGGTCAAATAAATAATAGTGAACAAATTATTTGCAAAACCATTAATGTTATTGACACTAACACAATACCTTGCAATGTATCACTAGAGTTAACATCTACAAAAAAATTATATGAAAATAATGAATCAATAAAATATTCTTTTGAATTGGATGAAACTTTTGATTATGAGATTGAATATTGGATTGAAGACGTTTTTAAAAACATCCTCAAAAAAAAGTATAACACGTCAAACGACAATCAGAAAAGTTACACTCCAAAATTTTCAGAGACTGACAAAGCATTCATACTATGCGCTAAATTGCACGCTAAGTGCAATAACACCAATGAAAACATTTACGATGAAAAATTAGTAGTGAAAAAAGGAGTAGAGCGCTACAATTCAGAAGTAGAACTACTAGATTATCCAACAGAGGCAACTTTTGGAGATATAGTGCACGTCAAAACAAGAGCTTTCAGGGGAGACTCTGGCAAAACAGTAGTTTATATTAGAATACCTAACGCGGCAACCACTAGCAAATTCTACATCAATTCAAAGTTTTCAGAAGCAATAGTTAATACGCCAGTACAATTAAAACCAAATTGTAATGGCAGACTAAAAAATAAAGATTATGACTTACTAATTGAAGGCTTGGATAATGTCATAACAAAAAAAATACATCTTAGTGGAACAAGCACAAAAAACTGTGATGAAATAACAAAGTACAAAACAAAAACTTCCACTAGCAAAACAATCAATTATGAAATC
The DNA here is from genome assembly GCA_018221105.1 of Candidatus Woesearchaeota archaeon. Lineage (GTDB taxonomy): Archaea > Nanobdellota > Nanobdellia > Woesearchaeales > JAAOYA01 > JAAOYA01. The sequence continues at coordinate 194,517 of JAAOYA010000010.1, read as the reverse complement.
ATTGATTACGAACCAATAATACTTATTGGAACAACAGCAAAAACTAAATTATTAATTGAAAACAATGATGACGAAAAACACTCATTTAGTGTTTACAGCTACATTTACCGAGGACCAAAAAGTTATAGTGGCGAGCGCGACGCAAACACTAAAACTATTACTTTACAAGCTAGTACAGACGCGCAAATAACACTAGAAAACATTGTGCTTGAAGGCGAAAGTGGCGATTACAAACTAAAAGTTGTAATACGAAAAGATGATTTGAAAACACCTTACGAACTAACCAAAACTGTCAGTTTACAAAATCCTTTAACAGTACAGTCAGGAGTACAAGAGGCTAGCGCTCAAAGCGCAAGTTTTGAAAGTGTAGGTGTTGCGCAACCAATAATTAGCATTGCAAGTGATAAATTGCCAGTTATTGTTTCACGCAATAGTATAATTTACGAGTCAAAACAAGTAAAACTAAAAAAACAATTAGCGTACATTGTGCTCACTGGCTTAATGCTTTTTAATGTGTTCTACTTTTTAGGACGGAAAAACTTATAAAAACGTAAGAATTCGAGAATTATCATGAAAAAAGAAGAAATTGAAGAAAAACTCGATAAAGGCTACATTCAAGCAGTAGCAGTCATAGAATTAGTTGGCAAGCCATTAGCACATGTTGATGAGACAATGGCGCAAATACTAAAAGCAATAAAAGATGATAAAGACTTGCACGTTATAAAACAAAGCACTGCAAAGCCAACAGAACAAGGAGAACTTTTTAGCACTTACAGTGAAGTAGAATTACTAGCGAAAAACATGGAAGCGCTTGTAGGATTTTGTTTTGATTACATGCCATCGAGCGTAGAAATAGTAGAGCCCGCAACTTTTTCATTTCAAGCAGCAAACGCTACAACATTATTTACAGAACTTGTTGGAAAACTACACCATGTTGACATGGTAGCAAAACAATTAAACGCGCAAAACAGTTTCTTAAAACGCAACATGAGCATACTGCTGCGCAATAGCATGCTACACGTTTTAGGTGAGGCGCGAACTGAAAAAGAAATAATGAACATATTAAATTTAGACGACAAAGAATTAAAAGGTTTTCTAAAAGTTTTAGTAGAGCAAAAATTAATAAAGAAAACAGGCAAGAAATACGAGAGAGTAAAATGAGCGAACAAGACTATAAAAAACAAATTGAGGCGATACTATTTGCTTGCGGTAGAAAAGTAAGCGTTCAAGAGCTAAGCAGTCTATTAGAACTAAAAAGCACTCCATCAATAAAAAAATTCTTGCAAGAATTACAAGAAGAGTACGCACAGCGTGAAAGCCCTATAATGATAACAGAAGACACTAACGAGTTTAAAATGGTCACAGCAGAGCGTTATCTGCCACTAGTGCAAAAACTCATTCCAAACGCTGAACTAACAAAAAGTGTTATGGAAACACTGGCAGTTATTGCTTGGAAGCAACCAGTGCTGCAAGCGGAAGTAATAAAAATGCGCACTAGCAAAGCCTACGAGCAAATAGGAGAGTTATTAAACGCTGGTTTCATATCAAAAGAAAAACATGGGCGCTCATACATATTAAAACTGACAACTAAATTTAATGATTATTTTGATCTTCCTAAAGGCCAGGAAAGCAAGATTTTTGATCAATTAGAGCTTGTTGACCCGCAAACAAAAGTTGAAGAGTATAGCGAACAAGAAACAGTTAAAGAGACAACAAAGCTTGAACAATCAGAGCCTGCTCAATTAGTAGAGCAACCTCAATTAGAGCAAAAAGACTAATTATTGGCATAACATTTATAAACCTTCTAAGACGACTACACTTTATGGAAAAGCTAGAAAAAACTTTAGAGGTTGATTTGCGCGATTACATAAAAACAGAACTCACCAACGGCTATTCTATTGAAGCAATACAGCGCGCACTAGAAAAAAAACATCACAAAAACCTTATTGATGATGCGATAAAACAATTAAATCATCAAGATTTCAAACCACGACTGCCAAAGAAAAAAAGCAAGATACTAAGCCGTCGATTATTTGATGAAATAACAGAAAGTTTGATTGATTATGTTCAAGAACAGCAAATGCGCGGTTATACCATCGATGATATTAAGATGGCAATGTTAAACTATGGCCACGCGCAAGAAACAATTGATGGAGCAATAGATTTTGTAGTACATGGGAAACAACCAGTATTTCAAGGTGCTGACTTTAAACTGATAGGTCTTGGCGTTGGGTTTATGATATTTATTTTCTGGTTATCTTATATGGTCAACGAGCCATTCACAAGACTTTTAATAATATTTTTTGCTCCTGTGATAACTTTGTTCACTGCTAGTTTTGCAAGAGTCAAAATACCGTTGCATTTTCTCATACCAGCGTTTTTGATAGCAATTTTTATCTTGATTGCAAAATACACAGCTTTTGGAGTGTACCAAGGCATTGAAGTTGAAAACATTGCAGTACTAAGCACGCTGATTAGTTATTTGTTTGTTGTTTCAATGGTGGACTTTCACCAAGCAAACCTTCCAAGCGTAGAGCCAGCAAGCAAAGAAGAGCACGAAAAACCGTCAGAGGACGAAAGTGAGTTGGAGCCTATCGTGGGAGCTGATCACATAGATGAAGGGCGTTTTGAAAAAGTAGAACGCTTACGCCCAATAAAACTAGAGCGCAAAATAGAACACCACCATCACAAAAAGCACTAGTCACTGGACATGTGCGCGCGAGGCTTTTAAACTTCTAAAAAAATCTTTTTTTGATGAGAACTTTCAAAGTCTTATGCCCAAATTGTGGCAACACAATGCTAACAACACCAACAACATTATACTTATCAAATAATCGCAAAAAATGCGTGTATTGCGGTAGCAGTTTCAAAACAAAAAATACCATAGTATCGAAAATGCTCTAAAAAAAGCATTTTGGAGTATCCCAAAAATTCATAAGAATTTTTATGATTTCTCGTGCATAAAAAACGTGCAGAAAGCTTTATAAATAGCCTTTAATTGAATTGATTATAGACGAGAAAATACTTTAAAATGGTTGATGAAACACTAGCGCCAAAGGCGCCAACAGAAAAAATTGTGCCTCGAGAAATCAATGAGGAAATGAAGACTTCTTACCTCGATTATGCTATGAGCGTGATAGTAGGCCGTGCCCTGCCAGACGCTCGAGACGGACTAAAACCAGTGCACAGGCGAATACTTTATGCCATGAACGAGTTAGGAATGGCGTCAAACAAGCCATTCAAAAAATGTGCTCGTATTGTTGGTGAAGTTCTAGGTAAATATCACCCTCACGGTGACAGCGCAGTATATGACAGCTTAGTTAGAATGGTGCAAGACTTTAGTTTGCGCTACCCACTAATCAATGGCCAAGGAAATTTTGGAAGTGTTGACGGTGACAATGCTGCAGCAATGCGTTACACAGAAGCACGACTCTCAAAAGCTGCAGAAACACTGCTCGAAGATATTGAAAAAGAAACAGTCAATTACCAGCCAAACTTTGATGACAGTCTAAAAGAGCCAACAGTTCTACCAGCAAAAATGCCAAACTTACTAGTCAATGGCTCAAGCGGTATTGCAGTCGGAATGGCAACAAACATTCCACCACACAATTTGTCAGAGGTTACAGGAGCATTAATGATTCTTATCGACAATCCAGAAACTAGCATTGCAGAATTAATGAATTATCTGCCAGGACCTGACTTTCCAACAGGCGCTACAATAATGGGAAAAAACGGTATAAACTCTGCTTATCAAACAGGCAAAGGTCACATAAAACTAAAAGCCAAGACAATCATTGAAGAGCGCAAAGGCAGAGAGCGCATTATTGTTACAGAACTTCCCTACATGGTAAACAAAGCAGCACTAATAGAGCACATTGCTGATATGGTAAAAAACAAAAAAATTGAGGGCATCAGCGATTTGCGTGATGAAAGTGACCGTGATGGAATGCGAATGATTGTAGAATTAAAAAAAGATGCTTCTAGTGATGTTGTACTAAACCAATTGTACAAGTATTCAAGATTACAAGTAACTTTTGGCGTGAACATGCTAGCTTTGATTAACAATCAGCCAAAACTCATGAACCTAAAAGAATTATTACAACACTTTATCGATCACCGTGTAGAAGTCATAACAAGGCGCACACAGTATGATTTGACAAAAGCACAAGAAAAAGCTCACCTATTAGAAGGACTGATTATTGCATTAAACGATATTGATCGTGTTGTAGAATTAATTAAAAAATCTAACAGTGCAGAAATCGCGAAAACTGGCCTGATGCAAAACTATAAACTATCAGAGACTCAAGCCAAAGCAATACTTGAGATGCGCTTGCAAAGACTTACAGGCTTAGAGCAAGAAAAAATACGTGAAGAACACAAAGAACTACTAAAATTAATAGAAGAATTAAAAAGCATTCTTGCAAGCCACCAAAAAATCTTAGATATCATAAAAAGCGAGTTAGAAGAACTAAAAAACAAGTTTTCAGACGCCAGAAAAACAAACATTTTAGACGTTGAAGACGAAGACTTAGACATTGAAGACTTAATAGAACAAGAAGATGTTGTAGTAACACTAACACACGCTGGTTACGCTAAACGATTGCCAATTGACACTTACAAATCACAACGTCGAGGCGGCAAAGGAATCATTGCCACTGGAACAAAAGAAGAAGATTGGGTAGAACAAATATTTGTTAGCAGCACTCACGATTACTTACTGTTTTTTACAAACAAAGGCAAGGTGCACTGGCTAAAAGTTTATAAGATACCAGAAGCAAGCCGTCAAGCACGAGGCAAAGCAGTAATAAACCTATTAAACTTAGAAGAAGGAGAACAAGTCTACAGTTGCATTCCAATAAAAGAATTTGATGACAATCATTACTTGCTCATGGCCACAAAAAACGGTGTTATTAAAAAAACCAGTTTGAGCGCTTATTCAAGACCAAGAAAAGGCGGTATTATTGCAATAAACTTAGACGATAATGATCAATTAATTAACACTGTGCTAACAGATGGCGAGCAACAAATAATTCTAGCTTCAAGCAATGGTAAAGCAGTTAAGTTTCACGAGCGCGACGCTAGATCAATAGGAAGAACTAGTAGAGGCGTTCGTGGCATTAGCCTAAAAAAAGGCGATGAACTAGTTGGAATGGTATTAGCAAACGATGAAGACGCCTTGCTGACAATTACAGAAAACGGTTTTGGAAAAAGAACAAAAATCTCAGAGTACAGACTAATAAATCGTGGTGGCAGTGGAGTAATAAACATTCAAACAACCAGTCGAAACGGCAAAGTTGTAAGCGTCAAAGCAGTAACAGCACACGATGAAGTAATGCTAATCAGCAAAAACGGCATTATAATAAGAACAGCAGCCCAAGGCATTAGCATGATAGGGCGCAACACTCAAGGAGTAAGATTAATGCGCATGAAATCAAGCGATGACAAAGTAGTGGCAGCTGCAAAAATCATCACAGATGACAACGGCGACGAATAACTTAAAAACAATAACAAACTTCTAATAATTATGAAAGCAGCACTAATAACAATAAAAGGCTTAGAGCGAACAGCACAAAAAGAAGTCTATGAGCTAATAGGAAAGAAAAGCAAGATAATAGAAAGCGCAGTAGTTTTCGAATGCTCTAAAGAAGAATTATACGAGTTAGCATACTTTTCTCAAAGCGCAACAAGAATAGTGCAATTACTTGGCCATTTTAGTTTTGAAATAAAAAAAGACCTATTAGAAAAAGCACAAAAGCTAAACTATGACGCCATAACAGATACTTTTGTAGTTCGCACAACAAGAGTTGTTGGAGAGCACGATTTTGAAAGTATAGACTTAGAAAAAGAAATAGGCGCTATAATACACGAGCAGGGCAAGCCAGTTGACTTGCAAAACCCAAAACAGACAGCGCAAGTGAATGTTTGTGAAAACTATTGCATAATAGGAGTTGACATAGCGTCAATCGACCTATCAAAAAGAGACTATAAAATCTTTTCAATACCAGCCAGTATTAAAGGAACACTAGCTTATAACCTAGTTCGACTAAGCGGTTTTGACAGTTCTAAAAAACTACTTGACCCTTTTTGCGCTGATGGCAGCACCTGCATAGAAGCAGCAATTTTTGCAAGCAAAAAAAGCATTAACAAATTTCGAAAAATAAAACTAAAAATTGATGCTGACTTTGACGCATACGAGAAAAAAACAGTTGATTCTAAAGCTAGAATAATAGGCTATGATAATTCACTGCACAACATCAAAGCAAGCCAGAAAAACGCTAAAATAGCAGACGTTAACAAACTCATAACATTCTCAAGAGTTAATGTTGAATGGTTAGACACAAAAATAGAACAGGAAAGTGTTGACTGTATTGCAAGCAATCCACCATTTGTCAGTCGCAATCACCGCGAAACAGACATAAAAAAACTCTACGATGAACTGTTCTACCAAGCAAAATACGTACTAAAAAAAACCGGCAAAATAGCATTACTAGCACGCTCAGAAAGCCTGCTTATCGAGGCCGCAACAAAGCATGATTTCAAAGCAGTAGAAAGTCTAACAGTACAACCATCAAAACAATCCGAGACAATACTAATTTTGCAAAAGCTTTAAAAATACTCTAAGAATCCTTGTTATAGTAGTGGGGGTGGCTGGTTAACGGTACAATGTACTGAGGAAAGTCCGCCCACCAAAAAAGGTCACTGCTTTATGGCAGCAGGAGAAATCCTGGGAAAACCACGCAGCAACGAAACCACCTCTGATATGAGAATGATAAGCGCGAAGCACCAGGTGACTGGTGTCAGTTAACCCTTTGACGCTTCAGAAGGAAAGGATGAAACGAGTGCGTACCTCGACCGGTGCAAGTCATTAGACGCTAAGTCAAATACCAGCGCAAACCATCGAACAAAACAGGAAAAAAGTTTTGTTTTCGGGTTTGACAAAAGGCGGCTTATAACCCCTGTACACTACAAACACAAAAAATGGCTAGAGACAACAAAATACGAATGCCCAGTGGAATGGGAGGCTTAGTACGATACTTTGAAGACTACAAGTCAAAATTCGAGATACAACCACAACATGTCATAATACTAGTCGTGGTAGTGATACTATTAGAATTAGTATTGCACGCTCAAGGCTTTAGGTTTTTAGGAATACAATAAAAATGATGCCCGGGATGAATCAACGACAAATGCGCCAAGCAATGCAGCGCATGGGAATAAAACAAATAGAAGTAGAAGCACAAGCAGTAATAATCAAAACAGCTGACAAAGACATAATCATTGAAAACCCTTCTGTTGCAAAAGTTAACATGATGGGCCAAGAAACATGGCAGATAACAGGCAAAGCAATAGAACAACCAACAAGTTCTCAACCAACAATCAGTGAAGAAGACATAAAAACAGTTGCGACGCAAGCAAACGTTGACCAAGAAAAAGCCGAGAAAGCTTTAGTTGAAGCTGACGGTGACATAGCAGCTGCAATAATGCAATTACAAGAATAAATTTTTATATAAGTTCTCAGGCACCCGCCTATGGTATTAGGATACGATAAGAAAAGACCGTCTAAAGCAGATTATTTAGGATTTATTGATTATTTAGTGAGTGAACTAAAAAGATCTGATATTGAAGAATTAAGTTTTATTGTGCATGGTTCAATACTGCGTGATGACTGTGTTTTTGGAGAAAGTGATATTGATGGTTTGTTTATTTTTGGTGATGATATAATTATTGAAAAAGAAAAGTTTAAAGAATTATCAAAAATTGTTGCAAAAGCATTAGAAGTGTATTCTCATGACTTTCAAGTTAGTGTTGCAGACCTTGCTACAATGCGTGACGGACGCTTTAATTGCTTTGACCCGCACTTCGAACAACATTTTGAAAACTCTCAAGCATGTTTTGGACCTGATTATAGAAGTCAATTTCGATATGAAATCGCTGGGTTGACAGGACAATCCGTATTTAGGTGGAATTTAAGAAATGTACGTCAAAGTCTTCTGTTTTCAGAATATTATCAAAATACAGATTACAAAAAGTTTGTTAAAAAGTTTCGTGAAGCTATGCAAAAAACTATTGCAGCACCAAACAGTGCTGGTTGTATGATTGAAGGATCATATCCTTACGGAAAATCAGAGCCATTAGAAAATAGACTATTTTCGCAAATAGATAATTCTGTAGTTCAAGAGTGGAGAGCTTTAAGAAAAATAGAAAATCTTGATAAGATGAGCGCCTTGTACTGCCAACCTGAAATGATGTTGGATTACTTGACTAGAGCTGTAACTTTTTTTGAAGAGCTTATTAAAGCTTATATTGAAGAATATCCTACTGGTGAAAACTAAATTTTTCCGCTATTCTTTTATATAACATCAAGTATATTTTTTATCGATGGAAGAGGTAATAACACAAAAAAATCAAGCTCAAAGATACCTATATCTTGCAGATCACATGCTAACACAAACTTACCCGCTAGTACGTGATAACAAGTTATTGTTGCCTGTTTTAAAAAACATATTTTTAGGTATGCAAAGCGCTATGGATAGTGTGCTAACATACGAGCGATTGTACAAGCGCATCCCAGCATACCCTGACAATTTTGAAAGCAAAATACGACTTTTTAGAGAAAAAATAGTAACAAGAAAAAATTTAGACGTTGAAATGGTAAAATTGATGCGTGAATTACATGAGATAATACAAATGCACAAGAAAAGCCCTGTAGAATTTCAGCGAAAAGACGCTTTTGTAATATGCAGTAGTGATTATAGAATGAAAACTTTCACTGCAAATGACTTGAAAAAGTATTTGCTTAAGGCAAAACTTTTTATTAAACAGTTAATTACCTTACTTGAAAACAAATGATAGAAGAATACATTGAGAGTGCAAAAGAAGAACTCAAAAGAGTCGACCACCTCGTGTACGTATCACTAAAATACGCTCGCACATGTGATGTTCTAAAAAGTGTTGTAATACGATTAATTGATGCAATAGACTTCTTATTTGACGCGCTAGCACAAAAAGCCAAAGATGAAAATAAGATAATTGATTTGCCAACCACACCAGCACTAAAAGCAGACACATTAAAAAAAGCATACGCTGATGATGAATTAATACAAGAAATGATCACTTTTTACTTATTCTTGCGCCGTGTCAACAGAGCAGAATTCACGCGCAAAAACGAGTACCGACGCCACGTTACAATGACAGTGATATTAGAAGATGTTATAGGAATAAAAATAGAGACAGTCACTGATTATTATAATAAAGCGCGCGAGTACGTAAAACACATCGAAGAACTTTTAGAAAATGACTAAGTACATTGCCCTAACGTCAATAAAAGGTGGTGTTGGAAAAACTACAACAGCAATCAATTTAGGCCAAGCCATAAGCGATTACGGCCATAGTGTAGTAGTAGTTGATGCTAATAAGCAAAACCCTCACCTAAGCTTGTACTTAGGAGCTACAAAAGTCAAAAACACCATTGGTGATGCATTGCAAGGAATAAAAAACATTACAGATTGCGCTTGTCGCCACCCAAGCGGGCTGATAATAATACCTGCAAGCACCAATGTTGACAATTTAAACATTGATTATTCAAGATTGCAAGAAATATTATTAGAGCTTGTTGGAACGGCCAATGTTGTAATACTTGATACTAGTGAAAGTTTAGGCAAAGAATTTGTTCAAGCAATAAATGCAAGTGACGAACTATTAATGATAACAACACCTGACGTGCCAGCAGTGACCGACGCGCTAAAAACCATTAAAATAGCAAAAGATCACGGCGCGAAAATATTAGGCGTTGTACTGAACAAAGTACGCGGCAATACATTGGAGCTTACAAAAAAAGAAGTTGAGGCAATGCTGCAAACAAAAGTAATAGAGACAATTCCCTATGACGAGAATCACGCAAAAGCACAACACTTAAAAAACCCGTTATTCTATTATAATCCACAAAGCGCGGCAAGTCAAAGCTATAAAAGTCTTGCAGCAAAACTTTTAGGAAAGCAATATATTAGCACACTACAAAAAAAGGGTAATTTGTTTGAAAACGTTCTCAAACAAGTAGGTTTAAAAAAATGACTTGGTCTAAAGAAGAACTCCTAGCAAAGGGTTGGAGCAAAGAAGAAGTAGACAAAGCATTCAAAATATTAAACAAGCCAACAAAAAAAAACAATAAAACAATTTCTAAAAGCAGTTTTTTCCCAACAATAGGAGAGTTTGTTTATTGGATGGCGTTACTGCTCACAATTTTTGGCAATATGATAGTAGTATTCATACTAGCGCCAATACTAATGCTGACAAAAGGTATTGCAATGTACTTTTTTATAATAACAATAGGCGGAAGTTTTGGCTATATGTTCAACCATTTAATCAAAGACCTAGAAAAAGTACAAACCGAAAAACAATTAATTGCAGGACTGTTCATACCATCAATGGCGTTAATCTCTATAACAGTTATGGTACTGCTAGTAAAAAACTTTGCAGGACTGGAATTTAAAAACATGCTACCAATAATAGCCTTGTACGTTTTAGCATTCTCATTTTTTTACTTGAAAGATTTACTGGTAGAAACAACACCAGTACACGCCATCAAAGGCTAAACTTTATAAAATAAACAACTTTCTAAAAGCTAAATTATGGCGGTCGTAGTGAAATGGTTATCATAGGAGACTGTGGATCTCCAGTTTCGGGTTCAATTCCCGGCGACCGCCCTTTACCGCAATCTTTATAAATAAAACGCAATTCACACGAGAAAATAGCCCGAGTTCCCAGAAGAGCGCCTCTAGGGCTGCAAAACGCTATGTTCTTCTGGAGAAAAAAATTAAAATGAGTGAATCCAAAGATTTCAAACACTTGATAAGAATAGCCAACACCGACATAGACGGCAAAAAAAATGTTGGTATAGCATTAAAAAAAGTCAAAGGAGTAAGCTTTAGCTTTGCAAACGCAATATGCAAACTAGTAGGCATTGCACCAAACAAAAAAACAGGCACACTAACAGATTCTGAAATTAAAGCCTTAGACGAAGCAGTACAAAACCCGCAAAAAGCAGGAATGCCAAATTGGATGTACAACAGACAAAAAGACTATGAAACAGGAGTCGACATGCACGTTTCAAGTACTAATTTGATGATGGCAAAAGAAGAAGACCTCAAAAGAATAAAGAAAATCAAGAGTTTTAGAGGATTTAGACACACCTGGGGCTTACCACTGCGCGGTCAGAGAACAAAATCAAACTTTAGAAAAAACAAAGGCAAAGGAAGCCTAGGAGTAAAAAGAAAAAAATAGTGATTTAAAATGGGAGATCCAAGAAAACACAGAAAAAAATACAGTGGCCCAGTGCACCCTTGGGAGCAAGCACGCATTGAAACAGAAAAAAAACTCTTATACGATTACGGACTAAGAAACAAAAAAGAAATCTGGCGAGTCAACAGCCTACTAAAAAAATTCAAAGAACACTCCAAAAGAATCATTCGATCACAATCAAAACAAATAGATATTGAAAGAGAACAATTACTGCACAGGCTAAAACGCTACGGACTACTACAAAAAGAACAAAACCTAGACGACATTTTAGGTCTAAGTACAGAAGCTATAATGAATCGACGCTTAGACGCACTACTAGTAAAAAAAGGACTTGCAAGAAGCCCAAAACAAGCAAGACAACTCATAGTACACCACCACGTAACAATAGGTGATAAAAAAATTACAACACCATCATTTTTGGTAAGTCTTGACGAAGAAAAAACAATACAGTTCAGCCAAAAAAGCAGTTTATCAAATGACAATCACCCAGAAAGAATCATTGAAAAACAAAAAATCAAAAAAGAAACAATCGAGCAAAAAGACGCAAAAACAATAACAGATCCAGAAGAAGACGCTCCATCAATTGACGAAGTATTCGACAAAGAAGTAATAATTGACGCACAAGAGACAATCACAAACTCAGAAAAAGAAGTAGTAACACAAGATGAAAAAGCAGAATTAGAAAAAGCAGCACAAAAAGCAGAAGAAGAAACAAAATGAGACGAGAACACCAAAACAGGCCATCAAGAGAACACCAACACCGCTCAAGGCCAACAAACGAAAACCTCAAGTGGGCAGTAGCACACATATACTCAAGTTACAATAATACAATAATTCACATCACAGACATGACAGGAACAGAAACCATCAGCAAAGCAAGCGGTGGAATGGTAGTAAAAAGTCATCGAATGGAATCAAGCCCGACAGCGGCAATGATGGCAGCAAAAAGAGCAGCAGAAGCAGCCAAAGAAAAAGGCATTACAGGATTACACGTAAAAATTAAAGCGCCAGGAGGTCACAACGGGCCAGCAAACACTGGGCCAGGAGCTCAAGCAGCAGTAAGAGCGATTAGCAGAATGGGACTTCGAATAGGTGTGATAACAGACGTGACACCAGTACCGCACGATGGGTGTCGAAAAAAAGGCGGTCGAAGGGGGCGAAGAGTATGAAAATCAAACAATTGGCAAAAAAAGATAATAAACTGGATTTTGAAATTACTGGTTCAACACCAGCCTACGCTAACACAATAAGGCGCTCGTACACAGGATTGACGCCGACAATGGCAGTAGAAATAGTAGAATTTCGAAAAAATAGCTCAATACTCTACGATGAAACAATAGCACACCGTCTAGGACTGTTAGTTTTAAGCACTGACCTGAAAAGTTATAACATGGTAGAAGATTGCAAGTGCAAAGGCGCCGGTTGTGCTCAATGCCAATTAAAACTAATATTAAAAGCTAAGGGGCCAAAAACAGTCTACGCTTCAGACTTGAAATCAAAAGATCCTAAAGTCAAACCAGTACATCCCAAAACACTAATAGTAAACCTGCTAGAAGACCAAGAATTAGAACTAGAAGCTACAGCAGTACTAGGAATAGGAAAAACACACTCGAAATGGACACCAGGAATAATGTATTATCAATACATGCCAAAAATCAAAATATTAAAACCAGAAAACGCACAAGACATAGCAGATAATTGTCCAAAAAAAGTATTCGAAGTAAAAAGCGGCAAACTAACAATCAAAAAATTAAACGATTGCAACCTATGCGGCGAGTGTGAAGACATAAGCGCAGGACAAGTCAAAATTGAAAGCACAGACCAAGACTTTCTAATAAAAATGGAAGGTTGGGGACAATTAGACAATAAAAAAGCTCTGATAACTGCAGCAGACGAATTTGACAAAAAACTTGACACTTTTGTAAACCTCCTCAAAAAAGCATAAAGCTTTGCGGGGGTGCCGGAGTGGTCAAACGGGCAAGGTTGAGGAAAACAACTCAACTGTTTGTAAAAGCCTTGTGGCTTAGTGCCTGCGCGGGTTCAAACCCCGTCCCCCGCATTTTCAAAAAGAAAATGAGGGAGCCAAAAATCTTTGATTTTTGAGCGCCCGCATTATAATCACAAAAAAATGAAACACGAACAATTAAACGGGCTCATAAGCGAGCTTAAAAAAACTGCAAGCAAAGAAAAAGCACCTTTGTGGAATCGAGTAGCAGTAGACTTAGAAAAGCCTACTCGTAAAAGGCGCCAAGTAAACCTATCACGAATCAATCGTTACACCAAAGAAAACGATTTTGTAGTAGTGCCAGGAAAAGTACTAGCAACAGGTGACTTAAACCACAAGCTAACAATAGCAGCTTACAGTTTTTCACAAAGCGCAAAAGAAAAAATCCAAAACGCTAAAGGCGAAGTCTTAGACTTAGCACAAGCAATAATAAAAAATCCAAAAGGAAAAAAAGCAAAAATTATCGGTTAAAAACAATGAAAATTAAAAATTTTCAAGCTTTAAATTTCGGAGAAATTTAAAATGATTATAGACGCAAGAGATCAAATCGTGGGAAGAATTGCAAGTTTTGCAGCAAAAAAAGTAATGCTAGGAGAAAAAGTAGACATTGTAAACTGTCAAGAAGCAATAATTAGTGGAACAAAAGAAAACCTACTGGCAAAATACCAACACTTACGAAATCTTGGAACAAACCCTCACGGAAAACCAAAAATCCATAGAACATCAGAACGATTCGTAAGAAGAATAATACGCTCAATGATACCATACAAACAATCAAAAGGCAGCGAGGCCTTCAAACGCGTGATGTGCTATAATACGATGCCACAAACATTTGAGGGCAAAGAAACAGTACAATTCAAACAAGCAAGCTTAAACAAATTACCAACTTTAAAATATGTTAAAGTAAAAGACCTAATAATCTTACTGGGTGGGAAGAACTAGAATGAAAAAAACAAGCAAGGCAAAATCAAAACCAAAACAGCCTAAAACTAGAACAGTCATAGTATCAGGAAAGCGCAAGACAGCAGTAGCAAGAGCAAAAATTACCAGTGGAACAGGATTAGTGCGCGTAAACTCGCAAATGATAGACCACGTGCAACCAATGCTAATGCGCGAAAAACTATTAGAGCCAATAATACTATGCGGTGACGCAGCAAAAAAAATCAATATTTCAGTAAACGTTCAAGGTGGCGGTATCAACGGACAAGCAGATGCAGCACGCTTAGCAATAGCAAAGGCAATTGTAGAGTTCAACAATGATGAAACACTGCGAAAAAAATACCTTGATTATGATAGAACATTACTAGTGGCAGATGTGCGACGCAAAGAAATGTGCAAGCCAAACGATTCAAAAGCAAGAGCAAAAAGACAAAAAAGTTATAGGTGATACGAAAATGATTATACCAGTTAGATGTTTCAGTTGTGGAAAACCAATAGGACACCTTTGGGAAGAATACAACAGCCTGCTAAAAAAGAAAAAAACCAACAAAGAAGCACTAGACACAGTAGGACTAGAAAGATATTGTTGCAGAGCACAATTCATGGGACACGTTGACCTAGCAGACTTAGCAGCACAATTCAAAAAACACTAAATTTAGTATTTTTTTATTCTATTATTATTGCTGGTTTTCCTGGCATTGCATTGCCTGATTTGCTTTCTTTAGAATCTACTTCTTTAATTATTTCTATTGATGTATTGAACTCTTTTTCAAGAATAGTTTTTGCATTGTTTAATGCTTTAATTTCAGCAGTGTCACCTAAAATAATGCTTGGCAACTTGCTAGGATCACTAATTAATCGTCCTAAACTCTTGCTGATTTCTTTGCCGTACTCTTTAAGGTCTGTATTCATCAATTCTTTTAATATAATTGTTGGATCGCGAGTTTTTTCTAATTGTTTTTTAACGATTTTAAACATTTGATACTTGTACTCTTGGGCCACTATCACTTTAACTTTTTTGAATCCTTTAAGGCTCAAAAGACTTTTAATGTGCAATATGTCTTTGCGTGTTTGATCAACTAGGTCTTGGGCTGCTTCAACTTCTAAATCAATTTTTGAGGCGTCAAACTTTGGCCAGTTTTCTAAACTGATAAATGGTTTGTTGCCTATTTTCTCCCATAATTCTTCTGTTATGTGAGGGCAAAACGGGTGCAAGAGTTTTAAGAATTTTTCAAGCGTTGCCTTACTAACCTCTTGATCTAGACTTTCGAATAATTTTCTTATGTTGATTATTGCAAGGTTGTACTTGAAGTTTTCAATGTATTCTGTAATATTTTTTATTGCACTGTTTAGTTTGCTCTCAACTTTTTTGGAGTCCTTACCGATTTTTACATTGTCAAAATATTTCATCACTCTTATTATGAAACGCAAGGTGCCATCAATTCCCGTGCTGCTCCACTCCAAATCCTTATCGGGTAGTGCAATTGATACTAGGAAGAATCTTGCTGTGTCAATACCATATTTTTTGCTTACTACTTCTGGCAGTACAGTGTTGCCGCGAGATTTTGACATTACGTGGCCGTCTTCGCCGTGCAGCATTCCTTGATTGAATAGATTTGTGAATGGCTCGTCAAAATCAAGCATTTTCAAGTCACGTAGTGCTTTTGTGAAGAATCGCGCGTAAATAAGATGCATGCAGGCGTGTTCTGCGCCTCCAATGTACTGGTCTACTGGCATCCAATACTTGACATTGCTTTTTTTGAATGGTTCTTTGTCATTTTTGTTATCACAATATCTTAAGAAGTACCAGCTGCTGTCCATGAAGGTGTCCATAGTGTCAGTTTCACGTTTAGCGTCTTTGTTGCATTTTGGGCATTTAACATTAACAAAATCCTTGCTTGTAAGTAGTGGGTTGCCCTTTCCAAACTTTACTTTTTCAGGTAGTTTTACAGGCAGTTGATCATATGGTACTGGTACCATGCCACACGCGTCACAGTATATTATTGGTATTGGAGTGCCCCAATAACGCTGTCTTGATATTAGCCAATCGCGTAATTTGTATTGCACTGTTCTCTTGCCCGAGCGACTTTTTTCTAAATACACACTAATTTCTTCAATAGCATCACGATTGTTAGCGTCGTTAAAATCGCCACTGTTTACTAAGCGGCCGTCTTCAACATACGCTCTGCTCATCTTGTTTGCGTCAAGCGGGTGATTGAACGGTTCAATAACCACTCTTATTGGTAGTTTGTATTTTTTTGCGAATTCAAAATCTCTCTGATCGTGAGCCGGAACCGCCATCACAAGACCGCTGCCGTATTCTGCTAGAACGAAATTGCCTGTGTAGACTGGAACTTTTTCATTATTTATCGGGTTAATAGCGTATGAACCTGTGAATGCTCCAACTTTATCTAACTCTTCAGTGTCTTTTGCGCTAGTTGACGTGATTTTTTTCAAAAACTTGTCAACTTCACTTTTTTGCTCTTTAGTAACAAGACTATCAAGTTTAGGATGTTGTGCTGAGATTACCATAAAAGTCACGCCAAACAAAGTGTCAGGGCGAGTCGTAAAAATTGGCCATTCAACATCATTAATTTTGAATGTTATAGTAGTGCCATGACTTTTGCCAACCCAATTGCGCTGCATAATCTTTATTCTTTGTGGCCAATTAATCTTATCCAAGTCTTCTAATAATTCTTCTGCGTACTGTGTTGTTTTGATAAACCATTGCTCTAAATGTTTTAATTTTACTTCAGTGTCGGTGTGGCGCCAACACTTGCCACCATGAACTTGCTCGTTTGCAAGTACTGTGTTGCACTTTGAGCACCAGTTAACAGCAGCCTTTTTCTTGTACACTAAATCATTTTCTAAAAATTTTAAGAAAAAATATTGATTCCACTTATAATATTCTGGTTCATGACTAGAAAGAGTTCTGCTCCAATCATAGGACAGACCTAGTTCTTTTTGTTGCTTGATAAAAGTTTTAATACTATCTTCTGTGAATTTTTTAGGATGAGCTTTAGCTTGTATTGCAGCGTTTTCAGCAGGCAAGCCAAGGCTGTCATAGCCCATGGGGTATAAAACGTTAAAACCGTTCATTCGCTTAAAACGAGAGTACACGTCACCAATAGTATAATTGAAAGCGTGGCCCATGTGTAAACCACTACCACTAGGGTATGGAAACATTTCCAAACAGTAAAACTTAGGCTTTTTATTGTCTTCAACTACTTTGAAAACTTCTTGTTCTGCCCATTTTTTTTGCCATTTGTCCTGAATTGGTTTAAATGAATGCATCTTATTGTTCTTATCGTAGATATTAATAAATTTATTGATGAATTAGTGGCGAGCGGGCAACAAGTGGACTAAAATGGCACTGTTGGTTTAATCCTGCCAGCGCCTCAATCCCGCTACCCTCTAGACACCTACCTAAAAGGTTATGGCTGCTCCCGTCAGGGTCTGACCAGTTTTCCACAAAGGCAAACCCTAAAGGACGAGACGTCGACAGCAACTGATAGGACCAACAATGTTCACTAAAGCCGCCTTGCGCTTTAAGCCCCGCCGTAAAGCCCGTTTGCGGTAAAGGTTAAGGGCTAGTAACCCGGCCTAGCTCGCCAATACCAGAAATTTCTGTTTTATTTATAAAGCTTATCTGCAATTAAGGGTTTTTTCATAAAGTTTATAATTAGTACATAATTACCGAATTTTGGTCAAAATGGCAGAAGTTGGAGTAACATTTTTGGGAACAGGTGGTGGGCCACTGGTCGTGAGCAAGCAAATACGTAGCAGTGGCGGTATAATAGTAAAAGCTGGAGGATTACAATTTCACATCGATCCAGGACCAGGAGCACTAGTCATGGGAAAATTCTACGGTGAGAACCTACGCTCAAACAGTGTGATACTAGTCAGTCACAATCACTTGGCGCACTCAAACGATGTCAACGCAGTAATATCTGCTATGACTAATGCTGGACGTGACAAAAAAGGAATCCTTATAGCAAGCAAAGAATTCGTGGAACAAGGACTAAACCAGCACTTTTCAGACAAACTAAACAACAAAATAACAGCAGAAGCAGGTAAAAGCACAGAAGTAGGCAATACTAAAATAATATTTACAAAAACAGAACACTCAGAAAAAACAGGCATCGGATTTAAGTTATTAACACCAGAGTTTAACCTTTCATACGTTGGCGACACTAAATATTTTAATGAGTTGCCAGAATTGCACAAAGACGCAGACATACTAATTTTGAACGTGTTAGCATTAAAACACAGTCAAACAAACCTAAGTGTTGTTGATGTAGAAAAAATTCTTACTAAAATCAAACCCGCTTTAGTTATTCTAACACATTTTAGCGCTGAACTAATTGACGCAGATCCATTATATGTTGCGCGAGAATTACAAAACAAACATGAAGTACAAGTCATAGCAGCACGCGACGGAATGACAATCAATCCATCATCATATAGTGCGCAGTTGAAACAAAAAACATTGAACCTATACTAGACTTTTTGTGCCAATATCCAAAGATGATGTTCTTTTTCTTTTTCTTCTTCAAAATAAAGAATCTTAAAACCAGCTTTTTCTACTAATCTCTTATTTTCTTCAATACTGTAAGAACTCCAAGCCATTTTTGAGCCTACAAAATCATCGACTGCTAATTTCATATCATCAGCACCCATGGTTATTAGAATGACACCTTTGTTAGTCAATAAAGAATTAATTTTTTCAAATAATGCTTTGTGTTCTTCTCTTGGAATATGAAATATTGCATAAAAAGAAATAATAGCATTAAATTTTTCATTAAATTTTAATGTTGAAAAATCTCCTTTAATATATTTTGCTTGAGGAACATTTTCTTTAGCAGTATCAACATGTTTTTGTGAAATATCAATTCCTGTTATAGAATAGCCTTCTTTGACTAAATGCTTATCATAGGGCAATCCTATACCTGAACCTAAATCTAAAACTTTTGCATTTTTAGAAATTAACTCTGTGAACTTTTTCATAAAGCGTTTTTCACAAGAATTTAAACTATCATCAGTTCGATAAAATTGTTGATAATCTCCCTTATCATAACCTTCTTGAACAATCTTGCGCATATCTTTCATTATTAGTTAATTATTTAAACCGTCTTAAATACTTTTGTGTTATGAAGTTTTTCGAAAAAGAAGAATTGAAAGTATTGTGGCCTTTTTATTTGGATATGTTTATTAGTTTAATGTTTTTTTTTGTTCCTGCTTTTTTGGTTGTTTATTTTAAAAGTTTGGAGTTTAGTTTTTTTCAGATTGGTCTGATAATGGCTGTTTACCCATTGTTTGCTTTAATTTTTGAAGTTCCTACTGGAGCAATAGCAGATATTTATGGCAGGAAGCTTTCTGTTCTTTTGAGCTTTGTTTTAGCAAGTACAGGTTTTATGCTAATGTATTTTTTTACTAATTTTTATGCAATACTTGCAATTCAAGCATTTTTAGGTTTCGCCGGAACTTTTTGGAGTGGTGCTAAAGAAGCATGGGTTGTTGACTTATTAAAAGGGAGAAACAAAAAGTATTTGAAGACTTATTTTTCAAAAAATTTATCTATAGGAGGTTTCGGATTAGTAATTTCAGGTTTTATAGGGGCTTTAGCAGTAAAATTTTTTGGTTTAAAAATTATTTGGTTGGCAGCTGCTCTTGGTTATGTTTCAGCTTTTATAATACTGTCTTTTGCAAAGGAAAACTATAATCGTAAAAAAATATCAATTAAAGATTCTTTTAAAATCTTAAAAAAACAATCTGTTGATTCACTTGAGTATAGTCGTAATCATCAGGTAATATTTTATTTTTTAGCGGCTAGCATGATAGTCATTTTTGGCTATAATCTTAACACAGGAATTAGTTGGGTTCCAGTAATGCAATCGCTTGGTTTTCCAGATCATGCTTTTGGTTACATGTGGTCTGCAATAGCGTTAACTTGGACTTTAGGACCTTTGATTACTAATAAATTATTGAAAAAGCAAAGAACATTCATAATAAAATATCTTTTTTTACCAGCTATTGCTGCAATGATGGCAGTTTTTGTTAACAGCATATTTTTTGCTTTTTTAGTGTTTATGAGCTTTGAGTTTTTCATGGCTGGAAGAAAACCTGCTGAAAGAATGTTTTTTCATCGTTTTATACCATCAAAAATGCGAGCAACAATTGGTTCTGTTGAAAGTATGTTATTATCAATTGTCGGACTTATAGCATTACCTATTAACGGTCTCTTAGTTGATACGATTGGAGGCCAAAAAACAATCTTTATTGGAGGATTTTTATTGATTCCTGCAGCAATAATATTTATGAAAATAAAGGAAGAAAAGTAAATCTATATCACCAATACTATCAAGTACCCGATTAGTGCTCCTGCGCTGATGTAGGGCATTGCTGGGTAAAACCTGTCTTGTTTGCCATAAACTAGTAGTAGGTATAATGCTATCGTGGCACCTACTGAAATAATCAGTGTTTGCCAAATTCCTATAACTTTTAATACTGTTCCAGCAAAAATTAGTGGAAAACCAATATCCCCACCGCCCAAAATAGCAGTTCTAACGGTTTCTCTTCGAATACTTTTTGTTGGTGTGATATTTGTTGGAACTTTGGTAATTATTTTTTTCTTGCTTTTAGAGTATGGCATCATAAGTCCTGCAAACAATCGACTTTCTGCTTGAAATTTTGCAAGTTTTATCATGTGCTTTGATTGCCATACAGCGTACATGTCATAAGCACTAATCAAAAATAATAGTATGATTGCACTAAACACGTTAAGCATTGGAACTAGTAATGCTGCTAGGCCAGCGTATATGAATAATTCTGTGAAGTTGTGAACGTAAAAGTTTGGCCTGAACACTTTAAAGTATGTTAGAATTGCTGCGAAAACAAAAGCAACGTACGGGTTTATGAATGCTCCAAAACTAATGCTTAATGTGATAAGAACTGCGAAAAAGAACCATAATTTCCAAAGTCTAACAGTTCGAAACTTAATCAAGAGCAACGCAAGCATTGTGCCAACAAGTATTGCAATAAATACTGGAATGAAAGTCTTGCTCTGTTGTTCTTCTGGAATGTCAACGTCTAACTCTAGTGGACCAACATTTGCTGGTTTGAACTTTGTAGTACCGGTCTGTTCTGTTAATTCTACGTCAATGTACTGGTTTACTACGAAAAGTCCGATAATTTGCGCTAAAAAAAAGAATCCTACAAGCATCAAAGTTACTTTACGAGTGTGTTTCATCAAAAACAATAATAATAATGAAGTTTTTAAAGTTTGTTATGAAATTGTTTCACAATATTACAATAAGTGTTTTCGCGCCTCCTGAGGAGGACCAAGAACAAATCAAGAGTGCATTATTAAAACTAGTGTCGATTGAAAAAATATTGTTAAAAGAATCTAAAACTGTTGGGTTTAACGACCGTCAAATAATAGTATATGAAATAAAACTAGAAAAGCAGCGTCACATAACAGAGTTTTTTAACAATTTAAAAAAACAATTAAGTGTTGAACAAAAAGAATTATTATTAAAACAGTTAGATTCTCGCTTAGATAATGATTTATTTTTTTACTTGCGACTTGACAAAAATAAATTATTAAATAATGAATATATTATTGTTGATTCTGGTAATTGTTTTCACATTAAATTCTCAATAGCAGTTTACCCTGCTAAAAGAGAAAAAGCAATAGACCTATTAGAAGAAAACTTTAAATAAACACCAAGACTATCTGATATTTATGAAAAAGATTATTGATCCTTATGGCAGTGAACTGCCACAAGATTATACAAAGCTAATAAAGGATTTCGGACTGGAAAAATTCAACCCAGAAGATTTTCCATCATCTAATCGTTTAATGCGCCGAGGTGTTGTCTTTGCAGGGCGAGACCTCAAAATCATAGCCAAGGCTATCAAAAACAAAAAACCATTCTATGTTCTAACTGGCATAATGCCAACCAATGATAAATTACACTTTGGCTCTAAAATGATTGTTGAATTGATGGCTTACTTTCAAAAAATGGGAGCTCAAACTTACATTTTAGTGGCTGACCTTGAGAGCGCTGCTGCACGCGGGGTGTCATTAGAAGAAGCAAGAAGGCGGGCAATGGAATTTCACATACCAGCATACATTGCATTAGGACTTGACCCTAAAAAAACAATTTTTTACTTTCAATCACAAAACCGTGACGTTGTACAATTAGGCTTTGAATTTGCAAAAAAAATTACATTAAATGAGTTCAAAAGCATTTACGGCAACGCAGATCCCGGTCGTATAATGAGCGCTGTAATACAAGCAGGTGACATACTGTACCCTCAGTTAAAAGAGCGAATGCCAGGAATTATACCAGTAGGAGTAGATCAGGACCCTCACATACGCTTAACACGCGACATTGTAAGTCGCACTAAAGCAAAGAAATTCTTCGCTCCAAGTTCAATTTATACAAAGTTCACACCATCACTTGACGGAAGCCTAAAAATGTCAAAATCAAAACCGCAAAGTTGCATTGAACTACCAGAAGACGTTGAAACAGCCTGCAAGAAAATACGAAGAGCAGTAACAGGCGGTCGCGCAACACTAGAAGAGCACCGCGAGCATGGTGCAGAAGTAGAAAAAGACATGGTATTCGAACTATTAAAACAACACTTAATAGAAGATGACGAAGAACTAGACCAGATTTATGGAGAGTACAAAAGCGGTCACATGACAAGCGGACAATTAAAAGACTTGGCGTGCGAGAAAATGACAATTTTTATGACAAAGTTCGAAAAAGACTTAGAAGACGCCAGAAAAACTGTTTCAAAACTAAACTTTATCAAATTCTAGAAAAGTTTATAAACCAAAAAACTAAATGTTTTCTTATGCTAAGAGGTGACAAGATAACTGACAAGTATTTGATGTTTTTACTATTAGCTTTCTTGCTAACATTTATTTACACGTATTATGGCAAGATTGATTTGAGCCTTGGAACATCAATATTATTAGTTCTAATAATAATGTTTTTAGGACTGTTACTTCGTTATACTCCAAGACATCAGGATAAATACCCTTCTAAAAAACAAAAACGCAAAGCTAAAAAGAAATAGTTATTCTAGTGTTGTGCCGTCAATTCCTATAACAATTCTTTTTAATGGAATTTTTTTACCTGAATCATTGAGTGCTTGTTCTACAATAGTGTACAATCCACTGCAGCACGGAACTTGCATTATTGCAACACTTATAGATTTTAGATCGTTCAATTCAATAATGCTCTTGATTTTTTCTTGGTATTCTGTTATATCATCAAGTTTTGGACAGCCAATAGCAATACTATTATCTTTTAATAATTCGTTATGAAGGTTTGGATTAGCAAAACCGACACAGTCAGCCATTATCACTAAATTACTATTATTAAAAAATGGGGCTTGCGGTGGCAATAAACTTAGTTGAATTGGCCACTGAGAAAGTGTTGAGCTTTGCACAGACGAAGAAGTTTCTTTTTTATCAGAATCTTTTTTTTGTATTGTTTGAACCATGCTTCCCGGACACCCGCACGCCAAATCATCACAAGCCTTTTTGTAGTTTGGCACAGCCATATTATTAGATTTTAAGTATTCTACAGCTTGGTTTAAAAACTCTGTTTCGCCGTGTTCAGCCAGGTGCTCTAGATGAGCTTTTATTGTGTTCTCACCGTGTTTTACAATGTTTGCCATGACTTTTAATTCATTATAAGGCTCTGCTTCTCGCTCTATTACCTTGATAGCATTTTTTGGGCAGTGACCGATGCACGCTCCTAAACCGTCACAGAACAAATCGCTGATGAGTCGTGCTTTGCCATCAATTATTTGTAATGCTCCTTCTGGACAATTAGGAATACACAATCCGCAACCATCGCATTTTTCTTCGTTTATTTCAATAATGCTTCTTTTTACCATAATCAAAAACCTTTAATAGCTTTTTTATATTAGCTATATTAAAGATACTTATTTATATAGTTGATAGTATCCTAAAGTATACCATGAACAAACAATGCACAATTTACAACACAGTTGATTTTTTAGGCAAGCGCTGGACACTATTGATACTGCTAGAATTATACAAGGGCGACTCAAACAAGAAAAGATACTCACAACTAAAAAACAACATAGTGCGCATAACACCAAAAATACTATCTTTAAGATTAAAAGAATTAGAAAAAGAAAAACTAATAACAAAAAAAGTTGATACAACACACTTTCCAATAACAAGCGAGTATCAA
Organism: Candidatus Woesearchaeota archaeon; assembly: GCA_018221105.1. Lineage (GTDB taxonomy): Archaea > Nanobdellota > Nanobdellia > Woesearchaeales > JAAOYA01 > JAAOYA01. Next base: position 170,034 of record JAAOYA010000010.1, on the reverse strand, counting down.
TTAACCAAAAGCGGTGAAGCATTCATCAAAATAATAAAAGACATAAAACAATGGTCTATCAAATGGAATATGAAAAATAAAGAATGTCAATCACAAGACTGCAAACACTGCAAACTCTAATTATTAAGAAAAAAGCAAAATAATTGCTTTTTTGCAAAATTTTTTAAATAACACAGCTTCATTGATTCTAGATGAAAATAGACTCAGAACTAATAAAAAAAGTAGCGCAAAATGCTAGGCTAAAACTAACACCTGCTGAGATTAAAACTTTCACTAAGGATTTTGCAGATATTCTTGAAGCTTTTAAAAAATTAGACAAGCTAAAAACTAGTGGTGAGCCAGTTCTAGCACAACCAATAACAAAAAAAAATGTTCTACGAGAAGACATTCCAAAAAAGTGTTTGAGCCAACAAGAAGCACTAAAAAATACAAAGCACAAACAAGACGGATATTTTAGGGGTCCTAGGGCAGTATGAAAATGAGAATTGACGAGTATATTGAAAAAGTACAAAATGGTAAAGTTGACATGGTTCTAAAAACAAAAAAAGTATTGGCAGAAATTAAGAAAATCAACAAAGAATACCATTACTTTAATGTTATCTGTGAAGACTTAGCACTAGAGCAAGCAAAGACACTAAAAAAGAATGCTAAAAGTAAACGATTAGCAGGACTATTCATTTCAGTCAAAGATTGCATTAATGTAAAAGACGTGGAAAGCACTGCAGGCTCTAGAATACTAAAAGGCTACAAGCCATTATTCAATGCCACGGCAGTGCAGCGCGTTATTGATGAAGGAGCAATAATAATAGGTAAAACCTCACAGGACGAGTTTGGATTTGGCAGTTTCGCAACAAACGTAGGGTTAGGCTATAAAACTCCATTAAACCCAGTTGACAAAAAACGTGTTTGTGGCGGTTCATCAGGCGGTAGTGGAGGAATATCAAAACTGGCAAGTTTTGAACACGTAAGCCTAGGAGAGTCTACAGGCGGCAGCATTGTCGCACCAGCTTCATTTTGTGGAGTTATAGGGTTTTGCCCAACCTATGGCAGGGTATCACGTTATGGACTAATAGATTATGGCAATAGCCTAGACAAGATAGGCGCGATGGGCACAAACCCTGAAGCTGTAGCATTAGTGCAAGAAGTCATCAGTGGTCACGACCAAAAAGATAGTACTTCATTAGAGGTTCCAACAGTTGATTATGCTGAATACTTAGAAAAATCAATCAAAGGCTTCAAAATAGGAGTCATAGAAGAATCAATGGGCAAAGGTGTTGACGTGCAAGTAATGGAAGCATTAAATCAAACAATAAAAAAATTAGAGTTTATTGGTGCAAAAGTAAAAAAAATCAGTTTAAAACAAATAACAGATTATGCAGTGCCAACTTATTACATACTGGCAACAACAGAAGCTTCAACTAATCTGGCAAAATATTGTGGCATGCGCTATGGAGCTCACGAAAAACTAGAGGGTAGTTTTAATGATTATTTTTCAACAGTTAGAAGCAAACACTTAGGCGAAGAAGCAAAACGTCGTATAATGCTAGGAAGTTTTGCTAGAATGGCAGGTTATCGCGACGCATATTATATCAAAGCACAACAAAGCCGCCAATTAATGGTTAAAGAATATCAAAAAGCATTCAAAGACTATGACTTATTGCTCTGTCCTACTATGCCTGTTATACCGCCAACATTTAATGAAGCAAAAAAATTAACACCACTGCAAAATTATATGATGGACGTCATGACAGCAGGGCCAAACCTTGCAGGACTGCCACACGCTAGCATTCCATTAATAGAGCACAAAGGATTGCCAATAGGAATGATGTTTATAGCAGACCAACTAAAAGAAGAAAAACTATTCCAACTAATTGGAGCACTACAACAAGATGAAGTTCAAAACTGACGAAGTAATAGGATTAGAAGTTCACGTAGAATTAAACACGCTTACTAAACTATTTTGTAGTTGTCCAACAAGAGGAAGCAGTGAACCTAACACATTAACTTGTGATGTGTGCTTGGGCTTGCCCGGCAGCAAGCCAGTTCTTAACAAAAAAGCAGTCGATTACGCACTGCGACTTTGCATGGCATTAAACAGTGATATTGACAAAGAACTAATCTTTAGTCGCAAAACATATTTTTATCCAGACATGAGCAAAAACTATCAAATAACACAATATGATAGACCAATAGGAGTTGGTGGTCACTTACAATTGCCTGATGGCACTAAAATTGGACTTGAGAGAGTGCACATTGAAGAAGATCCAGCAGCACTAATGCATCCTGGCGGAATGCACAAATCAAACAGTGTACTAGTAGATTATAATCGTTCAGGAAGACCACTATTAGAGATTGTTACAAAACCAGAAATAACAAGCGCAGCACAAGCAAGAGATTTTCTAAAAGCACTAATTACTGTTTTGCAATACCTACAAATATTCGATATTAGTGACGGAACAATAAAAGCAGACGCTAACGTTTCAATTAAAGCCTCAGGCTATACAAGAGCAGAAATAAAAAATATTAGTGGATTTAAAGAAATAGAAAAAGCCTTAATGTATGAGTTATTGCGCCAAAAAGAAGCACTCTTGCAAGGACAAAAAATAGTTCAACAAACACGCTCTTGGGATAGTGAGACAGGAATAACTCAAAGTTTGAGAACTAAAGAATCAGAAGATGATTATGGCTACATATTAGACCCTGATTTGACAATCACTGAATTAACTGATGATTGGCAAAAAACAATCAAGGAAACCTTGCCAGAATTACATCATGATAGAGAAAAACGCTACAAAAAAGAATTCAATTTATCAAGCGATGACGCAAAAGTTTTAACACAAGACTATAACCTGTCAGAATTTTTTGAAAAACTAACAAAAGAAGTTGATCCTATACTAGCAGCAAAATGGGCTCGTCGCGAACTAGCCAGAGTTTTAAATTATAACAAGTTAGACTTTAGTGATATCAAATTTGATCACACACACTTTAGCAAATTATTAATACTATTAGAGCAAAAAAAGATCACGGAAACAGTAGCACAAAAAATCTTAGAACAACTAGTAGTAAAACCATTTGATGTAGAACACTACGTGCAAAAACATGGTTTGAAAATGGTCAGTGATTCAAACCAATTAGAATTGTGGGCTGCAAAAGCAATTGATGATAACCCAAAAACAGTAGAAGAATACGCTAAAGGTAAAGAACAAGCTTTTAATTTTTTGATGGGACAAGTGATGCGCCAATCAAAAGGAGCAGCTTCACCACAGGAAGTTCGCCAAATACTAAAAAAACTATTGAAGTGAAAAAATGCCATTACCAAAACATTTAATACACCAGCACAGGCGCAAGAGAGCCACTCAAGAGCTACAGCCTTACCCGCATGATGACGCAAAAATGCGTTTTTTGGATGAGTTAGTAAATATTATTGCAATACTTTTTCCAATAACTATGATACCGCAAATGTGGGGCATTTGGGTTAACAAACAAACAAGCGGAGTTTCTGCAATTACTTGGGTTGGATTTTTTATTCTTACAATACCATTGTTGGCTTACGCTTATGTTCACAAAGAAAAAAAACTTTTTTTGATGTACTCGCTTTTTATCGTGGCCTACATATTCATATTGATTGGCCTAGTAATGTACTAAAAATTATTTCTTATAATGTATTTCACCGTCGCGGTACACTGCGTGCTTTAACTCTACAGGACGCCAACCGTCTTCTACGAGTTCTGCACTCAGCCAATCAGCTAATTCTTTAGGATTGCCAATGGTCGCGGAAAGCCCTATGAATTGTGCTTTAAGAAGTTTTTTTAGTAAAGTGATTAGTATTTCTAGTGTTGGACCACGACTTGGATCGTTTAACAAGTGTATTTCGTCAATAATAACAAGGTTGACTTTTGAAATCCATGGTGTGTGATGACGAATTAAAGAGTCAAGTTTTTCACTTGTTGTGATTATTAAATCATAGTTTGCCAGTCGTTCTTCGTTCTTGTCATAATCGCCAATTGACAAAGCAGTTTTAATGTTTGGATAATATTTTTTGAATTCTTTAAATTTTTCAGACGCTAATGCTTTTAATGGCACTATGTAGACTGTTTTGCCACCGTGTTTTATTGAATCAATGAATGCTAGTTCTGCAACAAGTGTTTTGCCACTGCCTGTTGGAGTGCAAACCAGTAAATTCTTTTTTTCAAATAGTCCAGCGTCAATGGCTTTGATTTGTGATGGTCGTAAAGTTTGAAAACCGCGCAGTTCTAGACTAGTATAGATTTCTTTAGGTATTTTGTGCTCGTGCTTTTTTAATTGCATATTAGTTTAGAATTTGTTGATTATATTAAAAGGTTTTAGTATTCTTCTGGGCTGTGGCCTAATCCCCTGATTGAGCATTGCATTACAAAATTCAAGCCTGCTTCTTGTAATTGACGATTAAAATTCATACTGCTAGTGCCAGGGTTTAAAATCACAAGTTTAGGAGTTTTCAATGTTATTTGTTGTGTAAGATTTTTTTGTATTGATATTTCAGGTTTTAAGTAAACACTAACAATATCAATATTTTCTTTTATTTCTTCTAAACTCTTAAAACATTTAAGGTCTTCAATTTTTCCTTCTTTAGGGTTTACGGGAAAAACTTTAAATCCTTCTTCTTTGAAAGCTTTTACAGCTTTGTTTGAAAAACGTTCCGGCTTATTACTAGCCCCTAGTATTGCAACAGTGTTGCCGTAATCTTTGTAGTTCATACTAAACTCTCTCCACTCATTTGTTTTGGAATTTTGATGTTTAAAATTGTTAGTATTGTTGGCGCCACGTCGCTTGCACCGCAAACTTTCTTTTTTAGTTTTATTTTATTATTGGTGATTAGTAATAGCGGCACTGGATTAGTGGTGTGGCTTGTTTGATGAACTCCTATTAATTCTTCTGCATTGCCGTGATCTGCTGTTATTATAACATCATAATTTTTAGTGAGTAGTTTTGGAACAATTTTTGAAAGTGATAAATCAACATATTCGAGGCTTTTAACAGTTGGAATCATTTTGCCACTGTGACCTACCATGTCAGGATTTGCAAAGTTTACAATAAAAACATCGTACTTTGAAATGTTTTCTAAAAACTTTTTCTCTACTTGTGCTAAGCTCATTTCAGGTTTTAAATCGTAAGTTGCGACTTTAGGACTGTTAACAAGCATTCGATGCTCGTTTTTGTAAGGGTCGCTTTTGCCGCCATTAAAAAAGTATGTGATGTGAGCGTACTTTTCAGTTTCTGCCAAGCGCAATTGCTTGATTTTGTTTTTTGATAATACTTCTCCAAGAGTGTTCTTGATTTTTTCTGGTTTGAAAGCGACAGGTCTCCTAACACTTTTAGAGTAACGTGTTAAAGTGTAAAAATGTACTTTTTTTAGTTTTGGACGATGAAACTTATCAAAACGGCCTTCAACAAAAGCACGTGTTAGTTGCCTGGCTCTGTCAGAGCGAAAATTAAAAAAAATCACTGAGTCGTGAGGTTCAATTGTGGCTTCAGTGTGCAAAACTGTAGGAATAAAAAACTCGTCAGTAACTCCTATTTTGTAGGAGTCTTTTATTGCTTGCAATGCGTCATGGCGTTGATGGCCAATGCCGTTGACAACACAAGTATAGCCTTTTTCTGCTCTGTCCCAACGATTATCACGGTCCATTGCAAAATAACGTCCTTGTATTGTTGCTAATTCTCCAATTTCTAATTTGTTCATCTTATCAAACAATTTTTTTACGTATTTGCCAGCACTTTTGGGTGGAACGTCACGACCGTCTAAGAATCCATGTATGAAAACTCTTTTTAATCCTTGTATTTTTGCAAACTCTAAAAGTGCGAATAAGTGATCAATATGAGAGTGCACTCCACCATCGCTTAAAAGCCCCATTAAGTGCAGGGCAGAACTGTGTCTTTTGACGTGTTTTGCAGCGTTGAGCAATACTTTATTCTTGTAAAAACTTTTATCTTTTATTGAATCATTAATCCTGACAAGGTCTTGTTTTATTAATCGTCCACTGCCAAGTGTCAAGTGTCCAACTTCACTATTGCCAATAGTGCCTTTTGGCAGTCCAACAGCAGGGCCAGAAGCATTGCTAATGCTGTTAGGGTACTTTTTTACTAGTGACCTATAATAGGGCATCTTAGCTTTTTTAACAGCATTACCAATAGATTCTTTTCTTATTCCAAAACCATCTAGAATTATCAGTGCTACCCTCTTTTTTATTACCATTTTGCAAAACTTGCTTTTTTGCCAAGCTCTTCTTCAATTCTTAATAACTGATTATACTTTGCTGTTCTCTCACTTCGAGCTGGAGCACCAATTTTTGCAAGTTTGGCACCAATACCTACTGCTAAATCACTGATGTAAGAGTCTTCTGTTTCACCACTGCGATGACTTACCATTGTGTGCCACTTTGCTTGTCGTGACAGCTTGTGAGCTGTCAAGCTTTCACTGATAGTGCCAACCTGATTAATCTTTAAGAGTAAACTGTTGCACAGTTTTTTGTCAACTGCCATTTGAATACGAGAAGGACTAGTCACTAACAAGTCATCACCAACAACTTGTATTTTAGTGTTTTTTGTAAACGCTTTCCAACTTTCATAATCTTCTTGGTCAAAAGGGTCTTCAATACTGATAATTGGATATTGTTTGATAAGATCAAAATAGTATTCTGCTAGTTCATCTTGAGTCATTGTCTTGTGCAAGTTATAAAGTCCTCCCTTGTAAGTTTCACTAGCGGCAACATCTATTGCAATCATGACTTTGTTTTTGTAACCAGCAGTCTTTATTGCTTTTGTTAAAAAATCTAGTGCTTGCTCTGCCCTTTCAATTGGGGGCGCAAAACCTCCTTCATCACCTAAAGCTACGGCAGCTTTGCCAAAACGATCAGATAACATTTTTTTAAGTGTGTTGTAAGTTTCACTAATCATTTGAGTTGCTTGAGAAAAACTTTTAGCTTTGATTGGGGCTATCATGAACTCTTGCATTGCTAGTTTGTTGCCAGCGTGACGCCCGCCGTTTAACACGTTAGCAAATGGTATTGGAAGTTGAAATTTTTTATTATTTGAGATTTTTGCTAAGTACTCGTATAATGTTAGGTTTTTTTCTTTTGCTGCTGCTCTTGTTGATGCCATGCTAACAGCCAAAATAGTGTTAGCTCCTAATCGTTCTTTTCTTGGACTGCCATCAAGTGTTAACATTAACTGATCAATTTGTTGTTGGTCTGCAACATCAACACCTATTAGTACTTGTTCGATTTTCTTGAAGTTTTTTAGTGCTTGACTTACTCCTAAACCACCAAAAGCTTTTTTGTTATCTCTTAGCTCGTACGCTTCAAACTTTCCTTTTGATGCGCCACTTGGAGTGGCAGCACGTCCAAAAATGCCTTTTTGTGTTATAACATCGCACTCTAGTGTGGGATTAGCTCTTGAGTCTAATATCATTCGACCAGTAATTTTTGTTATTTTCATTTTCATCCAATATAATTAGTGCTTTGTTCTTCTACAACATTAGCCTTTTTTTGTAGTTTAATAGTTTTTTCTTTTAATTCTTTATTGAACTTTTCTATTTCACGCTCTAATTTTTTAGTATCAACCTCTAAGGAATATTTTTTATTGAGTGTTTTAATGATTTGACTAGCCCCTGCCATTCCCAAATAAGTTGGGTGCGCTAGTGTTTGAGCAAGTAATGCAATAGCCTTTTTTTTGCCGGCCATTCCAACTAATAGGCCTGCAGCCCCAATTACTGGTCCTACAATACCATAAATTTTATCGTTGAGCTCTGTGTCTTTTTTGAAATTCTTGATGAACTCCTTGTTGTTTCCAGTGATGTAAACTATTGGTTTTTTTGGCTCTTCTACAAGTCCAATGCCGCCTGTTGTGATAATAGTATCAACTTTATGAGTTTTTAAGTAATCTAGTACTTTTTGACAGAACTGCCAACTAGCACTCTCTTCGCTTGGTTGAACATCGCCTGTTAGTATTAGTAAGTCTTGACTTTTTAGTTTTCTATGATATAATTCAATCTTTGGCAAAGAGACCAGATTGTCTTCTTTTACATAAACAGCGTTTGGCAAGCTGTCAGAGTGAAAAGTCGCTGTTAGTTCTGCTTTTAATTCTTGTATTAGAAAATCAGTAACAATTTTTCCAACATTTCCAATTCCAGGCATTCCTTCAACAAAAACAGGATTTTTTAAGTTCGATAGTTTTTTTACTTCTTTTATGGTCCACATAAGAATTAACAATGAATTTTTTTATAAAAATGTTTCTACAAAAAATAAGTTATTCTAGAATTTATTTGGGTTCACAATCAATAGCTTTCAAACCTTTTTTTGTTGGAACTCTTATTGGACAACCCCTATCAAAAACTAATAAGTCAGTAAGTTCTAATCTTCCTTCAGGACAACTATCATCTTTTTTGCGCTCTATGAGTTCTCTATGGTTATCTATAGGTTTCATTGAATAGCTTCTTATTCGCTTAACCATGCTAATAGTATCTTGAAGCAAATAATCTTGTTGTGTTTGCTCATCAGAAGCTACTAGTCGTATTGCATCTTTAATTTCTGGCCAATAATCGGTGATGATTTGTGCTGCTAGAGCAACATCATTTTGTTCTTTTTCTCTTTGAGTATTAATAGTTGTTAATCGTTGTTGTGCTATTGATCCTAAATATGCTGGTTCACTCATCGTGAGAGGTTATCAAATTAAGTTAAATAAAAAGCTTTTGCTAGAATTAATAAGGCAGTCGAGGGCCAATAGTTTTTGTTATTAAATTAGAATTTTCTAAAGTTTCGTAAGCTTCTTGTCCTTGTTCGCTTAGAATATATTTTGCCACACCATTATTTTTTTTATTATGGTCTGGTATTATAAAATCTACATGATCTTCTATATAACTGCGATTTTCTATTAATTCTGTGCTGTGAATTCCTAAAGCGTCATCAAGGTATTGATAGCGTGCCCTGCCAACAAAATTTGATAATTGTTTTATTGTGCCTTCAAATAATCTATCTTCGAAATCAGGCATTGACTCATGTAACTCTAAAAGTTTAATCAGTGTAGAATAATGATTGTCAATAAAGCCTAGAACGTAATTTACTGCTTCAACTTCTTTTTCTGTGCGAACAAGTTGTTCTTTTTCAAAACGCTCTAAGTATTCTGCGCTAACAATCGCTGCTAAAGCAGACCTATGATCGCTTTCGTCTTCGAGTTCTCGTGCCAGTGGTGGCATATTGTTTCAACTCTGTAAGTTTTCCCCTGAAATTACTATGCGAGTTCCTACATATATATGGTATTAGGTCAGTTATATAGTTTTCGTCCAAAACCTTAATAAAAAAGTATTAATCGCTAGTTTTTATGAAATTAATAGGAGTGCCCTTTGGCGGTGGAACACTATCAAAAAATGAAGGTTGTCAGAATATGCCTTCAGTTATTGTAGAAGAGTTAGATGTTGAAATATTGCAAGTTGACAATTTTAATGTTGAAGTAAGTTTTGATGTTATAGAGCAAAAAATAGCTTTAATTGACGAGCCAGTAATGTTGATTGGTGGCGATCATTCAATAACTTATCCCGCGTTTAAAGGATTAAAGCACAATCATGATAGTGTTGGCTTTATAGTGTTTGACGCTCACCCAGACTTGCAAAGCGATTTTAGTCCTCCAACACACGAAGATTACTTGCGTGCGTTGATTGATGAGGGAGAATTAGACCCTGAAAATGTTTTGTTGATTGGCGCTCGCAACATATCAGATGAGGAGCAAGAATACTTAGAAGCTAAAAAAATTAGAACTTTATCTGTTAGTGAGGCAGTTAAAGAACAAATTGAACAATTTGCAAAAAATTATGAAATTCTTTATGTTAGTATTGACATTGACGTGATAGACCCTAGTCTTGCGCCCGGCACCGGACACCTCGAACCTAATGGTTTTAGTAAAGTTAAGTTTTTTGAGTTAATAGAGCCGTTAATTGGCAGGGCTGCAATAATTGACTTGGTAGAAATAAACCCTGAAAAGGACGTTGATGGCAAAACTGTTAGTTTAGGAATTGAAATTATAAAGAAATTCTGCTTTTGATGGCTGCAACAATTAATGGCAGTGCAATTGTGGCGTCACTTATGACATCAACAAATTTTGCTTCACTGTTTAGTTTGCCCCAACTAATACTTTCACGCAATTCTGCTCCACTACTGCCTCCTGGTTCTGGTCTGTCCATTGTGATTTGAACTCCGTACTCTGCGCTTTTTGGGCTGAATTGCATTGCTTGTTGAATATAATTTTTTGGCACTCCGCCGCCAACATATATCACACCTGTTTTTTTTGCAGTCCAAGCAGTATCAAGTATTTCTAATAAATCATCAAATGCTCCAACACTTATTTTTTTGCCTTTTGCTAATTGTCCCCAAACCATCAATCCAATTCCACTGTCACTTATTGCAGGACAAAATATTGGAATATTATTATCGTGGCAAACGCGTAAAATGCTGTTTTTGTCCTCTACCAGGCTTCCTAGTTTGTGTAAGAATTCTCTAATATTCATCTTATTTTCTGATAATTTTTCCCAATGTTGTTGAAAGAATTTTTCTAGTCCGACGTAGACATTGTTTGGCATGTAAGAGTCATAAATCCTGTCAACTTGTTCTTCGTGCAATTTTTTATCATCTGCATTGCAATTTCCTTGATAATGATTATAGCCAAGTGCTTCTACCAAGTCATGAGTCAGGTTAGCGCCAGTTGTCACGAAAACGTCAATCCAACCGTTTTTTAACATTTCAATAATAACATTTTTCATGCCGCCAGGTACCATTGCACCAGCAAAACCCAAAAAAACCTTACAATCAGTGTCTTGTATCATGTTCTGAGAAATATTTGCGGCTCTTGCAATGCGACCAGCCCCCATCACACCACTATTTTCAAACTCTTTAACCAATTGATTAACAGTCATATCCTTTTTCAGGTTTACCTGTTCTACTTTCTTATGCTTCATCTTGTCGTAATTTTTCATAGTTGTGAATGTCATAGATGCCTTTACTAATTTCAGTTGCGAAAATGACATTTTCTTCACGTTTAAACCAAGAATAACCAGCATAACTTACTTCAAAAGGTTCAAATCCCATAGAACTTAGTTCTTCAAGTGTTTTTTCCACCATTGTGATTAGTCGAGAAAACAGTTTTATTTATAAAAGCAATGGTTGCTAAAATGAGTAAAATTTATATATAGTTCGGAATTAGAGCGTTTCAGGTGATAATACCATGACAGTAATAGGATTTAACTTTACAACTATAAAAGCAGAAAAGAAAGGGCCAATGACACAAAAGGTCAACATCAAAAAAAACGTTGGAGTTAACAAAGTAGAAAAAACTGACGTTGAACTTGGAAGTTCAAAACAAGACGGTTTAAAATTTCACTTTGAATACACATTAGACTACACTCCAAAAATTGGCAATATCACGTTAGGCGGCGAACTATTATACCTTGCAGACTCTAAAACCACAAAAGACATAATAAAAAAGTGGGAAAAAGACAAAAAGGTAGATAGTGAAATAATGCAAAAAATTTTCAATGCAGTATTGTTAAAAGCAGAAATACAAGCGATTATTTTATCTCGTGATTTAAACCTGCCACCACCAATACAATTTCCAAAAGTAAAAACAACCTAAAAACAGTTGGGGGAATACTTTGACACAAAAAGTTATTAGATTAAAAGTAACAGAAGCTATACAAGACGATATAAACAAGGGAATCGTCAGAATAGATAGTACTTTCATGCACGAAATAGGCGTTAGGCCTGGCGAAATAGTTGAAATATCTGGTGAGAGGCCAACAGTAGCAATCGCTGACAGGGCATACCCTGGCGACATAGGATTGAATATTGTTCGAATGGACGGTTTGACACGTCGAAACGCGAAAACTGGTATTAGTGAATTAGTGACTGTAAAAAAGGCAGAAATCAAAGAAGCAAAAAAAGTCATTATTGCGCCAGCACGAAAAGGACTAATGATACGTGCTCCTCCAAATCTTTTTAAGCAGGGATTGTTAGGTCGTGCAATGCTAAAAGGTGATGTTGTATCGCTTGGCGGCACAAGACGTCGCAGAACTAGTCTTAGTGAAAACCTATTTCCAGACATTTTTAATTTACTTGATGAGACAACAGTCAATTTTGGCCTTGGAGACCTTAAATTCATAGTAGTAGATTCGACTCCTAAAGGAGAACCAGTAATAGTCACAGACCTGACAGATGTTGTCTTTAACCCTGAAGCGGTAGAGGTTAGCGAAAAACAAGTATTAGAAGTAGCTTACGAGGACATTGGAGGTCTTGATGAAGAAATAAAAAAAGTTCGTGAAATGGTAGAATTACCTTTGAAGTACCCTGAAATCTTCGAGCGATTAGGCATTGAACCGCCAAAAGGAGTTCTTTTGCATGGTAGTCCTGGAACAGGAAAAACATTACTGGCAAAAGCAGTAGCCAACGAGACTCAGTCAAATTTCATCTTGATTAATGGCCCTGAAATAATGAGCAAGTTCTACGGTCAATCAGAAGCAAACCTGCGAAAAAAGTTTGAAGATGCAGAAAAGAATGCTCCTTCAATAATATTCATTGATGAAATAGATGCTATAGCGCCAAAACGCGAAGAAAGCAAAGGAGAAGTTGAGCGTCGAGTTGTAGCACAATTACTTGCTACAATGGACGGTCTGAAAAGTCGTGGTAAAGTTGTAGTAATCGCAGCAACAAACATTCCAAACGAGTTAGACCCAGCACTGCGTAGGCCTGGACGATTTGATCGTGAAATAGAAATTGGAGTTCCAAAAAAAGAAGGTCGCCTGAATATCTTAAAAATTCACACTCGAAACATGCCACTTGACAAAGACGTAAACTTAGAAAAACTAGCCGGTGTAACACATGGTTTTGTGGGGGCAGACCTGGAATCGCTAGCTAAAGAAAGTGCTATGATAGTATTGCGCAAAATTATGCCAGAATTAAAATTAAAAGAAGCAGAACCAGTACCAAAAGAAACACTAGAAAAATTAAGAATATCACAAAAAGATTTTGATGAAGCACTAAAAACAGTTAGGCCATCAGCTTTGCGTGAAGTACTAATAGAAAAACCAACTGTTAGTTGGGATGATGTTGGAGGACTTGAAGGCGTAAAACAAGAATTAAAAGAAGCAGTAGAATGGCCATTGCAACACCCTGAAAGTTTCAAAAAACTAGGCGTAAACCCGCCAAGAGGAATATTATTGTATGGTCCTCCGGGAACAGGCAAGACAATGCTGGCAAAAGCAGTAGCAAAAGAAAGTGATGCAAACTTTATTTTGGTCAAAGGACCAGAATTATTATCAAAATGGGTCGGTGAAAGTGAAAGGGCTGTTCGCAAAATCTTTGACAAAGCACGACAAACAAGTCCAACAATAATATTTTTTGACGAAATTGATAGTTTAGCGCCAAGGCGCGGAATGTCATCTGATGCAAAAGTATCCGAGCGTGTCGTCAACCAAATACTAACAGAAATGGACGGTCTAGAAACACTAAAAGACGTAGTATTTTTAGGAGCAACTAACAGACCAGACATGCTAGACACGGCACTGCTGCGCCCTGGACGTTTCGATCGCATAATATTAGTGCCTGTGCCTGATGTTAAAAGTCGTGAAAAAATATTCAAAGTACACACAAAAAACATGCCATTAAAAAACGTTACATTAAAAGAATTAGTAGATAAGACAGAAGGCTACGCTGGAGCAGACATAGAAGCAATATGTCGCGAAGCAGCAATACTGGCACTTCGCGAGGATATCAAAGCCAAAGAAGTAACCCACGAACACTTTGAAAAAGCACTACAAAAAGTACGCCCATCAGTCACCAAAGAGATAGAAAAAGCATACGAAGACATACAAAAACATTTCACTCAAGCGCGCGGCAAAGAACTAGAAAAAGCAAAACCAGCATATTTCGGGTAAACTTTAAAAAAAGCAAGCCCCAAGTTAATTCTACATGAGCACAAAACCAGGAAATCTTGTTAGGATAATAACTTCTACTGATATTGTAGAAGGAGTATTAATGCCAGAATCTTCTGGAGCAGTATTTGTAAAGCTTTCTAACGGTTATAATATAGGAATTGACAAAAAAAACATTAAAAAAATAGAAGTATTAAAAAAATTATCAGGGTTGAAGAAAAAAGTTTCTAAAACAATGATTAACAAAAAACTGCCAACAATTAGCATATTGCATACAGGCGGCACCATTGCATCAAAAGTTGATTATAATACAGGAGCTGTAAGCGCGCAATTCAACCCAGAAGAATTAATAAGTATGTTTCCAGAATTAAACAAAATTGCAAACTTAAAAAGTCGCTTGGTTTCTAACATGTTAAGCGAAAACATTCGATTCGATCATTATAACATCATTGCAAAAGAAGTAAAAAAAGAATTTGATAGTGGAGTTGACGGCGTGATAATAACACACGGCACAGACACACTACATTATAGCAGTGCAGCGCTAAGTTTTATGATTGAAGGCTTGTCAAAACCAGTAATATTGACTGCAGCGCAAAGAAGTAGTGATCGTGGCAGTAGTGACGCAGCACTAAACCTGATTAACGCAGTGTACTTTGCAGCCAATTCAGGCTTTGGAAGTGTTGCAGTATGCATGCATAGCACATCAAACGATAACGAAGCAGTAATACTGCCTGCACTAAAATGTCGCAAATTACACTCTAGTAGGCGTGACGCTTTTATGGCAGTCAACGGTAAAGCATTGGCATTAGTTAACTATAAGGCAAACAATATTAAGTGGCTTGAAAAAAATCTTCCAAAAAAAGCTGCTGGCAAAATCAGTGTTAAATTATTCAATCCAAAAATAAAAATTGGAATATTATACCAACACCCAAACATGTCAGCTGTTGAGGTTGAGTTTTACAAAAATTTTGATGGTTTAGTAATAGCAGCAACAGGACTTGGCAATCTCTCAGTAGCAGAATTTGATGGTTTTACAAAAGAAAACACCAAAATCTATAATTCTTTAAAAAAATTAATCTCTGACGGTTTAATTATAGTGTTAGCGCCGCAAACAATCTTTGGCCGATTGCACGACCACGTGTACGAAAACCAAGTACGACAAAAACAAATAGGCGTCTTGGCCGGCGGCAATGACATGACAATAGAAACAACATTTGTAAAACTAGCATGGCTACTATCAAACTATAACAAAAAAGAAACAAAAGAACTAATTTTGAAGAATTTGCGCGGCGAGATAAGTGAACGTTCAGAGTATGTTGAAAACTTCTTAGAATAAACAAAAAATTTAAATACTATAACGTTCTATAGTTCACTATGGCAACTACTATTCAAGTCAGCAAAGACTTAATCGAAAAACTCAAAGCGAGAAAACTCTACGAAAAAGAAACCTACGAAGAAGTCATTTGGGACTTAATAGAAGACACTATGGAATTATCAGAACAAACAAAAAAAGATATCGCTCAAGCAGAAAAAGAGTACAAGGAAGGAAAAGTACATACTCTAGAAGAGGTCAAAAAAAAATTAGGCCTTAATTAAAATGTACACTATAACTTTTTCTAGTATTGGATT
The DNA here is from genome assembly GCA_018221105.1 of Candidatus Woesearchaeota archaeon. GTDB lineage: Archaea > Nanobdellota > Nanobdellia > Woesearchaeales > JAAOYA01 > JAAOYA01. The sequence goes on along the minus strand of JAAOYA010000010.1, from coordinate 154,454 downwards.
AAAACAATTTCAAAAATTAGAACAATCTATCCAACAACGAATAATTGATAGTTTAGAACGATGTAAAATAAGGCCATATGCACACATAAAAAAATTAGTGGGAAGTCCATACTTTGCTCTTAGAGTCGGAGACTATAGGATAGTACTAAGAGTGATAGAAAATAAATTAGAAATACTAATTGTGCAAATAGGCCACAGAAAAAACTTTTATAAAAAATGATACAAAAACGACCTTAAAAAAATCAAAGTTTTTTTCTGTCATTAAAATAAGCACATTTTTTATGATCTTTCATACAATACAATTGCATAAAAATAACTTGTTGGTGTCTTTTATACACTGGGTTTGAAGGTTCTAGATTGGTTTCATCAAAAGGCGGTATCAAGTCTTTGCCACAAAAATAAAAAAATTGTCCGCCAAGCATCAGTTCAGGACAAACTTCTGGATTAGATTCTAATAATTCTTTAATTATTTCTCTCTCAGCCTCTAGTACAATATCATCAAAACTTTCAATATCATCCCAAGTCTTTAATTGCGGTTGTGCTTGTGCGTCAATACTCATAAACTAGCAAAAAGAATTCTTATATAAAAAACTTTATGGTGCGTCGCCAACTTCTATAATGTTTTTTGTTACTGACAAGTATTTGACGCCTTCATACTTTACTAATCGCCCTGTTATATTGTAGATTTTGTCTTTTCTAAAACCACGACCACTTTTTAGCACGAAAAATATGCTGTGACCTTGCGAGTCTAAGACTTTTTGATCAAAGAATAGTTCTCCTGCTGGAACACCATTTACGAAAATGACCCTTCCTTGAGCGCTCAATTCTTCGCCTAATAACACATCATTTTCTAATAATTCGTGAATTCTAGTCTCATACACTGGCTCTACAAAAACAGGGGTAGTGTCAACTTCTATAACTTCTTCTTTTTGTAAAAAATTAAAAGTTTCAAAGTCCAAAGTTTTATCAGAGTATAGCATTACTCCAAGTCCTACAAGGCCTAAAAATATTACTGCAAAAAAAATCTTAAAAATTGGAAAAACACCTTCGTGGCCTTCACTTGAAACGTGATGTTCTGCGATTTTGCCAAACTGCAATTTTATTGTTTCACTGCTTTTTGGTTTTATTTGCTTTGTAAGAATTTGATTTCTATCGCCTAACTCTAACAAAAAACTGTACAATCCTGGTTTTAGGCTAGTGTGAGCTTTGCCACTTTCTCCAACTGTTAACACTCCAATTTCTGTGCTGTCCTGATCAATTGTTATTGTGGCCCCGGGAGTGCCAACAACAAAAGTTACGTCAACACCTACTGCCTCTTTTTCACTCATAGTGTATTAAAGAATTTTTTCGTATAAAAACGTTTTGCTAAAAAAAACTATTTTTTTAGAAGATCTAAAGCTTTTTGTGCTGGGCAACGTATTTCTGAAATTTCTTCGGCGATTTTTGGAAGATACTTTCTATTTGTTTCTGTTAATCCTCCAGGGCCGTAAGCTTTATCAGTTGCAAAATTTAAAGCAACACCTGCACGGTGAATCTGTGAAGAATGCGTCGCACTCCCTTCTTTTATTAGTTGCAACAACTGCTTTATATCTTCCTGCTTTTCTAAAGGTTGACTTTCAATAAATTCTTCAAGCATTGCAATTCTGACTTCTTCAGCTTTCTGAGGATTAATACGTTGCAATTCTGCCATTGCATAAAAGTCAAAACCCGCATTCTTGCGAAAATCTTTAGGATTGTAACGAGTAGCTGCTTGTGCAAAATAATCATTTGTCATGTTATGACAAAAATTGTCTTATATAAAAAATTGACGATAAATTATTAAATAAGAATCTTTGAGAGCTTGTTATGGAACTGTTTAAAAGAGTAATTCACGAGGAATGCGAAGGTTGTGGTATTTTAGTATCCTGTATTCCTTGCGGTGAGCGCTTTGGCAGAATAGATGAACAAGAAAGAGCTAAAGAACTGCCAATATTATATAGTACCAGACCAGCGGCTATGAATAAACATTTAGATGAAGCATATCATTCTTAATTGTACTGGCTCCAACTTAAAAAATTGATTATTGTGTCAATTACTAGAAAAGCAATTGCGATGCCTGCAATAACCCATTTTTGATAGTATAAACCGTACAATAATATTACAACTCCAAAACCATAAAATATCATTGCTTTGGCCAGTCTGTTGCCACTCCAAAAGTAGTCTTCAACACGTTTTAATAGTTTCATAAATAATTGTTTGGCATAACACTTATAAAAAACTTTGTTTTATACTCTCGATGCTAGCTAAAATTGATGAGTGTTGCAAAACATTAAAAGACATAGCGGACGCGGTAGATATTGAAATAGAAATAAAAGCAAAACTGCGCGATGGAAGACTAGAAAAAAGAGTTATAGAAACAGGACCTCACGCAGGAAAAGAAGAAATTTATTCAAACGGTAATGTAAACAGATTACTTACTAATTCTTGGCGACACTACAAAAAATGCGAAGAGAACCCGGTAAGCTATAGAGTTTTAGGCCTTATAATAGTAGTACCGCATGCATTTTTGAACACTGAAGAATTCCTAAAAGCAGTAGCTTATACTCAAAAAGGACCGCTTAACTAATTCTTGACATGAACAATCCAACAATAACCATAAAAGCGCCAATCATTATCTGCCAAAAACTCCATTTGACAAAACCAAAAATAGTGATGAAACCACCGGCTAATAAAATAATCCAGCCAAACATTCTATAACCTAAAAACATTTTAGTAATTCTCTTTTAGTTTTTGATAAAATTCAGGAAATTCTTTAATGTTTTTTACAATCATTTCAGCACGACTAGTTCCGGTAGTGTTAACAATAACAGAACCGTTAGAAAACACTTTGTTCAAAAAACCTTGTTTTTTGTTAATGTGGTCTATTTTGTAAAAAATTATAGATTGCTGCTTCTTGTACAATATTCCTGAACGTTTTAACAATCTATGATTTTGTAGTTCGTAAGTTGTCATTTTCAACGTGAGAATTACAAACAATAAAATGATTGGCAACAAGAACAGCAAAGGTGGAATGATAATGCTAATAATGATTAATGGTACTATAGTGTTTGCTAATCGTGGTTTTACACTTAGCACTGTCTCATGTTCAAAAGAATCTTGTTTCATAAACTGTTCTAATTGTTCTACTGTTGGCTTGTTGTAGAATATGAACTCTAACAATTCATCTTTTAATTTTATATTGCTTACATAGCGCATTTTAAACTGGTTTGACATTAGCATTTGTTGACCTTTTTGATTATTGGCTTGTGCCATTGTTTCACCAGCAACGTTGAATAGAATACTACCAGAGCTAGACAATGGGTATTTGGTAGTTTTTATACCTTTAACATTATCGTACAGTACATGGTAATAATTGCGAAAAAAGAATCCTTTTTGAAAATAAAAATGGTCCTTGTAAAAGTCCAAGCGTGAAAACTTGTACACGAATAAACCATAAAGCATGCTAGTAAGAATAAAAATTGTTGGCAAGAGCACTATTCCCGCTAGTATTCCTGTTAAAATAATGGTGCCTTCTGTTGATTGACTGCTAACAAAAACAGTAAAAAATAGCATTAATGGAGCAAAAACTAAAGCGTAAAAGAATAGGAAGACACTGTTTGCAGCTATAAAATCTCTTATTCGATAAGTTGAAAAAATGCTATGAGTTTTAGTTTGTTCTACCAGTCCAAACTTTGATAAAATATTATTTTGTAAGTCATCAGTTTTTTTTAAGTGTTTAAAACTGATTTTTTCGTGCGAGCCAATAGAAGAAAAATTAATAGTTATGGTATTGAACCACTTGTCAATAAAATTCTCGCTAATATTGATTGCCGTAACTTTATCAACACTGAACTCTAAAACTTTTTTTGTGATAAAATCGTAGCGTTGTTCAACACTAGAAGCTTTAACATTATAAGTTGTTACAGCAGCAGTAATGCCGACAATTAATGCAACAAAAATCCATATTGGAAAAAATGGTATGATAATAAGTGTCTGGATCAAAGCCCTAAAAAAGCTCATTTTATAAGTCGCTGTGAACTCAGTGTTCTTTTCAAGTTTTGTTGTTGGAACCTCTTGTTTTGCAACAGTTTTCGCGCTCTTAGTTATTTTTTGAGCTCCTTGAATCAATTTGTCAAGGTTTTCTTCAAGCAACTTGCCATTTTTCATATTTTTAAATAATATCTCTTGACCTGCTCCTTGAACACTAATTTTGACGTCGTATAAACTAAAGATTTTATCAACTATTGTTTGTTTTACTTCAGCGTCAGCTAAGTTTTCTGTTGGCATAAAAGAATAGTGTTTTGTGAGAAAACCTTCTTTGTATTCTATAGTATCATCAAAAACAGTGTAGCGTCGATTGATAAGGTCCAAAAACTTGAAAATACTGTGAACAACTATAACAAACAATACAAAAGCTGCTAACAAGCCAAAACCCGCAAGCAATGTTGGCGAGCGAATAACATCCATCAAAAGATCGAATGATTCACCAATAATTTGTATCAAGACAAACAAAACAATAAAAATTTTAGCAAAAAAGTGTGTTAGTGTTTCAAAAAGCACTCCACTAAACGCTGGGCTTTCAACTTGTACTTGCTCTTGTTTTTTTAGTTTGAAACCATTATGCTGCATTAAATTAAAAACGTAATCATAAAATTTTTTAGTGTTAGCAATGCTTTTTAGTACAACTTCTGCTTTACTACTGCCAGCAGCTTGAATGAACACGTGGCCAGTGTCAAAGAGTTTGTTTTCAATAAAAGGCAGCACTTTCGAGACGTGCGTTATATTGGTGATTAACAGTTCAGTTTCTTTATCATGAAACAATCCACCAGTCTGTTGTATTAGTTTATCTGCCAAGAAAACATATTTTGTTTTCTTGTACTGCACCCTAAAACGATAATAATTAAACGCTAACAACAATATCCCTGCAATTAAAAAAACAAAATTAAACAATCCTGAAAGTAAGATTATAAAGAATATCCAAGTCAAAGGACTTTTGACAAAACGATAATTGACAAAAACCCCTTTTTGCGGACGCAAAGTGTAAAGCTCACTCATAAAAACAATTATTATTAAAAGACTTTAAAAAACTATTCACAACGCACCTGCATTGGATAAGACTCTAGTATTAGGCATTGTCCTGATTCGCAACGCTCGCATGGGTCATCATTATAACAAAAAGGAGTGCTCACGTCTTCAAACTTGTAACAATCAAAACCTTCATTCTTGCAAGGATTTTGTGCGTCACACTCAAACTGGCACTCGCCATCTGTAATATCAAAACCGCCAGCAGCCTCTGCCTCGCACTTATTTGAAAAAGTTTGACTTATTGGAGGACAAGGTGCTTTAATGCATTGAACATCAACTTTAGCGCAAACAGGAGTATAATCCATCGTGCAAACAGTAGGCCTGTCATTGACAACAGTAGTGTTAGCACAAGCAGTAAACACTAAAACAATCAACAACAAAACAGTTGTTATAAAAATTTTATTTTTCATCTTTTTCTAAAATTCTGTAAGCAAGACTAAAATCTCGCAAGTTTGGAAGGCTCGCAGAACGCTCTAAATTACGCTGTCTTTTTTGTTCTTCTAATCTTTCAAGAGTACGATAAACAGGATTAAAATCTCTAACATTAACATCTTTTGGATTCATAATACTTTAATCAGTAGACTATTATAAAAATTTATTGGCAAACTTTAAATACTCGAATATCAAAAATTGATATTGAGGTGATAATTTTTGAAAACCGATCGTAAAGAAGCATTAATGAGAATACCAGTATTGATTGTTTCAGGAATAATTTTAGGAGTTTGGAAAATGCTAATACACCTACTTGCAATAACAAACTTTTTCATAGCATTAGTAGTTGCTAAAAGAAACCAGTCAATAGCTGATTTTTGCGAGATTTGGAACACGCAAATGTACATCTTTTTGCGCTACGCAACATTTGTTAGCAATCAAAGACCGTTCCCGTTCAAGCCTTTAACGCAAAACATCACTAAATTCGAAATGACAGTGTAAAACTTTGCAAATAATAAAATGCAAAAGAGGTACTTATTAGTTTTTTTAATAGTTCTACTAGTTGGTTGTGCAAAAGAGCCAGTAATGCTAGAAGATACTTTTGAAGAAGAACTACAAACTCCTCCAACAATATATTCTATAGGCATAAATGTTGATGACGTTGTAATGCACGATTTTCACTGGACAGACAAAATATTTCACGAATACGGAGATTCTTATGAGGTAGGAGGTATTAGTCCACACCCAGAGTTTTACTTGCCTGTTGGCTCAAAAGTTTACGCAGTTAGTAATGGTGTTGTAGAGAGTGTTCCAAAACTTTACTCTGACGATTACTCGGTATTGATCAATCATGGTTCTTGGACTATTAATTACGAACACGTACTAAACCCACAAGTCTCCAAAGGTGACACTGTGGTTGTTGGTGATGTGATAGGAGAAGTCTCACCTCTTACTGCTCCTGATGAGGGTTTTGGAAAGTGGGGCTTGATGATATTTAAAAGTAGTGCACTAGCAGAGGACATACTATCGGTTTGTCCTTACGCTTTATTAGATGAAAGTGTTAAAGACGTCGAGCTACAAAAAATACAAAAAATCGTCAGCGACTACGAAACATTCATGAATGATGAGAGCATTCATGATGAACAACGATGGGTTAGTGTTGGATGCTACTATGATAGTTTTACAGAAGCACAAGCAGCAAGCGGAAAAGTCAATATTGAAACAGAAGACTCTGATTTACATTAGATGAAAACAATTAAATAATAGTAAAAGAAAAAAGCAAAAATGGATATCAAAGAAAAAATAATGGGGGTGAAAAAATGGCAAAACAAAACATTTGTTTTCTACCACTAGTCGGAAGCCTACTAGTAGGCGTTGGCTTTGGACTACTAAACGGACAATGGGCAGCAGACATCCTAATAGCAGTAGGAGTAGGAGCAGTCATTCTTGCAGTAACGCACAAGCAAGAACTACTAGCAATGTGGAACAAAAAATAAAAATTATTTTTTTCTTCCTTTTTTTTCTGCAAAATATGCAAAAGTAGGCAGGATAGCCATGACTAGTAGTGTTGTTAATCCTAATTGTAGGTTTGTTGGTGTTATTGCTGGCGCGAAAAACATAAACAAGAAGAGCATTATCATTAAAATGTAGCCGCTAAACATCCAAATCCTAAAACTTTTATCTTTATTACTATCCAGCACGAAATACGTTGCAATACCAAAAAAAATCACTTCAGTGCGAAACCAACCCTTAGGGTACTGCCAGAGCCCCAGCCCAACCTTTGACGTTAAAAGAATCGGAAGGTCAGGAACGTGCGTAATCAAATCCAAAAACCAGTGTGAAGCTACAGCAATGCTTAAAGCCAAAGCCCAGGTCTTGTTCTTGAGCTTGTGAAACAAGAAAAAGACTAGTACTGCGTAGAGCAAAGTCATTATCAAACTATGCGATATCGGGTAGAATGTGTACTCAACGCGCAAGAAAGGATTAGCAGCAGCATTATAAGCGACCTTCTCAACACCAAACATGACCAACACAGGCCAAATAATGTCAATCAACTGCGAAAACACCAACAAAAGCCAAAGAGGGACTTCTTGGAATTTGCGCTTTAAAAGAAATCCTACTGCATAATGACCAAGGAACATAACTGTCTAATGATTTGGTAATATAAAAAAACCACGGTTTTCTTGCACTAATTTTTTAACCAAAAAGTTCTCGTCATATACAAACGTTTTTTTGATAGACATTTTATTGCTAAGTTTTTATCCTGACTTTAAAATTTTTATCCTAAATTTAAAATCTAAAGAGAAAGTTTTAAATTTAACATGTAGTTTATAGTGTACAATTAATAAAAGGTTTATTATCCAAAAATGTCTGATGATATAAAAGAAAAAATTTCTATTGGAGGACCAGATATATTTGGAACGTTACTATCAGGAAAAGAACTAGTGAAAATATCTAAGATAAAATCTAAAAAATTTATTGAAAAAAAAATTAGAAAAGAGCATAAAAATGAATATATTAAAAAAGGATGGGAAGTAAATAGAGAACTAAAAAGAGAATTTGTCTTCAGAAAAGACAAAGAAGAATTGGATTTTTTAATCGATGAAACATGGGTTCTTTTTGAAAGAATGGGTTTTTCTCAAATAGCTAGTGATTCTAATTTTACTATATTAGATGGTGACGAAAGAAAGAAGATTCATATATTTGCAAAAGACAAACATAATGTTTTTATTATTTTATGTGAAAATCAAAAAGAAAAAATAAAAGAAAAGATTAGTGAAATATCTAAAATAAAAAAAGGATTATCAAAATCTATAAAAAAGCAATATGAGCCTGAAAAACTAAAAATTTCATTCTTAATTATTTCAAAAAATAATGAAGATTTTGAAAAAAATGTTTCTTTAGCTTCTGAAAAAAATATCCATTTCATAGATGGAAATACTTTTGAATCATTTCAACATTTAAGTAATCAATTAGGTCCTAGTACAAAATATCAATTATTTGCTTACTTATTTAGAAATAAAGAATGCAAAGAACTCGGAAAAGTTACTATCCCTGCAATATATGGTGGTGTAGGCGATAAATATTATACTTTTTTAATACAACCCGAAAAATTATTTCCATACATTTATGTAAATAGAAGAGAAAAAGGATATAATGCAAAAGATATTGAAATAACATATCAGCGTATGGTTAGTAAAAATAGAATTAATGATATCAAAAGGTTTGTGGAGAAGGGAAACTCATTTCCTAATAATTTAATAATTAGTTTTAATGAAAAACAAAAACCAAAATTTGAAAAAAAAGATAAGAAAGGTGATATTCAATATGGTCTTTTAACATTTCCACCATTTTATGGATGTGCATGGATCATAGATGGCCAACATAGATTCTATGGTTATTCAAAATCTAATAAAGCCTCATCACATACAATGCCTGTAATCGCTTATGAATCACAAAAAATTAAAGACCAAGCCAATTTATTTGTTAACATAAATAAAAAACAACAAAGCGTGAATAATAATCTTTTATGGGATTTGTATCCCGATATTTATGAAGGGTCAGACGATGGGGAACACCAGCTTTTAAGAGCTATATCACTAATAGCTAAAAAACTAAATTTCGATAAAGATTCACCATTTCATAATCATATACAAATACCTTCAATTGTAACAAATGATAGAAAAAAAACAAACCTTACATTAACAAATATTTGTGAAGCAATAAAAGAGAACGGATTAGTCCATAAAGATGAAGGATTATTGTTTAATAATAATTATGATGATTCTATAAACTTCGCGGAAAAAAGAATAAAAGACTATTTTGAAATAATTAGTAGTCTTCTACCTGGGGACTGGGAAAAGGGAAAGAATGGGCTTCTAAGAACAAATGTTGGATTAAGAATTTTCTTTAAAATACTAAGACAGTATCTTAGATTCTTAAAATATAAAAGTAAAGAAGATATATACCTAAAATCAGATTTAAAAGATTTTAAAAAAGATTTAAACCAAACTCTTGAATCTGTACAAAAAGCACTAAGGAAAAAAACTAACGAAGAAAAAGCCCAAATCAGAAAAGCTTCCACTAAGGGACAAGTTGATACAAATACTCAAAAGTTAATCTGGATATTATTTAAAGATGAAAATTTTGGTGCAGAATTATGGTCTAATGGAGGATGGACCCCGGGCACACCTGAAAATGAATCAGATGAAAAAATAAAAAGAATAATTGATGATACAGAGATTAAGTTACGTTCTTTAATTATAAAAAAGCTTAAAGAACTCTATAAGGACAAATGGTATAGGCAAGGAATCCCTGGAGATGTTAAGAAATATATAAATGATAGAATACAAGAAGAAATTAATGATTATCCTTGGAAAAAAGATGAGCTTGAAAATTTAACTACAGATAAAAAATTAATTTATTCTTCTACAGGTCACTTAAAGATTATAATTGAAAATAGTGATAATTGGGGAGAATTTGAAAGCGTTTTTGGTAAAGATAAAATTTCAATGGGTGTTTTATTTAAATTTTATGGAAGAATAAGGAATAAATATAAACACCCAGAAAGAGAAAAAGATTTAGATGAAACAGAGAAGGGACTCGGTTATTATTGTATGGGTTGGATAAGAAAATGTCTTGGCCTTAATCCAAGAAATATGTAGAATTAAATTACTAATTTATCCTTCTTTATTATCTTCATTGTTTGGTTGTATCTTTTTTTTGTTGTGTGCCTTTTTTTGATGAATTCTTTGAAAGACATTTTTTTGAATAGTCCTGGTTGGTTGCACCATGAGGCAAGGTCAGTGTAAAAGGGCCTATCTTTTGAATCATAACAATTACTATGTCTCATTACATAAGCTAAGCACTTATTTTCTTTTAAAAACATTGCTCTGTCTAAGTCCTGTTCTAATGTTGAATCAAAGCCTACAAGTACAAAGAATTTTGTTTGCCAATCTTTTACTAAAGGTTGCCAAATTTCCAGATTTTTTTCAATAATTTTTATATCTTGAGGCCTATCGAAAGCAAAAATGTATTCTCCATCATAATCTAATTCTGATAGAAGTTTTGCTTTTTCAGGAGTTAAAAGCCTAAAATCTAACCCCTGTTTAAAACTTATTTTTTTATCGGTCTTTTTCAATTCTTTAAGCAAACTGATGCTTTTTTTACTTGCTAAAAAATTATTGTCTAATAACATAATTTTAGGTAAACTAGGGTTATAAAATTCAGCAAGAGAACTATGAATTCTTAGCGACCCTTCTTTTTCAGGTATAAAACAATATTCGCATTTTCTGATACAGCCTCTGGTCAAATATCCTATACTGTACTCATTTTCAGGGTATAATTCATAATCTGGATACATATGCTCAATTTTTTCTGGCAATTTTAGTTTTATGTCATGAGCAGTTCCACCATAATGTACATTACTGCAATTTTCGACTTTTACAATATCTTTGTTCAAAGTAAAGATTGAACTAATCAACACTTTATCATATTCTGAGCCGTCAATTGTAACTTTTTCTCTTTTATGATGGTCATATCCTGAGTAATTGAGTTTTTTTAAATCGACCTCGAAACCGTTTTTTTTAAAATAAGAAGAAATTTTCATTAAAGCAAGGTTAGGGATCGAACTATCAACATCAACCAAACATATTTTTTTATTTTTGCAATTTTTAGTATTTAGCATTTGTTAAAATGTATGGTTTGTTCAGTTTAAATAAATTTATAGCTTGTAGATCCTATATATGTTAGTTGTCTATTTTTTTTAATGTTTTCTGTTTAGGACAGTATATATTCCTATACGCGCACTTGTCCAGTGGTTTTAACTTTCTGCTACTGTTAGTGTTGCTCGTATGTACTTTACTCTTTTTTGTTTGAAAGCTCGCAATCGACTAAGACCGTCATGGACTAAGAAAACGTCACGTTTCGGGTCTAATGTTAATTTAATAGGTGTGAATTCTTGCCAGTGCTTACCATTTTTTATTGCTTCAAGAATACTAGCAATTTTCTTGCCCTGCCATTTTTCAAAACGCTCGTCATTAAAGCCAAGAATTTGTTCTTTGTAATGATGATTCAAATGCCTGATAACATACTTAGTTTTCAAAACAAACTCAGTGTTTGCTCTAAAATCTCTTTTAAGCCAAGGCTTGCCAAACATAATAACACATTTGAAAAACACTTATTTAAGTTTTTCTAGTGTTTGAGGGTTTTTGATGGCGTTTATCACAGCATCAAAACCATTATTTTCGTATTCACTGTGAAGCGCTTGAAATGCTTTTGATTGCTCGTCATCATCTTCTAAGTAATGTTTTGTTGTTATTGCAAGAATGTTTTCTAATTTTGTGGCAAATAATGATTCTTTAATAAATTCCAAGCCATCATATTGGTCGCTAGCAATTCTTGTTTTTTTAGCGTGTTCTCCTAAGTAGTGCAAAGTGCACATTTCAACAATTGCTTCTTCTACTGGTAATCTTCTTAAAGCTTTTTCTAATAATATGCCTCTTATAATCCAACGCCCTAATGCGAGCTTGTTAGTGGGTGGTGGTCTTACAGAGCTTGTAAATTGTTCTTTAGTGTCAATTACTGGAATTAAAGTGTGAAAACACTCGTGAATTAATGATAGGCTAAGGTCAGCTTTACAAAAAGCATAAGCTTCTACTTGATTAATAGTTTGAGGCTCTTCAAATAATAATGATAAATTAAAATCGGCAGTGTTAACATAAATTGTTTTTTTTCGTTGAGCAATTGCCATTTTAGTCTTAGAAAAATAGTCTTTAGTTCTTTGCAGGTCAGGACACGCTAGTTTTTCCCAAAAAGTATTCGCTTGCATTACTTGAAGTTCAACCTCTTCTAATCGTTGATTCATAGTCTTAAAAGTGTAGCCTACTAAGTCCAAGCCATAATCTGTCATTAAAGTTGGCCGATGTTCTAAAAAAACTTCTCTAACAGGATTTAATAATTCTTCAAGCATTATAAAAAACCTTTTTTAAGGCTAAAATAAAGTTATTTAAATAACTTTTTTAGAATTTTATTGTTTTTTCTTCTACTTCGAATTCTTCACTGTCAAATATTGTTAAAGGCTTTATCACAGCGCTGCAGATGTGTTCGTCTCCTACACCATAATACACTCTTAATTTATCTTCTTCTTCAAGGTTTGCTCCGCAAGAGAACACTGCTGCTACGTTTACACTTTTTAACCATTCACCTGTTATTGATAATTCATCTTTAGTAGGTGATATTAAGGGTTTTTTTAATTTATAATTTGTTATAATCACAGTATCATTAATTTTTTTAAATTTTGAAAATATTAAACCAATATGATATGTTTTGTTATAACCTTGAAAATCTGATTTTTCTTCTACTCCGTGATATAAGTACATTGTTAAACCATCATTAAGAACTATTGGTTGTGATGAAATGCCAAGCCTTTCACTCTCCCAACCAAGTGTTTTTGATATGAATACATTATCACCGTTGAAAGGACCAATTGGACTATCAGAAAAACCAATTTTAGTATCTTCATAGCCTTTGCGATAAACTAGTGAATATAAACTTCCAACTTGTCCTAAACTTGCGTTTCTTGACATTCTATCATTTGCGAACATTAACCCGTGTCGTTGCCAACTATCATTCCACTCACTAGACAAATCCTCACCACCAATAGATTTTTTGAACAATTCTAAAAATTTGTCAACATTCATTGAAGCTATTGCAATACGGCACTCGTCACTGAAAGCAGTGTAGGCTAAGTAAATAGTATCATCTATGATTGTAGCCCTAGCATCTTCAACTCCTCCTCTTTCACGACTTCTTTTTAGTGTTTTAGCATGAGGCATTTCATAAGATTCAGTGGCGAACATTATAGGATAATTTAATCTTTCAAAATTAGTGTTATTTGTACTCCAAGCGAGCGTCAAATCTGATTGTTGTGAAGAACTTCTCAAAACACGGGGCAACAAAAAAGTAATACCATCAAACGATAATACTGCGGGATTATAAACGTTTTTTTCATCATGCTCTAATCTTGGCACAAGCAAAGGATTCTTTGGATGTCTATCAACTAAACCTTCAACCATTTGAGTAATTCACTCTTAGTACTCCTATAAGAAACTATTGATAATTATAGAAAACAATTGAAGAAATGTTTTATTGTTCTCGAGTGTTGTACGCTATATTTCTAGATTCTAAGTATTCTAGTGTTGGTTGTGTTTGATCTTTCATTCTTGAAATCGCAAAGTCTTGCACGTCTTTTATTACATGCCTATCAGAAGATATGACTTTGATGTGCTCACTTTCTGATAGTTCTTGTAGGCAACCATTATCAGAAGATTCTTCGCCAACAGAGAAAGCAGCGCTGGCGCCAACCATGCACTCGCCATTGTTTTGTTCTTCTAACATGCTAGAAAAAAATACTTCGACAGGCATGCCTTCTAGTATAGCTTCATCAGCTATTTTTTCAATACCAGTTTCTCTTAAAGCTCTTGTTAACATTTTATCAAAAAAATTTGAGAAAACTTATAAAACTTTCTATTTTAACCACTTTAAAGTAGTCATTCTATAATTTGATGATATTATGGCATTATACAAATAAACAATATTATTTATAAATAAATAAAACAAAAAAAACAACATGAAAAAAATAATCCTATTAACACTTTTGCTTGTTTTCTTAACAGCTTGTGGTTCCACGCCAGAGAGCACTTGTGAGAGTTATTGCAACGCACGTTTTCAAACAAGTGATTACGAGTTTACAAGCCCTGACCTTTGCACTTGCAACGTCAACGAAGAAGCAAAAACTTATTTGATGACAATAGAAAGTGACGGAGCATATCACTTCACAATGCCAGATGGCAGCATAGAAACAACAGAATTTGTTTTTGATTACGCTCCTTACGAGGGAATACCATTTAGTGACGCACTAAAAGCAATAGCTTCAGCAAAGGTTGGCGGGCCATTTAGCATGGGCTACACGCCAGACTTTTTCATGTCAGCATACCCAGAACTACAAAATTCTGATTTTCACGGCGTCAAAGCACGACAAGGAACTTACCGCTCAAATAGTGCTGGAGGTTTAACTTTTTATGTTGAAGACCAAGTAATAGGATCAAAATCTAAAGAAATAACAGTGCAAGGCTTCACAACACTAGAGAACAAGTTAAAAGCAAAACATAATATAGATGATAACCTAGAATTAATAAAACTAATAGCAGGTGATGATAAGTGAAGAAAACAATCCTAATAACAATTTTAGCCTTAGCACTACTGAGCGCTTGTGCTAACACTGGCAGTGGCGGCGGCGCAGGAGATGCTGTTAGTGCTAAAGAAGAGTTCTTTAACACAATAAAACAATTGCCAACAGAGTACATGGTATCATACAATATATTAATTCAAGATTATGAGTCAACAATCACAATGTATGTAAAAGATCAAAACTTGCGAGTTGACGCTTCAAACGAACAAGGTAATGCTTTGATGTTGATGACTCCAAACCAAGCAGTCAATTGCGCACAAGCAAATAATGAATGGTCGTGTTTTAAAATCGAAAGCGATCAAATAATCAATCCAGTAACACAATTTAAAGAATTGTACGAGAAAGCAGAAATGCAAGAAAATGTAGAAATAACACGTGATGGCAACATGAAAATTGCAACAATAACTGCTCCATGCTATAAAATACATTATAACACAAGCGAAGTTGACGTCATACAAAGAGCGTGTCTTTCAAACGAAGGAGTAATATTATACGCGAAAAACATTGTAGGAGAGCAAACAGTAGCATTTGAAGCAACAGACTACAATTCAAAAGTCTCTAATGACATTTTTAAAATACCAGAAGACGCGAAAATGATGGATTTTGGAAGTTGATAAAAAAATTTATAAAAGAATAAAACAATTTTTGTCTTATGAAGAAAGTTTTTAGCGCGTTATTCATAATAGTACTATTATTTCTTATAGGTTGCCAACAAGAAATCGTTGGCAACGATTTAGACGAGCACGGTTGCAAAGCAAGCGCAGGCTACACCTACTGCGAGCCACAAGACAAGTGCCTAAGAGTATGGGAAGAAGACTGTGTAACAGACATAGAACTAAAAGAACTAATAGCACAAGCAAACAATTGCAAAACACGCGATGACTGCCAACTACTAGGCAACAAATGCCCATTTGGCTGCTACGTATACGTAAACAAAGACAAAGCAGAAAAACTACAACCATTATTTGACACTTACAAAACAACCTGTGATTACGCATGCGCACCATCAAGCGGGGTAAGCTGCAATGACAAAAAATGCGAGCCAGTAATCATCGACCCACTAGCAGGGCCAAGCATCAAAGACAGAGCAAGAGGATACTGCAATGATAAGTACACAGAAAAAGTCTTTATTTGTGACAATAACATACTAAAAGTAGTAAGCATACTAGACACAGACGCAACATACTACAACGCAGACGACCAAAAAATCACCTGTCCAACAGTAGCAGCAGAACTAATGAGCGCCGAGTGCATAACAAAAACAAACGACGGCGGCTGCACAGAATTCTGCTAAAACTTTATAAATAATACAGCAATAAATTGTTCTATGATAGATTATAAAAAACTAGGTTTCAAAGCAGGAATAGAAATACACCAACAACTACCAGGAAAAAAACTTTTTTGCGGGTGCCCAGCAGAAATCACAGACGCGAAACCAGACGCGATAATCATTAGAGAACTGCGAGCATCAGCAGGCGAGAGCGGTAGCATAGACCAAGCAGCAGCACACGAGCAAAAAAAAGCCAAACAATTCGAGTACTACGTCTACAATGATAACACATGCCTAGTAGAATTAGACGAAGAACCACCACACCAAGTAAACCAAGAAGCATTGAAAACAGTAATGCAAATAACACAACTCTTGAATGCCAAACCAGTACAAAAAATACAATTCATGCGCAAAACAGTAATAGACGGCTCCAACGTGTCAGGATTTCAGCGAACAGCACTAGTAGGACGCGACGGCCACATAGAAACTTCTAAAGGACGAGTCAGAATAAGCGTGATATGCTTAGAAGAAGAAGCAGCAAAAATAGTCAAACGCTCAAGCCAAAAAGACACCTACAATCTTTCAAGATTAGGTATTCCACTAATAGAGATAGCAACAGAGCCAGACATAATCGATAGCGAGCACGCCAAGGAAACAGCAGAAAAAATCGGCATGATACTACGCTCAACACAAAGAGTAAAAAGAGGACTAGGCAGCATACGACAAGACGTAAATTTAAGCATAAACAACGGAGCCAGAGTAGAAATCAAAGGCTTTCAAGAAATCAAAAACATGCCAAAAGTAATAGAAATAGAAATACAACGCCACGTAAAACTCAAAGGTAAACTAAAAGACGAAGTACGAAAAGTCGAATCAAACAACACAACCTCGTACCTAAGACCAATGCCTGGAGCTGACAGAATGTACCCAGAAACAGACGTAGCAATAATAACGCCAACGTACGAAAAACTAGAGGGCATAGAATTAATCGAAGACACAGCAAAAAGACTAGCAAAAACAGGCATCAGCAAAGACCTAGCAGAGCTAATAGCAAAACAACACCTAACAAAAACATTCGAAGCGTTCACAAAAAAATTCAAAAAACTAAAACCATCATTCATAGGTGAGACAATGCTGCCAAAACTACGAGAACTAACAAGAAAACACAACGTAGACGCAAACAACGTGACAACAAAAGACTTCGAAACAATATTCGAAAAATTAAACAATGGGCAAATAGCCAAAGACGCCTTAGAAGAAATACTAATCACAATAGCAAAAAAACAAAACGTCAACTATCAAAAATACTCTTTAATGACAGACAAAGAATTAGAAAACAAAATCAAAAACATAATCTCAAAAAACAAAGGATTACCATTCAACGCGCTAATAGGAAAAGCAATGGGAGAGTTACGCGGCAAAGCAGACGGCAAAAAAATCGTAGAGACTTTAAAAAAGCATTCCTAAACTTTTTATATAAGTTATTCTAGAAACTACTATGCACAAGGCCTCGCTAGCAGAAGATCCTGAATTAAGAACTTATTCTACACTGATTGATTGTGTGATTCCAGAACCAATAGATGTTGATTTAGATCAAGATCCATCATCTTACAATCCTGATTATAACTTAGAGCCTGAAGATATTGTCAGCGTGGATACTTTATATGTGACTTCAGAGCTTGCAAAACCTGCAGAGTATGGTATTCAATTAGCACACATTCCAGAATTTGAAGATTTGCCAGGTTACACTGAAGAGCTTATTGAAGCTGCAAGAAAAATAGTAGCGCAAAATCCTGAACTTGAACAAAGAATAAAAACTCATCACATAAGAAATAGCACTATAGACTTATTCTTTACTCAATACAACAACAAGAGGTGTTTATTGCCCTCCAAACTTAGAGTACGCAGTTACTGGTACCGATATTGAGCAAGCAGTAAGATTATTAACAGAAAAAAGCATTAGTCCAGAATTATTAATTATTGACTCTAAACTTGATCCAGTAAAAGATTCAAGATTATTATTTAGTATTCAAACATACAACAATCAAAATGAAACTCATCTGCCAGTAATAATGTATTTTCAAGATGATCCAGAGAAAGATTTTGATTCTGATTCTGAGTTAATAAAAGATTTTAGAAGAAAACAAAATATTTGGATGGCTAGAATGGGTATCATAGCCTTAGAAAAATGTGATGAAACACCACTAATAGTTTTTGAAGATTATTACGAGCTTGATCAAATAACAAAAGTTCGTGACGAGTTGCTATATCATTTTTGTTCACTTCATGACGCAGAACAAAAAGCTAAAGAAAAAGCTCGTATTAGAATGAAAATAAACAAGCGTGAAAGACTAGGAAAGTTCTCTTAAAAACTTATCAATTTCTTGATTAACCAGTTGCGGTTGTGAATAAAGCACTATGTGACCAGCACCATTAATAATGACAACCCTAGAATCCTTAATGTTTTTAGCAATGTCAAGCGCCGACCAGACAGGAGTGATGATATCAAAGCTGCCGTGAAGTATAAGAGCAGGCATTTCAAGCTTAGAAGCATCAACAGACAAGTCAGCCTTTAGCGCATAATCAAACAATAAAAAATACGCCTTCCAATAAGTATTACTCATAGTCTTCAAAAAACGACTAAACTTAGTATACTTTGAAGGCAATTCAAAATTCACCTTCAAAGTAGGATTTTTGATAACACCAGTGCCCTTTTTGATAGCATACTGGAAAAACTTTTGATAATACTTCGCCATACCGCCCCAAGGATTACGAATCAAACTGTCAATAATAACAATACCCTCAGGCTTAACCTTATTGACAGCAGCAATTTTGACAGTCAACATTCCACCAAGAGAATGACCAACCAACACAAAATCTTTGATTTTTTCATGATTAATTACTTGGCGAACCTTGCTAGCCATATTATTAATAGCGTAATGCTTGTCAGCCAAAGGCTTTTTAGAACGACCATGACCCAACAAGTCAACTGCTAACACATTATAACCCTCAGAGTAAAAATGATTTAATGCTTTATCAAAAACAGTATGGTTACTGCCAATACCATGAATGAAAACTATCCAACGATTAACACTATCATGCTCTGCTAACACATAATAAAGATCGTTGAATCGTTTGCGCGAAAACTCCATAACAGCAATTAAACGCTTCAATGTTTAAAAACTTAACGAGCCTGGGAGGATTTGAACCCCCGACCCATCGCTTAGGAGGCGATTGCCCTATCCACTAGGCCACAGGCTCGCAAAAAACTGTTAAAATAGCTTTTTTTATAATAATTATTAAAAACTACAACACATTACAATATTAAAAAGAGGTTATTAATGAAAAAAACAATATTATTAGTACTATTACTAACATTATCAATTGTGTTAACTGGTTGCGCTAATTGCAATGCCAACTACGAGTTAACAATTAATAATCGTTTCACACCAAGAAATTTAGAAGAAGCAAAAAAAATACCCCAATTCAAACGCTTTGAGCAACCAGACGGTGACACCAAAATGGCCTGGATCTGCCCGGGAGAGGCAGAACTAGCAGATGATATAAAACTAGGAAATTATGTTCGCGGAGCAATCACCGCCAAAGCATTCTACTGTCCATCAGACAACAAATTCTGGGTACTCGACAATAAAAACTGGTACGGACCGTACGAAGGGTACCCGATAGACTGTAATTAAAAAACGATACTTTTAAAAATAAAACTTTGAAAAAACAGTATTATGGGGGGAGTAGAAGTTAGTACAGTGCAGTCAGTAGGACAGTACAATCTTGCAGAACCAATAAGTATTGCTTGCATTCCAATAGGAGACACTGGCTATCAAGCTATGCACTTGGTACCATCAAATTTTAGACCTGAAGGTTGCCCTGTTAAAGGTTATGGCCGCACTAAAAAAAACGCGCAATTACATCTTTTAGAACAATTAAAAACTTGGCATCAAACAATCCAAAGTGACTCTTCAGAGATTAAAACAATGCGAGAACACTTAAAAACAATATTTGCTTAATATTTTACAATACTATTACCAAGTCTTCTGATTAATATAAAACCAAGACCCCAAAGTAGTGGCAGCCACAAAGGAACACCTAATAACATCCCTTCACTCCAATACTGCAATTTAAGGATTTGATCACTGCCAACCTCTAAAAGCACTCCTAACACTAGTCCAACAAGAAAAACAATCCACTCTCGCGGCTCACGGTGAAAAAAGAATACCACTCCCAAAAGCACCATCAAACTAATACTTACCAATATTTCATCTCGTAAAACCCAAATAATGATAAACGATAACAGTGAAAATCCCAAGTTGATAAAAAAAGCTTTTTTGTTCATAAAAAAGCTTTTAGAGTAACATTTTATAAAAAAGTTTTCATTAACACAACAAAATGTACAAGTTAAAAACAATACCAGAAGACTTCATAGTAGAAGAGATCACAAAAGCAAAACCAGAAGATACTGGCCAGTACGCATTGTACAAACTAACAAAGCGTGATTTGACAACAATTGATGCAACAAAAAAAATCAGTCAACACTACAAAACACCAATCAAATACATCAATTTTGCCGGCACAAAAGACAAAATTGCAATAACCACACAATACATCACAATAAGCAAAGGAGCAAAAAAAGACTATAAAACAAAAAATTTAATACTAAACTACTTAGGCCAAACCAACAATCGATTAAACCTTGGAGAACTACTTGGTAACAAGTTCACAATAACCGTTAGAAACATAGAACAACCACCAAAACTCGCAAAACAAATTCCTAACTATTTTGACGATCAACGATTCGGCAACAACAAAAACAATCACATAATAGGAAAACACCTAGTAAAAAAAGATTTTCGAAGTGCATGCGAGCTAATAGAACAAACACAACACCATTTAATAGACAAGCCAGCAGATTATGTGGGAGCACTAAGAACACTGCCAAAACAAAACCTTAAAATGTACGTGCACGCGTACCAAAGCTATCTTTTTAATGAAACAGTAAAAAAACTAATAACAAAACACAAAACAGCAAAGTATGCCCTAGGAGAACTATACTTTCCAACCACAAAAATCGATAATCAAACAATAGAACTCATAGGGTTCGAATCAGAAAACAAACTATTAGAAGATGAAGGTATCACGCCAAGAGATTTTATATTTGCGCAATTACCACAACTAACAAGCCCTGGCACCACAAGAGAATTACTGATAACAATAAAAGATTTAACAATAGGACAATTACAACCAGATGAATTCTCAAAAAACAAAAAATGCACAGTCAAATTCACATTAAACAAAGGAAGTTATGCAACAATAGTAATCAAAGCTTTAATGCTTCAATAGTATCCTCAAAAACTTTCTCAATCTTTTGCTCGCCATCAATCTCTAATAGAATACCTTTAGATTTATAAAATTCAATCAAAGGCTGTGTTTTCTCCTGGTACGCCAAAAGCCTGTTTTTGACAACACTCTCGCCGTCATCTTCGCGCTGGTATAACTTTTCATTACAATCATCACAAAAACCTTCTTTTTTTGGAGGGTTAAAAAGCACGTGATAAGTACTGCCACAATGACATTGGCGGCGACCACTAATCCTTTTAACAACCTCGCTATCACTCACACTATAATAAATTGCACAATCTAATATTTCAAAATCTTCAAAACTTTCAGCTTGAAACAAGCTGCGAGGAAAACCATCAAGTACAAAACCCCTAGAATGCTCCTTTTTACTAATCTCGTCCTCAACAATCTTAATCACTTGCTCGTCAGGCAAAAAACCACCCTTGTTCATGTTTTCTTCTTGCTCTTTTGAAAAACCACCAGACTCCATCAAATTACGAATTATAACACCAGTACTAATAACCAAAACACCAAGTTTTTTTGCTAATAATTCTGCTTGTGTACCCTTACCACAACCAGGAGGACCCAAAAGAGTTATTTTCACTCTCGCATTCTCCTAGTAGCCCATCGAATAAAAGCAATAATCATAAGCGCTCCAGCAAAAACTAGCATTAAAATGCCAAAGCGTGTGATACTACTGCCAGCAGCAGCATCAGCAGAGAAAGGTGATGGTGGAATACTAATGTTTGCCATAACAAAGCTAATGCTAAAAAGAGTTTTTAAAACTTTTGAAAATCACGCATTAACAGAGTCAGCATGCTTTGTTTCAATAATCATGCCAAGCTTTTTACGCTCAACAATCTCACTTTTCACAAACAATTTAATCATTTCAACAACAAAAATAACCAGTGATGAAACAACCAAAATAATAAACCAAACATCAAGAGTTAACGGTGCAGTGCCAAAAACATCTTGTCCAAAACGAGAGTAAACAGCCCACAAAGTAGCAACTAACGACACGCCAATCGCAAAAAATATTTTAGAGTTAGAAGTTAAAAACTCTTTTTTGAAAATAGTATGGTGCAAACTACGAGCGTTAAGAGCGTGAAATAATTCAAAAAGTATCAATGTGACAAAAGCAACAGTCCTAGCCTCTGACAAAGTACCACCGCGAACAGCAAGCATCCACATAAAAAGACTAGTAGTACCAAGCATCAAAACAGGCACCAAAGTACCAATCTTTAACAAAATATAATCATTGAGCAAAGGTTCTTTAGGATTGCGAGGTTTTTGACGCATCACACCGCCATGCGACGGTTCAACACTCAAAGCCAAAGCCGGAACGTCACTTGTGACAATATTGATAAACAATACCATCAAAGCAGTAAGTGGCAGGCTAACACCAAGCATAACAGCAGTAGCAATAATCAAAACTTCAGTAATATTGCCCGTTAACAAATAATAAATAAAACGCCTAATATTAGAGTAAATAGTGCGACCTTCTTTTATCGCACTCACAATAGTTGAAAAATTATCATCAGTAATAACAATATCGGCGCTTTCACGCGCAACATCAGTACCGCTCAATCCCATTGCAACACCACAATCTGCTTGATCCAATGCTGGAGCATCATTGACACCGTCACCTGTCATTGCAACAATCTTGCCAGCTTTTTGCAATGCTTTAACAATTCGAAATTTTTGCTCAGGAGTAGTGCGAGCGTAAACCTTCACTTGATCAATAACAGTCAAAAACTGCTCTTCAGTTAATCGTTCTAACTCTTTAGAGCTGAGCACTTTATCAGCTTCGCTTCGAATAATGCCAAGCTCTTGGCCAATACTTTGAGCTGTTGTTTTATTATCGCCAGTAATCATAATAACATCAATTCCGGCCTTATGACAATCACTAATAGCTCTCATTACACCATCACGCGGTAAGTCCTTTAAACCTACCAAACCAACAAAAATAAGACTATTTTCTGAATAACCAGCACTAGCAATAGGCTTGTAAGCCAATGCGAGAACACGCAAAGATTCAATTGCAAACTTATCATGAACTCGCAACAACTCTTGCTTCATTTTAGGAGTAAGTTTAACAATACGATTCTCAATAAGTATACGATTACTTTTTTCAATAACACTCTCATAACTACCTTTGACCATCAAAACACTACCCTCTTTGGTTTTGTTAACAGTGCTCATCATTTTACGATAAGGATCAAAAGGCAATTCTTTAACACGAGGATACTTTTTTTTAATGTTTTCATGATTTAGGCCAGCTGCCTTTGCTAAAGTAAGCAAAGCACCATCAGTAGGATCACCATGCAAAACCCAATTCTCATCTTCTTGTTTAGTATGAGAATTATTGCAAACCATCACAATCTCGCACAAAGTCTCCAAAGAACCAGTAATCAAAGGGTCAACCTTATCCTCATTAATATTAAAAGTTCCAATAGGATTATAATCATTAATTGAAACATCAACAACATTCAAATCAACAAAAATTTTTTTAGCGGCAAGCAAATTACGAGTCAAAGTACCAGTCTTATCAGAACAAATAACGTTAACACTTCCAAGAGTTTCAACAGCAGGCAAACGTTTAATAATAACTTTTTGGCGTGCCATCTTATTAACACCACTAGCAAGCGCCACAGTAATAACTGCCGGAAAACTCTCAGGAATGCCACTAACAGCAACAGCAATAACCAAAATTAAACTATCAAAAATATCAATAGTTTCAACAGGCCAGCGCTGCAACAAACTAACACCAAACAATAAAAGACAAATGCCAAAAACAACAAAAGTAATATTTTTACTCATGACATCAATCTTTTTTTGCAATGGAGTTTTAACCTCGTGAATACTAGCCATCAACTTACTAATATGGCCAACCTCAGAGCGAATACCAGTCTCGACAACAACAGCCTTTGCATTGCCACCAACAACCAAAGTACCACTAAAAATCATGTTAGACTGTTCAGCTAAAACCTGATCACCATCAAGCACCAAATTGCTCTTTGCAACAGTAGAACTCTCACCAGTCAATGTTGACTCGTCAACTTTCAAACCACCAACCTCAATCAATCTTGCGTCAGCAGGAACCTTAATGCCTTCTTCTAAAAAAATAATGTCGCCAGGAATAAGTTTTTTCGCGTCAATCAAAAATTTTGTGCCATCACGAAAAACAGTGGCCTTGGCAGTGCCCAAACTTTTCAAAGAATCTAAACTCTTTCTCGCTCTGAACTCCTGAAAAAAACCCAACCCGACGACAAATAATATAATGCTTGAAATAACATAAAACTCAATAGTATTATCAGAAATAAAAGTGAGAATAGCAGCCAACAATAAAACATAAATTATAAAATTTCTCAATTGATCCATAAGAATCTTAAAAGCACTAGTAGGATGAGCCTTCTCCAAACTATTAGGACCATATTGTGCTAAACGATTCCTAGCCTCAACCTTAGAAAGACCAGCCTCAAAAGACTTCAACCTTTCAAGAACACTCTTTACCTCTAACTTATACCATTTCGTGGGCTCTGCCATAAACCACTAAAAACCTCTTTTAGATAACAATACCATGACTGCTTTAAAAATCTTACCAAAAAAAAGTGGAGCCCCCGGCGAGAAAACAAAAAAGTGACATGAAAAGGGAAAAAGAATATTAACTAGTTGCTTTACATTCTCCTAAGCTTATAGAATTGTGTGTTTTGCCTTCAGGATTAAACTTTTCAGTAAAGTATTCTGCACATTGATCGGAGTTATAATCTATAAAAGCATAACAGTTTAAGTTATCAGTATTTCGACCTTCAAGATCCATATTAGGAATTTGCTCATTTGCTGCATCTATACATTCTTGACAGCATTGAACTTTTAGACTACTATCGCAACCAACTAAACTAAACAATAATGTGATGCTTAAGATGGTTAAAAATGCTCGTTTCATAATATAGTTGTCTAATAACTACTACTTAAACTTTTGTTTTATCGTGCTTAGAAATACGAGCCCCCGGCGAGCTTTTAAAAAAGTGACATGAAAAGGGAAAACTATTACAGCTAACATATAAAGACATTAAAAATATCGATAATTTTAAATAGGTGCTATAGAAGAATATTTACATGAGCAATAACAATCGCACTAAGCTATTATTCTTGATTATGGCCGTAATATTGGTTCTTTTTTTGACTTCCTGCCAAACTGCCGAAGAAAAGGAAGCTTCGGACTTACTTAGCAGGTGTAAAGCAATAAATGACGAGAGTGAGAGGGACAGTTGTTATTTAGCAGCTTCTAGCAAGGTATTAGATTTATCAGTTTGTGAAAAAATTATTCAGGAAAGGCATAGGGGAACTTGTTATGGAGGTATTATTTTTAAAAATCAACTTGATTATTCCAAATGTGATGATAGTTCTTCACAAGACTTTATCGATAACTGCAATAAAGTGCTTGCGATAAGTACAGGTAATATTGAGTATTGTGCTAAAATTCAAAGTGAGAGCTTAAATGATTATTGTAAAACTGCGAGGGCTTATTAGAGTTTAACAATGGGTAAGAATTTAATATTAATAACAAGTATTATTTCATTAATTATGACTATTGTTTATAACTTTGTTTCCTTGTCATACACCCCAAAAGGAATATTATTTTATTCATTAATAGTTATTTGGATTGTCTTAACTTATTTTGTATTTGCTGATGTTAAAAAAAGAAACATGCCAACAATTTATGTTGGAACAACATTATTTTTAGGCGGATTAGGCGGACTGATTTACTATTTTAAAATATATAAGCAAAGCGATCAAAATTTAAATTCTGAGCAATCTTCAAAGATCAGCGAGTCATCAAAAAAGAATCTAAAGTTTTTTAGTATTTTCATGGCAGTAATATTTGGGGTTGCATTTATCATGACTCTACCTCTAACAGGAGGAGAAATTAATTATATAAGAAGTGGAGTGTTTGGTGTTTTGCTTGCTTTAAGTATTTATGTTATACGATACGCTAGTAAATAAACTTCTCGTCAATAAAAATTTAAGCCCCCGGCGAGAATCTCCATTTGGTTTAGTTCCCCTATTAATATTTACTTATTCCTATTTCTTTTATCTGATAGCTTTTTTAGACCCCTTAAATTATATAAGGTAGAACTGTTTCTAATCGTTCTAAATACTTCAGAGGGTCGTATTTTTCGCCATTCGATAGCTCTGTGTAAGCGACAATAACGGTTTTAAGAAGGTCGTAAAACCCCTTAAACAAGTCTTCTCTAATCCACAGCTCTTTATTGTCACTAACCCAGTGTTCTTCGTTGTTATCAGTGTAGTACTTGACCACTCTCGGAAACTCCGAAACTTTCTGGTCAAAGTCCTTGTCGTTGTATTCGTCGCCAGTGTTAAAACCGTCAACAATCGCTCCGATGACATCTCTTACTCGTCGCTTGTCCCTCTCTATCATTTCCATAGGTTTTCGACTCAAGACTATGAACTTGAAATCGAAAGACTCGCTAAACTTTAACACTGTTCTAGTCTCTGTAGCTTCTATTTTTAGTTGCGGGTCGGTATTCTTTAATTGGTCAACTGTCATTAGCATTTCCTCGTCGCCCCGACCTTGTTTTGCGTAAATCACTGTGTCGCTATCTATAGTGTCGATAACTTCCCAAAAGTTTCTTCCGAAACCTATCTTGCCAGGAAGTTCTATTGTCGCTAGTTTAGAGCTATCACTTTGTTTTTTTGTTTTGGTACTCATTTTTACCTCCGTTTGCTTTTCTTTTAGAAGGAGTCGCCGAGTGTATAGCTCACGCTAATTTCTTGCTCGGTTTTAAGAGAATTTAGCAGAGCGGGTTTAGTGCCTCGAGACCCCTATTTATAAAGAATTGAGGGGTTTTTATTTATAAAACTTTCGGTCAAAAACGGCTGAAATGTCCGAATTTAAGGGTTTTAGGCTGAATTAGGAAACTAAAGCGAGTTTTGAAGAAGAATTTTTGAATTTATACCATAAGATTTTTACATAACCTAATTAAAAACATATGAAAATGGTAATCCGTTCCGTAGAAGAGGGGTTAAGAATAAATCCTCAACCACCAAACCCTTTCGTAACAGAGAAAAAATTAAATGAATACTTTGAACAAATTAACAATTTTCTTAAAACTGATAAACCAATCCCTAGTAGTCTTTATGATTCTATGAAAGAAGAGTTCGAAAAAGTTAAAAATATATATGAACAATCAAATACAACCCTAAATCTTTATCATATTTCCCATAATTTTTATTCAAGAACTGCCATGTTTTTTTTAGAAAAAAATTATGAAATAGCTTTTCATAATTTTATTACAGCTTTACAGTTTTTATTAGCTAGAATGAAAATAAGAACTTATTCTGAAGGTTCTTTAGATATAATGTCAAGATACTATCATTCTTTGTGTATTAGACTTGCAGAAAAAGATTCAAAGAAATTAGTATTTAGAGAAAGCCACATTGACCAATTTTCGAAGATGTATAACCATATTAGAGATATTGGTAATAATTTAGATGGGAGATTTTATGTGATTTTTGACTCGATTTTAGGAATTTATCTTCATAAAACTTACAAACACGTAGTAGGAAAAACTGTGTATGAAGAAGAAGATTTAGACATACTTAATTCAGTTGAAAAGCATTTACTACTACTTAAAGATTTAGCATTAAATTTTCCTGAGAAGATGACTTATAATTTAGGTTTGATTTTTAATCTTCTTTATAGAAATTACAAATTTAAACTTTATTTTTATCTAAATAATTATGAACAAAGTGGCAATGAAAATTACTTAACTTCTGTAAATGATTTAACAAGAGCTTTGCGTTCATCTAGTCAAGAAGCAAAAAGAGTATACGAAAAATTGTTATCTATAACTTCTACACCAAATCAAAAAAAAATACTTGAAGAAAGACTAGTAGGTACAATAATTGATACTTTATACTCTGATTATTTACATTCATTATATGTTACTTTTGATTTTTTTTCTGCGTTAAGACATATTGATAAACTTCACACATATCTTGTAAATATTGTGTTCGTGGAAAAGAAACATATAAACAAATCACAGTTAGATTATTTTTCATCAGAAATGCTAATGCTTAAATCCTTCCTTAAAATAATTCTAATAGAATTTGAATTAGTCAAATTGGCTAGGGATTCCAATCAAAAGAAAATAAAAAATATTGCTTCAGGAGTGTTAGATAAGATAAGACAATCTAGATTAATCTTCAAATATAAACATGATGAAAAACTTACAAATTACCAATTACAAATAATCACTAGAACTTTTAGTGGTCAAATATCAGAATATTTAGTACATGAATTATTGTTAGATATGACAAATCTTAAAATTAAAGGAGAAGTTGATAAAAAAATAAAACCTCTTTTAGAAAAAACCACTGATACATCCCATGATAAAATCATGAGAAATCATAGACTAAATAAAAAAGAGAAAGACTGTCCTGATATTGACGTATATTATGATTTATCAAAAGACCCTTTAGCAGTTTTCATAAAAAATGCTAAAATATCAAGAAATGAAAAAAGAAAAATCTATAAAGAACTTGATTATGTGAATCAAAAAGGAGTCAAAAAAATTTATTATTGTATTAATATGTTGAGCAATATGCAAGAACTTAATGACATTAAGGATTTTTTCAATATTTTAAATTCTAAATTTTCTTCTTTAGATATAACAGTTTTAGATTTAAAAAGTCTTTTTAATGAAATTCTAATACAATTTAATAGAAATGGGTTTAAGAAATTTAATTTTTCAGATATAGACTTGTTCAGGTTTATTAATTAATTATATGCGAAGTTGGACAATTTAGTTTTCAAATAGACTAGAAAGGCAATAAAGTTAAATATTTCCTAATAATCTAAAATAATGGGGTGTTAAGTATTACAGCTGATAAATTAATAGAGAATTTCAGAAACGATAAAAAATTTCGAACCAAGCTTGAAAAGGGAATAATAGATTCTGGCATTTTATTAGAAGAACAAGCAAGATTAATATTCTCAAAATTTGATTTTAGTCATTATCATACTCATTATACTGAAAAGAGGAATGATAAAGATATTACTAAAGAGATTGATATAAATGCTTTTAAAGAAATTTCTGTAAAAACGGACATAGAAAACTTTAATAGTTCATTTAACACTGCTTTTATTGGAGAATGTAAGTATTCAAGTAGAGATGATAGATATTTCTTTGTTACACAACCCCTTGATAAAAGTCTTACAAGACAAGAGTTAATTTCAATTCCTGTAACTATAAATGGTCAAATATTTTTGCCTTTACTAAAACAAGCAAACGCTCTCACTTTTTTCGCTTTTCAAAATAATATTAATACTGAAGGAATTATTGTATCGGATAGAGTTACAGTTCTAGAAAATACTAAAATAATTAATCCAGAACAAGTAAAAGCAAGAGATGGAAAAGAAGATAGTCTGTTTACCTTTTGTGAAGAACAAGTTTTACCAGCAGTAGAGTATAATTATGATAAGGCGTTCAGTCATTTAGAAACAATGTATAAATTTTTAAGAAATATGACTGAATATTTTACTACAACTGCTTATATTCGCGAAAAAGATTATCGTAAAGAACTGAACAACCTTTATTTTATTGTTCAATCAATAATACCCATTGTTGTAACAAACAGAGAAATACTGACTATTGATTACGAAGTAAAAAAGACAGAGACAGGTTTTGATAATAAAAAAACCAAAGAAGTTGGCGGGTTAAAAGAGGATGAGATTAAAATCAAAAATTTGAAAAAGGTTAATTATTTTATTTATCAGCACAAACCAAAAGAACCTGAGAGATTTCCTAAAACATTAAGTGGACGTTGGAGTCAATCAATAATTGTGTGTCATATTGATAATCTAGAAAAATGTATCGAATTTATCATGAATAATTTTATTGATTATTTCAAACAAGACTTAGAAATTAATCTTAAGGGAAATTTGCATTTATTTGACGCAGAAATTAAAGAATATTATAAAAAATATAAAGACTGGTTTAATATTGTTGCTTAATAACCAAAATGACTAATAATTACAAAAGTAAGGGGGAGCGAGCAATCGCTGAAATTCTAAAAAAACACTCCATAGATTTTGAATATGAGTATCCTTTGCTAATCAAAGAACAAAAAGATGGCGACGGCGAAAAACTACGCATTTGGTATCCTGACTTCTGGCTTCCTAAATATTCAATCGTTATAGAATACTTCGGCGTTCAAGGTGATGATAATTATGATAAAGGGAAAAAAGCAAAACTAAATGCCTACAAAAAACTAGATATTGATTGCATTTCTGTAAAACCGTCAACCATTAACAAAAACTTACAAGCATACTTGTTAATGACTATAAGTCGTATGATTAATGATAAAGTTCGTCATTTTGAGAATAGAAAAAACCATGAGAAGCCATAAGGGAATATTAAATCAGATCAAAGAAGAATTAAAAGACTGGACAAATATCTTTAAACAAAAAGATTTTTGGTTATGGTATTTAGTATACACAATTTTTGGTTTGTTTTTAGTTCTAATATATCTTCTTTTCAAAGACAATCCTGCTTATTTTTGGTTAAATGTTGATAAGACATACTTTTGGACTTTTTTGACACAGTCGTATTATCATAATGAAGCAGGACATTTTTTAGGAAATATAAAAAGCTACTTTATACTAATGACTGTTAATTATTTAGTTTTTTATAAAGAGAAACTACAAAGAATCTTTAGAAAATTGTTTTTAGGGTTTATTTTAATTGTTCCTCTATTAAGCGGTATTTTGACTTACATATTTATTTTAGGTGACCTATTAAAGACGCAAAATGGGGCTTCTGACATTGTTGCGGCATTCTTGGGGTTATCAGTCATTTCTGTTTTAATATTGACAAGAATGAACAATCGAAAAAAAGGCTCTATATTTATGATAATTTATTCTGTATTGTTATTAATAACACTTGTTTTTCAGTCAAAGTTTGGCAGTCTATTCGCATTAATGTTTTTTGTCCCATTGTATTTGCTTATTTTGATTAGTTTTTTACAAACTAAAAAATGGGCAAACACTTGTATTGCAATAATATTTCTTGGGTTATTAACATACTACACGCTTGGTGGTTACTCTCTCGAACTAATACCTGAAACCAATGTATTTTCACACGTTATTGGAGTATCATACGGGTTACTAGCAGGTTATTATCTTGTTGTTTTAAAAAAAGGAAAAAATTTATAATGTATTAAAACTTATCACTATTAATAACTTAGTTGAGGGGTATAACTATGGGATTATTTAATGAAGCACAACATTGGTTAATAGAAGTTTTTGGAACAGTCATTTTCATTGTTTCAGGAATTATGTTTTTGATAGGATTGTTTACAGGAACATTCACGCCTAATTGGTATGTGGATTTAATTGGTTTAATAGTTGGTCTATATTTAATGGGTTACAGAGCCATACCTGACAAAATAAAGAGTTTAATATCAAATTAATTAAATTTGAGTATTGGACAGTTTCAACTAAGCATATAAGCTCCTTCAGGGTTCATTTTCATTCGGGGTGTATATTCTGAGAGACAGTCAACGTTTGTTTTTGTATTCGTATAATATGCTTTTTTAATACCAAGACTAAAACCTAAAAAACCGAATAATTCATCTTTTTGTGAGCAAATTCCGTCAATTCTGTACGTTTTATCATCTAATACTAGTGAATTCCAACAATGTCCCCCATTTGATACTTTTCCGCAAACAACCCAAACTTTATTTTTAGGAACTCCTGAAGCATACATTAAACCTGCAAATAGTGTAGCGAAGTCATCACAATCACCGCAACGATTATTACTAGATATTAATAGTTCGTCAGGGCTATAAAATTGAAATTCTGAAAAGGTAGTGCCAACTCTTAAACCTTTATCTCCACAGTAAGCATAGTTATCTGATAACCAATTATAAACTTGTTTTCCCCTTTCCCATAAATAATTGTCATTTGATGGAGTCACTGGAGATTCTAATTCAAGATAATCAAGTATTATTGGTCTCGTATAATCAGTATAGTCACTTAAAAGTTTGTAAGATTCCATAATATTTTGACCGCTTATAACTCTCTCTTGATAAGGTTTGGCTTCCGCTAATTCTGATTTTGTTATTCCTAACTCTGTTTCAAGTTTTTGAATTTCTTGTTTTTGTTGTTCAATTTCAGCCCTTTGATTTTGTATAGTAAAGTCTTTTATACTAAGTTGAGAGTTCAGATCACTTATTTCTGAATTTAAAGAATTTGTTTCCGTTTCTAAATTGTTAATTCTAATTGATAGTGAATGAATTTTAGAAGAACTTTGAAAAACATAATAACAAAATGTAACAGATAAAATTATGAGAAAAGAAACTAATATATTCTTTAAACTAAACAAAGTTGGTTTTTCTTTCATAGTTATTCTTTTCTTTTTTTGTTTCAGTTGACAATCTATGATTAAATTAAGGTCTTGTACAATCTCTAGGACAGCTTACATAAGTCTCACCCTTATCACAAATTTCATTGCCACAAAATTCGCTTGGTAAACTGGCTTCTTTACATTCCCATTCTGGAGGACTACCTCTCATATCACAGTAACCCCCTGGGCAATCTTCGTCGCCGTTACATTCGACTCGTATTCCCTTTTCCATTATTTCTTCAGAGTCAGTCAGTTGTTCTTTTTGAATAGAACAATCAGAACTATCTGTTACTTCTGTCCCATCTGAACAAACATAAATCGTTTCTTGAGAACAGCCTGCTAAAATCAAAAACGATACTAACATTAATATTATAATTACTTGTTTCATTTTTCCGCCCCTCATTATATGGTAGTCTACGGTAACCTTAAGGTTTTATTATTTAATCTTATATTTAAATATTACCTAACAATATGAGGCAAATTAAGGAACTATACGGTTTGGTCATTACTAGTAAAATTCGTCACGGCATTCTAAAAACACTTGATAAGAAAAGTCCGTTGCTACAATCCGAGATAGCAAAAAAGATGAAACGAAAACAACAAGATATTTCTAAAGCAGTCTATCAATTAGAAAAAGAAAAATTAATAGAGTGCTTGACCCCTAGCAAAGGGTCTTACAAAGCGTATATGATTACGAAATTGGGCAAAGAAGTATTAAGGTATGAAATTTGAATAATTATTTTTATATTGTTTAATAACATTGTTTATATATACGTTATTTTTTATAGTACGTAATATGGAGTGTATAATTAGTAAGCATTTTTGTAATGTTGAAAAATGGTTTTATAGAAATTATTTCAATATAATGATTTATTTGATTTTAATAATAATTACATTTCACTTTTATAATTTAGCTTTAGAAAACCAAGTAAATAACTTTTACGCTGGAGTTTTCACTTCTGTTTTTACAATTTTAATAGTCTATACCATTTTTTTACTAGAGCAGTTTAGATTTGAAAAAGAAAAATTCAATCAACAATTGGAATTATTTAAAAATTTTATATTTGATTTAGAATATAATTTAGGAACTGTTGCAAATTCTTTTAGAAGTAGAACACCGACCAATATTGAAGAGAGTATAAAGAGGGTTAATGATGATAAAAGTCTCTCAAATAAAGAAAAAAAAGTTATGTTAGATTTTTTTAATGACTACAAAAAACGAATTACCGAACAACCTTTTGATTACAAAATTTATAAAGAATTTATTGAAAATTGGAAAAAACTAAGAATTTCTTTGAAGAGAAAAAATAATGATTTTCACGATTATTTTGTTGGAACTATACATACCTTTCCGATTGAAGTAGACACCTTAAATACACTTTTTATAAAATTCAATAGTTTTAAAAAACTTGAATATAGTGATTTAAGAAGAGATTTGATTCGTTTGAAACATATATACAAAGTATATGATTATAACATAAATAAAACTTTCTTTAAAGTTGATCATATTTATAGCGGAGAAAAAGCCCGTGATATTTATTATCATTCTCTTGAAAATTGTTTTAAATTTATTGGTGATTTATATACAACAAGTAAAGACGCTCTTATTGAGATAGTAAAAGTCAAAGAACTTAAAAATTTTATTTATGAAAATCGAAGAAAATTAAAAGATATTCATAAATTGTTATATGATTAAAAAAATATTTAAATTAAGAACAACTAGATGAGGTTTATGAAAAAAAGTAATATAGTTCTACTTTTAGTATTCTTTTTGTTAAGTGTAGTTCTTAAAATTTACAACACTGAAAAACTATTATTGTTAACATTAGCAATCGGGTTGTCAATTGATATTTTAGGGGTTTGGCTTTTAGCACAAGATAAAAAGACAATGCGATATTTTGAATTAGCAAAACAAAAAATAAGAAGACAACTAAATGGTTTAAAACGAGGAGAAAAAGTGGGCAGGATAAAAACACAAGACCTTTCTAAAAGAAGATTGAGCCACCTTCTTAATCTTCAAAATTCACAAGGCTTATTTCTAATTTTATTAGGATTTGTAATTCAATTATCCGTTGTAGTAGTTAAACTATTTTCTATTTGACACTTTTTAAAATTTTCTTGAAAGGCATACTCTACATGCCCTCGCTTCGCTCTGTCTTTCGTCGCTGACGCTCCTCAACCTTCTGCGCAGGACGTAGGAAGTTCTGGTCAATTCTCGTTATACGCTTGCCTCGTTTTACTCCTGACCCCTTATTTCGAAAGTTCCAGATGGTCTTTTCGGGTCTTTTAGGCGGGGTTAAACGGGAAATTATACTATGCTGTTAGGGCGAGAGGATAAAGAAAAAGCTGTTAAGAAAGCAAAAACAGAGTTTTATGAGACTTGGTTTCTGTACCGAGTAAATGTTTTAATAGTTATATTGCGATTATTCGTAAATTCTGAAATTTTTTAAAGAGACGTTTTTCCCGAATTTCAGCCCGCTTTTTATAGATTGTATTAGAGTTTCATGTAACTGAAAACCCCGTAAAGTACGGACTACCAAATCGTCTATTAAATATACATGTAATAAACATCTTAAAATCCTATTAGACGATTTGGTAGTCGGGGCTTGTAAACAGTACAATTAATATTATTGGAATAGTCTCCATAAAACGCTACCTGAAATTCGGGAAAATTAAAATTTTATTCTTAAATTAAAGTACTTTTCTTTAAGTTCTGCTTTAAGTATTTGAAGATTTACTTCACTATTGAACACTTCTTTTATTAGTTCGGTCTCTTCTTCACTTTCTAAACTTTTTCTCTTGACCGCTTTAATATGAAAAAGGTTAACACTTTCTTTTTTCTTTTCATTAACTCTTCTGATAATACGGGCAAGTAAGGGAATATGTTGAGGGTTTAAGACATCGCCGTATTTTTGGAAAAGACGTTCATACATTAATACGTCTTTATAACAGTCTCCTTGCGAGTATCCTTTAATAACCACAGGCATTGGATATTTATCATAACCATTCTTTAGGCATTTAATGACATCATCATACTTTGTTAGAAGGCAAAAGTTGGTTAATCGTTTATTACCACGTTCTGTTTTGTTTCTTAAAATGTAATTATTAAAACTACTTGAAACGTTATCATCGTATAATATTTTATTTAGGGTAGGTATTAACTCTAAATCTTCAATATCGCTTTCTGAGTCCTTTAATAAGTCTCTGAATAAGTCAGACGACCCATATCTATTGACCAGTTCTAATCCTTCTTTATCCCTCTTAACAATAGCTTTATTAAAATAAATATTAGTTGGTGGGTAAGGAAGACCCATACTGAAAATTGATTGTTTCTCAAAAGGAAAATCTGTACCACGATTATAAATATCACGGAAATAGTAATGAATGAAAGACTCTCTTGATATTCTACCCTCTTTAAACCATTTACCTATAACTTGAGCAATCTTAAACGGGGAATGACCAGTGGGGACTTCCTCGTAACCTGTTTTTGTTATTAGCGCACCTTTTTTATTCTTGTGTATGGTTGCCCAGTTGGTTAGCACATCTATTATATTTTCTTGTCGCCCACGTTTTTTGATAAAACCAACTTCACTTTTGATGTCAATGTCGTCGCAAACAAGCATAATCATCTTTTGTGTATTTTTCGGGTCACCAACTTCATAATCTTCTATTTCTTTAAATTTGTTTAAGAACTCTAAAGATTTAGGCATGCCAGCATCTACTATTGCTAATAATTGGTCTTGACCATTAAAATTTAGTTGTAGATTAAAAAGAAAGTCTCTATATCCAGTGTTAATATCTTTTATTGTGTACTCACTGTTCGCTTTTTCAATGATAAAATATTCATAATCGAGCAGATTATAGAGTGTTTCTAGTAATTCAACATTTTTTCCTTTATTAAAATAAAGTTCATAGAATTTGAAGAAAGACCAGCCCTTATTCTTTGTTTGGATTATTCTATAAGTTTCATAAAAGGGATTCTTTATTATTTTGACCAGATAAGCCATTCCTTGTTCGTATAGTTCTGTTTTTACTTTTTTACTTTCTTCTTCATCTGTTATTTTTTCTTTTATTTTTTCTAAAAAGGTATCATGTTTTTCTATTTCTAAATCTTGCAAGAAATTTATTACTTCGCTTATCAGATACCAAATTGTTGGTAAGAACTCGCCTAGCGCATTATTATTTTTAATATCTTCATCTAACATTAAACCTATTTCATCTTTAAATTGTTCTACAGCTTCACTAATTAGATTATATGTTTTATCAAATGCTTTAGGTTGCTCAAGTAGTTTTATTCCTTCATCAGTTTTAGTTACGCTAGTTGTGAACTCGTCCAGTATTATATTATCAGAAGTGAATATTAATTCTAGCACTTCTTGTAACTTTTTATTGTTAGTGCTTAATAAATTATCGAGTTTTTGATATGTGATTAAGATAACATCGATTTTTTCCTCGTTGTTTTTTGCTTCCACAATTTGATTTAGCTTACAGTCTTCTTTACAAGTTTTACAATTTTGTGGAATAGGCTCTAAATGATGTAGTTTTTTTAATTTATCACATTCTTCCTTTTTGCCTTCTTTTAACAAACGTGAAAACTTTAAACCATTTCTAAGAACTTTACTTACTTTTATCTTACATAAACTTTTTTTGAGTTCATTATAATCTAAATCATAGTCATCTTCATCTTTTATTAATTTAATATTGCCAAGATTTGGATGAATATACATTGATTTTACTTTTTTACCTAATAATTCATTGACAACCCTTTCTGTTTTTTCAAGTATTTCTTTAGTTGGCGATACCAATACTATCCGTTGATTAAGTTCAATACTATTTTTTACAAGACTTGTAGTCACTCCCACTTTTGGCACTTTTAAGGTTTTGATATGTTTTCCACTGTAATTTAATAACATCTCTTTCGCTATTTTATCCCTGTAATCAATAGAAGGCGGTCTACCCATTTGTGTCACCTTCCTTTGTTTTTATTTTTCTAATCCATTCTTTTTTGATAGAAGTAACAATGCCACCGCCAGATTTTAGATATATGAACTCGTTAGATGTCTCGAAACAGTACCCTTTTAATGTAAGGGCTTTAGAATTAGGGTTCTCGTGATATATTACGATTACAAGTTTTCTTTTGTAGATATTCAAATCGTTTTTCATTACTATTCCCCTTTCGGTTTCTTGAAGCCCTTTTTAGACTTGCTCAGGTCTTTGGAAATTGATTGAGTTTTCGTTTATAACGTTCTGGGACTATAGCAGTCCCATTATTCTAGTGTAGCTGTCGCTAATTTCTTAACTTGAAAACTAAACCCGCAAAAGGATGAATTTATAAATTTAATTTAGGTGATAAAGGATTTAGTTTTTTAAAGGTAGTATAGGGCTTAAAGTTCTTCTTCTGATTACTAATATAGTTAAGGGGTTAGCTAGGGGTTACCTTTTTAGTTTTTTTACCTATGTGTTCTTCTATATAGTATTTTGAAGGTCTTAAAAGTCGAAAATTTCCCCTCTGGCGAATGTGTAAAAGGCGAGGTCTTTGTACAACAAGATATGGTACTAAACGCCGAAGTCTTGTTTCTGTCATGTAATACTCAGTTTCTTTATCCCTTAATTTATAAGCTGTTTTGAGCAATCTAGTCATTGAATAGCGTTCTATTTCTTTTTTATACAGTATATACATTGTCGCTAACAATAAATTCCAGGCTGCCTTTTCTCTTTTGTCCAAGTAAATGTAATCTCTTTTGCCAAATGAAATTTTATACCTTTTTACTTTTTTTTCTTCAGTCATTTGTTTTTTTCCTCCAAATTATTTTTAATAAAGTCCTTAGTGGGAAATATAAATCTATATTTGTTAACTTGAATGATATGCAAGTGTCTGCCGATTAGCCATTTTATCATTCTTATGATTATTTCTTTTGTCACGTAAGGGTTTTTTCTGACCTCACGAGTTTTTTTAGCCAGTTGTTTTATGGTATAATGCTTCTTTCCCCATCTATGAAATTGTTTCATCGCTTCAATAATTGAAAGCAAAGTCATAGCCTCTCTGTAATCTAGAATAATGAAAGATTCATCTCCCAGATCAAGTTTGAGTTTATTATAATTTGACATCTTAATCAAATGCTTTTTTTCTTAGGGTTTCTTCAAGGTCGCCCCAATCATCGAACCAATTTATTATTTTCCTACTGAATTGCTCCCAGCTCCATTTATTTCTCTCTATAATAATCTCAAGTTGTGGCATTATTTTGTTCAAAGGATTGTTTTGACTAAATGTAGTGCGCAGAGCCATCTCATTAATTACTTCCGAACTTGTTAATTCCACTAAGTGCTCATTTTCTAGTGTTTCCTTCGCCTTGTCATAACTTTCAATTGCGACTTTTGATAAACCGAAGATAAAACCTATGTACTCTTCTTTTGTTTTTTCTCTTTCTACTTGTACTTTCTTCAAGTTTTCTAAACGTTGTTTTATCTCTTTTTCATCTAACTTAAGACACTTTAGAATGTATCTGGCATCTTCTTCTTCAAATTTTTTGTAGGCTTTTCTTCTAATCTCTACATCTGTTATTTCATTACCGATATCTCTTTCACATCTACAACCTGCTATCTCTTTAGTTATTTGATTAAGATATGACACATCAAAACACACTGGACACTTTTCTCCCGTTATGATGTACGGTACTTCACCACAGGCTACACAATATCCTTTTGTTATCGATTCTTCTGATATTTTAATTTTACAAAAATTACAATAGTCCATATGCACACATTTACAATAACTTTTTTGTCTTTCCATGTTTTTTTACCTCGTTTTATTTTTTTAACTTTGCGAACTCGTCGCATCGATTTTGTAAGTATAATTTCCCGCAACGCCAACCGTAAGGTCGCCCCATCCCCAAATACTTTGATTATTCCCTTGAGCAAGGGCTAGTGCAATATTAACAGTTGTTGGCGGGTCGGGAACAATAGTCGCCCCAGTTGGATTATTATCAGTGTCATATTTTAGCGTTAAAGCACTATCTATTGTTTCGTTCCACTCCCAAACGATATCCATACTAACATCCCCTGTATTTGTATAAATCCAAAAAGGAACAGTGCTATTTTGACCAACACACGATACGTTGGAGTCGTATAAAGTTGAAAAATTTATGTGGCAGTAAGTACAAGCAGTACAACTTGCGGTAGTACAACCGTTTCCTTCTGAACAACCACTATTAGGATATGTTAATGTAAAACTAATATCGGCAGGCGGTGCACCTCCAGTCGGGTTTATTTTTCTGTTATTGGTATCATTATCAGGAATACTTGCACTACCGTAAGAACTATTGAACAATACATCAACATAGTATGCTTGTGTTCCAGTGTAATTAACAAGCCATGAAATGTTCCACTCATCACCTTGATTAAGAATTTTTGATAGTGGGTTTTCGTTATAAATTGTATAAAGAGGTGAAACAAAGGACATGTTAACTGATGTAATTGACAAATTGTCTAAGTATGATACACCTTCTCTTCCGCCTGCTGATGAATGTCTAAATCTTATTGCACCAGTTAGTGGGCTTGTAAAATTTAAAGTTCCTTGGCTAACACCATCATATATTAATTCATAATCAGTTGTTGTAATATTTTGCATAATAAAACTATCCCATTCTGTTACAGTATAAGCACCAAGATTAAGACTGCCATCTTTATGGTTCCAATAATAATTTCCATCAGTATCAGATATGAATTGAGCATAAGTTCCACCAGTAGTATTGTAAATTAATATATAATTTGCTGCACCATCACCAGTAGCTGATTCAATCTGCCAATCAAACGAGATATTGTTTAGGGCTGTCCCCTCAAAACTATCTTCATGATAAGCAGCACAAGCTCGTTCACCAGTTCCAACACCACTTGGGTCATATATTTTATATGTGCCATCTACAATACTATTAAGACAATCAACATTATCAGTTTCAACCCAACCATTACCTAAGTCTGCACTATCAGCACGGTCAAAACTATCATTAAAAACATTGAAATAGTGTGAAAGCATTGTTGTGTCTGGTTCAACACCGCTAGTATTGTATCTTGCCCAAGCATAAACAATACCACACACTGCTCCGACATCGCCATTACAAGTAACAGTAGCGTTCAAGTAAAATGATGTGTTTGAATCAATAGTGATGTCAGTAGTAGGGTCTGTGATTGTAGCATTTAAAATTCCAAAAGGTAGTCCTGTGTATGTAATGTAAAGGTCGGCGTAATAGATATAACCATTTGCTGGCTTTCCACTGACCCCGCTTGTCACTTCTATTTTAAGGTCATCGAGCCTTGATATTGTCCAAGAGCAATCAGTGGTTGTGTTTCTTGTGTCATAAGTGTCAGATGATGACATTGCTATATCGTTTATCGAACAATAAGTAGTTGTACCTGCAACATCTTTAAAATCAATGCCCCAATTATTAGCAACATCTGCTTCTCCACCATGTCTGAAATAAAACCATACATCGCCTAATGTAGAACTAACATCGCCTTGAAAATTTGACCACTCGCTAGTACCTGTCCCAGCCTTTGCAATAGTATGACCTATGCTAGTAGTGTTATCATTATAATTCGCTTCCGAACAAGAAGTTGCTCCGCTACAAGTTGTAACGTTCAGTTCTTCCTGAAGTCCTAATACATTTACTGCTAATAAAAAAACAATAAAAAAAAGTAGCAGTATTTTTTTACTCATTTCCACACCTCTATTGTTTCTGTGCTTCCACGTATCTCAATATTCCTGAGGTAAACGTTTTTGAGTTCAAACCCTAAACTTCCAATTGTTTTACTAGCTGATGAAAAACTACTACCACGGTCATTTGAAAAGTCAGTAACAACACGTGAAAAGTTATTCCATTGGTCACAAACGACGTTACCATTCATGTAATATATAGCGTCGTCAAAAGTTCCTGTTATTGATAAGTTGCTTTCAGCATTGGTCAAAAGTACGGCTTGTGGGCTTTCATAAAATCCTGTTACTGGATTTATAGTATTAGGTAAACAAAAACCATTATAACTTGGAAAGTAGTACTCAAAATAGACTTCGACATTTCTAACATTGCTTTTCTCTGTTAATTGAACAATTGTCCAGAAATCAGGATTTGTATAGGTAAAGTAGTTTCCATTAGTATTAAATCCTACTTCTTGCGCTATAAAAATAGTGTCGTTAAAACGTTGTGTAATATTCCCAGTATAAACTGTATCCAATGGAT
Organism: Candidatus Woesearchaeota archaeon; assembly: GCA_018221105.1. Classification (GTDB taxonomy): domain Archaea; phylum Nanobdellota; class Nanobdellia; order Woesearchaeales; family JAAOYA01; genus JAAOYA01. Next base: position 112,385 of record JAAOYA010000010.1, on the reverse strand, counting down.
AAACACAATAATCTTGCCTATTGCTCGAATCATAATCTTCGTACCAAGTCTCATTATTGAAATTCAAAAAGCTTGGCACTTCTTCCATTATGCAACTAGGTCGCCAAGGCAATGCGCTAACTATACTGGCTAGCAATAAACTTGCCAGTACTAATAGTGTTATTTTTTTCATTTGGATTCCTCCGCAGCGAACACTAAAGTTATTTCAACAGGTTCGTGGTTTGGTACGTGGAACACTACGTTATTTGTTGTGCTAAACTTTGTTTTTTCATTGCTCAACTCTTCATTATCGATTGAGTCTGCTTTTACAAAAGTAAGCACTAAAATCAGTATTAAGCCTAAAAGAAGAAACCAATATGCAGCGTCGAATATTCCATCTACCGTTTTCTTTTTTCTATACCATGGTTTTTTTGCCATTTTTTTATACCTCATCTTGTTATTTTATCATCTACCTCATTTAATGCAAAAATAAAATGACCCTAACGTGGATGGTGTTTTTGGCATCTATTTGCTCATTAGCTGGTCTAGCATTGGGAGCTGTTTCCGACAAGAAACGGGTTCGATATTGTTAGGGTCTTCGTCGCTAGGTCAACTTGGGAAAGAATATTTAACGAGTTATCTATGAAGCTAGTATTTAATTCATGAGCCGACTTTTTAGGTAAGGTCGGCGGAGTTCTTTTTAATTTTTTAAGCGATTCTGGGGCTAATTTGGGGTCTCTATCTTTCGATAAGATTTTTTCGACGCAAGAAATATTAAATCTATTACTATGTAATTCGTTACGTTGTTTTTTCTTTTTTAATAAATTGTAAACTCCGACCCGCATTTTATTTGACCTCTAAAAGCACTTAAACTAAAGCTGGCATAGAAACTTAAATTAAAACTGAATAATTAAACGCTTTAACTAATAGGGTGTATATCGGGATATTATTTAAACCTTTCTATCTCGACAAATAAGCTTTTATTAGGTGCCTGATGACGGTTTAACTGCCTTCTGATTTTTCCTTATTTCTTTTAGCAAAGACTCGTTAGATTGCGAAAGTCGTTTTACTTCTTTTACTTCTTTATACAACTCTGAAAGAACGCCATTACTGTTTTGATAAAAATCTTTAAGTCCTTGCACATCATTAGCTACTGTGTTAATGTAAAATTCGAGAGCCTTTCTCCCTAAATCAGATTCTCCATCGCCCTCTTTCTTTGCCACGTCTTGAACTATTTTTTTTGAATCAGAATTTAGATAAGTTCTTAGAATGTGGTTAGCCCTTTTACTGCTTTTTTTAGGTATCCTAATCCAATTGTTGTTGTTCATAATCAATTGGTAAGTTACCACAATATATAATTAAATTCGTGATACCTCACTGTTATTGATGACGAAAACATAATCAAAACCCTTAGTATTTTATAATCATTGATTAAATTAAAATTTATCTAGAACTCATATAAGCCCAAAACTTTTAACTTTTGGAAAAAACGCCTCTTTTTTTTGATTATAGAAAATATTATAAAAACATAAATCATCCTCTACTTATGCAAAAACGTGGAAGAAAAATAAGATTGGGCAAACCGCGCAGTCAACTAACTGAAAAAGAAAGAGCAATTATTCGCTGTCTTATGTTCAAATACAAAACGAGAATGCAAGTAAGGAAAGAATTAGGGTTTAACGCTAACAATGAAATACGCCAATTGTTCAAGAATGATTATTTGAATACACGAAAAGAAAAAGGAGTAATAGAAGATTTGAGAGAGTTTAAGCTAATACCTGCTCTCGTTAAAAAATTCCATCATTCTATTTCGCATTTCTAAAAAGAAAGCGAAAAACTCCTATTCCTCTACGCATGATATATAGTCGCCTACCCAGCAAAGTATTATTCCTTCGCTTTCGGTAGCCTTTGCGAAACTATATTATTATGAAGGTTTTAGAAAGCGAAATAGTCACTATTTTTCTTGGTTCAAGACTTCTGATAGCTGCTTTAATAGTTTCATCGCTTCGGGGCTAGATTTAATTTGGTCTACTAATTTATCACCTTCTGATACTTCTCTTATGCTTTGGGCTAACCTTTCATCTAAAACTATGTGACAACTATAACAAGTTTGGGCGTTCTTATTATTGGGAGCATAACATTTTGGGCAAGTCATTGGCTTTTCGTTCTCTTCAACTTTGTTCTTTATTTTCACACCGTTAATCTCTGCAAGTTTTTCGTTTATTTCCTTACAGGTCAAATGACTATAGACCTCAACCATTGTGCTACTCTTTGACCAGCCCGCATAAATCTTTAATTGTTGGTCGCTAAAAAACTGTGATAAGTAAGTCAGTCTACTATGCCTAAACAAGTGAGGGTTATAACGTTTTTTTATACCTGCTTCTTCGAATGCCTCTCTCAATATCTTTCTGAAAAAAGTATATGAGAGATTATCGTGTTCTTTCTTAAAAGTACACCATAACGGGGCTTCAGGTCTCTTGTCAGGGTGTTGTTGATACCAGAAATATAAATCGTTCACCGATTTGAATAATCCCACGCTCCGTTCTCCTGTTTTACCGTTTACTTTGATTAAACCGCCACGTTCGTCGAAATAAATGTTTTTTCTTTTCAGTGTTCCTATTTCCCCTATGCGAGTTCCTGACTCGAAAAGAACGTGAATGAAAGCTCTATCTCTTGCGTTCTTCGTCACGTTTAATAGTTTTTGGAGTTCTTCTTCTTTTATCAACTCTGTCATATCAAAACTTGTTTCTTTTCCATGACCCGTTCTTATCCAGTTGACAATCTTTGGATACTCTTCGTCATCCCCTAAAAGCCACTTATAGAAACGCTTAATAAAAATTCTGTAATCTCTTTTGGTAGCATTGCCCCACTTTTCAGTATCTGCTATTTGCTCAATTAATCTTTCTATATCTTTTTTTGTTGCTTTCTCAAAACTAACTGTTAACATCTCTGCGCAGTTTTTTAGTATTACTAAATACTTTATTCTTCTTGCAATACTTAATCCTTGTCGATAAATGTGCCTATCAAATTCAGTTATTAGTTCTTTATTGTTTTCTAGAATTTTGCTTTCATTTAATCGTCTAAAGGCGGACTCGTGAGAGCCTTTCAGATTATATATATCAATTTTCATTGTGAAGTCCTCCAAGAAATAGGTCTTTAAATGTTTCTAGTACCACAATGGTACTAAAAAATAAAAAAAGGAGAACTAGACCATGTAAGATAAGCCCCCGGCGAGAATTGCACTCGCGACCTGCTGATTACAAGTCAGCCGCAATAGCTACTATGCTACGGGGGCATAAGAGAACAAGATTTTTGGGATATTTAAAAACTTTACTGGTTTTTAGGCGCAAAAGTCGCTCGTGGAGTCACGTCAGGGTAGCGCAAGTGCTGCTTGACTTCTTCAATTAAAGCGTGAATGTCAGCTTCTACTTCGTCTTCGTGCATTTCAATAGTTTTTTTATAGGTTCTTTTTGTTAGCGCATCTTTGAATTGTCCAAATAACTTGCTCTTTTTGAAAGCTTCACCTTCATCACCTGGTAGTTCATCACCAAAAAACATGTTACCTTGAAAAATCATTGTTATCTCGCCTTTTTGCGCTACAAGTTTCTTGCCATTTTTTACAAGTTCAACATCTTTTATTGCTAGTCCTCGCATGAAAACATTAATGTTGTACATGAAGTTTTTATTATCTGGTTGTTTGTACGTTTTCCAAAGTATTCTGAGCTCTCGATTGCCATCTTCTTTGTAACGATCCAAGTACAACCTTTCAACTTTTTTCTCATCGCCTTTACTATCACGATAATTTTTTTCTTCAAGCCACTCATAAAGAACATTGTAAACATCTTTTAGGTTAAAAACTTCGTTAAACATGACTTCTTCTTCATAGACTTTTGCCATGAAAAAACAGTACTTGCAAACTTTTTAAAACTATCTGTCAAAACAGCAAATTTTATATTAAACAAAACAAAAAAATCCAATATGTTAGTTGGGGTAGTAGGAAAGGCAAACGTTGGAAAAAGCACTTTTTTCAAAGCTTTAACACTTGCAGACATACAAATAGCCAATTATCCGTTCGTCACAATAAAACCGAACAATGGAGTAGGATTTGTAAAAATTGAGTGTGTTTGTAAAGATTTTGACAAGCAATGCAGTCCAAAAAGCGGTCATTGCACATTAAACAATCGTTTCATACCAGTAGATATCATAGACGTTGCAGGACTAGTGCCAGGAGCCTACGAAGGCAAAGGAATGGGTAATCAATTCTTAGACGATTTACGCCAAGCAGACGTTCTAATACACGTAATCGATGTCAGTGGCTCAACTAATGATAAAGGAGAGCCAGTAAGCGCAGGAAGTCACGATCCAGCAAAAGACATAAAATTTTTAGAAGTAGAACTTGACATGTGGTACTTTCAAATATTTCAAAAAGTTTGGGACAAATTCAGCCGTCAAGTACAACAAGAACACGGTGACATAATAAAAAGCATAGCAAAACAGTTCAGTGGACTAAAAATTGATGAAGAACTAGTAAAAAATTCAATAAAAAAATTATCCTTAGACCCCAAAAAAGCAATCAATTGGACAGAAGAGCAATTAAAACAGTTAGTAACAGAATTCCGAAAAGCTACAAAGCCAATGATAATAGCGTGCAACAAAATAGACGTTGCTGGCGCTAAAGAAAATTATGAAAAACTAAAAAAAGAATTTGTTGATTACTTATTAGTGCCTTGCAGTTCAGAGTCAGAACTTGCACTAAAAGAAGCAGCAAAACACGAGCTAATAAAATATATTCCAGGAACAAATTCTTTTGAAGTGATTGGAGAGCTCAACGACAAGCAAAAAAATGCATTAGAATTCATAAAAAACAACATATTAAAGGTTTATAACACTACAGGAGTGCAAGACGTGCTTGACAAAGCAGTATTCGAATTATTAAACTACATTGTGGTGTTTCCAGTTCCAGCCCCAAACCTTCAAGACGCTGACGGCAAAATCTTGCCAGATGCATTTTTAATTCCATCAAACACTACAGCTTTAGAGTTCGCGTACAAAGTACACACTGACTTTGGCAAGAACTTCATAAAAGCAATAGACGTAAAAACAAAACTGCCAATTGGAAAGGATCACCCAGTAAAACACAAAGACGTAATAGAAATCATGAAAAGCAATTAATTGCTTTTCGGGATGCTCAGAAATTTCTAATTTCTGACATTGCTAGTGGCAAGTAATTCTATTCTACTCGATACCTCAATATTGCTGCTATTTTTCCAATGTCGCGTAGTTGTACTCCTTCACGAGTGTCTGTACTAATAATTTTTACTGTTGTGTTTAATTCTTCTGCTTTGGCTTCTAATTCTTCAACAATTTTATCATCAGCACTCTCAGATATCAATAATGTGTCTACTGCTCCCATTTGTAGCTTTGCCATAACATCTTTTTCGCCGTAAGCTGTCATGCCAGTATCTTTTGCTAAGTGTTCAAAAAATCGTGCCATGATTTTTTTCTCATCAACTATTTCTTCAGCAGCCAGCAAATCCTGCGACTTATCTAATAATTCTTGCAGTCCAAACTCATCAGTATACGACAAGTCTTTGACGCCAATAATCTTTTTTTGAATGTCACCAGTCAAATAACCTTTATTTAGAAAATCACCAGTTGTAGTGCCAGGACCGCCTAAAATAATACCTTTCAAATTATCAAGGTACAAAAACTCGTTTTTCATGTGCTCTGCAATCTTTTTATAATGCTCTTTAGCAGCGCCCTCGCGCAAACGAGCAAAACGTTGAGCACTTTGTCCTCCAGCACGTGTTTTTCCAGGAACTTCAGAGTGAGTTTTTCTAAGCAGTTGAATAACCTTGCCCTTAAGCAAAGCCAAAGCTGCATCGCGACGATCTAAGACTACAAGGCCATAAACTTCTTTAATCGCAGTCAAATCCTCTAAAGGTTCTAACAGAAAGCTCTTATCACAACGGTAAAGCCTTAACTTTAATGGCATTGGAGGTTCAATACTGTAAACTTGCACGTCACTTTGGCCTTCTTTATCACTAATATTACCACTAAAAACTGCCAGTCCATTATCAGGAGTTTTTTTGAACAATCGAAGATGTTGCACCATACGCTCCAAGGCGTCAACAACATTTTTTTGTGTGTGCTTGCTTTTAATGTTTGAAGCAGTGCCCTGCTCTTGAAGTAAATGATTAATAATAGCGTTCAAATCATAGCCTTGAGGAACGTATACGCTGACAAGTTCAGTCCCGCCTCTACGAAAACCTTCCAACTCTTTGACAAACTTTTTGAGTTTTGAACGCTCCAAACTACTGACTTTTGACATGTTAGAGCAGAACTTGACAGTATTTATAAACCTTGCTAGGCTCCCTGCACGAGACCATAAAGGAAAACTTTATAAAAACAGGTATTTTCATCAACAAAATTGGAGCTGTAGGGTAGTTTGGTCTATCCTTCAAGGTTTGGGACCTTGCGACCCCGGTTCGAAACAAACAATCACACTAAAGTGGGGTGTTGTCGAAAATCCGGGCAGCCCCATACCAATCAAAAAAAAATGGGCAAAGCAACAAACAGATACGGAGTAAGGTATGGAAAGACCACCAAATTAAAAGTTGAAAAAATAGAAAAATTCTATCGCAACAAAAAACAAAAATGCCCTTATTGCAAAAAAGCAGGAGTTAAACGCTTAGCTGCCGGTATTTGGCAATGCCAAAAATGCAACAATAAATTTGCCGGTAAAGCTTACTCGTTTTCACAAAAAATGATAGCGCGCGAAGAAGAAGAATAAAATGGCTGTATACAAGTGTTTTCATTGCAACAAAGAAGTCAGCATGGACTATTTACGCAAAAAAGTTCGGTGCCCTTATTGTGGCTCTAAAATGTTATTCAAACCACGAACAAGAGTTACAAAAGTACTTGCAAGATGAAAAAAATCTTCATTTTAGAAGATCAAAAATTAGTAAAGTGCTTAACGCCAGAACTAATAGATCGTACTCGCTCAAAAATAAGCATTGAAAAAAATCAATTAATTATTGACGCCAAAGACGCGACAGCATTAAAAGCCAGCACAAATGGTATAAAAAACCTAATAATTGTTTATGACAAAATAAAAAAAATCGTAGAAAATGACAAAAGAACAAAACTCACAAGCTAATATTTCACAATTACAAATTCTAGAACAAAATCTTCAATCATTTCACGCGCAAAAACAAAACTTTCAAATGCAATTATTAGAAGTACAAAACGCATTAGAAGAGATGAAAAACGCGAAAAACGCTTATAAAATAATTGGTAATATAATGGTACAATCAGAAACTAAAAAATTAGAAGTTGAACTTAAAGAAAAAAAAGACATGTTCGAACTACGTATTAAAACTGTAGAAAAACAAGAAAGCAAACTAAAAGAAACAGCAGAAAACCTGCAAAAAGAAATACTAAAAAGTATGAAAAAGTGATACTGTGAGGAATCAAATGACACAATCAATAGATGAACGTTTAGTGCCAGTACTTGAAGTTATTGAAGAAATAGAACTTGAGAGCACAACACCAAAAAACGTTCGCCAAGCACTAATCACGCTAAAAAGCATTCTAACAGAAGAAAAAGAACTTTCAATAAACGTTAACAAAGCATTAAGCGTCCTAGAAGAATTAGAAACAGACAACAACATGCAATCTTATACGAGAACACAAATCTGGAATCTAGTAAGCGCGCTAGAAATGCTATGATTATTTTTTCTTTACAATTTGTTGTTTAACAAGAGTTGAGTTAGGCACTAAAATAGTATCTCCCTTTTTAGTCTCAATCTTTGTCTCTAACAAACTAACACTGATGACCTTTCCTTCTACTTCATTGACTCTTATCCTGTCACCTTCAACAAAAAATTTTTGGCGATACAACGTGTAGCCAGCAAAAGCGTTAGGCAACAAATCCTTAAAACCCATAATTAATGCGACAACAATAACTAACAAAATAGTCACTGCAACAAAATATAATACCACAGTAGTAACTCCCAATTGGTTCAAAACAGTAATAATAGTGAGAAAATATACAAAAAATTCTATAAAAGCACTCAAACGCTTTTGTAATTTGAACTTTCTTTTAGTGGCTTTACTCAAGACAGTATCAATTTCTAACTCTCTAAAAAGGTGATAAGATAATTTTCCAGCAAACCTTCCAATAATAAAACCGATTAGTACAGTAAGAATTATTGTAATAGTTTTCAATAGGGCTAAAGCTGTAAAATCATAAGCTTTGTTAAAAACTTCAATTATTGCCATGATATTAGTTTAAACGAGTCTATTTTTATACTTTACTCTTAACACTATAGTAGACGACAAAACAATCAGTGCTATGTAGTACAGTGCACTTTTTTTCAAACTTTTTAAGAACCTGCTCTTTTGTCAAGTGTGCTTCTAACTTTTTTTTATAATCTACTTGCGCGTAAACGATACTTTGATAAAATTCCATTGGCTCCAAACTATCAACACTATCAAGCAATTTATTATTATTGCCTGACAAGTTTTTAATCACACTGCCCTTTATCATATCAACTAAAATGTTAAATTCTCTGTCAGTCTTGCATTTTATTAGTAAACAAGGAATAAGATAAGTCTCAACAATTACAGGCTCTTCGCTCATCAAAACAATATCTTTTGCAGTCATTTTAGGCTTTATAACAGCCAAAATATCTTCAGCTTCAAAATCTTGCGTTTCTTTTAATAAGTCCTTAGGCTCATCTTGTGCTAGTATGTCGGCAGCCCTGCCACCATGCATTGTTTTTCTAGGCCTAATATTTACAAACAATGGCATTTCTGTAACTCCAGTAACCATTGCAGTGCCAATAGGCAAACTAGTCAACTCTCCCTCAGTGTCGCTAGTGACACCTTCAACACTAGAAGTGATGGCTTTCAAATCATTAGGATTAGTAATCTTTAAAATAATCTGACTAGTACATTGTGATAACACGCTTTTGTCAACACGCGCTGGCCGTTGACTAACAATACACAAGCCCATTCCGAACTTTCGACCTTCACTAGCAACAGTTCTAATAATTTTAGAGCTTTTAGCCTCGCCAAAACCACGCTCTGGACAGTAATTATGCGCTTCTTCAACAACTGCAAAAAAAGGCGGTATTTGATTGTTCTTTCTAGCATTAAACAAGTCACTAAGCAATTTGTGAACTATTATTTCTTGAAGTTCAGGTTCCACACCTTTAAGATTTATTATAGTGCACTGTCCAGGTTTTACTAATTCACTAACTGTTGTTGGAGCTTGACTAAACAAACCGGTCTTGCGCAAGTAATCAACAACACTAACAATTGACCATTTAGTATTATCATCAATTGATTGCAAAGCCATGATAAGCTCTTCTAAACTAGTCATTTTAACATCATGCAAAACAGAGTAAATCAAGCCTTCTTGCTTTGGACTCATTTTAGAGGGCAACAAATGCAACAATTCTTGAGGTGTTAACTTATTTGACAATCGTAAATTATTAGTGGTAAACTCTTTAATACTATCAGAAAAACCCTTAGGTTTCAGTTTATACTTTGCTAAGAGCTCCTTTTCTGCAACGTTATCAGTAGGATTTCTAAGCTCTGAATACTCACCATGAGGGTCAATAACAATTAATGGAACCCTTTTTTCAATAATTTCTTCAAGCAAAACTCCGACAGTGTAGCTTTTGCCAGCACCACTCTTAGCTAAAACCGCCAAGTGCTTAGTCAAAAGAGTTCTCAAATTAAGACTTACTGCTACACTGCGACCTTCTAAAAAACCAATCAATGCACTGCTTGACACATCAGCAGGACTAATCATAGAATTGATGTACTCGTCCTCAGCAGTCAAAACCTCGCTGCCAGGCTCAAAAGGAATCCTAACAGGCTTTAAGCGGTCCTGATCATCCTTAAACCCTACAATATTACAACGAGCAATAGTTTTTTGTGCATCACGCTCCAACTCGATAATCTGGCACAATACATAACCATAATCTTTATGGTACACCTGGCAAAAATCAAACTTGTGCGCACTACCATCTACTAAGAACTTAAAATGTGTAGTAGTAAACTTATCCACTATCCTGCCAAGTATCATAAGACTAGGAAATATTGAAAGTTATAAAAAATTATTGATTAGCTTTAAATATAAACACGATTTCATCGAGAACAGGTGATATTATGACACAAGAGCAACCAAACACGTCAAAAGACGAGCAAGTAGGATTTCACAAAGGAGCATTCTCAACTTTAGCAAAAGAGCGCGAGGAAATGCTAAGAATAGTCAATATTTGCGAGCAATTAATGCAAATGCACTTAAAAGCACTAAAAGACATGGGAGTGGACCTGGTAGCACAAGCACAACAAGAAACGCCAGCAGACAAAAAACCAGAAGATTACAAGCCAATAGAAGATCTGCTAAACAAGTAAAATGAATCCATTAGTGGACGTTCACGCACACTTAGACCACAAACAATACACTACTGACTTAGATGATGTCATTAAAAGAAGCATTGACAAAGGATTAAAATTAATCATTGCAAACGGTGTCAACCCACCATCAAACAGACAAGTTCTACAAATTACAAAAAAGTATGAAATAGTAAAAGCAGCACTAGGACTATACCCAATAGACGCTTTGAACTGTGAAGGAGAATCTTCAGGTTTTAGCAGGACAACAACACCAGTAAACGTGGAAGAAGAACTAGAATTTATCAAATCACAAAAAGATAATATTGTAGCATTAGGAGAAGTTGGACTAGACTATTATTGGGTCAAAGACAAACAAAAAGAAATGATAAACGTCTTCAACAAAATTATTTCGCTAAGCCAAAAAATCAAAAAGCCAATGATAGTACACTCCAGAAAAGCAGAATTAGACACCATAGAAACACTAGAGAGCGCAAGCGCAAAAAACGTTATAATGCACTGTTTTTCAGGCAAAAAAAAGTATAATAAAAGAATAATTGATAACGGTTGGTATTTCACCATCCCAACAAACGTCGAGCGCGCACTACACTTTCACTCAATAATAAACGAAGCACCAATAACAAAATTACTAACAGAAACAGACGCGCCATACCTATGCCCAATAAAAGACCAAAGAAACGAACCATGGCAAGTACAAACAACAATAAAAAAAATCGCAGAGCTTAAAGGTTTAGACGAAAAAGAAGTCTCTTTAAACATCTACAACAACACACAAAAACTATTTTTGTGAATATCGTACTTTACCAAACATTTTTATAATAATATTTTGTTTTACAAACATGCAATCAAAAAATAGAATCGAAAAAATTATAACAGCTAAACAAAAACTTAAACCATTAAATTCTTTCTCACTAAAAATTCAAGAATTACCCCATAATTTTATACCAGCAAGCTCTGACATTCTTATAAGAAAAGATGGTGAAGAAAACAAGTACCCAAAAGATAAAATATTATCCTTTAAAACACAATTTTATTGGGATAGCATGTTCATAATAAAAGGATTAGAACAAGAAAATGATTTAAAAACAATCAAAAACATGATCGAAAACTTCTTTTTCATGTTTGAACAATTAGGATTCATTCCAAATAGTTTTAACAGAAATGATACACGATCACAACCACCACTACTTACAGAAATGATACTAACATACTATAATCTATCAAATGATAAAAAATGGTTAAAAAAAGCGTATGATACAACAAAAAAAGAATACGAGTATTGGACCACAAAACATCATTTGACAATAACAAATCTTTCAAGATACTACGATTTAACACATTATAATGGAGAATCAGAAGACGCTGAAAACGAATCAGGATGGGATTTAACACCACGATTTGAAAACAAAGCACACATTGTTTGCCCAATTGACTTGAACTGTTTTCTAAACAAATACGAAAAAGACCTATCAAAAATTTCAAAAATTCTGGGTTTAAAAAAAGAAATAAATTGGGAAGAAAAATCAAAAAAGAGAATTGAACTAATAAACAAATACTTGTGGGATGAAAAAAATGGTTTATTCTTTGATTACTGTTTTGAATCAAATAAAAAACTAAAAACTAAAACCTTAGCCTCTTTTGTGCCATTATGGACAAAAACTGCCTCGCAACACCAAGCCAAAAAGCTAGTCAGTAATCTAAAACTTTTCGAACATGAATTTGGGTTGTCAACAACAGATCAAAACTATGGAGCAAAAAGCAAACAATGGAACTATCCAAACGGCTGGGCTCCATTACACTATCTTGTAATAAAAGGACTATTAAATTATGGATTTATTGATGATGCAAAAAGAATTGCTACAAAATGGTTATACTTATGCTCTGAAAACTTTTTACAAAAAAATTATTTTGAAGAAAAATATTCCATTGTTAAAAATAAAAAAAAGATTGATGACCCGCGTTATAGTCACCAAAAAAATCTTCATTGGACTCAAGCAGTATTTTTAGCACTATATGATTTAGTGATTACAACATAATATTTTTATATAACACAACAAAAAAGACTAAAATGAGCTTAAAAGAAATACAAGAAGAAGTTGACGAGTGGGTCAACCAGTACAAAATAGGTTATTGGAAGCCGCACGAGATAATAGCGCGTTTAGCAGAAGAAGTCGGAGAACTAGCACGAGAAGTCAACCATCGATTCGGACCAAAACCAAAAAAAAGCACAGAAGAATTGAACGATATAGAAGACGAGTTAGCAGACATAATATTTACTGTTGCATGCATGGCAAACTCACTAAATCTAGATTTAGACAAAGGATTCAAAAAAGTCATGGACAAAGTCTACGGTCGCGACAAAGATCGCTTTGAAAAAAAATAACGCGAAACATTAAAAAACACTAACTTCTAAAACAATAATATGAACAAGAAAGGCTTTGGACAAGCAGATTGGGCTATAAGCCTAGCACTATTTTTGTTGTACATCACGTGGTTCTTTTTTTTCATACAACCAATAGGCGAGACCAATCAAAACAATCAATTATTATTAGATGTCATAGAAAGAAACTTTTTTATTGATAATAGTGATAGCATAACGCAAACACCATTATTTATTAAAAGCGATTACAGTGCAACAAAAGAACCATTAAAGATTAGCTTACAAGATAATTTTTCCAAAACACTAACACTAAAAAACACTTATTGTGCAATCGATGACAATCAATTACTCCTAATTCCGGACTTGGTAGTTGGCACTAACATGCAATTAATAGTTGAAGATACAACAACTTGCTTTGAGAATACTGCAGTCCTAGATTTAGTATCATCAAACACTAGCACCACACTAAATGATCTAAAAATTGAATATGTTAACGGACTATTAAATCGTGTTCGCTACGACGACCAAACAAGACTAGTACAATACGAAGTATACATTAACAACAACGAACTATCAACTCAAAGTGGACTAACACAATCATACAATAATAGTTTTATGCACTCGCGCCACAGCATGCAAAACAGTGAAAATAAACATCAAACTTTAGTTTATGCTACAAAAAAACGATTATACAACAACATAAGCACCGGCATTAGTGACAAAACAATAAAAGTTACTTTTAACACATACAATTATTCAACATATTGGGCTAACCCATCACAGAGCGCAGCATTAAACTATGATTTTGATAATTGCCAAAACTTCAATTGGGACTATTTAAACCTCTACGATGGCAGTACTGCAATATCACTAATACTAAGCGAGCAAGCAAACATCGAACTATGCACTGAAAATAATGATTTGACAATTAGCATAACAACAAACCTGACAAGAAGTCTAGAATTATTAATTGTTTTACACTCTGGCAATCACTTGCAAACAGTCAGTCTTAAAGACAAGCCAACACAAGAGTACGGAGCTTCACAAACCCTGTCAGGACTCTCAACAACACAACTAACAATTTTTAACAACAGTGATTATACAAGCGTCAAAAACTCTTGGACTTACCCACAGCAAAAACATTTTGCAATAACAGTAGACAACTCACAAGGCGAGCAAATAATCAAATATACGCCCACAACACCACAAGCTCAAGACGTTAGCGTACGCCAAGCAAACTGCAACCTAATAGCTGCTAATGGAACAATAGAGTCTTGCACTACAATAATAAAAATATGGTAAAAAACAAAAAAGCATTTTTGAAAACCTTCGAAGTACTAATAGCAATACTTCTTAGTTTTATTTTTATAACATTTGTGATGAGCGGCTACAAACCACAAAAACCAACAACAAAAAACCTTGAAATACTACAATTTTACGAGCATAACACAAAATTTAGAAATTGTGCACACCAAAACAACATCACATGCTTAAACGAGTTTGTAAACACTACAATGCCAACAAATTACAATTACACAATAAACATTACAACAATAACAGATTCTACTATTCCAGCAAACCTGCCAAACACTAATGTCAAAATAGATTCAATAATCATAGCAGGCAATTACACAGAGATAGACATCATAAAAATACGATTATACTATTGGAATCGTTAACTATAAAAACCATTACAACAATAAGTTTTCAATGCAAATCATAATAGAGACAGACAAGGAAAGCAAAGAAAGCCTAGAAAAACTAGGCAAATTTCTTTTAGAATTAGCAGGCGCTAAAAACGAAAATAGTGGTTTAGGTGACGATTATAGTGTACCCGCGCAAGACTCAGGACTTTTTAACATGTTTGACCAAGACAACACCACAACAAGCTCTTCAGATGATCAGGACACAACAGACGATGATGACGACCCATCAGAGCCTGACAGTTTTAGAATAGTAGAATATTAAAGGGGTCGACGTCTAAACTTCTTACAACTATCACAATATTGCACCAGTTTACCCTTAGTGATTCTAATGCGAGAATTCTTAGAAGGAACTAACAGTTTATAGCAATGCTTGCAAAATAAGCGCTTCTGTGATGATTTAAGTTTTATTTGATGCTTCATAGCCATTCGCCTGGCCTTGCGCACCAAATCATCAGCTTTTGTGGGATTAGCACTATGAACCTCTAATGCTTTATCAAATAAAGCATTAACATCTGCTAAAGCCTGCTTTTTTTCTCTATCCTTAAGCTTTTTACGCCACAACATAACATAGTCAAAAGCACTGTTTTTTAAAAAACTTTTTAAACAATCAATAATTAGTCAATAAAATGCGTTTTATCAAAAAATTATTACAAAAACATAAAGCACCACAAGAGCCAAAAATAGAAAATATTACATTCAGTCAAGTTCTAGACTGGTTTGACAAAAAAACAAAAAATGACAGTGAAAACACGCAAAAAACAATACAAAAACAATTAGATTCAATTACCAAAGCTGAAGTTGAACTACAAAAAAAACTTGACAATCTAGAAAATTCAAAACTAAAAAATCCTAACATACCACCAAAAGCAAAACACATACTAGAAGGAAGCATAGAACACTACAACACAAAAACACGAGAGTTCTCAACAAGAACAGCATTGCCACCATTAGAATTTGATGCAATAGAAGAGTTCATAACTAATTTTGAAGAACGATTAGCAGATTACACACAATCAACAAATAAAAGCAAACAAGTAATAAACGAGTTTTTTTCACACGAGCTGCGCGATACCAACATAGAAATAAAAAAAATCGTTGACGCAACAGCACAAATAAAAGAAACAATTGAGAAAAGCAGTCATAAAACACGACAGCAAATAAAACTATTACATGATGAACTAAACAAAAGAAGAGAATTAATAGGAGGCCAAGATGATCAAAGCCACGCACTACAAGAACAAGTAAGCGAACTAGAAAGCGACAAAAGAGCGGCCCTGGGACGCGTACAACGATTAAAACACTCCAACACATATCAAGAACTAGAAGAAACATACAAAAAACGTGACAAGCTAGCAGAAGATGAAAAAAGAGCCAAAAATCACATTCGCGAAAACTTCACCGCAATAGACAAATCACTACGCAAGTACGCACATCAATCAGTACACAAAGAACTAATAAATAATTACTTAGAAGACTCGATAGGAGCACTAGTCAGTGACCTGCACCTTAGAATAATACAAGTATTCAAAGACTTCAAAAAAGCAATAGAAAGAAGAGAGCTAGATTTTAAAGACGACAAAATAAAAAATAAAACATTACACGCAATAGACTATTTAGACACAGCAGTACTATCAAGAATGCTAACAGAACTAAACAATAGCCAACGACAACTTCTGGCTTTAGAGAGAGACATCAACTCTCACAAAGTATTACAAGAACTAAAAGAAGAAGAATACAAAATAGAACACTACAACACCAAAATTAATAAATTAAAAGACCAAATAGAAGACCTACAAGTAAAGAAAAAACGTTTTGATGTCAGCGAAATAATAAAAAAATTACAAGAACTAATAGAAGAAAACACCAACATCAAAACAATAATAGAAGAAGATGACAAACAAACTAGAAACATTCACAAAACAACTAAGCGAAAAAAAAGTTGAACACACAAAAATAGGAAGAAAATACTATCAAATAAATTCTCAGCAACAAAAAATCATAGATTCAATTGACAGAGAACCATTCTCTGCGGGATTATTTCTAGGAGAAGAAAAAAAAGACCTTTTCAAAGCATCACTTGCACTACTAGAAATAATAGCAAAGGATTCTGATACAAAAGTCTTTGTAAACGACAAAGCAGAATGGCTATTCTTGTGCGGTAGAAATATTTTACCAGAAAGCATAACAAAAAAAATAGCTAAAAAAGGAACAGTACTAATACAAAACGAACGAGACGAAAACCTAGGCTTAGGAAAATACGAAAATGACGGAACAATAACAAACCTGATAGACAGAGGAGACTTCCTAAGACGCGAAAAATAAAACTATTTAATAAGACCTTCCAATGTGTCATCTATGTAAGTTTGTTTAGCCTTTTCTGATTTGCGTCTTGTTTTGCTTGATCGTAAGAATTTATTCCAAGCTCTTGCTTCGTGAGCTACTAGTTGCGATTCGAATGAGCAATAAGCACCATCTTTTGCGATATCTAACTGTTGCCAGTTTATTGCTTGTCCGTGTTCAATGTCAAATTCGTAAGCTTGATTGACTAACACTGATGACTCTTCTTTGTCCCAGCGCGCAATATTTGCTGTTCCTTCAGAAAATATTACAAAACCAAGACCTGATAATGGATCGACATTACCTTTTATAACTTCTCGAGCTACCAATCTTCTGGCATTTAAAACGCCATGGTGTTCTGGAAAACTTATCGATTCTCTTGTCATAGTATAAAGTTTTAGAACTAGTGCAGGATCTTTAATCAAACCACAAGTTTGTACGATTCTACGTTCTGCTTCAGATTTTACTTTTCCAACATCACTTAAATAGCTCATGTTACTACTAAGAAATAGTTATTATTTTATAAAGTTAACGTTTTAAAGCTTCAATTCCGGGAAGCTTTTTTCCTTCGATTAATGCAATACTTGCTCCGCCACCAGTTGAAATGTGAGAAAATTTTTTTTCTAGTTTTAGTTTTTTGATTGCTGCTAGGCTGTCACCGCCGCCAACAATACTCTTCGCTCTAGAATTAGCAATAGTTTTAGCAAGTTCGTTAGTTGCTTTATCGAAAGGTTTGACTTCAAACAAACCCATAGGACCATTAAAAAAAACAGTTTTAGCACTCTTTAATATTTCATTAAAAACTTGTGTTGACTCGCTGCCAATATCAAGTCCAATCATATTGTTTGGAATATTACCAACACTGACATTTTTTGTTTTAACACCTTTGACAGCTTTTGAGGCTATAACAATGTCTGTTGGCAGCACAATCTTGCCCTTGGCCTTGAAAAGCATTTTTTTGGCCAGAGAAACATATTTTTTTTCTACAATGCTCTTGCCAGTGGAAAGTCCCATTGCCCTATAAAATGTGAAGATCATTGCTCCGCCAACAAGCACTGCGTCAGCTTTTTTTAATAATTGTTCAATCATAGGAATCTTAGTACTAACTTTTGCCCCACCAATCAATGCAATAAAAGGCCTGGCAGGTTTTTTTAATTGCAAGTGTTCAATCTCAGACAACAATAGAAGTCCAGCGTATAATGGCAAATATTTAGTGATGGCGTGCACGCTAGCGTGTTTTCGATGACACACTCCAAAAGCGTCATTGACATAAACATCTGCAACACTGGCAAGTGTTTTTGCAAACTTAACATCATTTTTTTCCTCACCTTTAAAGAACCTTAAATTTTCAAGCATCAAAACCTTGTTCTTAGCATCTTTTTTTGTGGTGTAATCATCTAATTTTACAACTTTTTGTTTTAGCAATTTCTCCAAACGTTTTGCAATAGGATCCATGCGCAATTCTCTAACAACTTTGCCGCCTGGCCTGCCTAAGTGCGCCATAATAATAAGTTGTACTGGCTTTTGTTTTAGAATTGTTTTGATTGTAGGAATTGCAGCGTGTATACGAGAATCATCACTAACAAACCCATTTTTTAGTGGAACATTAAAATCAACGCGCAACAACACACGCTTATTTTTCAGTTTAGCTTTGGTAACACTTTTTAGCATAAAAAACTATTATTTTAATGGTTTAAAAGATTTATCATTGTACACAAGTTTTAAATAACACAAGCACTGTTTTTTTATTATGGATTTTGGCAATCATCATCTGCGACATGGCAATCATTTAAGACTGTTAAAAGAACAACTTAATGAGATTTACTTGATGCACGCAATTGATGGTTTTGCGCTGTCACTCATTGGTATTTTCGTGCCAATTTACTTGTTAATTTTAGGCTTTAGTGTATCACAAGTAATAATTTTTTTTATTGTTCAATCACTAACAGTTCCATTTGCTTCTTTTCTTGTGGGGTTTATTAGTTCTCGTTACGGCTTAAAGCACACTATGCTCTTGCGTTTTCCTTTTATGCTGGTTTTTTTGTTAATGTTATACTCTCTTGATAGTTTTGCAATTCCAATATTGTTAATTGCTGTTATTGGTGGATTTCAAACAACAATTTATTGGATTCCACTACACTCACTTTTTGCAAGAAGTGCTAACAAGAAAAGCATGAGCAGTGATGTTGGAAAACTTTATTCCTTTCCAAGAATTGCCAGCATGATAGCACCATTAATCGGTGGCATTATAACATTAATGGCTGGCTTTAACACATTGTTTATTGTTGCAATGATTTTATTAGTAGTCTCGATAATACCATTATTTTTTTCTAAAGAAATAAAACCTCACGTTGAATTTCGTTTTAGTGAGGGCATCAAACTGTTCAAAAAATATCCAAAAGTCTTTTTTGGAGTTGCCATAAACCATCTTAATGGTATTACGGAAGCAGTAATTTGGCCTATGGTGGTGTACTTTTTGCTTGCTAGCACGTTAAGTGTTGGTATTATGGGAACATTGCTTGGCGTTGGAACAGTATTTTTTACCTTGCTCGTTGGAAAATTATCAGACAAATTCAAACGTTTAACAATCATTAAGATTGGAGCAATATTAATGCTTCTTATGTGGATTGCAAGATTTTTCGTACAATCAGATACTACTGTTTATTTAGTTACTATCATGGCTGGTTTTTTTATGTTTTTAGTGCTAATACCATTTACTGCAATAAATTATGCAATAGCGCGCGAAAACAATATTGACGAGTTTATTATATTTCGAGAAATTCCAGTGGCTATTGGTAGAGTATTAGTTTTATTGTTAGCATTGTTTTTTGCGAGTAACATAAAAATAGCTTTTTTTCTAGCAAGCATCGCGCATATATTCTACTTATTTTTCTAAAAACAGAAATTAAGGTTGATCTTCAACAATGCTAATTCCTAGTTTTTTTTCTGTTGTTTTATAGCTTTCAGCTATGGGGAATAATTCTGTTTTGCCTGTTTTTAAGTGCATATAAGCTCTTCGAACCATTTGTCTATCCGCTATGTCATGAATCGGGTTAGTGCTGTTTTGAGGATTATACAAAAATAGTACAGCGCTTCTTGCTACATCGATATAGTCTGCAGGAAAATCTTTAGGAATTTTTACAAAGTGGCCTTGAATATTATCTAATCCTGCATCTTTTATAGCTTGAATGTCTTCTGCCAACCCTTGTAAATGGTATATTACAGGTATTATGTTAATACCTACTTTATCTTCAATTGATTCTTCAGATGCCATTTTAATCACTGCAAAGTAATAAGTTATATTTAAATGTTTTATTTTTCTAGAACTTTTTTGATGTACTTTGCAGTGTAACTTTTAGTGCTTTGTGCTACTTGTTCAGGTGTGCCCTCGGCAACTATTTGGCCTCCTTCATCACCGCCTTCAGGGCCAAGGTCTATAATGTGATCAGCGTTTTTTATGATATCAAGATTGTGCTCTATTACAATAATAGTGTTTTTTTTGTCAACTAATCGTTGTAGCACGTTTAATAGTTTGTTGACGTCATCAAAGTGCAGTCCTGTAGTTGGCTCGTCAAGCAAGTACAAAGTGTGGCCTAAATCTTTTTTAGACAGTTCACGTGATAATTTAATACGTTGTGCTTCACCACCGCTAAGTGTAGTACTTGACTGTCCTAGTTTTATATAGCCAAGTCCGACATCGTAGAGTGTTTGCAATTTTCTTTTAATTGATGGAATGTTTTCAAAAAATTCTAGTGATTGATTGACAGTCATGTCTAAAACATCTGCAATGCTTTTATCCTTGTACTTAACCTCTAAAGTCTCGCTATTGTAGCGTTTGCCTTTACATTCTTCACATTCAACATAAACATCTGGCAGAAAATGCATTTCAATCTTTATTAGGCCGTCACCTGCGCAATTGTCACAACGACCGCCTTTGACGTTAAAACTGAATCTTCCTGGAGTGTAACCGCGCATTTTTGCTTCTTTAGTCATTGCAAACAAACTGCGAATCAAATCAAAAACTTTAGTATAAGTTGCAGGGTTTGAGCGAGGAGTTCTGCCAATAGGACTTTGATCAATAAGTATTAATTTATTAACATCTTCACCCATTATGATATCGTCATGCGCTCCAGGGCGCTCTTTTGAGCGGTGAATTTTTTTCATTAAACCCTTATACAAAATATCGTGAATTAAGGTGCTCTTGCCGCTGCCACTAACACCTGTGATGACATTTAACACGTTTGTAGGAATTTTCACAGTTAAGTTCTTTAGATTATTTTGCTTGGCTCCTTTAATTAGTAAATAATCACTGTTTTGACGTCTTTTTTCTAACATTGCAATCTTTTTTTTGCCGCACAAGTATTGTCCAGTCAAAGAATCACAATCTTTCATCAATTGTTTTGGCGAGCCTTGAAATACTATTTTGCCACCATGAACTCCTGCTCCAGGGCCAATATCAATAACATTATCAGCGTTTAAAATAGTGTCCTCATCATGTTCCACCACTAATACTGTGTTGCCAACATCGCGCAATTGCTTCAAAGTCTTTATTAATTTATTATTGTCACGCTGGTGCAATCCAATACTAGGCTCGTCCAAAATGTAAACCACTCCCATTAAATTGCTGCCAATTTGAGTAGCTAATCGAATGCGTTGTGCTTCACCACCACTTAATGTTCCGGCAGCGCGAGATAATGTGAGATAATCTAGGCCAACATTTACTAAAAAGTTTAATCGTGCCTTTAGCTCTTTTAGTATTTGCTTTGCGATAATCTCATCTTTTTGTGAAAGTTTTAGATTATTAAAAAAGGTAAGACAGTTTTTTATTGAAAAATCTGTAATATTAATAATGTTTTTTTTGCTAATTTTAACAGCCAAAGCTTTTTCTTTTAATCTTTTGCCATGACACTTTGGACACTCTACGTTGCGCATGTACTTTTCGATTTCTTCACGGCGCCACTCACTATCAGTTTGCTTGTGAAGCCTCTCTAAACTTGGAATAACGCCTTCAAACTCATCATCTAATCCCCAATAATCTTCATCTTGGTTAGGACCGTACAATACCACGTCTAAAACTTTTTTTGACAGTTTTTTAACAGGTGTCATCATATTAAAACCTGCTTTTCTGGCTAGTCGGCGTAAATAATAATAACGCCAAGAGTCAATAGTATTACCCCAAGGTGCTATAGCGCCCTCAGCAAAAGACAATTCACTGTTAGGAATCACTAGTTCGACATCAACCTCTTGTTTAAAACCAAGACCGTGACAGTGCTCACAAGCACCAAAAGGACTATTAAAACTAAACATTCTAGGCTGCAACTCTTCAAAACTAATATTACAATCAGCACAAGCGGCATGCGAAGAATAAAGCCTCTCATCATTTTTCTCACCTAAAATAATCACTAACCCATGAGCCAGTTTCAAAGCATTCTCAACTGCTTCGTTAACACGCGATTTTTGAGAGTTGACTTGAACGCGGTCAACAACAACTTCGATATCATGCTTTTTATAACGATCAAGTGTTGGCAGTTTATCATCTTCTAAATCATAGAATTTTTTGTTAAGGCGAACCCTAGCATAACCTTCTTTTTTGAAATCCTCAAAAAGTTTCTCATAAGTACCCTTACGCTGCCTGATAACAGGTGCTAAAACCTGAATTTTTTCACCTTTGCGATTCTCAAGTATTTGATTAGAAATCAATTGAGCACTTTGAGCGCTAATAGGCTTGCCACATTGCGGACAATGAGGTTTTCCAACACGAGCAAACAAAAGCCTAAGATAATCATAAATTTCTGTCACAGTACCAACAGTAGAGCGAGGATTCTTCGAAGTAGTTTTTTGTTCAATACTAATAGCCGGAGAAAGTCCATCTATTGAATCAACATCAGGCTTTTGCATCAAACCCAAAAATTGTCGTGCATAAGCACTCAAACTTTCAACGTATCGACGCTGCCCTTCAGCATAAATAGTATCAAACGCTAAACTAGATTTACCACTACCGCTAAGACCTGTGATGACCACTAGTTTGTCACGTGGAATTGTCACGTTAAGGTTTTTTAAATTGTGCTCTCTGGCACCCCTGATAACAATATCTTTATTCATAAGAGGTTGGCAGAACAAATTATTACTTATAAAGCTTACCGGCACTTGTCTAGTGAAAAACTTTAAAAACAAACAAGACAATAAAATCTTTTATGGTAAACGCGATGATTACAAACACTTTCCTATTTTTAGAAAATGTTGGATTGACAGATGTGATACTGCCGTTCATTCTAGTTTTCACAGTAGCTTATGCTGTAATGGAAAAAGTCAAGATTTTTGGTGACGCTTCAAAAAAAAATATTCATGCAACAATAGCATTAGTGTTAGGATTTTTTAGTGTTGCAATATTGCCAGAATTCATAAATTTTAATTTAATGCTATCAAGAATAGCATTGTTTTTGCTCATTATTGTTATGTTTCAAATAATGACTGCTGCAGTAGGGGTTAGCGTTTGGGAAAAACGTTGGACTTTTCCAATATTTATAGCACTATTTTTTCTAATACTACTAGCAGAGTTCAATATACTAAATGACGTACTATCATTTTTAGGAGACAATTTTATTAGCCCAGCACTAATAATCATTTTTTTGATAGCAGTTTTTACAATGTTCATGGTAGGAGAAAAGAAAACAAAACCAAAAAAAGAACCGAAAGAAAAAACTACAATAGAAACAAAACCAAAAAAAGAACCATCAAAGCTTGGAAGTATAAAAGCTGAAGAGTCAACTGATGATAAAGTATTATTTGAAGAGAAATAATCAAGCAGCTTTTTCAAATTTATTACGCGCAAAACCTTCTTTGTCAGAGCTAATCCAGTAAACATCAACAGTCATATCATCAATATCTACAACGTATGCAATGTTTGGACTGCTATTAACCATTAAAACACCTTCAATTCTTTCTACACTGCCTTTGTGACGATGACCGCACATGTTAAGCTTCACTCCTTTTTCTTTTGCTAATTTGCTAGCCGCAATCCCAGTGCCATAACTGTTTGGTAAAACTGTCTTGTGAGATGCTACAATAGTGAAATTTTTATCGTGCAACCTTTGGTATTCGGCACTGTTTTGTAATAATTCATCAATACTTTTGCCTGTGTGCTGTGAAACTTCATCGACATTTTTGTTGTTGATGTCTCTTGTAAGATGTGGGTACAAGTGCAAAAACTTTTCAGATACAAATTCGTCACTGTTGACAACGCCTGCAATTGAATGATCATTAACTTTAACAGGGTCTGACTCGTCAATATAAGTAACACTGGGAGTAAATTTTTTTAGAGCGTAAGGATCATGATTTCCTAAAACTCCATAAACAGGATTTATTTCTTTTAATCTGCTGTAAAGCTCTTCTTCTAGTTTTGAACCTTCAACCTTTAACTGTTCTATTACTGCATTTTCAACACCTTGGCGTAATTGTGCTAGTGTTGCTTCATGTTTTTGTAGTGCTTTAATAAGCTCTTGTTCTGAATTTAGTTCTTTTGCTCTATTAATATCATCAATGACTTCTTTAGGTATTGGAATGTTAATTTTTGAAAATACTTCCGGGTAGAATTCTCTAGCTTCAATTTCATCACCCAAATCAAAACTAGCGGATGGGTTTGTAGATTTTGCAATATTTAGGACGGCTTGCCTTTTAGCAGAATCTGCGTGCAAGTCTGAAAACTGTAATATTTTTGTCATTATGCACGATAGATTGTTTTAATAGTTTATAAAACTATTGGTAATTTACCACTATTAAGTGACACCTAACTTCTATTTTTTAATTCGTTAATACGATCACGCAATTGTATTGCACGCTCAAAATCAAGGTTTTCAGCAGCTAAATTCATTTGAGCTTCTAATTCTTCAACAACTTGTGGAATGCTGCTTTTAGGAATGCTTTTAACATCACTAACCTCCACGAGTTTTTCAGGAATCTTTTTAATAATAGTTTTAGGAGTAATGCCTTGTTTTTTGTTAAACATTATTTGTTTAGCACGTCTCTCGTGCGTTACACTAATGGCGCGCTTCATACTATCAGTAATTTTATCTGCATACATGAACACGTGACCATCACTGTTACGTGCAGCACGACCAATAGTTTGAATAAGACTCCTGTCAGTGCGCAAAAAACCTTCCTTGTCAGCATCCATTATAGCAACAAGTGATACTTCAGGAATGTCAAGTCCTTCACGCAACAAGTTAATGCCAACCAACACATCAAAACTGCCAATGCGCAATTCTCGAATAATTTCAGAGCGCTCAATAGTATCAATCTCAGAGTGCATGTAACGAGTCTTAATATTGGCTTTTGCTAAGTAATCGGCCAAGTCCTCAGCCATGCGCTTAGTCAATGTTGTGACTAAAACCCTAAAACCATTCTTTACAGTCTTTTTAATCTCGCTTATCAAATCATTAACTTGTCCTTTTGTAGGCTTAACAATAACTTGTGGGTCGAGTAAACCAGTGGGACGAATGATTTGCTCAACAACCTGACCACTACCTTTTAATTCCCAATCAGCCGGGGTAGCACTGACAAAAACAACATGCTTCAAATATTTTTCAAACTCTGCAAACTTCAAAGGCCTATTATCATACGCGCTAGGCAAGCGAAAACCAAAATCAATCAAGTTTTTCTTACGACTGTAATCGCCCTTATACATACCATGAACCTGCGGGATTGATACGTGACTCTCATCAATAAAAAACAAGAAATCATCACCAAAAAAATCCAGCAAACAATAAGGTGGCTCTCCACTTTTGCGATTTTCAAAATGGCGAGAATAATTTTCAATACCGCTACAAAACCCGACATTCTCAAGCATTTCCAAATCATACTTTGTGCGAGTAGTCAAACGATGACGCTCTAGGGGCTCTAAAGTTGGGGCGTGCTCTTCTAACTCTTTTTTAATGCTGTCAAGCGCCATTTCTTTTTGTTGTTCTGTAATCACGTAATGGCGCGCAGGAAAAACATCAATAGAGTTTAGCAACTCTAATTTTTTAAAACTCACGTTCTCGCGCAAAGTAATACTTTCAACAACATCACCAAAAAATTCCACTCTCACTAAATGTTCTTCAAAACCACCAAAAATATCCACAACATCACCGCGAACACGAAAACGACCGTTTTGCAAAGCAGTATCATTGCGCTCATACTGAATATCCAATAATTTTTTCAAAAGTTGTTGACGACTCAATTTTTCGCCCTTAGTAATACTAAACGACAAATCCTCAAAAGTTGCAGGACTACCCAATCCATAAATACTACTAACACTAGCCACGATAACCACGTCATTGCGCGTCAAAAGACTAGTAGTAGCGCGAAGGCGCAACTGCTCAATTTTCTCATTGACTTTAGCATCCTTTTCAATATAAGTATCAGTTGTTGGCAGATAACTTTCAGGTTGATAATAATCATAGTATGAAACAAAATACTCAACAGCATTATTTGGAAACAATTCTTTAAGCTCGTTGTACAATTGCGCAGCCAAAGTTTTATTGTGAGCTAGAATCAAGGTTGGCTTGTTAACCTGTGCAATAACATTAGCCATGGTAAAAGTCTTACCACTACCAGTAATTCCCAAAAGCGTTTGATGAGAATGCTTTTTTAGACCATCAACTAACAGCTTTATAGCCTTAGGTTGAGAGCCCTTAGGCACCAAGTCAGTCACAAGTTCAAAACTACCAGTTTTTCTCATAATGAGCGAGAAATAATCTTTTTTTATAAAATTGTAGTAAAATTATTAAAAAAACTCATTAATAACAATTTATGCGACCAGTAAAGCGAACATTAGACTATTTTAGAGCCAAAAAATACAAGGCAATACAAAAACGTTTAGCGTACGTTGAAAGCAAAGCCAAAGGTAAAAAATTCTTAGTAATACAAGTCGACAGTGTAAGCCACGACATATTAAACAAAGCAATGCGCAGGGGTTTCGCGCCAACAATCAGACGATTAATAAGAAAAAAAGGTTATCGATTACAACCATATTATAGTGGCATTCCAGCAAACACTCCCGCGTCACTAGCAAAAATATTGTATGGCACTAACGGTGATATTCCAGGATTTCGCTATATTGACAAGAAACAAAAACAAGAATACACATTTGACAACGCAAAAAAAACACTTTTAGTAGAACAAAACATCCTGCCAAAAACTGGAGTGCTAAAAGGCGGTAGTTCTTACGGTAACACTTTTTCAGGAGGCGCACAGCACTGCGTGTTAACAATGAGCACTTTATTGCAAAAAAAACTTTTCAAGCAAGTAAAAGATTTAGACATACTATTTTTTTTACTGATAAACCCAATAAGCTTGCTAAGAGTGATAAGTTTTACTTTTTTTGAATTAACACTAGAATTTTCAGAATCAATATATTATGGTACAAAAGCATTATTTAGTAAAAAACTAACAGCCGACAAAAACATCTTTTTTCCAATTGTCAGAATTGCCATGAATGTACTGCTTCGTGAAATAGAAACACACGGAACAATTCTAGACATACAACGAAAAGTGCCGCGAGTATACGTCAATTTTCTAGGCTACGATGAAATAGCGCACCATCGCGGACCAAACAACCTAAGCGCCTACCTAACACTAAGAGGGATTGATAGAAGAATAGCAAAAATACTACGACACCTACCAGAAGATTACGAACTGCACATATTAAGTGATCACGGCAACACCAAAAGCATACCATTTAAAGACTTGTACGGAAAAAGCTTAGGAGAATACATTCAAGAAATAACAAAAGAAAACGTGGAATTAGTAGACTTTGAAAGCGCAGAATTACAAGTCAATCACCGAGTGCACGCAATAAGAACAAAACTAGCTAACACACTAAAAATTGCTACACTTCCAGCAAGAATAATGATAAAAGCAGGTCTTTGGAGCCTATCAAAAAATTATCGAACAAAAAGAAAAACTTTCAAGTGGAAAAACAAAGAACAAATATTTGTAGAAAATGGCAGCAGCCTATCAAATATTTATTTTAACATATCAAAAAATAAGTTAACAGTTAAAGAGATTAGTAAAAAATATCCAATGCTTTTAACAATACTATCAAAACATCCTGCAATAGGAGTGCTAATAGGCCACACAAAAACCAATCCTGTAATAATAAGCCATGGCAAAAGCTTACCACTAACACAAAACCCATCAAACCAAGTAAAAAAAATATTGAGCCGTTATGGCAATCCAATACAATTAGCAAAAGATACTTACGCACTAGCAAAAATGCCATTAGTTGGAGATTTAATAATCTACGCTGGCTTTGTTAACAACGAGCAAGTAGCTTTTGCAAACCAGTACGCAGCACACGGAGCACCAGGTGGCAACGCGACAAGCCCGTTCTATGTAGGCAAAACAAAGAAAAAAATCAGCATACACCAAGACATACACAAACTACTAAAGAATTAAAGTTTTTTCACAATTGTTCTGTCGCTGATTATTGCGCTGTTGCCACTAGGGTCTTCTATTGTGATTGTTAGTTTGTCACGACCCCACATGATATTCTGTAATTTTTTTACCATGTTCTTGATTTTTTTGCGATCAGTATTATCTTCAGCGTTATCGCGAGCGCTTTCCAAAACTTTTTTAGCGCGATCTAATAATCCTTCAATGTTAGTAATAAAACCATTAGCTGCTGGTCCGGGCTCCATCGTCATGATGCGCGGCAGTTTAACAGTGGCCTCCCCGCTTTTAACAACTCGCACTTTCATGTCATCTTCAGAGTTAACTTCAAATGTTATTTTGCAAGGTGGTTTTTGCTCTGCACTTTCAATATCTGCTTTGTGATACTTGCAATTAGAGCAATCCATTGAAAAAACAAAAACTTTTCCAAAATAAGGAACTTCTGTCTCATCTTCGCGCAATGTTAGTGTTGCTTTAAAACACATTGGACATTGCTGGTTTTCTAAAACATCTGCCATTTTAAGAATTGATTATCACATGTATTTAAAGTTTTTGCTCTTCAAATAACTCTTGTCTCTTTAATGTTTTCAAAAAGAACAGGTTGTAATGTTATAGTAGGGGCGACGGGCTCTAAAACATTTACCAACCATTTTTTGCTAACACTGTTAGTGCCATCACTAACAGTCACTTTGACAGTTTTCTGACCAGTTATTACAAAATTCTTTTGCAATATACTAGTACCGTTTGTTATTGGTCCTTCTAAAAGACCAAAACTCCACTGATAACTTAGCGCGTCACCATCAGCGTCACTTGCTTGAACTTCAAAAATTACTGGTGCGCCAATTACAGAATCAATACTATTAAATTGTGGTGTGAAACCAGTGATTGTTGGTTTTCTATTAACATCTTTTACACTAACACTGAAAGTTTCTTCGCTTGCAAACTCTCCATCACTTGCTAATACTGTTATAGAATACTCGATTGTTTGAGCGTTACTAGCCTGCCCGTAACCAGGAGTCCAAACAAACTGATTATTGTCAATCACAGCTCCAAAAGGTAATTGTGAAGCGCTAAAGATTACACTATCACCATCAACATCTTCTGCTTTTAAGTCAATTATTAATTGTTCTCCTTCATTGATTGTCCTGTCACGAACACTTTTTATTGTTGGAGCCCTATTAGTGTTTAGCACTGTCACGTCAACAGTTATAGTGTCAGAATTAACACCATCACTTACTAAAACTTTAACAATATACTCTCCAGCATCATCAAAAGTCAATTCTTTAGTATTAGAATCCATAAAACCACTATAATAATATTTTAGTGGTTGACCATCATGATCTATTGCCACGGGGTTTAAAACAATTGTTTCACCCTCGCTGACCACTATTTCGTTAATATATTCTATTATTGGAGCTCGATTCTTATCGGCAACAATCAATTTTACAGGTTGACGCACGACGTCAATACCATCATCTGCAACAAAAACAATCTCTATTGTTCTAGTATTGCCTTTTAATCGCTCTAGTGCAGTGTTTTGTTGTACTACTTCATAATTTGGAGTCCACTCTAAAATACCATCATCAAAAAAAGAGCCAGCAGGCAATCCTTCAATACTAATAATAACATCATCACCATCACCATCACTAAAGTTTACTGGAATGCTCCATTTACTGCGCTCTTGCAAATTATAAACTTCTTGTAGGCCATCAAAAACAGGCAATCGATTAACATCAACAACTTCAATGATGAACTCTCTAGTGATAATTTCAAAACCATCAGTAACACTAACTTGTGCAGCGTAAAAACTAGCATCATCAAAAGTAGCAGTCCACACTCCAAATTTGTCAAAAGGCTCTGAAAACTGGTAAAACAATCTGTCGCGATCAGGGTCAATTGCTGAGCGCTCAAAAGTTAAAGTTTGACCTTCATACACAACTAATTGTGCTACTGGCTCAAAAATCGGTAGTCGATTCTTTTGCAATGTTTCTACACTCCAAGATTGACTAGCGCTAAGTTGTGCACCTGTAACAACAATTTTTACTATATGATCGCCTTGGCTTTCATAATCAGGCTCGTAAGTATACGATTGTCCATCAGCAACTTTTAAATCATCTAAAAACCATTCAAACTGTAACACGTCATCAAAATCAGGATCTTGCGCTTGAGCGCCAAATTCAATACTTTCAAGTTCTTTAACAATAACATTTTCTTGTGTTGGACTGAACTCTGTGATTGTAGGGCTTCGATCAACATTATTTACTAGCACTACTACATTAACAATTGATTCAACATCACCATCTGTTACAGTAATGTTAAAATCGTAGCGTCCAGCACTTTGATAATCTGTCTGCCACTCTCCAGTTTCATTTAATGGTTGCTCGTAGAAAACAAATAATGTATCATTGTCGGGATCACTCGCATCAATTGATAATTTTACAATATCTGTTTCATTGTAGACAAAGTATTGAGTACTAATACCGCTTGCAAAAATAGCAAATAGTAGTGTACTCATTAATGCTAATAATAACTTGTTATTTTTCAAATTAACAACCCCCAACAAAACTAAAAAAATAAAAAACAAACAGTGGTTTACTCTTGGAAAACCCCTGTTATAACTGGTGCGCGGTTGACGTTGTTGACAGTTACTAGTACCGGTTGACTGTCTGTTAGTTCACCATCACTAACTGTTACTGTAACAGTGTATTGTCCTGCATCTTCGAAGCTTGTTTCCCAAGCTCCGTCATCGCCTACTGGCTCGCTAATAGTGAAACTTAGTTCGTCGCCGTCCGAGTCTATTGCGTTTGGTGTGATGCTGATAGTTCCTGTTTCATCAACTGTGATGTCCTCAATCGCGTCAAGTGTTGGTGCACGGTTTTTGTTAGTCACTGTTAAAACAAAGCTTTTTTCTACAACATCTGCGCCATCACTTACAGCAACTATTACTTCGTACGAGCCACTGTCTTCAAAGCTTGTCTCCCACACTCCATCATCGCCTACTGGTTCGCTAACAGCGTAAACTACTTCGTCGCCATCAGGGTCGCTCGCGCTTGGTTCTATCAGTACTGCTTGTGTTTCTTCAATTGTAAGATCTTGTAGGTCTTCTAGTACTGGTGCGCGGTTGACGTTGTTGACAGTTAATAGTATTGCTTGTGTATCTGTCGAGTCACCGTCTGTTGCAGTGATTGTCACAGTGTATTGTCCTGCATCTTCGAAGCTTGTTTCCCAAGCTCCGTCATCGCCTACTGGTTCTGAAATACTATACACTAGCTCGTCACTATCTGCGTCTATTGCGTTTGGTGTAATGCTAACAGTTCCTGTTTCATCAACTGTTACGTCATCGATAAAGTCGAGTTCTGGAGCCCTATTGGTTTGTTCTACAATTACACTCCAACTGTTCTGTGCTGTCAGTTCTCCGTCACTAATTTCTACTTTTATAATGTGTTCTCCAGCGCTTTGATAGTCTGTTTCATAAAAGAATACTTCACCAATGACTTTTAATTCATCATCTAAATACCATTGCACTGATACTTCATCACCATCAGGGTCTTCTGCGCTAACG
The DNA here is from genome assembly GCA_018221105.1 of Candidatus Woesearchaeota archaeon. Lineage (GTDB taxonomy): Archaea > Nanobdellota > Nanobdellia > Woesearchaeales > JAAOYA01 > JAAOYA01. The sequence goes on along the minus strand of JAAOYA010000010.1, from coordinate 80,560 downwards.
CCAAAGTCCAGTGTTTGCGTTTCTGCCATTTGCAAATCTGTTTCGCTTGGCAGTGATGTAACAATTATTGGTTCGAAGTTTACTTCGCTAACAATTAGTGTTATTAGCTTGGTGTTTGTTAGTTCACCATCACTAACTGTTATTGTGATGTTGTACTCTCCTGCGTCACCATTGATTGTTCGCCACTGACCGCTTGCGTCTAATGGTTCAGAATATATGTATAATAATGGATCGCCATCAGGGTCAAATGCTTCTGGCACTATTTTTAGTGTTCCAGTTTCATTGATCTGTAGTGTTGCCACGCTTGCAAGTTGTGATATTTCAACTTCTGTTAGCTCTACAGGTTCTAGTTCTTCTGTTTGTTCTAGTGTTTGGTTTTCTACAGGTATTAGTGTGTAGCAAAGTCCTGTTTGCGGATCACAAAAATCTCCTGTTACTTTTTCTGCTGGATAGCGTGTGCAGCCACCCAACATAAATAATAATACGAGAATGCTCGTTATTACAATTGTTGTTTTTTTCATTAGACCTACCCTCCGAAAAATTTTAATTATTCTATAATAGTTAAATCTTTTATCTATTTTCTAATAGCAACTAATATATAAAGTTTGCTATCGACCAAAAACTACTATTCAAATGTTTAAGTAAATAAAAACCTTTCGAGAAAAAAAGAAAATAAAAAGAAAAAAATAATTAAACGCACGCTCCATCAGAACACACGTTATCACATAACTTTATCTTGCTGTCAGGATAATCGTTTGTATCACAATAATACTCTTCAAGACTAAAAGTTGATTTACAATAATCTTCAAAAGTTTCATTATCGCGACTATCAGTCACAATACCAGGAGTATTATAACTAATGCCATTATCAGTGTCAAAACAAAGCTTATTGACTTCTGGAACTCCAATACACGCACCTTCAAGGCACACGCCTTCACAAAGGTATGTTTTAGAGTCTACATAATCAAATGTTGTGCAAAAATACTCTTCTATAGTATTGCCTCTACATTCATCCCAGTAAACAGTGCCGTCACGTTTGTTAGTAGTGCTTCCAAGCTTATCATATGCCAAACCACCATCTGAGTCAATACAATTAGTATCTTCAGGAGCTCCTTGTACACAAGCACCGTCTTCACACTCACCTTCACACAAGTAATTGCGATCTTTTGCATAACCATAAGTGTCACAATAATACTCTTTTAAGCGAGTACCCTGGCATATGTCTTCAAATTCTTCATCGTTTTTGTCAAGAATTCGTCCTTTAGTGTTATAGTCGATGCCTTTGTCAGTTTCAAAACACTCAACTCCTACAGGTTTTTCTAGAGGAGTTGTAGAATCCTGTGTTGTGTCTTCTTGTAGTTCTTCTTGCTCTACTTGTACTTCTGGTTCTGGACAAGCTTTACAATAAGAGCCTCCACAATCAACACCTTCTTCGTCTTGGTTTAAAATGTCATCACTGCAAGTCTCTGCTGGCGAGCAGCCAACAAACAAAAAGGTCAGTACGACAACACTTAAAACCATAATTGCCAATTTTTTCATTTTATCACCTAAAATTTTTTTGTTATAAGATTGATGAGCGGTAAATTCTTTTGCTTATTAAAAAGCGCAAAGTAAACCCCTAAAAGACTAAACACTAATAATAAAAAATTTAATGGTGCAAAAATAATAGTCAACACGTTTTGGGGTAGTGGTATTAGTGCAAGCACAAAAAACAATATGCTAAAACTAAACAGTACAGTTCCCTGCTTTGCATGAAAAAACACAAAGTTATCATTACGCTTAAAAAACAGTATTGGAACTGCTAGTATCCATAAATAACTAAGAGCTGCTAATAAGTGATAAGAATCACTACCTGCTGATTTTTTAGTTTTTTTCTTAATTGTTTTTTTGACCATTTGTAAAAATCCTTCTTTCTACTATTTTGGGCAATAGTTCTATTTAAAGTTTTTGTACAATTAGCTAATAATCTTCTCGACAATCTTGTCAGGGCTGAACTTTTCTAAATCATCATAGCCCTGACCAACACCCAAATACAAAACAGGCTTTTGAGTAACATAAGCAGTACTAATAGTAGCACCACCTTTCTCGTCAGCGTCAGCCTTGCATAAAATCAAAGCGTCAACACCTATTAACTCATTGAATTGTTCTGCTTGCTCTACAACATCATTGCCTGTTAGCGAGTCACCAATAAAAATTTTCAAGTCAGGTTTAGTTATCCTAACAATTTTTTTTAATTCTTCCATCAAATTAACATTAGAATGCAGTCTGCCAGCAGTATCGATAAGCACAAAGTCAATATTGTTCTTTTTAGCGTACTCAATAGCATCATAGCCAACAGCTGCAGGGTCAGCACCATAATCATGCTTTATCAATTTAGCGCCTACTTTATTAGCGTGAGCTTCTAATTGGTCAATTGCAGCAGCCCTAAAAGTGTCAGCAGCTGCTAGAACACTTGAAAACTTATTCTTTTTTAGCATTGAAGCAACCTTTGCAATAGTAGTAGTTTTGCCACTGCCATTAATTCCAACAAACAATATCACATAAGGTTTTTTTTTCTTTGCCTCTTTTATAATGTTTAAACCGTTAAGACCTAAAACCTCTTCTAAACTATTTTTTAGTGTGTCAATAATAATATTTTTTGTTTTGCCACGAGCAAACTTTTTATCCACTAACTCGTTTTTCAAATCATTTTTGAGTTTTTCAATAACTTTAACAGCAACATTATTCTCTAAAAGCACTAATTCTAAATCCCAAAACAATTCTTCAAACTTAGCGTCAGAAAGCGATGATTGTGTGATAACACTAGTGACTTTTTTAAACAAACCCTTTTTTGGTTTTTCTTGAATAACTTCTTCTGGTTCAACAATAGATTCTTTTTCTTTCTTTTTGAAGAGTCTCTTTTTAGGTTTTGGCTCAACTTTTTCTTTTTTTGGCTTGACTTTTTTCTCTTTTACTACTTCAACTTTTTCTTCTACACTTTCTTCTTCTACTTTCTTTGCAAACTTACCAACAGCACCTTTTAATTTATCTTTTAAGAACCTAAACATTTTTTAGTACTTCTCGCTCAATAGCTTCTGTCTTTTCAATGTGCTCTCGTAATTCTTTAATTGTTTGTTCTTTGAACTCTTCAAGCTTTTTTGATTGTTTAGATAGCAATTTTTTAGTGTTTGCCAAATCACTCTCAATAATAATATTGGAGCCAACATTGACTAAGAAATGATCAAAACTATCAATTTTCGCCCGTGCAAAAATACCATTGTGCACTGGCACAAGAATTGGATTATCGCTTTTAGCATTAGCAATATCATCAAGTGATGCAATCATACTATTTAATTCTAATAATTGCAAATCAATATTTTGCAAGCCTTCTTGCAACTGACCAATTTGCTGGTTTAAAGCCTGCAGTTCATAATACTTTTGCTGTGCAATTTTCTCGTCCATAATAAACCCAAGATTTGTTGTTTATTTAAAAGTTTTTATAATAATCCTAGTGCTTGTTCTGCATTATTGATTTCAGGACCGCCACTAGCATCACCAACCACTACTCCGTTAGAGTTGGCTATGATTGCAGCGCCGATATAAGGACTTCCCATGTTAACAGTTCCCCAATCAATTTCAACTTTTAATATTTTCTCAATTTGTTCTACTTCACTCTCTTCTGCTTCAGAGTGTATTAAAGCGCCTTTTTTCGTGTGCGCTAAACAACTACCAACAACTTCAACATCTGCAATGGTCATCGTTATAGCTTTTACTTTTAAGGCTTTTTCAATAAGTTTTACAGTTTCGTCATCATAATCAGGGCTTGCAATAATGCCATTATCATTAACTATTAAATTATTACCAAGAGCAGTGTACTTCGAATTTACTACAGTAATTTTCAGTCCAAGCTTTTCTAAATCCTCTAATTCTTCTTTTTCAATAATTTGTGGCACTATCAAGCCATTCTTGTTACCATTGACTAAAACTCCAATCAGCGAACTTTTAGCAATAGAAATTTTATGAACTGGAACCTTTAATGCTTTCTCGATAGTTTGCACTACTTGTTTTTTCACGGTTTTTCCAACCAAACAATACTCGTCTGTGGCATAAGCGTAAAGTCCAATGTTTGGATTGCCATCAACATTAGCTATTAAAGTTGTCATAACATTGCAGAAAAAGACTTGTATTTAAAAAGCTTGTCAAGCTTTAGCCTCGACAGACTTTTCTTCGAGTTCTAAGTCATCAACACTACCATTTTTTGAAAGTTTAATATTAATATCGCCAAAGTGCTCAAGTTGATGCAAGTCAACCTTTTGTTGATTAGACAAGTGCAAAAGCGGCACAAAAGTATAAATCTTGTCCTCCTTAGACTCTGACGGTATAAGCATAGAAAAAGTAAGATTAGCATTTTTAGTCTTAAAATAACCAGTTATTTGAGAATATAAATCACCAATAAGTTTTGTTATATCAACCTTTTTTTTAGGCACTTCAATAGTTTTTGGTTTTATAATATCGCGAAAAGTTCTGCGCTTGTGAACCTCTAAAGCTTTTTGCAGTGCATCAACCAAATCATAAACACTGACTTTGCGCTTTCTAGGCTGTGGAGTTCTAGGAATCAGCACAGTAGGCTCGTACTTGAAATCTTCACTGTCAACATCATCTGATAAAAAGCCACTATCTTCTTCATCAAAAAATTGTTCGTCACCAGAATGCAATAATTTTTCAAAATTTTGAAGGTCCGCACCCAAAAGCCTGTTAGACTTAATCTTTAAGAGTATTGAACTTGCCAGCACAACCTTACCTGTTAAGCGAAAGTCCATTGCTTTAAGAGCCTTCAAAGTCTCAATATACTTTTTTGTCAGAAGACTAACATCAACATCCCAAGGATCCATCTCTTCAGATTTAACCAAGTCATAAATAATAGTCTGCCAAGTAAGCTCGTCCTCATGAACAATCATCTCATAAATCTTATCTTGCATAAAGTTTAGTAGCTAGTAAGTCGTATTTAAGCTTTCGCTTTAGAATCCTAGTTTTACTTTTTTCTTACAAATGTAAAGTGTTGCTTTCTCACCAATCAAAAACTGTTTCTTACTAGCCATGTAACGCTCTATACTAGTCTGCATCTCTTTAGTGAACTCTCGTCCTTCTTCGTACTCTAATTCTTTTTTAAAATAATCCAGAACTTGAGATTTTTTTTCAAACAAGTAAAAAGTGTTAAGTTGTTGTTCTTTTGTAATCAAACGCTTATCAAGAGCACTGTGCAATTCTTTTAATAGTTTTGGCATGTCATAATCTTCAACAGGCACTAAAACGTCTAAAACTCTGATAAACTCTGATTGAGGGTTAGGCTCGATAATCAAAAGCACACCGTAAGGATCTAAAAGTTTGAATAGTGCACTAACAAGATTTTTTTTGTCTTCGATTTGGTGAAGACTAGCCCAATTACTAATAATCACTTCATAAGTTCCTTTAAGACTCGAAAGGCTTTCTGTCTTTAAAGCCCTAAAATTAAGTTTTTTCTGCTCTTCTTTTGGCAACTTGCTCTTTTTTTTGTTAGCATAAGCGATAAGTTCACGATCATGGTCCACTCCTAAAATCTTACTAGCATAATCTAACAAGTAAATACTAAGACTTCCAGTTTTGCAACCAATCTCTAAAACAGTTCTATCTTTAGGTCTGGTAACAGACAAAATCTTTTGCAATTCTCTACGATCAGGATCATAAAAGTCATTATAAAACCTGTCAATGTCTGAAACCTTAAATTTTGTCATAAATACTGTTTTAGAAGTACTCCTATATAAACTTTGACACAGCAAAAACCTTAAAAAGCCCAATTACAACATAATAACTATGAAAAAAGCCCAAGTGATAGTGCAATATTTAGTCTATGTAATAGCACTAGTAGTGCTAGTACTATTATTGCTTTTTGGATATCAAATGCTATCAGGACTAGAAGAGGACAAAACACAAATACAACTAATGCAAGCTTACAACAGCCTAAAACATGACGTGACAGAACTAAGCACAGATTATGGAACAACAAAACACGTAACCTATTATCCGCCAAAAATAGCGCGCAAAGCTTGCATAATAGACGTAGAAAATCGCGAGTTAGTTGCAAGTAACGAGTATTCTATGAAAAACTACCCTCAAATGCGAGAACAAACACTAACACACAACCTGTTCTTTTTAGGGGAGCGTGATACAGTACTAGAATCTTTTGAACTAGAAAACATAATAGTAGAAGAATACCCTTACTACGCGTGCTATTTTATTGATGGGCAGTGGAGTTTAACACTAGAAGGTGCCAGGCGCCAAACAAGAGTAGTGTTAGATGACTTGTATTCATATAGCGTAACAGGTCCAGTATTAAGCACTACCAGTATTTACACACAAGACGGACTATTAGAATTAGAACTGCAAGACGGCACAAGCATAACAAACGCTAATGCAATATCAATAGCTGTTGTAGAGCCAACAAGTCCTAGCGCAGCATCAGAAAATTATAATTTTCAACCAGATGGCGCAACATTTTCAACACCTGCAATACTAAAAGTACAATTCAACCCAACAATAACTTGTGCGCAAGTAAATGCCAATTTTATGATGGGTTCAACAGCACACTCAATGATAAAATGCGACGATGAATTCAAAATAGTCAGCTACAGCATCAGTGCAATAACATAATTCTAAACCGTTAGACGAAAAATTTAAATACCAGTATACATAAAAGTATACTAAATATCCTGTTTATAACACAGCACACGACGAGGTACCGCCAAAATGAGAATAACACTAATTCTAACAACACTACTATTACTACTAAGCGCTAGCACACTAGCAAGCATTGGAGGTGTAGAAGCCGACCAACTAGAATTAGATGATACGAAAAACAATCAAGAAATGGACTCTTACGATCCACAATCACCATCAAGCGTTAGCTACAAAGTCGTGTGCCAAAACAATTATTACAAAGAATGGCATAGGGCAGCGTGCGATCCAATAAGATGCGCTCCAGACGAATACCTAAACTGTGAGAAAAAAAGAAGCTTTTTTAGCTCAAATTACCGTGAAGTTTGCACAAAACAATACGAAACAACATGCTCAGAAAAACCAACATGCAGAGAAGGCTATAGAATAATAGAAGACAAAACCTGTGAAGGAACAGGAGGAGGTATAACGCCAATTCCAAAAACTTGCAAAGATACAGATAATGGAGAAAATCATGATATCCAAGGAACAGTAACAGTATATTACTTAAACAAGACAATGGTAAAAACTGATGCGTGCCTAGACCCTGATAACATGCTATTAGAAAAAGACAGTGGATTATACTTGCGAGAATACATTTGCAACGAGGGAGACCCTGCAAAAGGCATTGAACCAGGAACATTCACAGGATTAGTAATAAAATGTGAAAACGGCTGCGCAAACGGTATTTGTATAAAATCAGACTATCAAGAATATTATTTAAGAGTTGGAGACAAAATAAGCTTTGAAGGAAAAACAATAACACTTCTAAATGTTGGAAGTAATGAAAACATTGCTGTTGATGTTAACGGAGTTGTTGAAACAATTACTGTTAAAGAAAAAGTAAATGGCATTGAAATAGTTATAGTAGACACATTTTACGTCGATGAAAAAGCAGAACGTACAGCAACAATAAGGTTAAAACTGGTACCACAGCTAGAACAACTAACATGCTCGCGAGCAGAAACTAAAACAGTAGATTGGCACAGTGGTCTATGGGGTGGAAGCTCATGTCAAGAATCCCGTTGTGGAGAAGGAGGAAAACTAGTAGATTGTAATACCAGAAGAGTAAGAAGCATTTTTCGATACACGCAATACCAAGAAGTATGCGAGTACACAGGTGAAAGCTACAAAACAGAATGCATAACTAATCCAACATGTCGTGAAGGATTCACAGAAACAAGCAGAACAAACTGTGAAGAGCTAACAACTTGTAAAGATTATGATAACAGTGTAGCATACTCATTATCAACCAGTGGCATAGCACACCCGCCAGGACCTGATAGGTACATCGCAAGCAACGTGCAAGTTAGCACAGAAGAAAAACTAACAGATTATTGTTATGGCGAAAATAGCGTTATAGAAGCCGTTTGTATTGACGGCAAAAAAGCAGACTATGTAATGCCTTATGAGTGCCTTCACGGATGCCAAGATGGAAGGTGTGTAGGACCAGAGAATGAGTATTTTGTAAGAACTGGAAACACGAATGTATTCCTAAGCGGCTACGATGAAGAACTAATAGTGCAAAACATTGGAAAAAACGCTATAGTCTTACAAATTGGTAAACAACTAAAAACCATTAATTTAGGAGTGACAGAGCGCTTTGACCAGTATGGCGGTATAAGAGTAACTCTTTTACAAGCATATTATGAAGATATTAAAGAATACAGAAGCGCTTTAATAGTAGTGGAAGCAAATAATACAATTCCTCCAGAACCTAAACCAACTTGTGAAGATAGTGACGGCGGGATAGGTCTTACAACAAAGGGAAGAGTTACAAAACTAGAACAAGAACACTACGTCGGATATGATGATTATTGTGTACAAGAAACAAACTCTACAACCGGTTGGTACGCAGAAGAAAACGGAGTAAATTACGCTAGAACAATAGACAATTCTTGCACTGGAGAAAACTGTTACATAGCAGAAGCGTATTGTAGTGAAGTGCCAAGAGAAGTATTCGAAGTCAGACTCTGCCAAAACGGTTGCGACGACGGAGCATGCATCGAAAAAGATGCAGTAAAGACTTTTAAGTTATATGTTTATGAAAGTGTAATGCTTTCAGAAAACACAAAAGTCACATTGCTTAACGCAGGTGCTCAAGGACAAGCTATTGTAAACATTAGTGGAGCGATTGAAACAGTAACTTTTCAAGAATTAGAAGTTATAAACAATGTTGAAGTGACTGTTGTAGACTACGAGTACGTTGACTACCCAAGAGAACAACGCTGGGTTTTATTGCAATTAAAAGAAAGAACTATTAATACACCAAAATGTTATGAAGGTTCTTACCAATTAATAAATTGCAATAACACAATATGTTTTGGAGCCCAAAAATGTATTAGTGGTGGGTGGGTTGACGTATAACTATTTTTTTTCTAATCTTACTATTTTTTTTGTTAGGCTTTTGTGTAAGTACCACTCATAAGTTCCTTGTACTTTCCAGTCATCAAAGTCTAGTTTTATGTCGCTTGGCAGCATTAAAACCAGCACTTTAGTGTTTTTAGCAGCAACAACTAAGAAGTCTTTGATTAACGCTTTCAAATCTTTAACATTAGTATTTCTGCCATAAGGCACGTCTGTTACAATCGCAGCAACTTGCTTGTTTAAATCTAGTGCGTTGCCGTGAACAATCTCAAAATCTTTGATATTGTAATGCGCTAAGTTAATTTTAGCTCGGCGAGTTTGAATAACATCACTATCAATACCGTAGACTTCGTGGCCTGCAAGGCCAGCCTCCAAAAGCAATCCTGCAGCACCGCAAAAAGGATCAGCAATCAATCCCTTAACACCCGCCAAATTAACAACAGCCCTTGCAAGGCGAGGATGCAAACTCGTAGGATGAGGTTGTGGGCGCAAGTGAGAACGTCTATCCTCAAAACGTTCAGTATTAGTCCAAAAATCTCTGACAAAAAACTCTTTAGAACCAATTTTTTTCAAGCGTCCCCTATCAACAACTTGGTAAGCTTTTTTAGTCAAAGCCAAACCATCAAGCTTTAGATTGTTGTCAACTAACAAAAAATTCTCCAACAATTCATACTTTTGTATTTTTGTAAAAGCTAAAAATTCATCAATTGACAATTGCAAGTTTGCTTTATTCAATTCTACTAATAACATTATTTCTTTTCAATAATGCAAAAATATATAAAATAAACCATTAAAATCAAGTTTCATGACAAAAAAAATCGGTCGTGGCAGGCCAGCCGGCAGCATGGTGCGACACAACATAATAGAAATATTATACTTTTTAGGCCACGCTTACGGCTATCAACTAAACAAAATCTATCAAGAATTATTCGCGCCAGTAAGCATGAGACTAATCTATTATCACTTAAACAAAGGCGTCAGCCTAGGAGAGTTCAAAGTCAAAGAAGTAAAAACAGAAAAAGGCGATTACAGTTGGGGTCCTCACGCAGAAAAAACCTTTTACACACTAGGACCGAACGCTAAACCAACAGCCAACAAAAGAATAAAAGAACACTTAGACAAAAAAAAGAAAAAATGATTACTTCTTTAATTTTTTGAAAAATCCCATTAGTGCAAAAGCTTCACGTTTTGTAAGCATTGCCTTGCCAAAAACACGCTTGAAAACTGTTTTTTGAGTCTCACGTTTGTTCTTAGTTGTAAACTTCATACTATTTAGAACATCGCTGATTCTTGATTGTAGAACGTCTAATTCTTTTTTACTGATTGGCTTGTAAGTTTTGTACTGGCTTTTCAAATTCTTAACTTGTGAAAACTCATACACTATAATCGTCAAAGCATGACTAATGTTTAACACTGGATATTTTTTGCTAGCTGGAATACTAACTACCATATTGCACTCTCCTAATTCTTCACTAGTCAAACCAGAATCCTCGCCACCAACGAGCAAGGCAATGTTTTTTTTGCCCCTCAAACGATTAACAACAATTCGTGGTGATAGTGGCGTGCGTCGAATATTATAATCTGTTCCAACTTTGCCAGTGGTACCAACAAGCACAGAAAACTTGTTCAACGCTTTAGCTTTGACTACTTTGGCTTTTTTCAAGATTTTTTTGCCATGTTTTGCTCTTTTGAAAGCTTCTTCTGACAAGTGGCTAGCTTTAGGATTAATTAATAACAATTTGTCATAATCAAAGTTAGCCATTGCACGCGCTACAGCTCCAATATTGCCACTGTTTTGCGCGCGCACTAAAATAACAGTTACCATACAAAAAAGAATCAAGTTTTTTTATTTAAACTTATCCCAGCATTGGCTTAAGTAACAATACTAGTAGTAAAGCTAAGAAAAACATGCTAATATATTTGAAAATTCTCATAGCTAAATCATCACTAAAATATTTTTTAAGAATTGTCAAAGTCATCCTGCCACCATCAATAGGGCCTAATGGCACTAAATTAAACAAGCCAATTCCCAAGTTCAGTATAATCATCCATTGTACCAGTCCACTAAGCCACAACAGTACACTTGGAAAAAATACTCCGTAACGTTGACTAGCACTAGCACTTATTTTGGTTGATTGTTCTAGCATCACACCAACATAGGGCAGTGTTGAATCTTCAGGGCGCTCGACTAAAGTAATATTATAACTATCCTGATCAGTTGTTAACACTATGTTATCGCCTGGCTTATAGGATAACAAAACACTAGTGAAATTCTCACGAGATAAAATAATGTTATTATCAATCTGTTTTAAAACTTCACCTTGACTAATACCTGCTTTGAATGCAGGATACGATTCATTATCAAGCACTTGCGCTATAGTCAAACCGTCAGGCTCAAACATGCCGCCAGCCCAAGGGAAAAAAATATAAGCTGAAAAAAACAGTATTAAAAAAGCAGCAAAAATATTAGCTGCAGGCCCAGCTGCAAACATTGAAAGTTGCGCTGCAGGCTTTTTTTTAAGAACCTGTTTTTCGTCAGGTTCAACAAAAGCTGCAGGGATAATAGGTATTAAAATTGCGAAAACTGCAAACCCACTGCTTTTTACTTTAATGCCGTGCGCGCGAGCAACAACACCGTGAGCGAACTCGTGAATTATAGCCAGACTAAAAATGCTTATAATCCAATAAAAAAATGGTACGTAAAAAACTTTAGAGCTTTTAATTGGCAAAACAAGCTGCACTCCAGCAGGAGCAGCAGGCATTAAAAAACTAACAATCAAACTTTTAATCAAAAGATAGGCCATAAAAGGTATTGCTAAAATACCAATGACCATTGAAGTGTAACCAAAAAATCTGACACTTTTAGGATATTTTTTTGCCAAAAAATCCATTGCTTTAAGTCCTGCTTTTGTACGCCATAAAACAACATATAATAATGGAAAAATAGGTTTTAACAATTCTAATTTTTTACGATTAACAAATAATAAATAACCAAGAAATATTAAAAAAATTATTACAAAGAGCGACTCACTCATTTTTTCTTTTTAGGCCGCAATGCTTTTGAAGCGCACTTGCGACATACCGCTTGACCGCGAATTACTTTCATGCTGTGAGCGCGAATTTTAGATTTGCACTTTCTGCAAACGTAAATGTTTTTGAACAATCGAGTGTTAGCTTCTTCAAATTTTACCATGTTAATCAATCCTTTACTTGTTTTATGACTTTTTCTCCAAGAACTACCCAGTATAATATGTGACCGCCATCATTGACTTGTCCTGCGAATTCTTCTGAAATTGTCAAATCAAAGGTTTCATAAGTTTCAGAGTCCATAACGTTTGCAGTGTTTGCTGAAACGCTTAATACTTGTGCTGTTCTCTTATCAACGATCGGTACTTCGACACTGTCGCTTGTTGGCATTACAATAACTCTTTTTCTATTATCAAAAAGTCCTGAGGCGCTAATTCTTGCTTTTGTAGAACCGTGCTTTCCAGGTTTTGAAGTTGTAACATCACTAACAACACATGCAACATCATCTATTATGATGTAACTGCCTTTTTTCATTGAGTTTGCCGAAGTAAGTTTTTTTCCCATGTTAAATTAATTGAAATTAGCAGATATTTATAAAAGTTTAGTATTTTGATGCTATCTTTATATCGCTTGCCTTGACAGTTTTTCTGCCAGCATGCTTTGCTATTTTTACAGCATTAGTTGCAACGTCTTCTGCGATAGTTTCTAGAATGTTTTTAAGTTGACCTTTGGCGTCATCGCCAACTCTGGCAGCTCCAGCATTTTTTAGTATTGCTTCCATAGCAGCGAGAGGAATTAATCTTTTAGCCATGTTATCACCCTTTGTTTAAGCTAAAAACAGTGTTTTATTTAAAAATCTTACCCAAAAAAAGCTTTTTTAGGCCCTAAAAGTTCTAATAAGGAAGTATTCTTGAAAATAAGCCTTTCTTAGAGCGTTTTTTGTTTTTGAGAAATTCCTTCAAACGATTCTCAACTAATTCAAAATTTTCGAATTCTCGCTCTTTAGCTTTGAACTCTTTAGTGTGATGAAATGTTTTCGAACCACTAGTATAATACTTCAATTTCTTGTGCAAAAGTTCGTGATACATTACAAAGTCTACTAGTTCTAAATCATCAATTAATACTTTACTAATTGTTACAGTGTCTGTTTTGTACTCGTAATAACCCAAAAGCGTCAAACTTTCACTGCCAAAAACAAGGTTTGGCCTATCTTGCAAGTCAAAAAAATATTTTTCATTAATACGATTAAACGATCGCTCAAGCGTAGGGTCAACCTTATCCTTTTTTACCACTAAGTGTAAGCTTCTAATAAAATTATTGTACAAGTCAATCTCTAAAGTTTTATGCTTTGTTTTGAAAAGCTTTTGCAATAATTCTTGAATGCAACCGATAACAATATCTTCTTGAACTCCATACCAACTCTTGCTAAGCTTAATAGTAAGCTGCTTATTATACAATGTTATATTGGCACCATAGTCTTTGAATTGTCCAGAGTAAACTATGTGAGCGTCATAATGAAAAATTTTATTAGGATACAATTGCTTAAAAGCTGTTTCTACATAATTCATTTTAATACCTTGCCAGTTTGTTCATGCCACAAGTACAAGTCAAGCTCTGCTAAACTCAATTTTGTTTTAGTGGCAATACCTAACAATAATTTTTCAATCTCTAAATACTTTTGCTTATTTAGAATTTTAGGCTTGTCAACTAACTTATGACTTACTAAAAAGTCAATAATGTGAAAGTCCAAAATCGCTAGGTTCTTAAAACCTATATTGCGCAAAAAATGACTACTTTCTTTCATTCCAAGTCCTTTAACATTGTATACAATCCACTCGCGAAGCTTTAATTCGTCATCAAAACTATTGATTGTTTTTTTAAGTGCTGGCAAGTGCTTTCGAGCTTGTACAATATACTTTGCTCTAACATTGTAGAATCGATAACCTAAAGAGCATAATTTTTTTGCAAGTTGACTTTCACTTAATGTAATAAAACCATCATCGATTTGTTCTTGTATAAATATTGATTTTTGTGCTTGAAAATTCGCTGTTAAAATACAAAAACATAATTCTTTAAACAATTCATTATTGTTTTGCTTTCCAAGTTTTTCAAACTCTTTAATTCGCGTATCAATAATTTTTTTACAAGAGCCCTTTTTTAGACTATTAACAAATGAAACAATTTTTTTCATAAAAATAAAAAAAGAGTTTAGTAAGTTTCACACTTTATTTCAAAGTATTTGCTTTCGTGATCACAACTTGGACACTTGTCTGGTGGTGTTAGTGAATTGCTAGTAAAACCGCACTTTCTACAAACCCAAGTTACAGCCGCACTTTTTTTGAACATTGTACCATTTTGCACTTGTTCTAAAAGTGCAATGTAGCGCTGTTCATGATGTTTTTCAGCAGCACCAATACTTCGAAGTCTTTTAGCAATATCTGTGAAACCTTCACTTTCTGCTACTTTTGCAAATTCAGGATACATCTCAGTGTTTTCATAATTCTCGCCAGCAATAGCTGCTTTAAGATTCTCTTGTGTAGTACCTAAAATTGTTGGAGCCCCAGCCTCAACAGTAATTTCTTCAATTGCTTCTCCAGCTTTAGCCTTTAATTCTTGAATAAGCTTAAATAACCATTTTGCGTGTTCGCGTTCATTGTCAGCAGTCAACAAAAAAAGCTCGCTTAATTGTTCATAACCTTCTTTCTGTGCAACTTTAGCGTACATTGTATAACGGTTTCGAGCTTGGCTCTCACCAATAAAAGCTTTAGTCAAATTTTTTATTGTTTCATTCATTAAAATCCCTCCATTAATTAACTGTTTGTGGCAATAATTTAATTGTTTTTAAGTTTTTTGCAACAAAATTAATAAAGAACTTTAGCAAATCAATAATAAAGGGAGCAAGTTGTTTCATACAAAAGAGGTAAAAACATTATTAAAAGAGTATAATAGCACAGCCAAAGGCATCTCAAAAGCTGATGCCAGATACAGATTACAAAAGTACGGTCCTAACAAACTAGTAAAAACTCAAAAGATTTCAAAAATTAAAATACTTTTTACACAATTCAAAGACATTCTAGTGCTAATATTGGTTCTTGCAGCAATTCTATCATTTTTTTTTGGTGATGGCACAGACGTAGCAGTAATTATGGCAATAGTAATTCTCAACGCATTGATTGGTTTTTTTCAAGAGTACAAAGCAGAAAAAAGTCTTGAAGCACTAAAAAACATGATCACTCCGACAGCAGTAGTACTTCGTGAAGGCGTACAACAAGAAATTAAAGTAGAACAATTAGTACCAGGGGACATAATAATACTGAATGAAGGCTCTAAAATTCCAGCAGACGCTAGGTTAATAGAGGTTAACGAGTTTAGAACACAAGAAGCAGCACTAACAGGTGAAAGCCTGCCACAAAAAAAGTTTGTAAAAACAATCAGCAAATTATCAACGCAGGTAGGAGATCGTGACAACATGGTTTTCATGGGCACTAGTGTAAGTCACGGCACCGCAAAAGCATTAGTTGTAACAACAGGCATGAACACAGAATTCGGACAAATCGCTAGTTTGACCCAAGACGTAAAAAAAGAATTAAGTCCATTGCAGCGTGAGATGTTACACGTTGGCAGCATCACAGCAAAAGCCACAGCAGCAGTAACAATAATAGTTTTGATTGCTGGAACACTAAAAGCACTTGCACTTGGAATGCCTTTTATGAGCGCTTTTAGTCAAGTATTCTTATTCGCTATCAGCTTAGCAGTTGCCGCAGTACCTGAGGGCTTGCCAACAACAGTAACAGTAGCATTATCTATAGGAGTTCAGAAAATGGCCAAAAAAAATGCTATCATACGAAAATTATCTTCTGTGGAGACACTTGGTGCTACAACAGTTATTTGCTCGGACAAAACAGGAACACTGACAAAAAATGAGATGACAGTAAAACAATTATACGCTAATAATAAACTAATAGAAGTCACAGGCAGTGGTTATGATCCTGCAGGAGATTTTTTGTACAAAGGAAAATCACTAGCTCCGCACGAATTAGACGAGTATCACAGTTTGATAACTATTGCAGCACTTTGCAATGATGCAGCATTATCAACACCCAGTGCTAAAAAGCAAGGATGGGATATTTTAGGGGATCCGACAGAAGGAGCATTACTTGTGGCAGCACAAAAAATGAAATTACACCCGCAAGTTCTAAACAAAACTTATCCTCGATTACACGAGATACCTTTTGATAGCACAAAAAAAGTCATGACAACAATACACCAAGTCGATAATAAAATAATGGCTTACACTAAAGGCGCAGTAGATGTTGTACTAAAACACTGCCATCACATAAACATAAATGGCAAAACACGAAAACTAACAAACAAGCTTCGAAAACAAATAATCAATCATAACAAAGAAATGGCAGAACAAGCACTAAGAGTTCTGGCTATAGCTTACAAAGAAACTGACAAAAAATACACTAACTCTCAAACTGACATGATTTTAATGGGTCTTATTGCAATGATAGACCCGCCTCGCGAAGAAGTAAAAAAAGCAGTAGCACAGTGCAAAAAAGCAGGCATTAAAATCAGAATAATCACTGGTGACTTTGGCATTACAGCAAAAGCAATAGCGCGCCAAGTTGGCATAGCAAACTATGACACTAGAATAATCACTGGCGAAGAGCTCGATCACTTAGGCGACGATCATCTAAAAAAAATCTTAAAAGAAGAAGAAGTGATTTTTGCTCGCGTAGCACCAAAACACAAACTACGAATAGTAACGCTTTTCGAATCACTAGGCGAAGTAGTGGCTGTCACAGGTGACGGTGTCAATGACGCTCCAGCACTAAAAAAAGCAGATATTGGAATTGCGATGGGTGTCACTGGCACTGACGTTGCAAAAGAAAGTTCTAACATGGTACTAGCAGATGATAGTTTCGCAAGCATTGTTGGAGCAGTAGAAGAAGGGCGTCGCATTTATGACAACTTAAAAAAGTTCACCTTGTATGTTTTTTCATCTAATATTGGAGAATTGCTAGTTGTGTTTTTTGGCATTTTCATGGGCTTTCCACTGCCACTACTAGCTATTCAAATACTAGCAGTTGACTTGGGAACAGACGTGCTACCATCGCTTGCCTTGGGTGTTGACCCTGCGGCTGATGATGTGATGGGGCGAAAACCACGCCACAAGTCAGAGAGGATAATGAACAAAGAATTTCTAAAGCGCTTATTGTTTATCGGGGTTATAATAACTGTTGGAACACTATTTTTGTTTACTAAAACATTGCTGGCTGGCGGGTGGAAATTTGGAGAGAACCTAGCACTTGACAGTCCACTATACATGCGAGCTACAACTATAGCATTAGTATCACTTATAATTTTTCAATTAGTCAACAGTTTCAGTTCTAGAACAACAAAAACAAGTGTTTTCAAAGCAGGGCTTTTTAGCAACAAATGGTTGATAGGAGCAGTACTAATGTCTTTAGGACTTGCTATAGGACTAGTGCATGTTCCAACCTTATCAAAAGCTTTTCACACTGTACCACTAACATTAATGGAGTGGGCTTGGATTTTTGGAGCTTCACTATCATTACTATTTTTTGAAGAAATAAGAAAATTATACTTGAGAGTCACTTCTTAAGAATTTTTTTTTGAGATTGTTGTTTTACTAATTTTTTCTTTTGTTTTGGTTCTTGTTTTACTAGTCTTTTTCTTAGAGCACTAAAAAATGATGCCCAACCTCCAATAAACCAACTAATAGGAGGGTGTTTCCAATATATACTTGTTTGATGATTTCGAATAGCGTTTTTTAGGTTATCGCCTTCAAAAAGTGTTTGACAATTACCAATCTCTAAACTAAAATGTGCGTCACTGCCTGCAATTATTGCAATAGTGTTCTTTTTGGCCTTAAGTTTTGCTAAGTGATTGCCAATCAATGTTACTTCGCGCCCATTGAGTCCTTCTATAGCGTCAAGCCAGTCTTTGAGTTTTTCTACAGGATAGCGAAAACTCCAAGTACTACGAGTAATAGTCACAGGGTGTGGAATGACAACTAAACCACCTTGGCGCTTGATTTGCACTACAGCTTCCTTTAAATCAGCTGTTATAACAGGTTTTTTTAAGTACAAGCCCATTATCTCGCCATAATCAGTCATTATTTCCTGACCAACAATAACTTCAAAATTCTTGTCCTTGTTAAGTTTTTTAACCTCTAATGCTCCTTGTATCGTGCCATGATCAGTGATGGCGATGCCGTCAAGGCCTCTACGCTTGGACACTTTTAGGATTGTTTTAGGTTTTAAGTTAGAACATTTAGAATAATGTGTGTGAATGTGCAAGTCGTAATGTTTCATATTAAATTAGTGGTAGTAACTACTGTTTTAATAATCTTTTTATAAACACCTTTTATTAAATACTCATATGAGCAAAAAATACTATGAAGAATTAATCAAAATAGCTATTGAGAAGAATTTATCAAAAGATGAGCTTTCAAAACTTAAAACAAAACTATGCAAAAAGTATAAATTGCGAGAGCCGCCAACAGACATTGAAGTGATGCTTCACGCAACGCCGCCGCAAGCAAAAAAATTAAGTCTTATTACAAAGCCAACACGTTCAATCAGTGGTGTCACTCCTGTGGCTATAATGAGCCACCCATTCAAATGCCCTCACGGCGAGTGCATAATGTGCCCATCAAACACAAAAAAAGGCATTCCACAATCATACACTGGCGCAGAGCCTGCCACAATGCGCGGGGTGCGCCACGAGTTTAACAGTTACGCGCAAGTTTTTAATCGTTTAGAGCAATACATTGTTGCCGGTCACACGCCACAAAAAGTAGAATTGATCATTATGGGGGGAACTTTTCCGTCATACTTGAAACACTATCAAGATGATTTTATAATGTACGCTTTTAAGGCAATGAACGATTTTAGCAAACTGTTTTTCAAAAAAGGATGTCTAAAAACTGAAAAATTCAAAAAATTCTTTGAACTACCAGGCAAAATTGGTGATTTGGAGCGTGCTAAAAGAATTCATACAAAAATTTGCAAACTAAAAAAGAAAACAACACTAAAAAAAGAGCAGCGAAAAAACGAGAAAACATATGTTCGCTGTGTTGGACTAACAATTGAGACACGACCAGATTATGGCCTTTTAGAGCAAGCCAATCAAATGCTAAAATTAGGCACTACAAGGGTAGAGTTAGGAATACAATCAGTTTATGATAAGGCTTTAGAGCGTATCGAGCGAGGCCACACTGTTAACACTTCAACAGAGAGCATTAGGATTTTGAAAGATTTGGGCTTTAAACTAAACTTTCATTACATGCCAGGGCTTCCAGGCATTAACAAAAAAGATGATTTAGAAGGCATGAAAGAATTATTCACGAATTCTGCCTTTCAACCAGATATGCTAAAATTATACCCTTGCATGGTAATACCGGGAACTAAATTATACAAGCAATACAAGGAAAACAAGTTCAAACCTTTGAGCACAAAAGAGGCGGTTAGCATGATAAAAGAGTTCAAAAAAACAATTCCTCCATATTGTCGTGTGATGCGAGTGCAGCGTGATATTCCAACTAGTAAAACAACAGCCGGAGTTGATAGGACAAACTTGCGCCAAATGATAGAACAAGAAAAAGATTTTACTTGTCGTTGCATCAGGTGCCGAGAAGCAGGGCACGTGTATCAAAAGAAAGGAATAATGCCAAAAAATGTTAAATTAGTTGTTCAAGAGTATGCTGCTAGTGGCGGAATTGAATATTTTATTTCAGCTGAAGATGTAAAGCAAGACATACTTGTTGGGTTTTGTAGGTTACGTTTTCCTTCGCAGTCACTACGCAAAGAAATAACTGATGATTCAGCACTACTTCGAGAATTGCATGTTTATGGTGTTGCAACACCATTAGGCGTGGAGGGTGGAGTGCAGCATCGCGGGTGGGGTAAAAAACTACTTTTAGAGGCTGAAAAAATAGCTAGAAAAAGTGATAAGAAAAAGCTTGTGATAATTAGCGGTATTGGCGTTCGAGGGTACTATAAAAAACTAGGTTATCGACGTGACGGACCATACATGAGCAAGAAGCTCTAAGACTGCCCAATTCATTACTTTTAAGTAGTAAATAATCGATAGTTTTATATACTAGTATTGCTTGTATTCTAACATGACAAATGACGACCGTAATGAAAAAAATTTTGAAGCATATCTCGAAGCAGCAATAGCTAGCAGAGATCCTGAAATGTTCAGAAAAGCTGTTAGTGAAACAGGATCAACACTTGATACTCCTATAGCAGATGAATTATCAGAGCGCGCAAAAGCTGACAAAATGCATGAACAAATGATGCAAGTAGGATTTACTTATAACAAGCTTGAAGCAGACATTTTAGAACAACAACCAAGTGCTTACAAACCTCTTTTTAGAGGAATGCACAATCTTAAAATTCCACAACCGATGGCAGACATAGCACATCCTCAAGAACTAACAGCATGGCTTGTTGGAGCAACAATACTAAAAGAAGATAATAAACACCTAACAGAAGGCGGAGAACTTGCTGATGCAGCTCACGTTGAATTTCAAAGTTTAGTTGATGCACTAAGCGCTCAAGGATTTCCACAAATTGGAAATATTACATCACATTATCAAAATCAAGAAGATACTCGTAGGGCAAGTGGTGGATTGCGTGAAAAACTAAGCGAGCTACCAGAATCTGTTAAAGAATTGTTTGTTAATGCATTTCGAGTAGAATATAGACCTTCAAAACTTGAAGATCCGACAAACCCTAATGCTTATAATAGTGTTATTGTAAATAGCACAGAACAAACACCAAGAGAAATTGCGCAAAAAATAGTGGCAAGATTAAAAGGAGTATAATTCTGACAAAAGCTTTAAAATAATCAATCATTTCTTCACATCATGACAAAACTTCCAAACGCTGACAAAGTAACTTTTAAAGACGCATTTATTGAGCGCTACAGTGAACTAACTGATTTTGAAAAGTTCAAAGAAATTAGTTTGACATATCCGCGCAAAGCAATACGTGTTAATACATTAAAGATTTCTGTCAAAGACTTAGTAACACGCTTAGAAGCAAAAGGTTGGACTCTAACACCTGTGCCATGGTGCCCTGAAGGTTTTTGGATAGAAGGAGCGCAAACAGACATAGGAAACCTGTTAGAGCACACTCTAGGCTACATTTACGTACAAGATCCTTCAAGTATGATACCGCCAGTAGTATTAAATCCAAAACCAGAAGATTTAGTTTTAGACATGTGCGCAGCACCAGGAAGCAAAGCAACACAGATAGCTGCAATGCTTCAAAACAAAGGACTACTGATTGCAAATGATGAAGATTACAACCGCTTAAAAGCATTAGGTATGAACATGCAACGAGTCGGAGCACATAATACGATAATTACAAAAATGCACGGTCGAAACATCAAAAATCAACAATTTGACAAAATACTAGTAGATGCTCCTTGTTCTGGTACTGGAACAATTTGTAAAAGCTTGCGTGTATTGCAAGATTGGAGTCCAAACCTAGTAAAACGTGTTGCAGGACAACAACGACAGCTGTTACAGACAGCTTTTAATAACCTAAAAAAAGGCGGTGAAGTAGTCTACTCAACTTGCACTATGGAGCCTCAAGAAAACGAAGGAGTGATTAGTTGGTTGCTCGAAAATAATGCTGACGTGCAAATTCTACCGATTGAGTTACTGCTAAAACGCTCAGACGCTATTACTTCTTTTGATGGAACACAATACGATTCCAGAGTAAAAGATTGTCTTCGCATTTGGCCACAAGACAACAACACAGAAGGTTTTTTCGTATGTAAAATACGAAAAAACCCAGAAAATCTTTGATTTTTGCTGGTTTTTTTGTAGCTAAAATAAAGAAAGGGTGATTGTAACTACTGCTTAGTGGCTATTATGGAAAGTTTTATAAATAAACTCGCTAAACTACTCATTATGAACAAAAAAATACTACTATTATTGACCAGTATCTTATTAATTTCTTCAATAGTTTTTGCTGTAGAGCAATCAATAGTAGAAGAATTAAACATTACACTACTTACAATACACGAAGATGACACAGTAGTAGTTTTCGCGCCAGGACTAATAAAAAACAATAAAACAAACGAAATACCAGCAAGCTACAAAGAAAACGGAAAAAAAATAGTATTCGCACAGTGTCAAAACGGTCAAGCAAAATCAAGAACATGCGAGAACGGACAAACACAACTACAAGTCTGCGAAAACTATCAATGGAGTGATTGGAGCGAGTGCCCAAGCACGCCGACAGACCTAACAGAATACATAAACATCGACGACCCATACACCTCAAACCTTAAAATTTTCAGTTCACTACCAGCAACACTAACATTTTATGTAGATAACAACGCAAGCACTGATTTTGAATGGTTGCCAGCAACAATACACTATGAAAAATTAGACAGCACAGCAAACGATCCAATATTTACAGATTACAACCCTGGAATGAACCCATTAATCTACCCAAATGTTGATGGCTTAGCACAAGAATTTTATGATTATACATGCACAAGTCCAAGAATCGAATGTTTAAAACCATACATTAGAGCACAAACAACCAGTAATGTTGTAGAATGGGACATTGACAGTCTAACACCAGGAGTACCATACAATATTCACATTGTTATAGGAGAATTTCCGCAAATAACAGTACACTCACAAACAATAATGATATCGTACACTTAAAACTATTATTTCTTTTTCTTGCCAAGAACTTTATCAATAACTTCTTTAAGCCAACCAGCCTTTAACAATTTCTTTCTAATAAAATTATCAGAAAACTTTTTAGCCCGCAATTTGTCAACATAAACTCTAATGTTTGATAAAGACTTAGTTTGAACAGACTCTTTAGCCTTTCGAACAAGAATACTATGCTTGTGCGCTTGAACATAAATAATAGATGCGACAAGAATAATTATTAACAAAACACTGAACAATCCAACCTTAAACCACTCATAACTAGCCTCTTCTTTAGAAGGTGGTGGAGTAGTATAATCAAAAATTCTAGCAGGCTCTTCTTTTTGAGCATCCTGACCTAATTCTACTCCAACATCAGGACTTTCTTGTTGTGCTTCTTGCTTTATGGCAACAGCAAAATATGATAGTCCAGGACTCTCGGCAACAAAATAATAATATTCAATATCTTGTAAGTACATCAAAGTCTTAAGTTCATCCCATTGAGTACTATAACGATACAACTTAACTTTTTGAGCGCTATAACTATTATTGACAAGCCATTCTTTATTAACTTTAAAGCGTACCTTTGCAAGTTTGATATACTGGTTTTCAAGGTTTTCATGATCGAAACGTAAATAAGAATAAACATCAGATTGTTCTGGCAGACTAGCAGGTTTTTCGTAAAGTTTAGTGACAGTAAACTTAACATTATTTTTGTTTTCTATTATTTCAACCTCTAAACTTTCGACTTCAATACTTGCCTTTGAAAAAGTTACAGTGCTGCTGCCAGGTTGAACTTCTGTAAAAGTAATACTTTGACTTTCACCATCACCACTACCAAGGCCTCCTCCGCCGGAACCTCCACCCCCACCGCCTCCACCACCGTCGCCACTAGTGCAGGATTGTACTTCAATAGTGCTGTTAGGCTGTCCTAAAATATAACACACTCTAGTGCAAGTACGTGATTGAGAGTCAGAAGCACAATTACTCCAAGCACCGCAACTATCATAAGTGTTAGTACATGTTAATGGCGTAGCATTAGCTTGGTTTGATAATGCGCTGAGATTTTCCCTATCAAAACTGTCGAGTCCTGTTAACGCGTAGTAATATGTTATGTTGCTAACTTTTGTTGTTGTATCATTCCAACTCGAACTAGTAATATTGGCTACTACTAACACTCCATCACTCGCTGTGCTCATAGTAGTATTAGCGCGATAAACATTGTACTTAACGACTTTAGGCTGTGAGTCAAGAGTCCAATCAAGACTTATTGAACCATCAATGTTAAGTGTTGCTAATAAATCACTAACATTAATTAATGGAGTACTATCCAAAACTAATATTGTGTCAACAACGAGCAAATCACTAATAGGATATGTTGAATTACATGATACATTCCAAGTAAAATTTCCATAAACAGAAAAATTTCTATTATAATACCACAAATAATTACTATTATTATACAACATAGCATTAGTGCCATCAAAAAATATAATATTACAGTTTCCAATACTATCACTTAACACAGTTGCATTAGCTAATGTATAATTTGCAAAAAACATAAGAGGTTCATAATTATAAACTGTTAGACCGCCTCCTTGTGGGTCTGCTTGGTCGTATATTGTTAGTGTTGTGTTTTCTACTATTGTGTAGTTTGAGAAGTGTTGTACTGTGTACGTGGCGTTTTGTCCGTCCCATCCTGTTAGGTTGCATGTTGTGCATTGTTTTCCGTCTACTAGTATTACTGGTTCATCGATTGTTACGTTGTAGAATGTGAGGCTTGCTGATGAATTAAATGATGTGTGAAGATCTGAAATGTTAATAGCTATTGAAGCTTGACTGATACTAATAGTACTATCAATATCATTGTTTACAACACTTAATGATTCATCCCAAGTAATTTTCGCAATGTTTTCTTCACCTATTACCACATTGCTAATATTTGCTAGTTCTGCATAATTATAATCAGAAAAGTTTGTGGATACACTATTTTCAAAATTCGAAGCCGAAATATTTACTGGAGGAAAAACAACCTGTGTGCTACTATTTTGCGTAAAATTAGAATACCCATCAGAAACAGTGATTTCGATAGTTAGATTATATTCTAGAGTTGTTGAACTGCCAACAAAAGCTTCTGCAAAATACTTATACACTCTGTCATCAACATTATCTACAATCCAAAAATATCCGTTAGCATACTTGATATCATCAGTACCAGTGTTGCCAGCGCCCGCAGTGTCAAAATGCACTCCTGTGTAAGCGCCAGCTGTTGTATACTTGTAAACTTCGTAATCTGCAGCATCAGTTGCCCATAAGTATCCATTAGCATAACCTAAGCCTTGCGGATTTGCATTGCCGCTGCTTGCAGTATCAAAACTAAACCCTGTATAACTACCATCAGTATTATACTTGTAAACTTCGTCATCAATATTATCGATAACCCACAAGTAACCTTCGCCAAAAGTCATTCCTTGACCATTATCATTACCGCTTACAGAAGTGTCAAAACTGCCCGCTGGAGTGCCATTTGTGTAATACTTGTAAACTAGACTGTCAACAGCATCTGTAATCCACAACAATTCATTAGTATAAGTTATGCCATAAGGAAGACTATTACCATTAAGCCCTGTGTCAAAATGCACCCCTGTATAACTACCATTAGTGTTATACTTGTAAACTTCTCTATCTTGAGTATCAGTAACCCACAAGTAACCTTCAGCTAGAACAATACCTCTTGGCGAGTTAGCACCACTACCTGCTGTGCTGAAACTTGTGCCGCTATAAACACCTTCAACACCATTAGTGCTCACACCATTTTTATACCATTGCCAAAAATTATTATCAGTGCCTACAGGACTATTGAAACTGTATTCAAAAGAAACATTGTCAATTGTCAGACCGACAAATGCTAGATTATTAATTGATGGCTCTGTACCATTTACTAACACTGTATCACTAGCTGTTATTGTGTAGGCAATACTACAATTAACACTCCAACTTTTTAATCCTGCATTTGAAAAACTTTTACTATACTCCCATAGTAGACTACTACTATTATAGTTCATGTCGGCATTAAAACCCGCAAAATGAATACTACAATTACTAATAATATCATCTAATACTGTGCCATTAGTGTAAGTATAATTAGCAAAGAAAATAACATCTTGACCAACACTTAAATTCAAACCGCCTCCTTGTGGGTCTGCTTGGTCGTATATTGTTAGTGTTGTGTTTTCTACTACTGAATAATTCGTGAAGTGTTCTACTGTGTACGTGGCGTTTTGTCCATCCCAACCTGTCAAGTTACAAGTTATGCATGGTTCACCATCTACTAGTATTACTGGCTCGTTAATTGACACATTATAAAAAATGATAATCGCTGAAGAATTAAAAGAACTATGTAATTGTGAACTGTCAATCGATACTAATGCGTTACTAATATTAATCGCATTATCTAAATCAGTGTTTACAACAATCAAAGATCCATCCCAAATAATTTTTGCAAGGTCTGCTGTTCCAATAGTCAAATTATTGAAACTTACAAGTTCTGCATATTCATAATCAGAAAAGTTTGTAGATATACTATTTTCAAAGTTAGAAGAGCTTATGTTTTGTGGAGGATAAATTAATAGTATAGTGTCATTTTGTGCTATGGCAGTATCATAACCATTAGAAGGTGTGACCTCAATTGTCATATTACCAGCAAAGTTAGTTGGCGCTCCAACAATTGTTTCAATATAATACTTGTAGACTTGTGCGTCAGACCAATCTTGAACCCATATTTGACCATTGCCAAAAGTTATATCGTAGGGTGCGCCGTTGCCGCTATCTGAAATATTAAAATAAATACTCGTGTAGACGCCGCTAGTATTGTACTTGTAAATTCCTCCTCCTTGCTGTGCTATCCAAAAGTGTTCATCGGCGTAAGTTATGCCGTAAGGCGCGTCGTTTGCTGGGGTGAGACTGAAATTAAAATTTGCGTAATTTCCATCAAAGTCGTATTTTAAAACTTTTGCTTCATTTACGACAACCCATAAGTGATTATCGTAATACGTGACGCTTTTAGGGTTGCCTATAACACTAAAAATGTCTCCTGTGAAACTGCCATCATGATTATACTTGTACACCCCTCCGCCATTTTCGGCTATCCAAAAATAGCCATCTGCAAATGTCATGCCTACCGCCGGACTATTACCGCTTGCTAATGTGTCAAAATGCTCTCCTGTGTAACTGCCATTAAGTTGAACCTTATATACTTCGTTATCGATAGTATCAAGAATCCATAGGTGGCCGTCGGCGTAAGTGATGCCTGTCACGGAGTCTGCGCCAAAAATCGATGTGTCAAAATTATCTCCTGTGTAAACGCCTGCTGTGCCGTTGATTGGCAAGCCATTAATGTAGTATTGCCATTGACTAGCATCTACATCCCAAGAACTGTTAAACAAGTAATCAAATGTTATATTATCAAAAGTTGAAGTGTTACCGCTTATCGAAGCAATTGTTAAGTTCGACAAGCCTTTAGCAGTAGGAACTATTGTTAAAATACTGCTATTGCTCCAAGCAACACTATACATTGTACCATCATACGTTCTAATACTGCAAAACCATTTATCCCACTCACTAGTATTAGCGTTGTCAAGCACTGCATTAAATAACGTTCCGTTAGCATAATTATTATTGTAATCAACAGTTAAGTTCAACGCATCATTTTTATACCATTTAATACTAACGTTAAGATTGTCACCGTCAGGGTCAGTAATTACTGCAACACAGTTGAGGTTTTGGTTTGAGAAATCGCTGCCATCACTAGAATTAATGCTTGGCGTAGGAGTGTCAGGCTCGCCGATACTAGTAATAGTCAGTGAATCATTAGTTAAAGTGCCGTTTTGCACATTGTTAGAAGGCAATACAGAAATTTTTACAGTATCGCTAGGGCTTGTTTGAGGGCTAGTGACAATTTCAGATCTGTACTTATATATGTTATCATTACCATAATCTGTAATCCAAAAATATCCATCTATATATGCTATTCCCATAGCACTGGGATTCGCAGTTATATCAGTTGTGTAACTATCAACGAAGGTGCCGTCTAATTCGTATTTGTATACCAAGTCATCAAATGAGTCTACAATCCAAAGATATCCATCAATGTAGACTACGCCCCAAGGGTTCCCATTACCGCTTGCCAAAGTATCAAAACTAGTGCCGGTGTACGAACCATTAGGGAGATACTTATAGACCTCATCAGTTGAGGGGTTGATAACCCATAAATAGTTTTGTGCGTAAACAATTCCTCTTGGATTTGTATTTCCGCTTCCTGAAATGTTAAAATTAATACCTGTCCATGTACCATTAGGATAATACTTGTAAATGCCTGGTGGGTTATCATCTGTAATCCAAAAATATCCTCCTCCAAAAGTTATGCCTGTAGGTTGGTAATTGCCTGTGCTTTGAATATCAAAATGATCTCCAGTATACTCGCCGTCGGCAGTGTATTTGTAGACTTCTTCTTGATTGACTGTTGAATCAACAATCCATAAGAATCCTTGAGCTGAAGTCATACCGCTTGGGTAAATGCCGCTAACATTATTGTTAGGGTCAAAACTATTATTTGCGTAAACAATTAATGTGCCATTAATTGGGGCTCCGTTGATGTAATACTGCCATGTGCTATAATCAACATTGTAGAAAGTGCTATCAAAATCGTATTCAAAATAGATGTCATCGCTTGTGATGTTAGTTCCAGAATCAGAGATTATGTTTAGATTGTTAATGCTTGGTGGCGGGAGAGGCTGTACTAAAACAGAATCGCTAGTGCTAATATTGCTATCAGTATGTGTTGAGTTACAAGTCACATTCCAATCATATGTGTTAGCGCTTGAGAAACTTCTGCTGTACTCCCATAACGTGTTGCCATTGTTATATGTCATGGCGTTAGTGCCATCAAAGAAAGTTATGTTACACTCTCCGGAAACATCATCAACAATAGTGCCATTAGTCAACGTGTAATTAGCATTGAAATTAATTGTTAGGTTAATGTATGAACTGCCAGAATCACTGATTGTTAAACTAGGAGTATAACCCGGTAGTGTTACTGTTAGCGAATCACTTTGCGAGCTGCCATTGACAATACCATCATAAGGTGTTACAGTAATTGTCACATTATCATTATTGTTTGTTTGAGCGCTAGTAATGCTTTCAGCATAATACTTGTAAACTTGTGCGCCTGTAAGGTCAGTAATGAAAAAATATCCGTTAGCGTAAGCAATACCGACAGGTAAAGTGTTATTGACGTTGTTAGTGTCAAAACTTTCTACATAATCACCGTTTAATGTGTATTTGTAAACTTCATCGTCAGTATTGTCAACAATGTAAAAGTGGCCATCAGCAAAAGTTATACCCCTGGTCGCAGTGTTATTGCTTTGAGTGCTAAAGTTAGTGCCAGTATACACTCCAGCATTATCATATTGGTATACAGTGTTATCGAGCCAATCATTAATCCAAAAGTGATTATCAGCAAAAGTTATTCCTATAGGGTTTGCGTTAGCGCTAGTGCTAAAATTATCAACATACGAGCCAGTCGTCGTGTACTTAAATACTGCGCCATCATCGTACTCTGTGACCCATAAATAACCATAAGCATAAGCTATGCCATAAGGATCTGCATTACTAGCTGTTGTGCTAAAGTTTGTGGCGAAACTCCCATCGAGATTATACTTGTATATTGTGTTATTATTATCATCAACAACCCATAAAAAGTCTTCGCCAAAAGCAATACCGTACGGGTCATTGTTGTTACTGGTTGCAGTATCAAAACTGCTAGCGATAACTACTTGAGTGCCGCTAGTTGGTGCTGCATTAATATAATATTGCCAATAACTGTGATCTGACTGGTTAGTACCGCTAAAAGTGTAATTAAAGTAAATATCGTCGCTTGTAAGATTATTAGGGCTTGACGCGAAAATTTGCAAACTACTAATTGTTGGTGGCGGAGTACCAGTGATTGTTATATCATCAAAAGTGTTAAGTCCAGTGTTAGGATAAGTTGAATCACAAGTCACATTGTAAGAATAATCGCCAAATGTTGCAAAGCTTTTCGAGTACTCCCAATATAAACTGTTAGCATTATACACCATTGCGCTGGTACCATCAAAAAATGTGATATTGCAATCTCCTGTAACATCAGTTATCACAGTAGTATTTTTTAGAGTATAATTTGCAAAAAACACAGTGTTCTGATTAGGGTAAATTGTTAAGCCGCCGCCAAGAGCGTCAGTCTCATCAAAAATAATAAGTGTTGAATTTTTAGGTTTTGCAATAGGATAATAATCATAACTAGTGCCCCCTACTAAGAGTGCTGCATCACAAAAACCGTTAGTATTAATGTCATTACAAGTGTTTGAAAAACCATTACTATTAGGTGTGGTCCAGTAATTACCAGCCTTATAATTGCCACCTAACATATTAGTTCCCAGTGTCGGATACGCAATGTTGAACTCGTTAGAACCACTAACAGAATAACCACTGCCATTAAAAATATTATTGTAAAATAAGTTATTATTTGTTGAACTAACAGCTAATTCATTACTGTCTTGAGCGTTAAACTTGTTATCATAAAACAAGTTATTACTGCCAGAGCTCAAGTATAGCGCGTTAGAACCGCTGCCAATAGTATCAACAATATTATCAAATACGATAGCGTTATTGACGCCGTTAAAGTAAATGGCGTGTTTATTATTAGTTGTTGGACTACCTTCTATTATATTACAATTTGTTACAGTAAGATTTTCTTTGTTTTGTGCAAAAACTCCATAGCCTAAACTTCCAGCACTACTATAATTAATAGTGTAACCAGCACAATCCAGGACAACATTGTCTGCTGTAATATTAAAACAAGTGCTGGCAGTACTAACATCCTGGCTTAAAACATAAGCAGTACTAGGCTGGTTTAATTCTTGACAAGCACTAATACTAGATTCTTTTAATAAAATAATATTTAATACTGTTGACCTGCCTGAAGAAAAGCTTTGCACGTAATCAACATACCCGCTAGCAGTAACGTTGAGATCATGATAATGGTATTCTTTAATGCTATTGTTGTGCACGAACTCATAAATAAGTTGTTGACTAATATCGCCGTTAGCATCGCTTAATTCTGAAAAAAGAATATTATCAATATAATCTTTTAATGTTACGTTAGCGTTTTGTACTGCAATACCTGAAGCGTTTTTAACATTAACATCAAAATATTTTAGTGAAGTAAGGGTTCCGTTAGCACTAGCGTCAAAATAACTGCTTGAAAGACTAACATTTGTAAGATTATAATTTCCGCTTGCAGAACTATCAACGTAAACGTCAACAACACCAGGGTATGTAGCGTTTAAAACACTATCATCCATCACCACATCATCTCTTAAAAATAACGGATAACTGTTATTGTTTGTTGTTGTGACTGTCATATTAGAAAACGTTGTGTTTGGGGAGTCAACAAAGGTGATACCATGAGAGTTTTGACCAGTTGTTATAATAGTATTCGATGTAAAAAAAGTGTCATTTGCATAATCTAATAATACGCCGTGTGCATTGAAATCATTTGTTTTAATAAAATTTGATTTTATAGTATTATTGACATTATCCTCTTTGCTTGGCGTATTTTGAAAATAAATCCCATAACTCGCATCGCCATCAGTCTCAATACTATTATAAGATATAATGCTATTAACTACTCCATATCTGAATTCAATACCTATAGCGTCAGTGTAACCTGTAGTATTAATATTATTAGATAAAATTTTGGTGTTATTAACATTCCAACTTACTAATATTCCTGTGGAGTCGCGTTGGGTGCTAGTAATATTGTTACCTTCAATTAATGTGTTTGTAACATCAGAGTATAATGTAATTCCTGGATAAATAAATCCTTTTACCTTATTGTATGTGATGTTATTGTTTTTGCAAGGTGCATCACCACCACTTATCATATAATCAAGTCCTGCAATTTCGATGCCGAGCCCGTACTGTGTATCCACATCATTATTAGTTATTATACTGTTAGAAATGTTAGAACTCATCATAATTCCAAAAGAGTCATGGCTCTTGGCTAAAATAGTGTTGTTTTGAATTGTTGAATCTTGAGTCTTATGAAAGTATATTGCGTGCTTGTTCCATCGCTCCGCTGTGTTGCCACTTGCAGCCGTCAAGATATGTTCATTCGAAATAAAAGTGAGGTTTTCATCATATTTGTATGCTACAAAAGCCTCTCCGTCAACTATGCGAAAGTTTGTACCATCAAAGGCTATGCCTCTTGGGTACCTACTACCGGACGCGCCATCTTCAGTATCATAATGTATTCCGTTGTAATTGCCATCAACAGTATAATTATAAATTTCAGTTCCTTCGCCATCAGTAACAAACAAGTTGCCAAAAGCGTATTCAATACCTCTGGGGTCTGTATTGCCACTACCGCTAGTGCTGAAATTACCAGCATACGATCCAGCTTCTGTATATTTATAAACTGCAGAATCCGATTCATCAACTATGTAAAAGTATGTACCGTCAAAAGTTATACCTCGAGGATTAGTGTTACCACTTGCTGCTGTGTCAAAGCTTGTCGCCGTATAAGTACCATTATCATCATAACGGTAAACTTCATCACTTAAAGTGTCAGTGATCCAAAAATACCCATTAGCATAAGTTATGTCTAGTGGTAAAGAATTTCCTGAAATGTTAGTGTCAAAACTTGTACCAGTATATGTCTTGTCAGTGTTAAACTTAAAAACTTCTTGCAGTTCTGAATCAACAATCCAGTAAAATCCGTTAGCGTAATCAATACCGTGAGGTCTTGTTGTGTTGTAGTAATCATCAAGTACTCGACAATTCTTAACAGTAATATTTCTACGATTAAAAGCTTTAATACCTGGAACCATGCCAAGAGTGTTAATAAAGTCCACGGTGCGACCTTGACAATCAAGGGTTACGTCATCACTGACAAATTCAAAACAAGGAAAGAGGGTGCCAGAAATAACATTTTGTGTTAAAAAATAGTTCGCTCCGTGTATTCCAAGATCGCCACAAGAATCTATATTGACGTTACTTCCTTGCCCTAACACAATTGTTAAATCAACATTAGTTGATAAACCGCTATAAACAATTTTTGAAGGATAGCCAGCTTTAGTAACATTAATTTTTAGGGGGGTGTCATAATAAAATACGTTAGTATAGTTTTGTATGTAACGCTTAAGAACTTTTTGTGATATGCGACCGCTGCCATCGGTTAATTCTGAAAATAATAAATTATTGTTAAGGTCATAAACACTAACATTAGCACCGACTTCAACATCACCAGAAGTGTTAGTAACATTAAGATTAAAATACCACATCCTATTCAATTTAGTATCCACAGTTATGCCAGCAATGTTTCTTTCTACAGAGTTAAAGGTTACATTAGTTAAATTAAAATCGCCGCTAGCAACAACCCCAGTATTTATATTATAAGTACTGTTGTCAAATATATAACTGTCAAAAATGTTAAAATCGTTTGCTCCATCCGTATAAATAACTGCTGATGAGGAGCCAGAATTCATACCTTTTAATCCTTTAAAATAATTGTTTGTGGCCAGATTCAAGTAAATACCATAAGCAAAGTTACCTTTAGTACGGATATCTACCAAGGACATATTAGTATTATTAGTGTTTACTAATGACACTCCTCTACTATAATGCACGCGTGTTGTGATGTTAGTATTAGTTATTATTATGTTATCTACGTTGCTTAGTCTTATTGCGTGCTTGTAATTAGTAGCCGCGACGCCTTCTTTAATGACGCAGTTCTTTATTGTTAAAGTATCAATATTGGAAGCTTCGATACCATACCCAAGAAGAACTCCTCCAGTACCATAATCAATAGTATAACCTTTACAATCAAGTGTGATACTGTCAGCTGTTACGTTAAAACAATTTGAGGTACTGCTAACATTGCTTGTGAGGTTGTAAAGAGTTCCTTGAAAATTCAAGTTATCGCAAGAGTTAATATTAAGGCTTACCGGGCTGATATCGTAATTATCAAGCGCTGAAATATTGGAATCTGGGTGTGTTGAATTACAATCAATTTGGTAAAACGAGTGAATACCAACACTAAAAGAGCGATTATACTCATACAAATCGCTTGAAGCGTTAAAAGTCATGTTATCAAAACCAGTCCACGAACCACTAATATTAAACTTTATTTGACAAACCCCGCTATAAGTACTATCATCTAAGACTATGCCAGTCTCAGTAGTGTAATTGGCAAAAAAACTAGCCATTTCATTAGTAAACTTTAGAGTGTCATCAAAAATAGTTAATATACCTTCAGGAGGCGCTACGATAATTGTTACAGTATTATTTTGTGGTGTTCCAAGAGCAAGACCGTCAGCTGGTGTAAGTTCTAATGTGAAATTGTCGTCAACACTTGTTTGAGAACTATTGATTATTTCAGGATAAAACTTGTGAACTTTTTTAGTATTATAACTATTAATCCAAAAATATCCATCGACGTAAACCATACCATCTGGATCAATACCGGGGCCTATATCAAAATTTTCGTTTGCGTAAGTACCATTAATATAATACTTGTAAACTGTGTTATTTCCAAGTGCCTGAACAACCCAAAAATATCCATCTGCATACGTCATGGTTGTCGGGTTAGTAATACTTTGTGGAGCTACATTGATATTTGTCCCTGTGTATGTGCCATCATAATAATACTTGTATATTAGGCTATCA
Organism: Candidatus Woesearchaeota archaeon; assembly: GCA_018221105.1. Classification (GTDB taxonomy): domain Archaea; phylum Nanobdellota; class Nanobdellia; order Woesearchaeales; family JAAOYA01; genus JAAOYA01. The sequence goes on along the minus strand of JAAOYA010000010.1, from coordinate 45,957 downwards.
CCAACATCTGATATCCAAAAATATCCATCTACAAAAGCGATGTCTCGCGAGTGTTCATTACCATTGGCAGCGAGGTCAAAGCTTGTCCCCGTGTATGTGCCGTTAAGATTGTATTTGTAAAATTTATCTGTAGTCCAGCCTAGTATCCAAAAATAGTCATCAACAAAAATTATTCCTGCAAGACCATTAATCCCTGATGAATTTAAATTAAAACTTGTCCCTGTGTATGTACCGTTAAGATTGTATTTATAGACTCTTCTATTCTTGTCTGTTACCCATAAGTATCCATTAGCATAAGTTATGCCGACGGGTTGAGAATTATTGCTTGTTGTGTTAAAACTAAAACCTGTATCAACACCACTAACACCATTAACTGGCACGCCATTTTTGTACCATTGCCAAGAACTAGTCTCGGAATAATTATTAATGTAATCAAAATCATACTCAAAAAACAAATCCTCATCAGTTTGTGTTTGTCCTGAAAGACTAGTAATTTCTAAGTTTGAAAAACTAGCATTACTAGTCGGAGTTATATCAGCATTATCAGAAACACTCAAATAACTATTGATGTTAGTAGAATTACAAATAGTACTCCAATAATATGCTCCTGCACTAGCAAAACTGTTATCGTACTCCCAATAAGTACTAGTAGCATTATAAGTCATATTAGCAGAAGAATTAACAAAAAAGATATCACAATCACCATCAGTTACTATAGTGCCATTGTTTAAAGTGTAATTAACAAAAAGTTTTATTGTTTGGCCAGGCTCTCGAGTGACACTATCAGTATCATCAAAAATATAGATAGAAGCATTCTTTCCTTGGCCAGCCCCGCCAGCAAAAGCTGCAAAAGCAGTAGCCTCAAAAACACCAGTCTCAGTTGTTAAAAAAAAACCTGGCAACAACCACATGCTTAAAAGAATAATTGTTAATGCTGCTATATCAAACGTTGTTTCTTTCTGTAATTTCATAGTTTGACCACTAAATTGACGTTAATAGACTGAAATTGTTCTTACTCGTATATAAAATTAGCCTTTTTTATGCTCTAAAATACCAAAAATTTGATAAATGACAAGAGTTTCAAACTAATTATGGATCTTGGGACAAAACTAGAATTAGTAAAAAGTTTCGCGCAAGAAATAGTAACAGAAGAAGAACTAAAAAACCTTTTCGAGACAAAAAAGAATCCGATAGCATACGACGGATTCGAACCATCAGGCATTCCACATATTGCACAAGGTGTGATGAGAGCAATCAACATTAACAAACTAACTTCTACTGGCGTCAAATTTAAAATGCTTATTGCAGACTGGCACGCTTGGGCCAATAATAAATTAGGAGGCAATCTTGAGAACATTCAAACAACAGGAGATTTTTTTATAGAAATCTGGAAAGCCAGCGGACTAGACTTAAAAAATGTTGAATTTGTTAAAGTAAACGATTTCATCAATGACTCAGAGTACTGGAAAAAAGTTGTTAGTATAGCGCGCAACACAACAATCAATAGAATAATGCGCTGTGGTCAGATAATGGGGCGCAAAGAAGGCAGTGTTTTACAATCATCACAAATACTTTATCCTTGCATGCAAGCAGCAGACATATTCCATTTGGAAGCTGACATTTGCCAGCTTGGAATGGACCAACGAAAAGTTAACATGTTAGCACGAGAAATAGGGCCAAAACTATTTAGTAAAAAACCAGTAGCAGTACACCATTACATGCTGATGGGCTTAGGACAACCGCCAAAAAGCAGTGGCGAGGACAGAGTGATGGATCTTAAGATGTCAAAGTCAAAACCCGACACTGCAATTTTCATGACAGACACAGTCGATGATGTTAAAAGAAAACTGCAAAAAGCATACTGTCCAGAAGGAGTAATCGAAGAAAACCCTATTTTAGATTATTACAAACAAATAATATTTGAAAAATATAAAACAATAAAAGTAGAAAGACCACAAAAGTTCGGCGGAGACCTAACATACGATTCATTCGATGCGCTAGCCAAGGACTTCAAAGCAAAAAAAGTTCATCCACTAGACGTCAAAAACACGGCAGCAGAGTACATAAACAAAATATTAGAGCCAGTAAGACAACACTTTGAAAAAAACAAAAAAGCCAAAGAACTATTTTCTAAAGTAAAAAGTTTTCAAATCACTCGATAACATTTTTTAATTTTTCAATTGTTTCTTTAATATCATCAAGTGCGATAATATTATAACCAGTTTTATCGCCCCAATGGTGAAGTGTCAAAAAAGAATCAAAACCAAAATCTAACTTTTTTTCATCAAGAAATGATTTTATAATTTTATAATTTTTTGAGCTAAACTCATCAATTGCTAGCGCGATTATTGCTTGTTTTTCTTTATTTTTTTCTAAAACTAGTTTTTCTAAAAGTTTTAGTAATTCAATTATTTTTTTAGTAGTCATTTATTCCTTTTAGTGCTTCTTGCCAGTAGTGGACGCTTGCGTCTTCTGTGTTGTGCTCGAACATCTCAGCTAATTTTTTTGCTTCTGTGTTTTCTGGCTCGCACAAACTGATTTTTTTTAAGTAGCTGCCAATGACTTCTTTAACACGCGAAGTTTCCCAGTAAACAGGTTTTGCGTACTTGTCACGAATTGCTTTTGCTAATTTTTTGTGGTGTTGGTAATAATCAACATTGACACCTGTCAAATCACCGACTACTTGTTGGATGGCTTTCTCGACCCATTTGCGGTGAAAGCGGCAAATGCCGGTGTTATCACTGTAGAACTCGTACGTCATGCGCTCCATAGAGTGTTTTCCTAACTCGTAAGGTGTTCTAAACGTGACATCGTAGCCTTCAAAGTATTTTCCGGCGATAGGAATGCCAATTGAAAAACCTGGCACAAAATACTGGTTTTGTGTGATGCAACCAGTATCGCCGTGACCAACATACATTGCGAACTGTTTAAAATCTCCCCTGTCAGCAAAACGCTTTGTTAACTCGAGAGCAGCTTTTCGAATGTTTAATCGCAAGATTTTTCCTAGTTCGTGCTCGCTCATCACAAGATCTAAAATTTCCATGCCTAACTTTGCGTTGTGCATTGAATCATTTACAACATCAAAATTGTCAATATCCCACTTAGGATTTTTAGTTAAACCTAATTCTTCTTTAGTTAGTAATTTTTCATGCATTAATTCCATAACCCATCCAATAGTTGTGCCTATTTGTATTGCGTCAAAGCCTAGCATGTCACAATGACCATTTAACAATTCTGCTGCGCGCTGATCAAAAATCATCGAGTTTGGCCCCATTACTTCGTATGGTTCGTAATCTTTTTTGTACTGTTTGTTCATTTTTTTACAAACAGCAGGGCAAACTTCTCCACAAGTGCGTTGTTGTTTTGGTATAATTGTTTCTTCATTGAATTGTTTAACATAATGATTGATGATGAATTCTTTGTGAACTTTGAGAATCTTTTCTTCACTGTCATGCACTGAATCCCAATTGCGATAAATTAGCCAGTTTTTGAGTTTAGTAAAATTAACTCCTAGTGTCCCACCGCTTTTTACAGCCTCGTCATAACGATATTTTGTTGTCGCGTCAGTTGTTGCTTGAGTCATAGTCTGTTGCATTGCCTTTTCAAATACAACGTTTAGATTTTTAATATCGCGCCATTTAGCGTCAATTGCAAAGTCGCCACCATAAATTGCTCCAATAATGCCATGCTCTTGCAACATTTTGCTGCCAAGTCCGCCTCTGCCAGCCCAACCGTCAACGCCATCTAACATTTTGCCGCCTACAACAGCAGTTGAAAGTATTGCTCCCATACAAGAATTTTGTGCTGCAGGGCCAACCGCAAAAACTCTGAAGTGATTGCCAAAATCTTTTCGGTAAGTGTCATGAATATATTGCTGCACTGCAAAAGAACCCTTTTTGCCAGCAAATCCAACACTTATTAATTTTTTAAAGTCCACTGGTTCTAAACGAACACTTAATTTGTTATCTTTATAATTGATTACTAACACTTTGTAACCATCAGTTTTATTTTTAATCGCTATGTTATTTACTCCAGTGAAAGCTAGTGCTTCTGCAGCACCACCAACTGTTGAAATGTAGAATCCTTCCCATAAAGGACTATCGCCAGTAAAAATCAAGCGATTAGTCCCCGCTATCATACTACCGCCTAAAATGCCTGCTCCAAAACAAAAATAGTCGCCGTCATTGTTCATGTTAAAGCCAAAGTCTAGTGGTCCAAGCCACTCGCTTGGCATGTCCTTGACTTCAAACTGTCCATTAGAAGCATCCAAAACCATATATTTTTGTACAAAGACCATTAAAAATCTCATTAATGATATTCTATAAAAAACTTACTATCAGCAATCATAAAGTTTATAAAAGTCTATAAACACAATCATTCAAAAGAGGTGTTCAATTGCGTAACTTTATTGATTCAATAAAAGACAAAGCAAAAAAAGATCATAAAACAATAGTTCTACCTGAAGGCGAAGAAGACAGAATCTTGCAAGCTGCAGAAAAAATCAAGTACGAAGACCTCGCAAGAATTGTTCTAATAGGTGATAGCGCAGCAATTGAAAAAAAACGTTCAAATCTAGGGATTAATCTTGACGGTGTAACTATTATTGATCCATCAAAAAGCGAAAAGCTTGACGAGTACGCTACAACACTTTATAATCTACGAAAAGAAAAAGGCCTAACAAAGTCAGAAGCCCTAAAACTTGCAAAAACACCAATGTATTATGGTACTCTAATGGTGCACCTAGGTGAGGCTGATGGGCTAGTAAGTGGCAGCACTCATTCAACAGCAGACACAATAAGACCAGCATTACAAATAATTAAAACTGATAGTAAAGAGCACAAAGTCAGCAGTTTCTTTTTTATGATATTACAAGATAGGCTAATGTTGTTCGCTGATAGCGCAGTGCAAATTGATCCAACACCGCAAGATTTGGCAAACATTGCAATAGACACGGCAAAAAACGCTGAGCGTTTTGATATTAAGCCAAAAGTAGCAATGCTAAGTTTTTCAACACACGGCAGTGCAAAACATGAACAAATAGACAAAGTAACAGAAGCACTAAAAATGGTACGGCACAAAGCACCACAAATAAAGATTGACGGCGAATTACAAGTTGACGCCGCGATAGTACCACAAATCGCTGCAAAAAAATGCAAGCACGGAGATGTATTAAAAGGCGATGCTAACGTGCTTATTTTTCCAGACTTGCAAAGTGGAAATATTGCTTACAAACTAGTAGAACGATTAGCCAAAGCCAGTGCGGTAGGGCCAATACTTCAAGGGCTAAAAAAACCAGTAAATGATTTAAGCCGTGGTTGTAGTGTGGAAAACATTGTAGATGTTGTAGCAATAACTGCAGTGGAGGCACAAAAATGAAAAAAATCTTGGTGATAAACAGTGGTTCAAGCTCACTAAAATACACGCTTTACGATATTAAAACAGAAAAAAAAGTATTGCACGGTCACATTGACGGTATAGGACTAAAAACTTGCAAGGTGATAGTTGATGAGACAATTATGAAAACAAAAGTCAAAAACCATCACGAAGCAGTAAAGATAGCATTGCACTCAATTGACATGTTAAAAAAAGACATTGTGGCAATAGGACATCGAGTGGTACACGGCGGCGAAGACTTTAGTAAAGCAACACTTGTCAATCCAACAATAACAAAAAAAATCAAGGATTTGTCAGAGTTAGCACCACTACACAATCCGGCAAATCTTGCAGGAATACAAGCCTGCAAAAAACTAATGCCTAAAACAAAACAAATAGCAGTTTTTGACACTGCATTTCACCAAAGCATGCCGCCGCAAGCTTACAGGTACGCGATACCTGAAGAATTTTACAAAAAATATAAAGTACGACGTTACGGTTTTCACGGGACAAGCCACAAGTACATAGCTTACAGGACAGCAGAAATACTGGAAACGCCAGCGCCAAAAACTATCAGTTGTCATTTAGGAAACGGCGCAAGCATATGCGCAATAAAAGACTACAAAAGTATTGACACTTCGATGGGCTTTACACCATTAGAAGGCCTCATCATGGGAACACGATCAGGTGACATTGACCCAGAAGCAGTAGTGTACTTAGCAAAAAAAACCAAGAAAAAACCAGAACAAATAATACACGCTCTAAACAAAGAATCAGGACTTTTAGCTTTGGGAGGATTTTCAGATGTTAGAATACTACATGACAAAGCAGCAAAAGGCAACAAAAAAGCACAATTAGCACTGGACATGTTTGTCTATAGAATACTAAAATACATAGGAGATTATGATGTGATATTAGAAGGTGCGGACGCAATAGTATTCACAGCAGGAATTGGCGAGGGAGCATGGTACGTCAGAGAAAAAATTGCAGAACACCTAAAAATTTTCGGGGTAGAATTAGACTATGATAAAAATCGACGTGCAGAATACATTGTATCAACAGATGAAAGTCAAATAAAATTATTAGTTATTCCAACAAATGAAGAATTGCAAATAATGCGAGAGTGCAAAGCACTACTAAAAATAAAATAAATCAATCAATATTCCAAGAGTTGCCATTAGGCTTTTTAATATAAGTTCTTACAAGATAATCAATATCTTTTCTAGACTGATCTAGCTTACAAGCCACTGCTTGTTCTAATAAGCTTACAAGATTTTGTTCAGCTTGTTCTTTAGCTTTCTCGTTTAGTTCTCGTTCTTCAACTCTTAAACGATAAAATTCTATTCTAGACCATAAGAACTGTTGATCGCCTGTTAAGTAATCATACCTTTTGTTCATAACAAAAAAGTCTTGATAACTTATTTATAAACTTTCTCACTGGACAATCGTGCACAAAACACTTATAAATTATTAAAGACTCGCACTATCATGGTAGTTTTTTCGCATTCACGCATTAGCACTTTTGAGCAATGCCCTTTTCGCTACAAAGCAAAATACGTCGACAAATTACTGCCAGAATTCGAAACGAGCATTGAAGCATTTTTAGGCAGTGCAGCTCATCACACGTTAGAAAAATTGTACAAAGACCTGCAACATGGCAAAATGCCAACAATTGAAGAGTTGCAAGAAGAACTAAAAGACTTTTGGCAAAAAAACTATAATGAAAATACAATAATTTTTGTAAAAAAAGGCTACACTGCTGAAAACTATTTTGTTATGGCAACCAAATTTGTCAATGATTATTATAATAGGTTCAAACCATTCAATCAAAGTAAAGTTATTGCTTGTGAGAAAAAAGTTGAAGTGCCATTAAACAATGAATATTCTATGTTAGGTTATATTGATAGAGTGGACTTTAAAGATGACGCTTACGAAATACATGATTATAAAACTTCAAGCAGTCTGCCTGAGCAGTCAAAGCTTGATGTTGATAGACAACTAGCGCTTTACGCTTATGCAATAAAACAAATGTTTGATGACGCCAACAAAATAAGATTAGTATGGCATTACTTAGCTTTTGACAAGACAGTTACTTCAACAAGAACAGATGATGAATTAGAAAAGTTAAAAGAGCACACAATACAAGTTATCAAAACAATACAGAGTGCAAAAGAGTTTCCAACAACTAAAAGCGCTTTATGCGGTTGGTGCGAGTTTAGGCCACACTGTCCAGAATTTAAGCATATGTACGAGACTGAACAATTAACGCCAAAAGAATTTCATGATGATGATGGCGTGCGATTAGTTGACGAGTACGTTGGCCTTAGTGAAGCAAAACAAAAAGTTGAAAATCGTTTAGAAAAAACAAAAAATGACCTTGTAGCTTTTGCAAAACAAAAAAATATCACTCAAGTTATTGGTTCAAACGCTAAAGCAAGTGTACGAGAATATGATGGCATAAAATTTCCAGAAAAAAACAGTCCGGAGCGAGCTTTAATAAAAAACATATTGGCAAAACACGGGTTACTGGATAGTTTGCAACAATTAGACTTTTACGAACTAACAAAAAAAATTAATTCCAAAGAATTACCAACAGACGTGATAACAGAGCTCGAAGAACACCTTCTCAGAACAAAAAACGGGCGCGTCTACATAGCAAAAAAATAGCAAAACAAAAACTTTAAATAAGATAATCAGTATAGATATTAGTATACCAGCTTGTGACTGGGCCTGAGGTGTTTGTAGCAAAACTTACAAAACACGATAAATACGTGCAAGAGCTTGTTTCTCGACTTCAACCAAGATATGACTATCTAATCACAAACAAAACAATTTGCAACAAAAAACGCAAACTAGCAGAAATCGACATACTAGCAATCAAAGGAAAACAAAAAGATGTTTTTGAAGTCAAATGCTCTTACAGAATCACAAAAGCACGATTACAATTTCGAAAATTAAGAAAACATTTAAATTTTGACAACGCATACTTTTTTTGTGGCGCAAGTCAACAACTAAAAAAAATAGCAGTGTAAAGATAAAATGAGGTGGCACACATTATTATTACTATTGATAATGCTATCCAGTCTAGGCACTGCAAAAACAAAAATTTATGATAAAGAAGTAGAATTTTACAGCAATTTCACATTAAAAGATTATCTTTTTGATATAACACTGCCACAAAACACTCCAAACACAACATTAAAAGTTAGCACAGAGTACGAAGGAGCAATAATACCATTTGGACAGTGTGAGCCAATAAATGACTTGCAAGTCTGCTATAATAACACGCGATTTGATCTTATAATTGACGGTTACTGGGTAAGAGTAAGAGTCTACGAGCTAGAATGTACTAGTTGGTATTTTGAATATGATAATACAACAGGCAATTACACAGAAAACTGCAGATTACGATTAGGAGAGACTTGCAAAGCAGATGACTGGTGCAATAGCAGATTATGTGTTCACGGAACATGCCAGCCAGAAAGACCATACTGCACAGACAACATATGCGATATTGCAGAAGACTGTGAAGCTGATTGTGCAAACTGGAGCGGACCCCGCGCGATAGAAAACACTTCAGTAATTGACATGCCGCAGCAATACATTCAAGTGAACCCTTACCTAGAAGAATTTGAAGCGTCACAAAACAACACAGACAACACAACAAGCACTACAACAACTCAAAGCACACAACAAAACACTCAAAGCACTACAACACAAAACCAGCCAGACACCACAGAACAAGCAACGAACAAAGTAACAGATACTGCAAACAGTGTAGCTAACAGAGCAGAATCAATAGTAGCATCAAACATCAACGTAGGAACCACCGCAATATTTATTATTATAGGATCATTATTTGTTCTAATGATAGGATTTCAAATTTATATGAAAATAAAAAAGAGAAAAGGCGATCCACTAGCAGGACTAGGCATAAATCGAGAAGAATAAATAAAATGCCGCTGGAGGGATAATCACTATACGTTCCTGCTATTACGGCAAGCCGTCATAGATTTGAGCCCCCGACCTCTAGATTACACCAGTTATAGTATTAATCATCACACAAAGTGCTCTTCACTCATAACCATATGAGTCTAGCGCTATAACCAGGTTAAGCTACAGCGGCATATAACCACAAAAAAAAGAGTTGTTTATAAAAAGCTTATGATTTTCTCACTGACACTTTTTAAATCATTTAATGATGCTTCCCTGCCATGCCAGTGCTCCAAACCATCACCAACATAACGTGGAATAACATGCAAGTGTGAATGCATAACCTCTTGGCCGGCAGGAGTTTTATTATTCATTCCAACATTAATACCATCAGCACCCATCTTTAAAAGCGCAGCGCCAACTTTTTTAGCAGTTTCCATCATTTCACAAACATCTTTTTTTCCCATCTCAAAAAAATCAACAGAATGATTTTTGGGAACTACTAAAGTATGGCCAGAACTTATAGGATTAATATCCAAAAAAGCAAAAACATGCTCGTCTTCATAAACTTTTGTTGACGGAATATCACCATTCATTATCTTGCAAAAAACACAGTTTTCATCCACTTATTTCACCCCAACAAAATCTAATAGTTCTACTAATTTTTTAATCTTGCGTTTTGACTCGATAAAAAGTCCCATTCCAACAAAACTTATATTTGCATGCTTTGCAGCTTGCTCATCAATTGGCATGTCGCCAACGTAGAACACTTGACTTTGTTTAACACCAAGTTTTTGTATTGCAAGATTCATGCCTTCTGGATTGGGCTTGCCTTTTTTTACATCACGGGCTGTGATAATACAGTCCATCAGACTATCGAGCTTGAACTGTTTTATGATAATTGGTGCACTATTACCACGATTAGTAACAACGGCTATTTTTATGTTGTTAGCTTTTAATTTTTTCAAAAGCTTTTTCAAGCCTCTTCTTGGCTTGTAACTTTTCGCGTATTTTGCCTTGTCGAAATTAATAGCAGTACTGATAAACTCTTCGCGTGTTTTCTTATCTTTGAAGTAATGTTTTGCAATACCTTCAGTGTTTAAAGTATTCAAAGTATAACAATCCTTTTTTGTAATCTTAACATCGAACTTTCTAAAAATTTGACGCCACAAACGCATGTTAACAGCGTAAGAGTCAGTAATAACACCATCAAAATCAAAAATAATAGCTTTAATCATTTTAATTGTATAAATTCAACAGAATCATTTTTAACATCAATTAATGCTACAGTGTTTTCTGCCATCCAATAATGCGCTCCAGGATTAACAATTCTGGTCTTGCCACTTTTTTCGTCCTTTTTTTGGTGTGTGTGACCGTGCAAGACGTAATCAAAGCTTTGGCTTTCAATTTGTTTTTTTAATTCGTAAGTGTTATTACCATGCATTGCTAGAATTCTTTTGTTTTCGTGCATCATATCGAGTGTTTTGCCGTGATGCTCGCAGCCAATATCATCAGCAGCATCCATCAAACCTTGAATGTCGCCATCACAATTACCTAAAACAAAATGCACTTTAACGTCTTTAAAATGTTTGACAGTTAGTGGACTGACAACATCACCACAATGAATCACAAAATCAACTTTTCGTTCTTTAAAAACTTTAACAGCTAATTGAACATTCTCTACATTATCATGAGTATCGCTAATAACTCCAATCATAATAGTAAAAGCGATTTAATCGTATAAAAACTTTATGGACTGGGCGGGAATCGAACCCGCAGTCTCGCCACTGCCAGCGGCACGTCCTACCACTAGACCACCAGCCCACTAAAACACTGGTTTAGAGGTTTATTTAAAAAATTTATTAAAAAGCGAAACTTTTTTATAACTAATTCGACAAGTTTACTAAAAAGAGGAACAAAAAATGACAGATGATGATTACGAATTAATTTCTCATAAAGAAATTGCTGAATTAAGAAAGCAAATAACTGAAATGAAAGGTGGCAAGACAGCGTCGCCTGCGAGCGCGCAAAGTGCAGAACCAAGTACTACAAGCAATATGGAAGAATTATTAGAACAATTAAACACCAACATTACTACAATGCTGGCAGTTTTTAAAGAAGCTGGCAAAAACTTAGAAGAAGGCCAGGATACTGTTGGGGTAGAAATCATTGGCAAATTGGATACTGTAATTGAACAAAACAAAAAAATTGCTAAGGGAATAGTGACTGTTGCTGATATGATAAAAGATAGTGGCGCAGCAGCCCATGCGCCTAGCGCTCTGGCTCCAATGCCTCAAGCGCCAATGCCAAGTGCACAACCACAGTCACCTTTGGATAATTTTCAAGGTTTGCCAGGTCAAGCACCACAACAAGGCCAACAACCAGGCTTTGCGCCTTTTCCTACAGGACCACAACAAGCTCAAAGCGTGCCACCGCCAGTACAGCCACCAAAACCTGATCGTAAAGGACTCTTTGACAAGTTCAAATGATATTTTCCAATAATTATTTTAGGGCATTGGCCAAGGCAGCAAACAATATTAACCTTGACGAAATCTTTAAACAACAACAATTAAAACAAGTTCTAAAATTAGAGCGCGCGAACAAACAAGACGTGTTATCACTTGATAAAAAGATTGCAGCATTGCAAAAAAAACATGCAGAACTAAAAACTATAGACTTAGACGCTCAAAACCTAAGAAAAATAGAAAGACGTATTGAATTGGCAATGCAAAAAATAGAAAAACTAAAAAAAATAAAATAAGACTTTAGTATTATAAGTCTTTAGCCATAACAGTTCTTCTATTATTGCCTTTAGCTCTTTCACAAGCAGCAGCAACTAAAGCTTCTACTTTTTTGCTTAGAGCGTCTGCAAAGTCACTTGCAACATTGCAGTCCTTTGCTGCATCTTTAATTTTTGCTTTTACTACTAACATATTTTATCACCTCGAAATATGAGTTATAGAGGAGTTTTCACGTGTGTATTATATAAATCTTTCGTTCTAATTAGACGATGATTACTTGTGAGAAAACCAAAACACAAGTTTTTTTGATGTAATTTTATCAAGTCTTACAAAGCCAAAACGCTCAAACTGCACTACTGAACCTTGTTCTAATTTTTTTAGTTCTGGCTCTCCAAGACCTTCAACAATTGTGCCGTCTTCTGTTAATACTTCAACATTTACTAAATCCTTGCTTACTGGAAGCCAGTGGATTATGATATCACCTTTATTTTTTTTGTATTCAACGTATGAGTCAGAGTGGTAATAGAATAGTTCTTTATCTTTTATAAAGTTCAAACAATCAATTAATCGAACGACTTTTTTGTGAGTTATCTTGTCTAAATCATTGTGCGATATGTAAAACTTGTCAGTAGTTTCTAGTTTTCTAACATCGCTTTGTGGCTTGTCAGGATGCTTTAGCATTTTAACAGTTTTTGACTTTGCTCCTTGAATAAATATTTTTGTTGGGTTCGCCACGAAAAAATAACGCTGCGCTATTGGGTCAATAATTTCTTTATTATAATGGTTTAAACTTTTGAAAAATTCTTTTTTGCTGACTTTTTTGTCAACTTGTGTTAGGCCAACTTCTTCAACCCAACGCTGCAAGGCTTTTGGTTCAAAACCACGTCTTTTTAATGCTGCTATTGTTGGAAGTCGAATATCGTGCCATCCACTGTACTGTTTATTTTTTATTGCTTCTTTGGTTTTCGTGCTTGAGACTTGCATGTCAAAAAAATTGATACGTCCATTAAACAAACTGATAGGAGAAGTTAGTTCTAAATAATTATAAAGTATTTCTTGTCGGCGTGCATTGTCCATGTGATCTTTGCCGCGAATAACATGAGTCATTTTGTATTCTAAGTCATCAACAAAAACTGCTAAGTTCATTAAAGGCCAAACACGATGTTTTGTGCCGGTCCTTGGGTGTTCTGCGTCATTAATTCGCACTATTGGGAAATCGCGCATTGCAGGGTTTTTATGTTTTAAGTCTGTTTTGACTCTGATTACAACTTCTCCTTGTTGGTAACCATTTTTTTTGTCAAACATTTTGTTCCAACGTCTTAACTGTTCTTTTTTTGATAGGTCACGACAAGTACAAGCCTCACTTTTTGCAAGCTTTTCTTTGAATTGTTCACTGTCACAATCGCACACGTACAAAGCATTCTTTTCAAAAAGTTTTTCTATATATTTATAATAAATTTTTAAGCGATCACTTTGAACTATAACATCAGTAACACCATTTTCGGTAAGCCAATTTGCTTCTTTTGGGATTTCATCGTATGCTGTTGGCTCAATATTTTCAGGATTAGTATCCTCTATTCGCAGGTAGAATTTGCCGCCATACTTTTTAACGTATAAATAATTTATTAATGTGGAGAACGCGTGACCAATGTGCAATTGTCCAGAAGGTGACGGTGCTATTCTCATAACAACTTTGCCTTTAACACCTGGCAATTCTTTAAGCCCTTCACGCTTTTTAACTTCTTTTTTTAAGGCTCCAATAGTTTCAAGTTCTGCAATTTGTTCTTCTACTGGCAGAATGTTTACAGCATCTACAACCTTTTCAATAGCTTTATTTAACTCTACAAGATCGTTCTTGACTTGTGGCATTTCTTTGATGGCCTGGCCTATAATAGCAGAAGGGTTTGCCTTGCCATCAAACTTTATAGCATTAGCCAAAGCAAGTTTTCGCAATACTAGCTCATCAATCATAATTTTAAGAATTAGTTGTTTATTATTTAAAATTATTTGTTTAGTTCTCGAATCCACATTAAACCGATTCGTATCATGTTTTTGTTGAATTTGTCGCTTACTTTGTAGGTTTTCTTGTACAAGTCATAGTATACTAGTCCCATTCCTTTCATTGGAGTGAGTATTCTGTCATAGAATTGTCTTTTGTTGTAAGAAATTTTTTCTTTTTTCTTTACTCTTATGGGGCCGCGTTCTTCTTCAATGTCTGTTATTGTTCCGTCGTGTAGGTGTGTTGCGAACATACTCATCTCAGTTTTAGTGATTTCGCCGCCTTTACTTTTAATAAGATCGATTAGCATTCTGCCTACTAATTTTTGTTGTTCTGTGGCAAAAATTACTTCGAATACATCGTCTGGTAAATTAAACTGGTCATATAGAATAACCACTATTTTACACCCCCTACTAGTTGTTCTTTTGTGGTTGTTATATTTAAAGGTTACTGAAAGCCTATACTGCGATAGTCAAATGAGACAAAAGTAGATTAGTAGCGTCGAAAAAAACTATTTTGTGCGATAAGCTGTTGTTTTGCTAACTGGTTCTACAAAGAAAAAACCTTTAGGTCGTAATTTTTCAAAAATTATCCTGTTATCGTTTGATATTTTGACAACAAAACTGTGATTTCCAAGGTTAAAAAAATAAGTTGTGAACAAGTCATTAGTATCGGTCATCTCAACTGTAGAATTATCAGATATTATTTTAATGCGTTCTTCTAATGGCGCTTGAGTGTTAACACTTAACGCTCCTTGAACTTGTTGTTCTGCCCCAAGTCGCACTCTATAATAAAAATTCATATTACATTGGTGGCATGCCAGGAGGCATACCTTGCGGTGGCGCTTGTTCTACACCGCCTGCTATTACATCATCAATTCTTAGTATCATATTGGCAACTTCTGCTGCTGACTGTACTGCTTGTGTTTTGACCTTTAATGGTTCTAGTACTCCTTCAACGTACGCGTCCATTGTCTTGCCAGTAAAGACGTTGACACCGGCCCATTTTTTGCCGCTTTGATGTGCTGCTTTTAATTCTGCTAGAATGTCTATCGGGTCAAAACCAGCGTTTTCTGCTAGTGTTCTTGGAATGATCTCCATTGCTTTTGCAAAAGCATTAACTGCTAATTGTTCGCGCCCAGGAAGTTTTTGGCCAAAGTGTTGCAAGTTGCGACTCAACTCTACTTCTGGAGCTCCAGCACCTGCTACTATTTTGCCGTTATCAATTACTGCTATTAAATCTCCTATAGCGTCTTCAATGGCGCGTGCTACTTCGTCAATGATGTGTTCTGTGCCACCACGAACTAATATTGTTACTGCTTTGGCTTTCTTGCATTCTTTAACGTAAATCATTTCTTCATCACTAATGGTTTTTTCTTCAACAACTCCTGCTTTTCCTAAATCACTGCTTGATAGGTCTTCTAGGTTGTTGACTATTTTTGCTCCTGTTGCGCGCGCTAGTTTTTCCATATCGCTTTTTTTTACGCGCCGGGCGGCAAAAACATTGTTTTTTGCGAGGTAGTGCTGTACTAAGTCATCAATGCCTTTTTGACAAAATATTACGTTTGCTCCGCTAGCGACAACTCTATCAACCATTTTTTTTAACATGTTTTCTTCCATGTCTAAAAAAGCCTGCATTTGTGATGGGTCTGTAATTTGTATTTTAGCGTCAATTTCTGTCTCTTTTACTTCAAGTGAAGCGTCTAAGAGTAGTATTTTGGCGTTGTGAACAGTTGATGGCATTGAGGAATGAACTTTTTCTTTATCTAGAATGATTCCTTCAACAAGCTCTGTGTCTTCGACTCCACCACCAGTTTTCTTTTCAATTTTGATATTTTGCGGATTGACTTTTAGGCCGTTGTGCTCGTCTGCGACATCAATTACTGCTTTTGAAACAATTTCAGATAACAGTTCTCTTGCTGTTTCTGCTCCTTTGCCTGTCATTGCTGTTTGACAAATCTTTTTTAGTATTTTTTGATCTTTTGGGTCTATAGTTTCTGCAATGTTGTTTAGTATTAATTGTGCTTTTTCTGCAGCCATACGATAACCTTTTGCGATAATTGTAGGGTGAATTTTTTGATCTAGTAAGTCTTCAGCTTGACTTAATAGTTCTCCTGCTAGAACAACAACTGTGGTTGTGCCATCGCCAACTTCTGACTCTTGAGTTTTTGCAACTTCAACAATCATTTTGGCTGTTGGATGATCTATTTGTATTTCTTTTAGAATTGTGGCGCCATCATTTGTAACAATCACTTCTCCTAAGGTATCAACAATCATTTTGTCCATTCCTTTAGGGCCTAGTGTTGTTCTAACAGTCTCAGCTACTAGTTTTGCAGCCATAATATTGTTTTGTTGAGCGTTCTTGCCGGTTGTTCTTTGTGTGTCGGGTGGCAGTATGAATATTGGTTGTGTGCTATTAGGGTTTGTCATTAAGGTAACCTCCGTATTTGGACTTAACTGGGCTTCGAAGAAACTATTTAAATTTAAAGCTTACTCTTTAGCGAGCAAAACCTTTATAAATAAAACGCAATTCACCCGAGATTAACATGGAGTTAAAGATTCTAGAAGACAAAAAAAATCGTTTAGTCGTTGAGATTAAAGGCGAAGATCACACTTTGTGCAATGCTCTTAAGGCAGAGCTTTGGAATGATAAAAAAGTCACTGTTGCATCTTATAGGATTGCACATCCATTAGTAGGAATTCCGACACTTATAGTCGAGACAGAGAGTAGTACTGCTCCAAAAAAAGCCTTACAAAACGCTATAAGCCGTTTATCAAAACAAAACGATGAGTTTAAAAAAGAAGTAAAGGCAAAAATCAAATAATTCTCATGTTATCACAAGAACAAGGCAAAAAACTATTAGTTCTAGCACGACAAAGTATTAAAAATGCATTAGATAGTGAAGTTTTAGATTTGAATGATTATGTAGAGTTTAGTCAGTCTTGCGGTGTTTTCGTGACAATAAAACAACACGGTGAATTGCGCGGTTGCATTGGCTACCCTCAAGCAATATATCCTCTACGAGAGGCTGTTAGTAAAGCTGCAATGGCTGCGGCCTTTGAAGATCCGCGCTTTGAATCATTAAAAAAAGAAGATTTTGATAGTTTAAAATTTGAAGTTTCGGTTTTGACAGCGCCAAAACTAGTAGAACATCACAGTTCTTTAGACATACCTAATAAAATAATAATCGGTGTTGATGGTTTGATAGTCAAAAAAGGTCATTATTCAGGATTATTATTGCCGCAAGTTGCAACAGAGCAAAAGTGGGATGCAGAACAATTTTTGGCTTTCACGTGCCAAAAAGCAGGATTAGAGAAGGATTGCTGGCAGAATTCTAACACTCAAGTATATTCTTTTAAAGCACAAATATTTAAAGAAAAAGAGTAAAACTTATAAATAAAACGTAACTGAATAGTGGTAACATGACTGTAACTAAGCATAAAACATACAAAAACAGTGACATACTAGATTTTTGCAACATTACAGGAGATAATCATTTCTTTCACGACCCAGAATTTATGAAAAATCGCGGCAAAAAACCAATAATCCCTGGAATACAAGTTTTACTTACTGCAATAGCATTAGAAGAAGAAAAACTATCATCAAATCAACCAGCATACTTAGAAGCAAATTTTGGCAATATGCTTTTTCCAGGAAGCATAATCAGGCACCAAGCAGTAGAAGGTCACAATCCAGGCAACACATACTTTACTGCCCAAACAACCAACACAGAAGGACCTACTAAAGATTTACTAACAAGTGAAGATAAACACGGAAACAAAGAAAAAACATACTTGCAAACAAACTCTAAACTAGTATCAATAATTGAAGACTTAGAAGGCAGAACTCACGCCTATTTAATTGACAGAGGACTTGAAAAATACTTTGCCAGCACACTAGGATTAAAAGATCCAAAAACAATAAGATTACTCTACAGCATTGCACTAGCATCAAACGCGATAATTAACACAGGCAGAGACATTCAAAACGATGAAGCTATAAAAGCACTAAGAACAGAAGACGAGTCAGAACTAGCAAAAAGACTAATGGACACAAAACGAGAACCACTACCCGCTTATACAAGCTTAAGTTTGACCCTGCCAGAGCAAGATACAAAACCTGGAGATGATAGGCTAGTCTACACTGTGCGAACAGAATTCATGCCAGAAAAAACAGGCACTTTTGACGTGCAATGCGAACAAAACGGAAACCTACTATTTCAAGGAACTTACAACATAACACTAATACCAAAAAAAGTATTATTTCGAATGGCAGAACACTTAGAAGAAAAATAAGCTGACAATTAATTTGTATCTAACACTTAATTACAATACTCGCTAAGCTGATAATACCACGGTTTGCAAGAACTAGCAAAAGTCTTACACTGACCAGAAAAAATATTCTTAGCTTGCACTTGAGCAAAAACACAATCGCCAGAATAAACACTAGCAACAATAATAAGCAATATAATGCCCACTATCAACACGCTCAAGATTAAACCAACACTAACTAAAGCATCCAATTGGCGAACACGAAAAATAAGTTTATCAACAAGCAGACCAATAACAAAAAATAAAAAAGCACTAGTGAGCACCAAACCAATGTAGTGCACAAGAAAAGGAGCATTAAAAAACACTAAAAGAGAAAAAAACACTCCAATAATCAAAAACAAGTTACGAAACAAACTAGTAACCAAAACACTATCAACATGAGACTTATGAGACCTTTTTTTCTTCATAACAAAATAATTACTAAAGAAGTATAAAAAACTAACTCTTATCTTTACACGCAGCCACTTCAAGAATACTAATAGCCTCATCATCAAAACCAGAGTTTTCAATTTTACCTAACAGGTTGTCAACAAAATTATTTGCTGCTTCAGCACAACACTCCACACATTCATCAAATTCCTCTTGCCATTCTTTAGACCCTGGTCGAAGACTTGATGTTTGTGTTGAGAAAATTTTATATCGATCTTCTATAAAACCAAATAAAGTCTGATAGAAAGTAAGTCTATTTTCATTAATCGCAATAATATTAAAAACATCTCCGTTAGCTCTTCGCTCATAAACAGGTGCTGATTTACTAAGCGCTGCACTAACAAAGTTTGTATAGTTTATATTCATACATAGCACTAAAAAAACTTATATTTAAGTTTTTACTTTCCAAATCTTCTTTCTCTTTTAGAATAATCTTCAATAATTTTGACAAAATCTTCTTTTTCAAACTCCGGCCAAAACTTATCAACAAATGCCAACTCAGCATAATCAGCCTGGTATAAAAGAAAACCACTAGTCCTGCGCTCACCACTAGTACGAATAATCAAGTCAGGCTCATCGGACATGTACAAATTCTTTTTGAAAACTTCATCATTGATAGCGTCAACATCCAACTTACCACTCTTAACTTGTTCTGCAATTTTTTTCGTGGCGTCAATAACTTCAGCGCGACCACCATAAGCCATAGCAAAATTCACAATGTAATCATTAAAATCTTTAGTCTTATCCATCAACAAACGCATTTGCTCTCGAACTTCTTGTGGAAACATATTAATACGACCAATAAAACGGAATTTAATCTTGTTCTCCGACAATTTTTTCTCATCACTAACAAGCTTCTCAAACTCTTTATAAAATAAAGTCATCAAATAATCAAACTCTTCTTTAGGACGATCAAAATTTTCAATACTAAAAGCATAAAGTGTTAACTCCTTAATCTCTAACTCTTTAGCCCACTCAAAAAGTTTTTCAACCTTTCTAGCGCCCCACTCGTGACCCTTCCAAGGCTTCAACATCAAGCGTTTTGCAAAGCGCCTATTACCATCCAAAATAATCCCAACATGCTTAGGTACACTCATAGTCTACTAAGAAAACAAAAAGTAGTTTATAAAACTTATTTATTTTTACGACAATTTTAAATATAAGATAAAATGAAAAAGCAAAATGAGAATTCATAATGTAGAACTAAAAAATCCAGTAAGTGGGAAAACACTTGAAGGAGCATGCAATATGGCAGCGATAAACATGAGGGTTATGGTAAGAACACAAGATGAGTATTTACCAGGATATTCTTTAAGTCCTGTTCACACTAAAAGATCTTATGCAGGCACAAATTTGGCAATAAATCAACCACTTCATGAATTTGTAGATATACCAGTACCATTATTCAAAATAAAAGGAATAAACAGAGAAAGCAAAGAACAATCTAGTTTTAAGATTTGTAGTGGGCTTCCATATGGGATTGCTAGTGAAGAAGTGATTGAAGAATACTTAAGCAATGTATCAGGAATTTTAGATCAACTAGAAGACCATAAAAGCGAACAATAATTTTAAACTTCTAAATAAGTTATTAATAAGTTTTGGAAAACTTAATAAATTACTTTAAAATTATGACATTATGAAATGTTATAATGTAACACTACCAAACAAAGTATCGGGACAAGTTCTTGAAGAAGCTCTTGAAATGGCTGCAAAGGATATGGGTTGGGGAGTAACAGTTAAAGTTACTAGTTCAATTGATTATAATTTAGGATTTAATCAAGCACGTCCTACTTATAGTACATTATGCCATATAATTGGAAATACTATTCCTGCTTTGCATGTTATAGCAATGGGCAGAACCAGAAAAGATGACAGCTTATTAGTAGTAAGAGGATTAAGTAATGGTTCAGCTTCCCAAGAAAAAACATTAGAATACTTAAATCTCGTTACAGAAAAAATACGAGAAATAGAAAGCCCAGAGCAACCAGCTCAAAATCTAGAAAGTATAAGTGTTCAAGAGTCTTAAACTTCTAAATAAATCTTTTCAATATTATTATTTGGCACTTCTGAAAAAGAACAACTCTTGCAAGTCCAATCCAAGTAAATCCAACCATCAGGCTGCACGTAACGCTGTGACGCGTCATCGAGTTTTATTCTAACAAAAGCATGTTGTGGAATAAACACTAGTTGTGCGTCAACACCAATCGATTCCATCAACGCCGCCAAAAGTATTGCTCCACTCTCACAATCAGCAGCTTGTGAAACAGCAACCTCTAAAGGGTGCTCTACGTACTCAGCACTAATAGGGTCTGATACGTAATCAGTGTTATCGCGAACATAATAATACAAAGCTTTTGCATGACAAATTTTCTCACCACTATTACAAGCTTTACTAACAATACTATCAGCCAAAAACTTCACTTGTGGCTCTACAGGTTTTATTAAAGTTCTATAATCAACACGTGAACTAACATTAACTTCTGGAATTATAGTGTTTGAAGAGAGTACTTGTTCAGGTGAAGGAATAACACTTGGTGAAGGGTCTAATTTAACAGCATAATACGGAATAACCATCAAAACAATAAGCAATCCTAAAATAACACCCATAAGTATTTTGAAAAATTTTTGACGCTTACTATCTTCTAATTCTGGAAAATCGTTTTCGTGTGTCATACACTGCCTTTTTTCTTACTGTATTAATATTCTTTGTTTTTGCAATCAAACGCTGACCAACACTCAATTGTCCAGAAGAAGGACCACTAGAAGGTCTTTGAGGCTGAACTCTAACAGGGCGAACAGGACCGCCAGCAACAGGACGAGAACGCTTGCGAAAAAAAAACAATGAAAACAAAAAACCCAAAACAAAATACGCAACAATATTAGAAAGAATTTCCATATAGCTAAAATCAATTCCAGTATTTTTTAAAGGAATGAAAATTATACTTCCAGGTGTTACTGTTGCATAGAATATTATTAAGCAAGTTATTGAATTTTTACAAAAAAAAGTGTTTGTTGTAAGCATGACTAAAAAGATTCCAACAAATATAAATCCAGTAAGTATTAATTTATTTATTTTTTTCATCTAGTACTAATGCTCTTAATTGACTATTTAAATCTTGCTTATTTAATAATTCTTTAGACAGTATATGAATCATAGGAGTGGATGACATTTTTGAATGCAGGGTTGGATAATTAATCAACATTTTTTTATTTGCCTCAACTTGATTATAAATTTCTTTTTCATCTTTGGTTGTAACAATAATATCATTGGATACTAACAAATTACTTTGAATTAAGTAAAAATTGTTTACTGATAATCCGTTGCCTGGTTGTTTATCGTTTTTATTTAGAATCCATTCTTGATATTGTTCCCACAAGTTTACAGAAATTTTTCCAATAGGTGATTCGGCAGGGTTGCCCAATCCAATAATTGCTTTTTCTAAGTCTTGAGCCGTGACATGTGTAATATTTAAACTCCTGATTTCTTTAGTAGCATAATCTCCAGTTAATTTAATGAATACTCTTGCGGGTAGTATTCCTTCGAATGCTCCTGGTACTCCTACTGCTATTAGTGTGTCAACAGGGTTGGAGGTTAGGGTTGTTGGTCTCCATTCATTGTTAAAAGAATAGTATCCAGCGTTATCCTTTCCAGTCCTGTAATACTTTGATAGTGAGTCAATGGCGGTTCTGGCGCCATTACTACTACCAACATACTGAATTTTGTTACTGTTCGAATATGCTTGCACTCCAGCAATTAAAGCCGGCCAAAAATCATCGATTAATTGTTGGTAAGTGTAATCTGGGCAATCACTACATTCAGAGTATGGTCCGCCAGTAATCTCCAAAAGAAAAACATATCTTCCACTATCGGCCATGTCTTGTCCTAGCGTGCGCCAAGTGTTAATATCAGACCATAAGCCTCCAGCAAAAGCAATAGGCAATGTGACATTGTGTACTCCTTCAATATATTTTGCAGAAAGTTTTGGAGTTAATTCTTCCAATCGTAATATTATGCCATCATTCGTTTTAACTCTTTTTTGTACTTTGTCATAACGGCCAAACAATGCTCCGCTAAAATCATTAGGGTTTTCTAATAAGTAGTCATGACTTGCTAGTGCGCTAACACCATCAACAAATAAAATGTTATCGTATAAGAAAAAATCATCTTGCAAGTCTACAAATTCGCGTAGTGCTGCGATAGTGCCACTATCACTGTTGCCAACAATTTCAATAATATTACGCTCAAAATAATAAGAGCTGATATAAGCATTAAAAGGATACCTTGAAGTTTTTGAAAAAACTTTAACGTGATTGTTGATCATTCCAAAGCCTAAATTGTTTAAAGTAAAATTATTGTTAGTGGGAGTTAATTGAATGAAAAAATTAGCAATTGATATGTTATTAGTTATTGGATAATTCAAATATTCTTTTAAATAATCATAATAGTCTCCTGTAACGTTAACAAACACTACAATATCGCTTTTATTGACTGGTTTTGGCCTGTGAACTTTAGTATAATCTGAAAGTGATACAAAAACTTCTAATTGGTTAGTGTTAATAGTGTGAGGAGTATAATTTTTTGATAGTTTTTCATAAGGCTCGACAATTTTGATAACCCGTAAAAAATTAGTGACATCATGCTTTAATGATTCAACGCTTAATTTGTTGTCAGGCTCAACAATTTTAAAATTAGAATTTGTTACAATAGTGTGTTCTTCTAGCTCAGAATGTATTGCAACAACAACAGGCAATAACAAAATTAGTAAAAGACTTGTTTTTTTCACAAAACATTAATTCGTTAAAAGCTTTTTTTAATGTTTTGGTTTTTTTAGTGTTGTTGGCTTGTTCCGTATAAGTGTTCTCTAAGTTTTTTTAGGCATGTTATTGGTTCTATTCTTATTTTGGTGTTTTGTATTGTTTCTTCTAAGGAGCTTTCTTCATCAAGTTCTTCTTTTACTTCTCCTATTGCCAGAATGTCTTCTTCCATTTCTTTAATTTCTTCAAGTGTTAAGTCATAAGCGCGTTGATTAAGAAGTATTACTTTTGCATTGTTCAATAGTTCAGAGTATAATTCGTCAGAGTTTTCTTTTACAAATTTATATTCCATATCCCTAATCATTTCTTCTACTGAGTCTTCTCTCGGAGCTGTTTGGATGTCTGCAGCGTGATCGAACATGTTAAGTATGTGATTATATCTTTCTATAGGGCTTTGTAAGTATACTAAATCTTTCATTTAATCACTTCTTTAGTGTATATAACTTGTTGTTGTACTATAAAATAGTTCGTTCACTTCTTCAATTGTCTGCAATGGAGATATGTAATCAGGGTCTTCTTCATCTAATATTCCTTCTTGTGTTTTTTGAGTGTCAATTTTTCTTTTTAGTATTCCTGCTTTTAATACAATATCTGCTAAATCATGACGATCTTTAGGCCATATTTTATCATGGTGTATTATAGCTCTGGCATTAAGCAATAATCTATTATAAATATCATCAAGTTCGAACAATACATGCTCAAAATGATGATTATCTTCTACTGTAGGAGAGTTTTCTTGAAATAAAATAAAATCATCAATAAAAGAAACCCCAAATAATAGTTCTCGCATGCATTCAGTAATTGATTGATTATAAGATTGCATAATTCGTTCAATATGCGAGTAGTCTAATGTCATCGGATGTTTACTCATTCTTACTTTTTCATTCTATCTTATTTTTAAATTTTTGTAGATTATTTTATAAATACTGAGCGTATTGCTTTTTTTATTCAAATTTTGAGGTATTACTATCAATGGCGAAAAAACAATTGGATTGGAAGGCAACTGCAATTATTATCACAGTTATTATTGTTGGAGCAATGTTTATCACTATTAACAGTATTTTTGATAATGACACTACTATTAGCGCTCAAGGCAGTGCTAGCATGCAGGCTGACCCTGACAGCGCAGTAGTTTACGTTAATGCTAACGCTTTAGCAGACACTGCAACACTAGCGCGTGATGAAATGTCGCAACAAATGGCAAACGTGAAAACAGCACTGTTGAATTTAGGTGTTAAAAACGATAATATTGAAACGCAACAATTCAATGTTTACGAAGAATACGAGTGGGATGAAGGAACCCGTGAAAGTATTGGTTTTCGCGCCACGCAAAGCATCAAAGTCACAACTAAAGATTTTGACCAAGTCGCAAAAATTGTTGACGCAGCAATCGATGGCGGAGCATTAGTTAGCAGCATCAACTTTGAACTTTCTACTGAAAAACAAAACGAGCTAAAAGCAGAACTATTAGCAACAGCAGCACAAGACGCAAGAGCAAAAGCTGACGCTGTAGCCACTGGGCTTGACAAGAAAGTCTCGAGCGTGATATCAGTTTCAACCAGTGATTATGGTTATGCTCCATACCCAATTTTCAGAGCGGAAATGGCTGTAGCGGATAGTGGCACTCAAGCAATAAAAGCAGCAAGTGAAATAGAACCAAGAAAACTAGACTTAAACGCACAAGTATCAGTAACATTCAAAATAAAATAAAATGGTTTTAAAAAAGTGGTTGCATGATTTTGATGATTTGACAAAAGAGTATCGATTTTGGTATGCCTTGTTATTTGCTTTAGTGATTGTATTAATTCAAAAATGGTTTGAGCTTTTTGAAGTTTATTTTGTATGGTTTCTTGAAAAATTTACAATTATTGAAAGTAGTGGTATTGTTTTTTTATCTAAATTCATATTTACTCTTTTATTTACAATAGTTGTGACTGTAATTTCAATAAAAGTAATATATCTCAATGATAAAAAACTATTATTAGATAAAATAAAAAAATAATCTTATTTTTCTTTCGTTAGACGAACGTAAAACCAAACACTTAAATAAAATCTAATCAAAAAATTCTGTATTAACACTTAATGGGGGGTTGGGTGTCATGAAAAAAACAATTTTATTAATTCTAATAACTGTGCTATTAGTTAGTTCTATAAGCGCAAAAAAAATAGTAGAAGCAGAAGATAACAATATTAAAATTTCAAGTTGGGAATATGCTAGTTGTCAAGGAATATTATGCTCTTATGAGTTCACAATAGAAAATCTTGATAGTTCTAATAGACAAGTCAACATAAGCAACATTTTTGAAAATACTGTTGAAGTAGTTAGCTTTGAGCGATGGCAAGAAAATACAAAAGCAGTAGAACAAAACAATGCTTATGTTTGTAATACTACAACTTTAGAAAATGGCACAACAATTTCTTCTTATTGTGATAACATGACAATTGAGGAACTAACTGTTTATGAGTGGACTACTATTCCAGTTCATAAGTATTCACAAAATTTTAAAACGAGTGCGGCCCAAACAATTTTATTGCACAAAAATCAAGAGAATACTTTTAGAGTAAAAGTGCGACAACCCCTCGGTAGGAAAACAAAATTTGATATTATAACTGAGAATTGGGATGGGACGGAAACAAAACTTGATCCGTGGATTGATACATCGCATTATTCTATAGATTTATCAGAACATAAAATATTGGTTTTTGAGGATAATTTTGATGATAATGATATAAGTGATTGGACAACTGGTGATGCTGGAATGGCAGTATCTAGTGGATATGTATACTGCAATGAGGCTTCTGGTCGTTGCGATATTTACAAAAGCAATCTTAGTGTTGGAGAGCACTGGTTAATAGAAACAAGAGTAAAAATAAACCATTTAGTAAGTGCTGGATTAGGAGAACAAGTAGGAACAGGAGATACTTATTTCAAAGCAGGCTCTGGCTATTATGATTATTTATCGTTTAATAACGACCCTGATAAATATAATGTAATTGAAACAGATTCTGATGGTGGAGAAGGAAATATGGTAATTGTTAACATCTCTGAGAATGGCTATGAGAACACTTGGTTTAATAGTACTTTGAAACGAGTAGGTAGTGAGTTAACGATGTATAGGGACGGGATTTTTGTACTGGCAGTAAATGACAGTACTAACACTGGACCCTATACAGTGCTGGATTTTTATTTCTTTAACAATAACGGCAATTATATGGATTGGATAAACGTTTACAATATTACACTAGATCAGACTATAATAGTTACAAGTTCAGAATTGAATGAAAATTTAACAATAAACACTTCAGCATATCACAGTCTTTTACTAGAATATGATGAAACTATTGTTTTAGAGCTTAATGATACAGCATTAGGTAACAATTTGCAAAATGGACACTGTTATGGCATTATTGATGGACAAACTGCATTGAATTGGACGTTAAAAGCGTACCTGAACTCGTCAAAAGATTTGTCAAGAGTTGTAAATTATAGTTTTACAAACTGTGAATCAGTAGATGAAGCCACTGGAAGAAGCTTGATAATAGAAGGTGTTGAAGCATCAACAATCGGAAGTTCCTACACTGCATACACTGACAAAACAGTATATATTAGGCTTGCAAATGGAAACCAGTACACAGGAGTTTTTGATAAGTTTATAGTCAGTGGCAATAAACGATGGGCTTTTAACTATGATGAAAACAGTACTGCAGGTTTTCCAACAATGTATAATATAACACCCGTTTTTTATGTATGGCAAACTGCTAATAAATCAACTACTGCACTAAAAAACGGTGTTAAAAACCTAATTGATATTACTAACTAAGGAGGGCATGAAAAAAAGGTTAAAATGTCTTCCACAAAATATTTTTTAATTTTTTGCACGCTTTTAATGCTAGTGCCTTTTAGTTTGGGAGCTGATGATTACAAACCTTACCTTCACACTCCTAAATTACCTGACAGTCCACAAGTTAGGCTTTTTGGACAATACGCAACAAATCTTTTTCCAGGCTCTGCAACATACTCTTATCCTATTGAAACCCCTCGCGGCGTTAATGGTTTAAGACCTACAATCTTTATTTTTTATAACAGTCAAATTGCAAAGCAAAGACCTGGAATTTTAGGCGCTGGTTGGAGTTTAAACCAGGATTTAATTTACAGAGACGTTAATTCAACACCTGACAGCACTTCTGATGATAAGTATATCATGGTGCTTGATGGCAATTTATACGAGTTGATATATTCTGGCGGAGAATACAAAACTGAAGTTGATTACTGGTTCAAAATTGAAAAAAACACCAGTTATTGGATTGTTACAAAACAAGACGGCACAAAATATCGGTTTGGCCAAGAATTAGATTCTAACACTGGCAGAAGCTACACTCTAAAATGGTTTTTGGACCAAGTAGAAGACACTCACTCAAACAAATTATATTATACTTATTCAGAGGATCCTAATGCAGAAGATAGTGGTGCAGTATACCTTGATAAAATAGAATATAACAGTGATAAAAAAAGAGTAATAAACTTTACCTATGAAAATACTGTAAGGCCTGACAGGCGAAGAGTTTACGAGCAAGCAAACATTTTAGAAGAGTCAAGACGATTAACAAATATAGCAGTAATTGTTGACGACCAACTCGTAAGAAAGTATGATTTTGATTATACTTTATTAACACCTTCTTTGTCAACGCTTTCAGAGATAGCACTTTATGGCAGTAGTGGCAATTCAACACTTTACAACATAACATTTGATTATCACGTCTCAACCGATGATTTCACAAAAGACACTTCATCTTGGAATCCGCCAACAACTTTTTCAAGCGGCAGTGATGATCATGGCGCAAGACTATTAGATTTGAACAATGACGGTTTTGTTGACATAGTGCAAAGAAAATCCGGCACAAACAAAGCATGGCTAAACGACAAAACTGAAAATTTTACAGAAGACAATTCCTGGACAGTTCCATACAGCATAGTAAGCGCGACCTATGCTGATGAAGGCGTCAGGTTTGCCGACATAAATAAAGACGGATACATTGATTTTTTAAAATCCAAAGCTGGCACTAGAAGCGTTTATTTGAACACTGGCAGTGGCTGGAATAGTTCTTCCTGGACTATCCCAGTAGATTTTGTTGATAGTTCTGGAGTAGACCAAGGAGTCAGAATAATAGACGTTAACGGCGATGCAAGAGCAGACATTATCAAATCAAAATCTGGAGTTAGAACTGTTTACTTGAACACTGGCAGTGGCTGGGGCAGCACTGGTTGGAGTATTCCAATAGATTTTGTTGATGGAAGCGGTGACACCGCAGCAAGACTAGTCGACATTAACGGCGACGGCCTAACTGATATACTGCAAGGTGATGTTTCTACAAAAAAAGCATGGTTAAACAATGGAGCAGGCTGGACAAATTATGACAGCACATGGGAGCCGCCAACAGCTTTTATCACAGGCTCGAACGAAGATGATGGGGTAAGGTTCGGCGATGTCAACAACGACGGCTTAGTAGACATTTTAGACCAATCATCAAACGCGTGGCTCAACACAGGCAACGGATGGCAGCAAAACAATAGTTGGACGTCACCAGAAGACTTTATTAGTTCCGGGAAAAACATTGGTCGACGATTAGCAGACGTTAACGCTGATGGTCTTATAGACATTGTAGTATCTCATGATACCTCAAAATGGGTGCAATTAAAAGATTATGCACTGCCATACATGCTAAATTCAATCAATAACGAATACGGCGGCATTACAACACTCAATTATACTACTTCAACACAGTTCAACAACACAAACCTAGGATTTAATATTTTTGTAGTATCACAAGTCACAAAAAACAATTCAATTACTAATGATTTCAATATTTTTGCGAGTACAACTTACGAGTACGCCCTTGGAAAATACAATTATGACAAACAAGAATTCAGAGGCTTTGGCATTGCAACAGAAAGTAATACTGATTCAGTTGTGAAACATTACTTTTACCAAGATGACCCTCGCAGAGGCAAAGAGTACAAAACAGAAGTATATGATTTAAGCAGTAATATTTATTTTAAGAATGTAAAAGACTACAATTACACTCTCAAAAACAAAATCTATAATTTATCATTAAAAACTTCCACAGATTACATCTATGATGGTTTGCAAACACCAGTGGTTCGTAATGTTTCTTATGAGTACAACGTTTTTGGAAACCCTCAATTAGTAAATGATCATGGTGACGTTTCAGTCATTGGAGACGAAAAATATTATAATTATTCTTATGGCTTCAATTTTGAGGATTGGATCATTGACAAAGTCTCACGCGCCACAGTTTATGACGCTGACATGAACAAAGTAAAAGAAACAAAATACTACTATGATTATACGGGTTTGAATGGTGTTGGCACACTAGGCGAGCTGACAAAAACAGAAGAGTGGCTTGAGAATGGTAACAACAGCTACACGCACTTTGAATACGATACTTACGGGAACTTAGTTTCTAGAATTGACAGTTTATCAAATGTTTACAAATACCGCTACGATGACTTAAACATATTCGTTGAAAGCATTGTTAATCCTCTAGGCCATGTTAGTACTTATTCTTATGATGCTGGAACTGGCAACTTACTATACGAAGAAAAAAACGGGATAAGAACAAGTTACTCATATGACATCTTTGGAAGAATTATCAGTGAGATAAGACCTTATGATTCAAGCTCTTTGCCAACAAAAAACTATGAATATGATTTTGATGGCAACGCTCCTGAAAAGATAACTGTTAAGTTGAAAACAACAGCAAATAACACAGATGACGTCAACTATTTTTACGACGGCTTTGCAAACTTGGTACAATTGAAGACAACAGTTGAAAGTGGTCAGGAAGTTGTCAAAAACATTTTTTATGACTCGGAATTCAGAGTTGATTATGAACAAAACCCTTACTTTAATGCATATTCAAGTGGATTGACTTCCAAATCAAGCACGTCTAACATCACAACTTACAACTATGATGCGATGGGTCGAGTTGTGCAAGTGGTTAACCCTGATGGCACAAACAAAACCGTTTCATTTAGCCAGTACGACATTACAGACTATGATGAAAACGGATACAGTCATACTTATACCTTGGATTCTCACGACAGGATAATCAAAGTCATAGAATACAATCAAGACTCTCTTACAGGACTTGACGAAAATTATGAAACAACCTACGAGTACGATGCTAACGACAACTTAATCAAAATCACTGACAATGAGCAAAACGAGTTTATATTTGAATATGATGAATTGTCCAGAAAAACCCAGATGACAGACCCGGACATGGGAACATGGACATACAAATATAACACCAACGGAAACCTAATCTCGCAAATTGATAATAAGGACAATGAGATAACCTTAAGCTATGACGGGCTTAACAGGATTGTTTCTAAAACAAGCAGCGATGTCAGTATAACATTTGGTTATGATATTGATTATTATGGAACACTTTCAAACATTTCTACAACTGACAATATTGTTTTAAACTATGATTATGATAATCGTTTGAGGGTTGTTAAAGAGACTCAAACCATTGATGGTGGCAGTTTTGATAACGTGTTTTTGTATGATTCTTCTGATAGGATTGTTAAAAATAATGATTTGGAATTTACTTATAACAAGCAAGGCTTGGTAGAGCAAATTCTTGATTTTGTCACGGGTTCTGATTATAATGCTTTTGGCAGCATTATAATCAAAGGTTATCAAAACACTTTGATAACAAATTATTCTTACGATAGTAAGAATAACAGGTTGTTAAGCATTAATAGTCCTAATGTTCAAAGCCTTTCATACAATTATGATAACGCTGGCAATATCTTGTCAATAAATGACAGTGTTAGCTCAACATTTTACAGTATGACTTATGATTATTTGGACCGGCTTGGTAGTGCAACAATCGGTCCTGATGTATACGTTTACTCTTATAATAGTATTGGGAACATTTTAAAGATTGTCAAAAACAATAATTCCAAAAAATTTGCTTATGGTAATCTTGCGCATGCTCCTTCAAAAATAGTTGATGGCTTGGCAGGTGTTGACTTGCACAACCCGCACGAAATTGACACAAACTCAAAGACAAGAGTTTTTGAATTTTATCTTGTCAACGAATTAGACAATGCTATTAACACTAATTTTTCAGTGGCTTTTGATGATGACAATTCTTTTGATTCCGAGCAAATTAGTTTGTCTGACTCGATGATAGTATTAGTTGAGAAAAATTATACTAGTGGAGGAGATTACAAAGTAAACTTCTCAGCTTATAGCAATGGCACAAGCGATTTTGAAGCAGAAAACACAAAGTTTGGCGTTAGAGCGCTTGATATGAAAATACTATTTTCAAACATTACCAGAAGAACCTTCGAGTTTGTCTTTGGCAATGACGTTGAAGAACAAATCAACAATGTTGACTGGAATTGCTCAGAAAGCCTTTCGGCAGCACAGTCTGTAAACATTGTTGGTAACAACAATGTATCAACCATCATAGATTATTATTACACGGGCCCAGGTAGCAAAACCTTTGCTTGCACGGCAACATCAAATGATGGCACAGAAACAATAACAAAAGATTTCACGATAAAAGGCTTAGAAGTTGTAAACTATGACGTGCTATACGCAAATACCAGCCGACGAATCATAGAGTTTAATGCTAGAAACAATTATCACACTTTAAACACTAACGTTTTAGTTGACACTAATGAAGAATCTTTTAGTGACAGTTTAAACATTGAAGAAGCCACTGATGCAGTATTCATAACAGAAATAAATTATTCTACTGACGGCCCGCAAGAATACAAGGTTAGCATGACTGCAAACGGTTCAACAAGCGAACACGTTGAAAGATTCCTAATAAAAGGAGTTAGCATTGAAAACTATGCTCGCGAAGAAAACAATTTCACAAACCAAATACTAATGTTTGACATTGTTAACAATTGGGTCAACGGAAATGTTTCCTGGAACATTACAAACCCAGATGTTAACAGCACAGCATACTTACAATCAGGCGAAAGCATTGCAGTAATAGTAGAAAACACTTACACAACACAAGGCAACAACCTAGCAATAATACAAGCCAAAACCTCCGCGCACACAGATACGATAACAGACCTCTTACAAGTCAAACCATTACAACTAATCCAATTCGAAGCACTAACAACATCAGTCTTTGAAATCATTGCAAGAAACAATTTAAACACACCACAACAAATAGACTGGCAATTCGACGGTGTTAACTCTGAAACACCAGTCAACATAACAAGCGATGATGCTTACATCATAATAGAAAAAACATATGCTACAGGATTACACGAGCTAACAACAACAATCAATTCAAGCAATTACAATGACACACAAGAAGAGGTGATAGTAGTATGAAACACCTCCAAAGAATAGCATTGTTGATTGTTTTACTTATGATGTCACTGCCAATGTGCTTTGCCGCCGAGCTAAACCTAGTCTACGACGCAAACGGAAATCTACAATCAGGCGATGGAAAGTACAGAGAATACAACAGTTTAAATCAACTCGTAAGGATAAGGAACGGCTCAACAGACAGTGACCCAATACTCCAAGAATACATGTATCACCCTACAGAAGAGAGAGTGCTCAAAAAAGTTGATTATGTTAAGAATGAAACTGTTTATTATTGGAGCAAAAACTTTGTCACTGTTTCAAACTCATCAGGAAGCTTTAATTACACTTATGTTTACCACAACGGACAAATAGTTGCTCAGGAAGTTTCTGGCACTAAAACCTTCATCCACAGCGACCACTTAGGGAGCAGTACGGTTGTCACGGATGCTTCAGGAGATGTAATCGAAAACACCAGCTATTCACCTTTCGGGGAAGTATTAACAGGAGGAGATGCCACTCGCTACGGTTACGAAGCAAAAGAACACGACACAGTCGTAGGTGATACTGACTTCCACTTCAGAAAGTACAAAGCAGAATGGGGCTTGTTTACGCAACCAGACACGTTGATTCAAAATGTGTACGACCCGCAGAACTTAAATAGGTATATGTTTGAGCGAGGGAACCCGTATAAGTATACAGACCCAACGGGACATGTCATACCAATACTTATGGCGGTAGGGGTAATAATCATAGTATCTACAATAGTCTCAACTACCTTATCTTTAATTAATTATTATACTGCAGAAACTGAAGAACAAAAACGAAAGGCAAGGGTAAACTTAGAATTTAATGCATTGTCAGCAGCATTTGTGTTTTATCCAGAACCTTACTCTACCGGGGCAGGAGTTTTAGGGATAATATATTCAGGAGGTACGGCAGCGAAAAGTTTATATGATGGACATAAACAAAAGAAGGACCAATCAGAAAATGGAGGTTCTTCAACCACTACAATTGTTTGGGAGTATGAGGGTGGAGAGAAAAAACCTATGAAGGTAGAGTATCAGACTGATGAGCAAAAAGACGCGTCTCAACAAACACAATCATCAGAAAGTTCAGATTCAAAAACAAAATCATCAAAGCAAACCTTCTGGAGTAAAACAAAAACTGTTGTTAAAAGTTTTTTCAGCAAGATTGGAAGCTTTTTTGGCGGATGAATTGATAATATTATAAATAATTTAAATAAACTAAACAGTAAACATGCCAAAGACTAAATTGTTACAGGGAGATACGCTCCCTAGGATAATAGTATTAATTTGTTTGTTACTATTTATCATAATTAGGATATGGGAAAATGTTAAACTTAGCGGTATTTTTCTACTTATAATAGGTATAACTCTATTATATATGGGATTAAAAGCAATAATAGATGGTAAAATTAAATTATATGGCTTAAATATAGATAAAAAGAATTTGGTTGGTTTTATATTAGCATTATTCTTCTATTTTTTCATGGGTGCAGTCTTATTAATTTTTTCTATAACAAAATTATTAACTTAATTAATTCAAAATGAAAAAAGAAGAAAAATATAACTGGAAAATAAGAATTTGGTTAAGAAAACACGAAAGTAATATCCAAATATTTATTATTTCATTCTTATTAGCTGTTGTTGTAGAGTCTATAGGTGCAAAACTTGTTGAGAATGTGTTTATTTACTCACAGCTTTTAGGTTGGTTTGGATTAAGTTCAGTTGATAATCAAATATTTTTCTGCACACACCCAACAATTATTATATTAGTGATAACATCTCTTTTCGTAGCTCTTTTTGTTGATATTTTTATATCAAAAAGGACGAAAGGTTTTGTTTCCAGAAAAATTTTCTGGATTACATTACTTATTATATTAGCATTAAGTGTAAATAGTCATTATGCGAGTTTGAATGCAATAGCGCCCATAACTGAAGAAGTCTTTGTAAGTCTTAAATGGGCTATTTGTTTCTAACTAAGACATAGAATTTTGTGGGGTAAAATGAAAGACAAAATTAAAGAGATTATTTTGAAAGTTTTAATTAAGTGGATTCAGGGTATTTGGGATAAGATAAAAGAAAAACCTCAAAATATACTTCCGGCAATTATCTCTATTTGGATGTCTTATTATTTAGCTCTTGAAATCTTTAATCTTTCGGGAATTCTTACAATAGTTGGTTATGTATTTGCAGTCATTTATGGAATTGCTAAGATAATAGACGACCCTTACAGAATAATTTACTGGGCTATGGGTTATATAATTGGTCAACAAGCAGTTAAAGTTTTAACTGAAATGTTTATCCCTCGAATAACTGCAAATACTACCACATCCTTAGTTTCAGCAGGAGTAATATTATATGTTGTTGTAGCATTATATTTGAAGGCTATGGAGCTAAAAAAAAGTTGAAAATGATTGAATTAGCAGGCAAATATCTTTCAAAAAATGAATTATTAAGATTTAGTAATCCAAGATATATTCGCGAAAATATTAGATATGTACTAGAAGTTGCTAAATTGGTTGATAATTATCCTGATAAGATTAAAACTCGGTTACATGATATTAAAAGATTACAAAGACCTAATTTGAAAATTTCAATTAAACTGGTAAATTATATAGTTATAGAACTTTATGCGTATTATAGAAATATTCAGTTATTATTTTCTAATACTAAGTATAAGAATGTTTTAAAGTATCCTCTTTATTTTAATGATGGCACATTAAAAAATTTAAGAGCCAGTTTTGCTCATGCAGAACTTAACTATGCAATTAATAAAAAACGTATAGACAATTTTGAAGCTAAGTACAGAATATCTCAATTAATAAAAGAGTTTTTAGAATTTGATAAAATTTTTCAGCAATTAATTATTGATTACAATAGTAAAATCATTGCATCGAGATTAAACGCAGAAGAAAAAAATGAAATTTTTCAAAAATATCCAAATTCAAAAATTGCTTATTTAATAAGAAAAACTATTTAAAATGAACTGGTTCAAACAAAAGAAAATATATGTGAAAAAGAAAACACATTTTATTTATGATTTGTTGAGAAAGCTTTATGATTCTGATGAAGGGTTTACAACTTTTGAAGTTTATTATCATTTAGATCTTATTATTGGTGATGCTAAGAAAAAAGCTTCTAAGATTATTAAATCAAAAGAAGATAAAAGTAAAGGAAATCAAATTATTCATAGTGAAACCAATTTAGATACTAAAAATAAAAAATACGCATGGGTTAAAAAAGAATTTCTTAAAATGTCTCGAAGTGATGCAGAAACAGTATTTTTTTTAGATAATACAAGTAAGTATCATCTTAGCACTTTCGGATTATCAACTTATATTGATTACGTTGAATTAAAGGAAGCGAGAAAAGCATCTATGAAAGCAGAGGAACATGCGAAGATTGCTATCCGACTAACACTAATCGCATTGATAATAAGCATTGCGGTTTCTTCATTTAGTATTTCTTTAATGTTATGGGGATCTCCTCAAGAAGTAGAAATTGTAAAGTCATCAATTGACTTAGTTGATGAAAATTTTATAGTTAATCAGAGTCTTAATGTATGCAATGCTGAATGCACAGATTTATTGAATAATCATTTAGTAAAAACTTAACTATTGAACATTCTAAATAAAATAAAAAAATAATTTTATTTTTCTTTTTTTATTGCTAGTAGTGCAAAAAAGCCCATTGTCACAGCAATTGCCACGAAGGCCCATGCTATTGAGACTAAGTGTGTTAGGAATTCTTTTGCTAAGAATATGAATACTACTGCAATCACTAAGAATATTCCGCCTAGTGACGCTCCAATCGCAACGAAAGGATTATCAGATTTTACAGCTTTAACCATTAGTTTTCACCCCGTAAAGTTTTATTGAACAATTTATTGTTTGCTGTTTTTATAAAACTTACTCTCAAGCCATACAATTGCAACAATGCTAGAAATAACACTGCTGATAATCATTGCAATGACAACCCACAAGTAACCAAGACCCAAACCAAAAACAAAAAAGAAGGCTAGTGGTATTGCAACGATAATAACCCTTATTAAATTTATGACCAACCCTGGCAGTCCAAGGCCCATACCTTGAAGTATCCTACTAATTAGCATTGTCATTGCCATCAGTGGAAAAGTCAAAACGTCAAGTCGCAAAAAAGGTTTTGCTAAAGCTAAAAGGTTAGCGTCCGGCGTGAATATTCTAATAAACAATGTTGGCACTGAAAAAAATATTAGTCCAATGATTGAAGTGTAAACAAAAGCTATTTTTAGCGCGTACCAACTAATATTTTTTACTAAGTCAAGTCTTTTAGCCCCGTAAAACATACCAACAAGTGTTACCATTGAAATACTAAACGCTACAACAGGCATCACTGCAAGGCTTTCAAGTCGTGTTATTATGCCAAACATTGCAACGTGTTCTATGCTAAAATATGCCATTAAACGATTAATAAAAATCACGTATATTGAAAGCACCAATATCATAAGACTTGATGGGATGCCAACTGCAAGTATTTGTTTTACTAATTTTGGTGAAAAACTAAATCGTCTAATGTTTAATCGCAAATAAGATTTTTTCTTAATGATTATCAAATATAATACTAGTGAAACAAAAAACGAGCTTACAGTAGCAATAGCAGCACCGCGAATGCCAAGGCCCAAAGTGTAAATAAGAATAGGGTCTAAAATAGCGTTGAGCCCCAGTGAAATACTTTGTATGATCATCGGAGTTTTAGTATTGCCCTGTGATATGAAAACATGGTTTAGAACGTACGCTGGAAACATCAAAAACACTCCGGATAAAATAATATTCATGTAACTATTTGCTAAAACTAACACTTCACCAGCGCCAAATAACATAAATAAAGGCGTCAAGAAAATTTTTCCTAAAACAAAAATTAAAAGCGCTACAGTAAGCGATAATAATATTCCGTGCAACGCAGTGTTCTCGGCAGCAACTTTGTTTTTCTCGCCTAAAAAACGTGCAATGCGACTGCTCATTCCGATTCCAACACCAGCATTCAAAGCTATCAGAATAAAAAATAGCGGCCATGAAAAAGTAATAGCTGCAATAGCTTCAGGGCCTAAGCGTCCAACAAAAGCAGTGTCGATAATGCTGTAGAGTGATTGTACTAGCATTGCAACAATCATAGGTGCTGAAAGCTTAAACAAAGCCTTTTTAGGATTTTTAATAAACTCTTCAACACGATTGTTTTTCATAAAACAAAAAGAACTAGTAAGACTTTATAAAAGTTTATAAATTGATTATTTTTAATGTTTTCATGAGCGATCATTCAATATTGTTGCAAAAAAAACTTTCTAGAGAACCAATAATTGTTCCAGGAAACCCTTTCTGGACTGTTTTTAAACGCTTCGGTCGTGATGAAACAATAGCATTAATAATCAATACTATTGGAACAGCTTTAGTCGCTATTTTTTTGAGCAATATTTGGTTTAAAGTATTTGCAGGGCCTATTAGTCGCAGAACAAGAGATATTGTGTTATCGACAACTGGTCCGGTAGTTGAAAAAGCAGGTTTTTTCCCAGCACATTTTAAAGAAGCACTAAGTGTTTATCGTAATACTCCAAAACAAAAACGTGATCCCCTAACAACTTATTTTCGCAGAGCAATGCGTGGCGGTGCCAAAAGTTTAACACAAGATATACTAGTGCACGATCCAATTTATATTATATTGATGTTTTTCGGACTTAGAATTTATCCTGTTACTCCAGCTTGGATACTTGCCTTAACTAGTTTTGTTATAGCAGTATTGGTAGTTGCCGGATTGGAAGTAACAATTACTGAAATGGCTTTTAAGAAATATAAGCGAGCGCTAAAAAAATCAGGTTTTGGTATTGAAAATTATTACGAATCACGGTTTTTTATTAGTTCTACACAAAAGCTTGATCAAGTGCTCTCTAGAATGGCAAAAAAATTTAGTTTAGAAAATACTAAAACAATAAAATATTATGATCGATACTTTGACAATAACCTACCGGTGTACAATAGTCGAACGCCAAAAATTCGATTACGCAAAAGACTAAAAGATAATGGTAAGGGTTGGTTGCAATCAGCACAGCTGATTTACACTAGGGCTGCTGAAATGTCAAAAAAAGAATTAGAACAGCACAGGTATTTTCCAATAAAAAAAGAAAAAACTTATTTTCCACTAAATCAAAAAATGCCTAAAGGCTTTGCTGACATAAAAAATGTAAAAGCAAAAAGAATTTTTATAAGATCTCAAAAAGGCAAAAGCTTTGATGATGTGTATTTTGAACGCGTAGTAGTATATGACGCTCAAACACTTTGGGTGTCTGCAGATAAAGTTTTTCACCAAAAAAATGATGGCAAGAAAAAAAGACCATTTTTTGTTTTAGAATTAAAAGTTCACAATGATATTAAATTATTAAAAGAAGCAATGCGTTTTGTCATGAGAGAATTTCCAGTAGTTCAAACAACCCATTCAAAACACGATCTTGTCTGCGTTGAATAATACTAGACTTTTTTGTACCATTCAATAGTTTTTTTTAAGCCTTCTTCAAAACTAGTAGTTGGGTTAAAGCCCAAAACTTTTTTTGCTTTGCTAATATCTGCAACTGATCGTTTAACATCGCCAGCGCGAACATCACTAAAGCTTGGCATAACATTTTTTTCTAAAACTGTATTAATATTTTTTATTAAATCTAACAAACTAATCTCTTTTGCTGTTGCAATGTTAAAAACTTCACCATCGAACTTT
Source organism: Candidatus Woesearchaeota archaeon (assembly GCA_018221105.1). Taxonomy (GTDB): domain Archaea; phylum Nanobdellota; class Nanobdellia; order Woesearchaeales; family JAAOYA01; genus JAAOYA01. The sequence continues at coordinate 6,201 of JAAOYA010000010.1, read as the reverse complement.
TGCTCACTTTCACAAGCTAGTATTATTGCTTTTACTACGTCATCAACAAACACGAAATCGCGTGTTTGATGTCCATCACCAAAAATTGTTATTGGCTTATCATTGAGCACTGAGTTAATAAAAATACTGATGACTCCTGAGTAAGGGCTTTTAGGGTCTTGTTTTGGACCGTACACGTTAAAAAACCGAAAGCTAACAGCATCAACAGAATGTTTTTGACTAAACACTTTACAATAGTATTCTCCAGTGACCTTATGAATAGCGTAAGGGCTTTCAGGTTGTGGTGCCATACTTTCAACTTTTGGCATTTTCTCAGCATTGCCATAATACGCTGCAGATGAGGCGAAAACAAAACGTTTAACACCACCATGCTTTGCTGCCAGTAGCGCTTTTAGTGTTCCTTCAGTGTTAACAGCACTGGCAAGCACGGGATCTTCAATAGTTTTGGGCACTGATGCAATAGCTGCCAAGTGAACAACAATATCAGCGCAGGCAAATTCTTTTTTTAAAAGTTCAAAACTTTCAACACTGCCCTTTACAAACTTTACACGATCCATAAAAGGTTCAATGTTGTGCAAGCTGCCACTGGAGAGGTCATCAATAACTACCACTTCATGATTTTTTTCTAGTAATGCTTGCACTAAATTAGAACCAATAAATCCTGCTCCTCCTGTCACAACGTATTTCATTCTAGTGTAAAATAAAACCTTCTATTATTAGCTCCTTTATTGTCAGCTTTTAAAAACTTTATTGTGCCAATGTCTTTTAAACTCTTCAAATGTGTTCCGCCGTCTGGTTGCTTGTCAAAACCTTCAATTTCAACAATTCGCAAATTTTTAATGCCTTCAGGCAGCCCAGCAGCAAGTTTGATGAGTTGCGGGTCTTTTAGCACGTCCTCGCGTGTCATATCATAAAATTTCACAGGCAAATCTTTTTTAATCAAGTCATTAGACTTTTCAATCATTTTCTCAAACAGTTCGCGATCAAAATTTTGAATGTTCAAATCAATTCGTGATCTGTCAACGCCTAATTGGTTGCCAGTAATCTTAGCGCCTAGTTCATTGGAAAAAAACCCTATTAAAACATGACTTCCTGTGTGATAGCGCATTAAAGTGTAGCGCCTATTCCAATCAATTTTGCAGTGAACTGTATCACCAACTTTGAGTCCAGGTTTTGTTACTTCGTGACTTATACTGCCAGAAAACTTTCCAACATAAATTACAAGGTACTCAACATCATCACAAAGCATTACTCCGGTATCGTGAGGTTGGCCTCCACTAGAAGGATAAAAGGCTGTTTGGTCCAAGACAACATACTTGTCATCTGTTACGCTTAGTACTTTAGCGTCAAACTCTTTTAAGTAACAATCATATAAGTATAAAGCTTTAGTCAATTTTTCACCTTAAAAACTGTTAACAGGTTCTTTTTTTAAACTTTTTTATTATTTAGTATGTGACACAATTTAGTGTAAAATATGTTTACATATTAAATTGGACAAGACAAACAATTTGTCTAAAATTTTTGTCTTGTGCTTATTGTCCTTTTTTGTATATTAACTAGGTAAACTTTAAAAGAAGCTGTCACTTAAAGGTTGTAAAGGGCATTAAAATGGCAGTTGATCGTTTAGACTTTGATGAAATACTGAAAATTCAGCGCATGACACAAATTCGTTTAGCGCAAGAATTAAAAGAGGACAGAACAGCTAATGTAATAGTATTACTCAATCAACTAACAAAAAATGGTCAAAAAGCAATTCAAACAGAAGAGTTCTTAGTAGAATCAGAAGCTATGGGAATGACTGAAAAAGATGCTACAGAAATACTTGATAAACTAATTGTTGATAAAATTGTTTTGGTTCCAAAAGAAGGTTACCTAGAATTATTCTGAAGACTGTTGTTTCTTTTCCATATAATCGCAAGCGCCGCAAGTTCTACGATCTTTGTGTTCTGCTAGAAAAACTGCTGGGCCGCACTTTGGACAAGTCTTGTTAGTGCGCTGTAGCGTGTCACCTGATGTTTTGTATAATTCCCATTTCTTGTTTTGTTTTTTAGTTTTTGCGTCGCTCATAATCATTCACTCTTATCTTCTTTTTTTTCTTTGGCAGGTTCTTCTGTTTTCTCTGCTTCTTCTTTCTTTTCTTCTGCAGGAGTTTCAACTTCAGCGGGAGCAACTTCCTTTGGCTCTTCAGCTTTTTTCTCATGCTTTTTTACCATTGCTTTGCCTTCAATAATAGCATCGGATGCTTTTTTGTAAACGTGAGCTATAATCTTGATTTTTGGATTACCATACTGTGGGTAAACGTGTCGAATCATGACAACTTCTTCTTTAACGCTTAATTGTTTGGCAACTGCTTCTCTAAGTTGTGCTCTTGAAGGTGTAGGACCAGTATTGTTTAGCCAGAATACAACACGCTCTCTTGAGAGTAATGGCAGTTTTGTTTGTTTTACTAGTTCTAATTTCATTTTAGTTTGATTTTATAGAATACTCGCCGTTGTTTGTAACGCCGATCTTTTTTGCGATTTCTGATTTTTCAACATTTAATATTGTAACTCTACCTTTCCAATTATTAGAAAATTGGTTACCTTTACACAATTGGCATTGTTCTCCTGTAACAAATACTTTACAGACTTTGCAAACTTTTTTCTTGCTCATTTTTTCTCAACCTTTTTTGCCACTGGTTTTTTTTCTTCTTCTAACCATTCAAGTTTTCCAAGACCTTGTTGGCGCATTGTAAGCCCTAATTTTGGGTTAGTAATATCTTTGTAACTGATAGCGATTAATCGTGTTCTGCAAACGTCACCAACTCTGAGGCTTCGCTTGCTTTCCTTTCCTAGTAATACTTTGTCTTTTGAAAAACTTACGAAATCGTCCATTGTTTGTGAAATGTGAATCATTCCCTCGATTGGGCCGATGTTAATAAAGGCTCCAAAGTCAGCAATATCTTTTATTATTCCAATAACGACTTCTTGTAGTTCTGGTTTGAAAGTTAATAGTTCAAAATCAGTATTGTAATAGATTGCTCCGTCACCTGGAATGATTGTTCCTTCTTTGACTTTTACTATTTTTGTGACGTCTACGACTATTCCTAATTCTTTAGAAATGTAGCCTTCGAACTTGTTCTTGATTTCTTTAATCACAGAAGTTTCAGTGTCTTCACTAAAAGTGTTTGGCGGCACTCGTATGTGATCTGTTAGTTGTACTTTGTAAAACATTTTATTATCTTTTTTTGATGTAAAGTTTTTTTTGTTGTCGCATGCCAATAATGGCGGCTTTTCTGGCTAGAATCTTTTTTTGTAGTTCTACATCCAGTGTTGCAACGATAATATTATCGTCGACGACATTAAGTATTTGATCGTCGGCGTAATTGTTGGGAAATTGCAGGGTATTTTTAAGGTTTTCTGTTTTAATGGTTTTTAAATTCTTTGACGATAAAAACTCTATTGCAATCCTTGCAGCAACAGCGTCTTTAGAGTTGCCAACTGAGAGTTTTTCTAATTCTGTTTTTGTAGCACTAACTATTGCTAGCTCGTAAGGTTCGTCCATCAACAGTTTTAACTCTTCAAAGATGTCTATTTTGAATTGTCCAGGAGCCAATAAAAAGTTTGTGTCAAGGATTATTGTTTTCATCATTTTTTAGAAGTTTTTTTTAGTATTTTATTAACTTTGCTCAATAATCTTTTTTGTTTTTACTGCGTCACTTATAGGGTCTGGACTTTCATTGATTATCACAGCACTAAAACCATATTTTTGTAATGCAGCAATTAATTTTTCAATATCTTTTTGTTGTGTTATTAAATGCCTGCGCTCTCCTTTAGCAGTGTATTCAATTCCTGAAAAGTGAATGTGTAATGTTTTAAAACGTTTTAATTTTTTTAACGCCCAATCATAATCAAGTTTTCCATAACGTGCTAGCATGTGAGCAAAATCAATAGTGAAAAAACAACCAGTAATTTCACTTAAAGCAATCAACTCGTCTAAGTCGCCGAACTGTGTTGGTTTTCCAGTAAGCTCTGGCGCTAAAACAATATCGTACTTATTTTTTTTAATTGTCGCTAGCAATTCTTTAATTTCACTTGCTATAACATCAAAAACTTCTAATTTGTCACGGCCCATGTAAAAGCCTGCATGAAAAACTACATTTTTAGCGCCTAAAAAATGCGCTCTCTCACAAGCATCTAATATTCTTTTTTTACTAGCGATAACTTTCTCTTTGTCAATGCTGGCAAGGTTAATATAGTATGGAGCGTGAACACTCAAACTAATACCATGCTCTTTTGCTAAAGCACCTATTTTTTTTGCTGTCTCATTAGAAATGTTAATACCGTGGGTTAGTTCAACCTCTAGCGCGCCAAGACCTAAACTTGCAATATGCGGTATTCCTTTTTCATAGCCCAACCCGTTAGTTCCACCAGGGCCAGAAATTAATTTTTTCATTTTATTAGTTTTTCAGGCTTTTTTGCAACACTAGCCCTAATAAAAAATTTTGAGTAATGCAAAACAATTGCTGAGATTACCAAACTATAAATTAAAAAAACAAGCATTAAATTCGATATTGTGTCAAAACCTGGCAGCATATAAGTAGTCAAAATTGACACTACTACTGCCACTGCAATACCTTTTGAAGTATTCAATGATATGAATAATCGTTCCTTAAAATTATATTGTCCCGCAGTAAGCGAAATGTTCACTGCAATAAAACGGATAAGCAAAAATATTAAAAACAACAATGCTGATTTTAAATAAAACATTATTTCAAAAGGAATCTTGATCAAAAGCCCTATGAGCACGAAAACCATTATTTCTAAAAAACTACTAAACAATTGGCTGAACTCTTGCAATTGTGCTTTTTCGCGAACATAAACACTGCCAAACATCAAACCAGTGGTAGTCACAGCTAAGACTCCACTACCATTAAGATTTTCTGCTAAAATATAAGTAATAAGCGCTACAGCGATAAGCATTAGTGGCGAGAGTCTTTCAGAATAAGTTTTTTTCATAAGCTTCAAAGCAACAATACCAACTAATACTCCAGCACCAATACCAACAACAATTTGCAACAAAAAAGGTGCTAGTCCATCAACAAGTGTTGAAAATGTTGGAGAGACAATATCTTGCATCAAATCAATTAATAAAAAAGGCAATAAAACAATAAAAGGAGTGTTAATAATGCTTTCAATCTTTAAAAGTTCAACACACTTGTTAGTGCCCTCTTTAAACATGCTAAGTACTGTGTCAGGGCTAGTGCCAGCCATTAAAGATGCAAAAATTAAAGTGTAAAACACATTACTAATATTGAACAAGTAATAAGTGCTAACACTCAAAAAAGCAATAGTTAAAACAATAAAAGCAATGGTTAGTTTCACAACGCGAAGAGAAAAATCATCAAACTCTTTAAGCTTTAGACGACTAGACGCGTCAAAAACAATAATGACAAGCGCTAAAAGTGACAGGGCAGTGATAAACTCCAAAGGAAAACCTATAAGTGGAGCGCCATTAACAGTGATATTGCCAATAACCATGCCGGCAAAAATTAAAACAATAACTTCTGGAATTTTAATCTTAGAAGCTATAATAGTAGCAATAATTCCAACGATGATAATTATTGACAAGTAAGTCAAGTACAAAAGCGTAGCCATAAAAAATAGTATTGTAAAAATTGCCTTATTAAAGTTTTGTTTTTGAGAGTATTATTCGAAACTTTTATAAAGGACTATTGTTAAAAATTCTGTATATCAAAATCAAATAGAGGTGCGCACACATGTTTAACAATAAAAAAGCAGTTTCAGGATTAATAGTTGCAGTACTGTTAGTTGCTATCTCTTTAACAATTGGAGGTCTTATTATGGGATGGGTCAACCAATTCTCAGAAGAAAACCTTGAAACAGCAACACAAGAGAGCAGATCATTTCAATCATGCACAGCATTAAGCTTTGCAATAGAAAGAATAAATGTTACAGATCCTGATGGTTCAACAGACGGAGAAATAAGATTAAAAATTCGCAATAAAGCAGAAGGCGTAATCGAAGACTGGATTGTAGATATTGAAACTAATGACTCCACTTACGAGTCTTTTAGCATAGAAACAGCCAATGCAGAACAATCAAGAGGTATAACAAATTACGTTTTTAACACTTCAACAACTTCAAGACCGGCAGGCGGAGGCCACAGTGCACTAAACTCTTCAAACAACTACAACATAGT
>JAAOYA010000009.1 GCA_018221105.1 Candidatus Woesearchaeota archaeon | reverse complement strand
TTGATGGAGTTTTCATAAATAGTGTTGATACAGGCGGTAATGAACCTGCAAATCCTAACGATTATAATGTAATGATAGGTCTTAGAGAAAGCGACTATAACAGAAGCTTCAATGGTTCTATAGACGAAGTAGTTGTATGGAACAAAACTCTAAGCGCCAGCGAAGTTGCAGCAATGTACTCATTGCAAGTTGGTAGGTATTATTGGAAAGGAAACGTCACAGATGGAACAAGTTCTTCAGAAAGTAGTACTTGGTTCTTTGATATCTTACAGGACAACGTAACTTGTAATAGTTGTGCCGATTGTACTAGCAAGCTTCAAAGCGCCGCTAATAATGGTGCTGTTTATCTTGCTAACAATATTAATTCTTCAGATACTTGTATAAATTTTAATGGTAGAGACAACATTACTTTGAGTTGTAATGGGTTCTCGATTTCTAGTGATAGTCAGTGGGATAATAGCAGAGGTATTAACCTTAGTGATTCAAATGGTGGAAGTCAAAACGTTGAGATAAAAGATTGTACAAACATTAGTTATTTTGATGTTGGAATATACGCTACTTTAACAAGTACCAACCTCACTATTCACAATGTTACTTTACCAGATAATATGGCGTACGGTATAATCATATCAGATTACAATCACCTTTATGACGTCAATGTAACAAATAATAATAATTTCGGCCTGCGAATCAATCAAGGAACAGGAAACCTTATTGAGAACTCAACATTCACAGATAACGGAGATTATGACATCATAGTTGAACCCTGGGGAAATGCTAATTGTGATAACGAATTTGTTAATGTAAACGTTAGTGGAAGTTATCCTTACGGGTATTATAATGACACAGTTAATTTAGAAAACAAAACGTTTTCACTCATACAGCTTTGCGATGCTGACGGTTCAAACTTAAACAACATAACAATAATCAACTCTGACACAATAGACAATAACGGCCTAATTATTCATCGCACAGAAAACTCAACTTTTACAAATATTAATAGTTCAAATACCGCTGACGGCGTTGCTATGTGGTCATCTGATAGTAACACTTTTGAAAACTTAACACTGCATAACCCTAAAAGATATGGTTTATGGACTGTTATAACAACAAATATATATTTTGATAATGTCAGCATAAAAAACAGTGGAAGCAGAGGAATTAATTTTGATAGAGAAAACATTAACAACACTGTTATTAATTCAATAATAGAAGGCTCAACAAATCCTGGATTGTATTTCTACGAAGCATATGATGAGTACAGTGTTAACAACACTTTTTACAATAACATCTTCAACAACACAGTCAATGTTTACAACAACAATGTTAATCATAGCCCTAATTATTTCAACACCACGCTAACAGTCGACACTAACATCATTGGCGGCTCTAACCTTGGAGGGAATTTTTGGGCTCAACCAAACGGACAAGGATGGAGCGAAAACTGCAGTGATAGTAATGGCGATGGTGTTTGTGACAGTGTTTACAACATTGCTGTTAATAACACTGACTTTTTAGCGTTAACATTTAATGGTCCTGATTGTGAGTTTTTAAACACTGACAAAACATTAACTAGTAACGTTGTTGCTTTTGGTACTTGTTTTGTTTTTAATGCTTCTAATATTGTTCTTGACTGTGATGGTTTTAGTGTTACTGGTAATGGTTCGGGTGTTGGTGTTCTTGCATCAACAAAAAATAATGTTACTGTCAAGGATTGTTTGATAACTAATTTTAGTGAAGCAGTGTTTTACAATTATACTAATAACTCGTTGATTAATAATAATACTTTGGTTGCTGTTGGTGATGGTGTTAACAAGCAAAGCGCTATCGAATTATGGTATTCTAACAATAACACAATAAGCAATAATAATATTAATGGTTCTAGAAGTTTTTGGTCTGATGACGCATTATTTGCTTATTACGCTAACGATAATATTATAACTAACAATATCCTTATTGCTGGTGATTATTCTGCTATTGCAATAGAACAATCAGAAAGGAACAACTTCACGTTTAACAATATTTCAAAAATAGACTTTGATGATGCTGGATTGTATATGACAAATCTTAATGCTGCAAAGGCTAATCATTCTATTGATACCACAAACTTTATTGATGGCTTGCCAATTTATTATTATTCACAAGGCAATATGAACCCGTTGCTTAATTGCCCGTCAAACATTAATGATGTTATTGGAGGACAATTAAGAACAAGCTATTGTAATAATCTAATTATCGATAATGTTTCATTAACTGGTGACAGCTTGTACATAAATACTGGCGCCAATATCAATATCACAAGTCTTTTTGTTAATTTTTCCGATATAGGTATTGTTTTAGACACTACTACAAGTCTTCTGTTAGACGGTTTTAATGTTTCTAATGTTGATCAAGGTATTGGCTATTGGACTGGCAATAATGGTAATAACACTTTCAAAAACAGTTTTATTAACTCTACAGATGTCGGAATAAGTTTGAGCCAATATGAAGAAAACACTCAATTTGTAAATATTACTGTTCAAGCAACAGGTCCTGCCATTAGAACAACTTATAATCACAAGCGCAATATTACTGTTATTAATTCTAGTTTGTCAAGTAGCACATCTTATAATTTAGACTTACAAACAGGAGGCTCGTATAATGTTGATGTAACATTAATCAATACATCTTTTAACAAGTCAAACATCAATATTAACTCAATAACACAAAACATCACAAACAATTATTATTTGCGAGTCAGAGTGATTAATAGTACTGGCGGCGGCGTACAAAACGCCAATGTTAACATCACTAATAACTTATCAACTCAAGTAGTCACTAACTCACTAACAGATAGTAATGGTTACACAACTTGGTTTGTTGTCACTGAGTACACTCAAAATAACACGCAAGACTATGCTGCAGGCAATGTATCTTTTCACACACCTCATAACATTACAGCTGTTAATGGCGCAGACAGCAATTCAACAATTGCAACAGTTAATGAGTCAAAAACAATAACAGTGACACTAGGGCAAAGCAGCAGCGATAGTGTCGTGCCAAGCATTAGTTTTGTGTCTCCAACACCAAATAACGGCAATATAACAACAAACAATTATGCTTTTGTTAATGTTTCAGTCAATGACACTAGTAATGTTTCAGCATTCATTGACTGGAATAGAACATTGCGCGCGTGGTACAGTTTTGAATATTACAATTCAACACATGTCTTTGATAATAGTACATACAAGTATAATGCAACAATATCTGGTGATTCTACTAGTAACTCTGATGGAATGAGAGGCGGTGCTTTTGACTTTGACGGAGATAATGATTACTTAACTATTGGCACTGGAAGTGACTTTAGCGATGTGTGTGTAAATGGCTGTACTTTCATGGCATGGATTAATGTCGCTGAAGATGGAATAGATGGTTTCAATGGTGGTAGCATAATTACCCGGTGGGATGATACTTCAGATAATTACTTCTTTCGCCTTAGATATCGTGATAGTAACCGAACTTCATTTCAAATAAAAGAAGATGGTGATACAGGTGATTCTGCTTGTGCAGCCAATGAAGATGACAACCTTGGTTATGGTAGATGGCAGCATGTTGCAGGAGTATACAATGGCACCCACTCAATAGTTTATCTTAACGGTGTTGCTGATGCCACCACTGATTGTACAGGTATATTTACTAGCATAAATGCCACTGCGTGGCAGGATTCTGAACCAACATTTATTGGTATAGATGATGACAGTGCATTATATTATGAAGCCAACGGGACAATTGATGAAGTCATGATTTTCTCAAGAGCTTTAACATTGCAAGAAATCAGAGTAATATACGATGCGAGCACATATAGTCTTTACAACAACTTCACCAATCTTTCAGATGGCAATTATTCGTTTAAAGCCTGGGCTATTGATGCTAGCGGAAACATTAATAACACAGAACAAAGAAGTGTTGTCATTAATGCTTCTGTGCCTGCCGACGTCACACCTCCAACTGTTAGCATTGGCAACCAGAACACTTCTGAAGATACCGATCCTCCACTATTAGATTTGTACCCTTTGGTTAGCGATGATACTGATGCTGACAGCGCATTAACTTATGCAGTGCTAGCTGAGACTAACACTAGTGTTGTTGATTGTTTTATACAATCAAATCAATACGTTAATTGTAGTGTTGTGCCAAGCGCTAGCGGTTATTCAGATATAACAATTAATGTTACTGACACTTCAAATAATAGTGCGACAGACACTTTTCGCTTTACTGTTAATGGCGTTAATGACCCGCCAATTATTAATTTGGCAGAAATTTTGAATCCTTCAGTTAGTGTTGGCCAAGCTATCAGTATAAGAGTCAACGTGACCGATACTGATGGCGATGTTACTAATGCTACTGCGTACATTAATAATAGTGATGTTGTACAATTATCGCTTATCGGCAATTACTGGCAAAACTCTTACGTTGTAGCAACAGAAGGAAGTTATTCTTTGTATGTTAATGTAACAGATGGTGTTTTTGAAGTTCAAAGCTCTAATGTGAATTTTCAAGGTTTTTCACCTCCAGTAATAAATTCTATTAATGTATCGCCAAAGACCGGCAATAAAACGACCCAGTTTAATATCACCGCTAGTGTGACTGATGCTACTGTTGTTAAAGCTATTATCACATTGCCAAACGCTAGCACGCAAGAAGCTGTGATGAATGCCGGCTACAATATTAATTATTCTAACACTCTTTTAGGAACTTATCAATATTATGTTTGGGCTAATGACTCTAACAATAATGTTACAACTAGCGGTTTTGATAATTTTACAATAATTGACGAGCAAAATCCTACAATCAATAATATTGTTGTTCCTTCGACCGTTAACCAAGACGATTTTTTCAATATTACTGTCAACGCAAGCGACGATTACAGTATAACTACAGTGACTGCTTACGTAGAGTGGGGTGCTGGTGCTCAAGCACTAACCCTTGGTCTCAGTGGCAACCTTTATAAGGTTGTTTTCTCAAGCACTGGCACTCCGGAACTCTACAATATAACAGTTAATGTTACAGACTCTAGTGGTAATTTGGTTCAGGGTTTTGCTAATTTTAGTGTTAATGATACTACGCCGCCAACTTTTGTTAGTTTAAGCACAAATCCTGTCTCTGTTGATTTTTTAAATGATGTTAATGTCACAGCTGTTGTTACAGACCAGACAAGCGTTGATACAGTTCAGGTCAACATTACAAAGCCTGATAGTAGTACAATACAACAGCCAATGACGCAAAATGGTAATTGGCATTACACGTTTAGCGGCACTGACCAATTAGGAATTTATAGTGCTTTTATTATTGCAAATGATAGCCGCAATAATATTTTAGTCAGTAGTGCGTACCCTTTAGGAGTTGGCAATTTTAGTGTTGGTGATACAACTAATCCTGTTATTAACAGTGTTAACATAACACCTATAATTGTTAATATGTCACAATTAGTCAACATCACTGTTAATGTGACAGAAGCTAATATGTTATTAGCAAGAGTCATCATAACAGCTCCTGATAGTAGTACAACACAAGTAGTGTTGACAAATACTAGTGTCGAGATTTATGAAGGTCAATACTCTAGCGGCATACCTGGAATTCATAATGTTTTGATTGTTGCTCAAGATATAGTGTTCAACAATGACAGTGCAACTACTAGTCTAACAGTTAATGATAATGTTGATCCAATAATCGATTATTTTATTACTAGCAGAGCAATCTATAATGTTGGCAACTTAGTAAATTTCTTGTTCAACGTAACGGAAAACAGCAGTTATTCATGGCAGATTAATGTTACTAATTCTTCAGGCGGGCTGGCCGCTCAAACCAGCGGTACATCAGTAACACTTACAAGTGTTGATAATTACAGCGCTACACTATTAGTCTCCGACAGTTATAACAATAGTGCGCTGGCAAGTACAAACTTTAGTGTTATTGATGACAGCCCGCCATTTATAATATTGCGAAGTGTTAGTAGTGCTTACGAGGGTTACCCTGTAAATGTTACTATACTCTTTAGCGAGCCGTGTAACATAACTATTAATTATCAAAAATCTGGAGGATTGCAAAAGAATATCTCTAATGGTTCTTTTGTGACAACTCACACTATAAGTATTGATAATTTGACTGCTGGAGATTATACTTATACTATTAGAGCGTATGATTTGCAAGATAATTTGTTGAGCGCTGGAGCCTACACTTTCAGCGTAGATCCCTATTTGTACTTTGATCCTATAAGCAGTTCGCTGAGTTTGTTAAAGCAGCAATCAACAAGTCATAATATAATATTGTACAATCCTAATGATTACACTGGAACAGTAAGTATTAGTAGTGATTCTGGTTTTGTAACACCTCCGGTCAGTATTACATTATCGCCTTATGTTCCACGAATTGTTCCACTAACAGTATCCACTATCACACTACTGCGAGATGACTTAAACGCTACTGTCAACGTTACCACGGGCAGCGCACTACACCAAATCTCCCTAAGCCTTTTGAGTTGGTGCGGTGACAGTAATTGCGACAGTAGCGAGTCATGCTCTACATGCGTTAACGATTGCGGCACTTGTCCTGCTGGTCCTGGCGGTGGAGGCGATAGCCCTGGCGGCGGCATGATTGGTGGCGGCACACTGATTAGTTTTTCAAATAATTTCACTCAATATTTTGATTTGCAAAGTGTTGAAGTTATTAACACTCAAACTATACGAAATGTTGATAGAAGGTTGAGTGCTAAAGAGTATAGTAGTTATATTGGAATCCCGCCACCAAAAGGTAGTTTGGTCTACAAATACTTAAACATCAGTCCTGACTTTGACTACTCGTATGTTACAGAGTCAATAATTGATTTTAAAGTGTTGCTTTCATGGATCACGTTTAATGATGCTAACGTGACAACTATCAAAATGGAATATTTTGATGGTGTGAACTGGAATGACATGGCAACTAATAAGTTGTCAGAAGATGCTGACGCGTTACGCTTTAGAACTAGAACAGGACAATTTGATATTTTTGCTATAACTGCAGAGCCAAACATTAAGTCTCCAAGTACTGAAACGCCATTATCACAAGAAGAACTAAACAAAACGATCGGTGAATTAGTAGGTCCTATCACTCAAATACAGATTGATTTTATCAAACCATTATTAATATTGCTCGCAGTTATCATAATAGTTATTGGTGGTTTTGTAACTCGCCAAAAACTAGTGCACTTAAAAAGCGCTAAAGCTTTAGCTGATAGAATTTTTGAAGAGCCAGTATTAATTGTTGAACCTGGCAGTGCTTCTCTTAAACTGTTTAAAGCGTATGATGATGGCGTGCCAAAACTTGCCATCACTAGAAGTCCAGAGTCAGGCATTAAAAACAATATTGTTATTGGGCACGAACAAATAATACAGGGCAAAAAAGTTGTTCACCCTGCAGAACCTGAAAAAATATTGCATACAATTTTATCCCATGAAGGTATTGTCTATTTTGAAGGTTTGAACATGATAATACAATCTTCATCCATTATGGCAGCACGTCACTTTGTACAAAACCTTGTACAAAAAGAAAAACCAATAATCATCAGTGTTCGAAGCGGCACCATTCCAAAAGATTACCTTGATGATTTAGAATTAGAAATTCCTGTTTACAAAAATCCTAAAATGCCAACAATTAAAATGTTGCATGCGCAGCCTGAAATGTTTTACAAAAGCGCTACTGAAAAAATTGTTGGCACTGATAGGCCATTGCAGCCAAAAGAACCAAAAAAGCCAGAGGTTAAAAAAGAGCCAGAAGTCAAAAAAGAGATTTCAAAGCCAGTTGTTAAAGATCGTCACGTCACACATGTTGAAAAGCTTGAAGCTTACATTAAAGTTAATCGCGCTAAAGGTTATACTGATGAACAATTGTATAATGTGTTATTAGGTTCTGGTTGGAAAAAAGAATTGTTAGATCATTATTTTAAAAAACAAGCTATTGTTTTAACACCTAAAGAAGGACTGCTCAAAGAATATATTGTAAAATGTCAAAAGAGTGGGTTATCTGACGATAAAATTATCGAAAACTTAATAAAGGTCGGATGGCAAAAAAGTATGATAGATAAAGTTTTTAGTAGTTTAAAAGAGTAGGGTTAAATTGTTATTAAAAAAAGACGTAAAAGAAGATGGTATAGAGCGTATTAAAACACATGTTAGTGATTTGGACGCTGCACTGGCAGGCGGAGTGCCGCGTAATTCTATTGTGCTGATTTCTGGCGAAGCAGGAACTATGAAGACAACGCTTTGTTTTCACTCACTTTACAATAATGTGTTAGAAGGTAAAAAGGTAGTTTATATCACTTTAGAGGAAACTTCTAATAGTATTTTGCAGCAAATGACTCACATGGGCTATGATCTTGAAAAGATTCGTATGCAGGTTATCCCATCAACTAGCAGTATGTTTACAGAAGTTGAGCACTTGACACCTGACAACACTGATTTTATAATGTTTGATATTGGCAATATTCGCCATGAAATCTCAAGTTTGTCAAAAAAAGCCACTACTAGTGAGCGTGACTGGCTTGAAATTATTGAAAAAGTTTTGATAAAACTACGAAAGAACAACATGTTAGATATTGTTGTTGTTGATAGTTTGTCAGCTTTGTATACTTTGTCAGATTTTAAAAATCCTAGAAAGAATATTTTTCAAGCTTTTGACTTTTTCAAAAAGCTTGGAGTTACATCACTTTTTATTTCAGAGGTTCCACCAGAAGACAATACTTATTCAGAGTACGGTGTTGAAGATTACTTAGCAGATGGCATCATCAGAATGAAAACTCACAAGCGAGACTTAAAAGTTGTTGGTCTTATCAATGTTGTTAAAATGCGCGCGACACCAGCAAAAAAAGACTTGTATGTTTACGATTACGAAAATAATAATTTTAATTTGTATAAAAAATTAGACTAGGGAATAGTCAATGAGTAGGAGGGGCACAAAAAAGAGTAAACAGAGACATATCAATAGGCAGCGCCCTGAAGCACCTCACGAATTATTGTTTCTTTCAATTGCTATCATTACTGCAATTGTCGCGTACACTGTTATAGTTGTTGCTTTTAGCAATATTAATGGTACTACTTCAACACTAACAATTAGTGATAATGGGCCGATTGTTAGTGGTGAAACTGCAGTTTTTAGTGCAGACTACAACGATATAAGCACTGGAGAATCACTTAGTGGAGCTACTTGCAGGTTTATAATTCGAGGACAAGTACATATTATGAGCGAGACTGCTAGTGAATACGTATACGAGACTGTTTTTTTCAGTCCTGCAAACTACGATTATGATATTGTTTGTTACAAAAGCGGTTATGAAGCCTTGCAAACAACAGACTCGATAATAGTTGAACAAAGCTATCAGCCAACAACCACAACTTCTCAAACACAATCAGCACAAGTACAAGTTCCTGACAGAGTTCCTACAACAACCCCGGCATATTCAAAGTTTCGTGGCAGAACAACACGCTTTGATAGCATGTCAAAAACTCAACTAGAAAAAGCACAAAACGTAATATTAGAAGACACAACTCATGGCGGAATAGAATTTTTAGAAGAATTAGATCTAACAAACGCCAACCTTGACAAACACATAGTAATAAAAAAAGGTTTTATTGGAGTAAACTCTAAAGCTGACAAGCGTTTGAACAAAAGAGCAAGAATAACATTTTACGGTATTGACTTGCAAGATCCTAAAATATATCGTGATGGAATTGAGTGTGCTGATTGTCAATTAGTATCACGTGCTGGCACCACAATTAGTTATCAAGTACCAGGGTTTTCAAACTATACAGTAAGCAGTTGTTCGCAAACAGACGTGCAAGCAGCGATTGACAACGCTACAGATGGAGACACAATTATTATTCCTGCTGGGAGCTGTACGTGGAATTCTAATGTGATAATTGATAAAACAATAACTATTCAGGGAAGTGGGATTGACGTCACAACAATCATCGATAATAATGCTGGCACTGTTGCATTGTTTGATTGTAATATGGGTTTAGATGAAAGAGTAACTATTTCTGATATGACAATTGAAGCAGGAGCTTCACAATCACACCAGCGGGGTGTGATTTACATTCATGGTGCTGCTCAAGACTTTATGAAGTTTAGAGTTCATAATATTAAGTTTAATGCTATGAGATCTTATCCTTTAAGAATCAATGATGTGTATGGCTTGATAGATAACAACGAATTTTATGATATGCAATTTGGGGTTGTCTCGGTGTTTGTTGAAGGAGATAGAGACGCAGCTTTTAGCAGACCTGCACTTGTCGGAGGTCAATGGGGTGTCTTTGTTGAAGACAACGTATTTGACAACACAGTAGCGGGCTCAGCGTGGCTAGAAGTTTGGGACGCTGCAAGAATCATCGCTAGACACAACACTTTTCAAAACACGTGGATATCAACACATGGATACGAAGATGTAGGTGCAAATTACAGAGGGCCAATATTATTAGAATATTATGAAAACATAGCAGACTGTGACAGCTCATGCTATGCTGCGATAAAATATCGTGGTGGAACTGGCGCAATTTTTAACAATACCTGGACAGAAACAGGAAGTGGTTCTTGGAGCGGTGGCAGTGATCACGGCATCAACCTTGTTTATTATGGATTAAACAACGCAGGTGATAACGCTTGTGGCAGCACCTCGCATTCTTGGACAACGCGGTGTCTAACATACCCTTGTATTGACCAGCCAGGATATGTTGGCACAACACAAAACCCTGTATATATATGGAATAATGTTCAACCTTCAAACTTTGTAAATGTTTACAACTTATTCGCTGGAGATGATGGTTATGATTGCAACACAGTTCCAAAAGTATATAACAACGCAGCTCAGTGCAGCGCTGGAATCGATTCTAACGTGTGCTTTATTCAAGAAGGAAGAGATTACTATTTATCACAAAAACCAGGTTACACACCATACACGTACCCACATCCACTTCGAACAGGCCAAACAACACCTTCGCCAATGTGGTCTCCGCCAACAAATGCTTGGCCTGATGATAGGGATGGTGATTGGAGTAACAATGTGGGTGTTGTAGCAGGCATCCCAGACTATGATCAAGGAGCAAGTGTGAGTTCTGGAGCATCAGCTGCACAGATACAGATTTGTCTAGATAATTTGGATGTTGGTGAGTATTGTTATATGAATGCAGGCTCTTACAATCTTGGTTCAACAACAATTAATATCCCTGCTGGACGAGAGTTAAAAGGCGCGGGTATGGGCGCTGTTACTGTTACATATACTGGGACAGGATCATCTTTTACAATGGGAAGTGGATCTTACAGTGGCAGTTGGACTTCTATAAGCACAGTAAATAAAGGAGATACTAAAATAACAGTCACAGGCGGTGCTGGAAGTTTAAACGATGGCGATATGATCTTATTATCAGGAAGAGAAGATAATAATCTTGTTGACAAAGATGGATGGTATAGTGGTGGATGTAGTTGGTGTGGAGATGATGACGGCGTTCATTTAGTTGGACAATTCGTCGAGCTTAGCAACAAAGTTCCAAACGGTGCTAATTGGGATTTTGACATAAGCAGACCAGCATACTTTACTTACGATAATAGCCCCGAAGTACAAGAGTTCACACTTTCATCACGTTCAGGAATTTCAGATTTAAAGATTGTTTATACAAGTTCTAGTGCCAGCCAACAAAACGGGGCGGTAAATTTTAAATTAACTCAAAAATCATGGGCAAAAAACATCGAAGTATATAATGCAAGGACACATATGTTCTTAAGTTATAGTCATGGTAACATAATCACCGGGTGTTATCTACACGAATCTGCTTCTGGATATAGTTCAGGAAACGGATATACACTATGGGTATTTCTTAGCAACTCTGACCACTACATATATGATAACATGATAGAAAAAGGCCGATACAACATCAATTTTGAAGGTGGCGGATCAGGACTTGTCATCGCTTATAATTTTCTCAATAACCCTAGGAATTCTGATTGGGATGGATTATTACATGAAGGCATAGGTTTACATGGAGCTCACCCAACTATGAACTTATACGAAGGAAACATTGTAAACACCATATTCCCTGATAATACCTGGGGAAGTAGCAGTCACGGGATGGTATTTAGAAATTGGATTAATAGAGAACACTTAATCGATTGGGGCGTTCTAAATGTTGGTTATGGAAGAAATTCTCTTAACATTCAAGCTACTAGTACATACTGGTCAATTGTTGGTAACGTTCTTGGGTTTCCTGAAATGGATGGCGTGTATCAATACACACCAGCACAAGAACCAGATTGTTATAGTGACAGCTCGCCTTCAGCAATCAGTTGGGGAAGTAATAGTGCTTCAAGTGGGAACGATTGTGTAAATGCACCTTATGCCACAAGATACGTTCACCAAAACTATGATTACGTAAACAACGGCATATTTAATGATTCTTCATCATCTGGCGATAACACAAATTTACCAACTTCTTTGTATTTGTCATCCAAACCTGATTGGTGGTGTCAAGAAACACCATGGCCAGCAATAGGTCCTGATGTTTCTGGTTACATTAATGATCTTCCTGCAAAGATAAGATACGATGGAGACATATGTACTTTAGGGGCTGCTTGTTCAATACCTGCCGATTGTCCTGATAATGGAAACTTTTGTGACGGAACAGAAACCTGTAGTGCGGGCGCATGTATAAGTACAGGGAATCCTTGCAGTGATGATGGTTACAGTTGTACAACTACATGTAATGAACCAACAGACTCATGCAATGTTCCAAACAACGGTTTGTGCGATGACAGCAATGTTTGCACAACAGACTCATGCATCGGAGCTGGAGGAGACGCAAATGGATGCTCATACTCTTTTAACACAAACTCGTGTAGTGATGGTGTGAGTTGTACTCAAAGCGACACTTGTGGCGGCGGAGTGTGTGGAGGAATACCTAATGATAATCTTTGCCTGCCATTACCTTCAGGGTGCTCAATCGGATCATGCGATATAAACCAGGGATGTGTTTTTTTACCATCTGGTTGCGATGTCGGTTCTGGACTTGTCGCGTGGCTTAAATTTGATGATGGCTCAGGCAGTGCTGCTATTGATTCATCATCAAACAATAATGATGGAACAGTTAATGGTCCTGCTTGGGCTTCTGGAATAATCGATGGCGCTATAAACGCTATAGGAGATGCAGATTATGTAGAGATTAGCACAACCAATGTAGATGCAAACCAAGGCACAATTGCAACATGGGTTTGGGCAAACTCTTTTGCAGCAGCCGATGAAAACTTTATTTTTGGTCACACAACATATCCAGTTTATGGAAGTAGAATCCAAATCTACACTGATGACCCGGGAGGCAACTTAGATCTTGGCCTTGGAGACAACCACGCGCTTGACACAGGAATATACAATCTTGACCTCGATACATGGTATCACATAGCACTAACATGGGATGGAACAAACTATGAAGTATATGTTGATGGAAACTTAGAAACCTCGGGAACATACACAGGACTAACAAGCATAAACTCTTTTGCAGATGTAGCAAACAATGGTAACACAGGCACAAGAGACGAAGCATGGAACGGACTAATAGACGATTTTAGAATCTACAACAGAGTACTTAGTCAAGCAGAAATTCAAACACTAGAAGGTGCTCCGCCATCTTGCGCTGACGTTGACGGCGACACTTACGGTGTTGGTTGCGCTACTGGCCCGGACTGTGATGACACTAATGCTTCAATTAATCCGGCAGCAACAGAAATCTGCGGCAATAGTGTTGACGAAGATTGCAATTTAGGACTTGACAATGGTTGCGGCGGCGTGTGTGACACTGACAGTGACGGTCATGATGAAGAAGGAATACTGTTCACTTGGTGCACCTTGCTAACAGGACAACCGCAAGATGATTGCGATGATGACAACGCAGCAGTAAACCCGTCAATGACAGAAATCTGCGAAAACAGCCTAGACGATGACTGTACCGGAGGAGATGCTATTTGTCCGCCAACAGGACCTGTTTGCAGCAATGAAATAATTGAAGCTGGCGAAGCATGTGATGGCAGCGATGTGAATGGTTACACTTGCAGCGACTTTCCTGGTTACGCAAGTGGTAATTTAGCATGTCAAAACGATTGCAAAGCTTATGATGTTTCTTCATGCAACGCTGGCTCAACTGTCCAAGCAACTGGTTGTTCACAATCAGAAGTGCAAACAGCAATCAATTTAGCAATTGATGGAGACACAGTCTTAGTACCTGAAGGTAATTGTGTATGGAATAATCCTATTAGTTTAACTAATAAAGCAGTAGTGTTACAAGGCGCAGGAATTGATAAAACAAATATAACAGATGATGTTAGCGGTACAATGATAAGTTCAAGCTCAAGCACTAAACCAATGAGAGTTACAAGGTTCACATTCAAATCAGGAGCAAATGCTGATGCTAACGGAGTCATATTTATTGGAGGCAGTTCAACTAATTGGAGAGTTGACAATAACAAGTTTCTCAATATTAATTATAGGGGTATCTGGGTAGATGGCGAAACTTACGGGTTGATAGATAACAACCTGTTTGTTGGAACCACCTCATTTCAAGGAATCCTTGTTGGTTTAAGTGATGGAAATTTAGCATGGTCACAAGAAGTTAACTTAGGAAACAAAGACGCAGTAATTATAGAAAACAACGTTTTCTCGTTTAGTAATTTATGGGAAGGAAGAGTAGCAGTAGATGGAGATGATGGCGCAAGATTAGTCATTAGAAACAACAATCTTACAAATATCATATTAACAGTTCACGGTGCGTGTTCATCAGAAAGAGCTGCTATGAGTTATGAAATATACAATAACAAGATTGAACTAAACAATGGAAACTCAGCATCAAGAGCAATCTTTTTAAGAGGGGGAACAGGCGTTATTTACAATAACAAGTTCACAGGGTCAATAACAAGACCTATTGGACCAACAAATTATAGAACATGCGATGGCGTCGGAGCAAACTGTGGATTTAGTTATGATCGTTGTGATGGAGACAGCGTTTTTGATGGCAACCAAGACAGCACAGGTTGGCCATGCTTAGACCAAATAGGCAGAACAACAGACCAAGCATCGATGCCTCTTTACGAATGGAATAACACCTATAACTCTGCAGACACAGACATATACCCAGTTAATTCTTGGGGTTGTTCCAACCCTCAACCATTAGATCACATCCAAGAAGACAGAGATTACTTCAACGACTTAGAAAAACCAGATTACACAGCTTACGTCTACCCTCATCCTTTAGCAGTTGAGCCTGACCCAACAATTCAAGCAGATAGTTGTTCATTTGCAGATGTACAAACCGCTATAAACAACACTAATCCTGGCGACACCGTGTTGATACCTGCAGGGAGTTGTGATTGGGGGGGCACAAATGGAATTACAATATCAAAACAAGACATAACCATTCAAGGCGCAGGTGCGTCAAATACGATTATATATAATAACAATGATTATGCTTTCTTATTCTCAGGTACATCTGGAAGTGGAGCTAGAATCACACAAATCGGATTTAATGATTGTAGTCCTTGTATAAAATTTACAGGAACTAATTCAGCAAAAGATTTTAGAATAGATCACTGTAAATTCACAGATAGTTATGGTATACAGACATTAGGCACGGTTAGGGGTGTTGCTGATCACAACGAATTTTATGATTCATACGCTTTTTATTTATTTGCAGATGGAAACTCTGCACAAACATATCCTTTAGTAGTAGGCGATGCAATGAGTTCTACAACCAACGTAATATTTATCGAGGATAACTTGTTTGAAGTTTCTGGCAGTGGATGTGTTGCTCATACTTTTGTTGGGAATCTTGCAGCAAGAGCAGTTATTAGATACAACACAATAGATTATAGACCAACAACGTGTTGGGATGCTCTTGACGCCCATGATAGTAACGAGAACTATCCTAGCAGAGGCACACTCGGATATGAAATATACAAAAACAAGTTTTACTTTGCCTCTGGCGCAGCCAGAACAATGCATCTTAGAGGTGGTCAACACATGGTCTATGACAACTATTTCAATGTCGGGATGAATAACGCGATAAGAATCACAAGCTATACTTATCACGCTCGACCAGAACGATGCACAGGAAACCCATACGATGTTGACGATGCCAGCGGCTCAAGTTGTCCAGATCAAATTAACCACGCTTATTTTTGGGGCAACAAAGACAATTGCGGTAGCGATATGGATAATTGTGTTGGTGGTAATACAGAAAGCGTAGACAATCTTGCAAGCGCAGTCCTTATTGAAAACACACATTATTTTCAATGCAGCACAAAACAA
This sequence comes from Candidatus Woesearchaeota archaeon, assembly GCA_018221105.1. Classification (GTDB taxonomy): domain Archaea; phylum Nanobdellota; class Nanobdellia; order Woesearchaeales; family JAAOYA01; genus JAAOYA01. The sequence continues at coordinate 78,342 of JAAOYA010000009.1, read as the reverse complement.
GAATGCATAAACGACTATGGACTCTCTTACAATCCATATACTTACCCTCATCCTTTAGTAACAGGAAGTCCGCCTCCTCTTGTTGAGGTTTGTGATAACAGTGTTGATGATGACGGAGACACATTAATCGATTGCGCAGACTCAGAATGCACATCTGCACCTAATTGTCAAGTTCCATGCACATTAACTGATGCTTCGTGGAGTGTTACAAGTGCGACGCAGTACGACACCGTGTCTTTAACAGTCACAGGCGATAGTGGTTGCAATGGTAAAACTCTTAGTTTTGAAACTTTTGAAAATGACTCTGTATTTGATGACCCAGCAAATTTTAATCCAGGTAACGCAGTGTTTAACAGCGGAGGGATTGCGACTACTAGTTGGGTTGCTGAATGGCAAAGTGATGGCATTGGAGACCCAGAATACTACTTTATAGCAACACAGACAGATAATCTTTCTAACTATATTTATTCAAATAATGAATTAAGTGTGAGCGAGGCAGTTGTTGATTTATCAACTGGTTTATTTGCGCATTGGGCGTTTGATGAAAGCAGCGGTTCAACTGCTAGTGATAGCTCTGGCAACTCAAATGATGGAACAGTATATGGTGCGTTGTGGGCTAGCGGTACAATTAATAACGCTCTTAACTTTGACGGTTTAAACGATTACGTGGAGGTAGGAGCATTAGACATCACAGGTAGCGCACTAACAATTAGTGCGTGGTTTAAAAGTGATAACCTGGCAAGTTGTGGCAGCAGTGATTGCAGAATAATTTCAAAAAGTATAAGCACAGCAGAAGCAGATCATTACTGGATGATAAGCACCATAGCAAGTAGCGGTGTTAAACTACGTTTTAGACTAAAAACAAGCGGTACAACATCAACATTGATTGCTACAAGCGGTAATCTTGTAAACAACCAATGGTATCATGGCGTCGCAGTATACGATGGCAATTTTATGAAATTGTACTTGGATGGAGTCGAAGTTGGAAGCATTGCAAAAACAGGGGTTATTGACACAAACAACCTGGTAAACGCTAACATTGGCCGCAACCCAGATGGCAGCGTACCCTTTGATGGATTAATTGATGACGTACGAGTATATAATAGAGTGTTAACAACAACAGAGATAAACGCTTTATTCGCGCTGGGTGGCGGGATACCTCCACCGCCAAGCGGCAGTGTTATCAACGCGTCATCATGCTCACAACTAGACGTGCAAGCAGCGATTAATAGTGCTAGCGATGGAGACACTGTGAATGTACCAGCGGGTAATTGCACTTGGACTACTCTTTCTGGAAATACTCCAGCGGTTCAAATTTCTAATAAAGGAATCATATTGCAAGGCGCTGGAATTGATGTAACTATTATAAATGATGAAACAGGAACTCTTAGCAATCAGTATCCTTTAGAAATTTCTAACTCTAATAATGTTAGAATTACTGGATTCACATTTCGAGGCATGAAAAAAAGAAGCGCTACAGAACCAGGATTAGTTATAGGGGGTAATAGTTTTAATTGGCGAGTTGACAATAACAAATTTGATTCAACAGGAACTAATGGGAGAGGTATGTGGGCGAGAGGTGAAGGCGTTATTGATCACAATGTTTTTGTAAATACTTATCAAGGCGTTGCTGTAAAAGGCTTGGGCAATGCGTCATGGGATGAACCGTTCACACCAGGCACAGAGCACGCAGTGTACGTGGAAGATAACATCTTCAATTATGCATCTCCTTATGATGGAGCATTGGATTCATATAATGGCGGAAGATACGTCTTTAGGCATAACATTGTCAATGGAACCCGAATAGGACATCACGGCGCTGATTCTGGCGATTATCGCTCAACACATACTTATGAAATATATGAAAACACATTTTCAACAATTAATAGTCAAAGATTCATGTTTTTTAGAGGGGGTACAGGTGTAGTGTTTAACAATACAGCGAACGGAAATTATAATACTAAATTAGAAGTAACAAATTACTGTACATGTGCCGCTGAATCTTCTTGCCCAATTTCAAGACAGTGTAATAACTATCCTTGTCAGGACCAAATAGGACGAACAACAGACCATGATTTGAATGGAACCCAAGACCAAGAACCACTTTATGAGTGGAACAATGTTTTAAATGGTGCTGATGTTGACATATCAGTTTCTAATGCTTATGCTGGATGTATAAATCCACAACCATCAGACCACATCAAAGAAAACAGAGACTACTACAACGACTTAGAAAAACCAGATTATGTTCCTTATATTTATCCACATCCGCTGGTAACTGGAACTCCGCCGCCAAGCGGAAATATCCATTACGTCATGGATGGCGCTTCAGGGGATGGTAGTGATTGGAATAATGCTTATGGTAGTTTGCCAGCGACTCTGCAAAGAGGTCATACTTACTACATCGCAGATGGCAATTATAGCAGTTACACCTTTGACGCTGTTGAACAAGGAAGCGAGTACATCACAATAAAAAAAGCAATTGAAACAGACCACGGCACAAGTGATGGATGGCTCAGTACTTATGGCGATGGCGTTGCTGATTGGACTAGATGGACTATCACAACAAGCTATTGGGAGTTTGATGGACAAGTTGGACAGTGGGCTGATTCAATGTATGGAGTGCCTGCATTACCAAATTATGTTCCTTACGGTTTTCGTATTCTTTTAAATACGGCAAGTACAGGGGCTAAGGTTATTCGTATAGGAGCATTTGGAAACACAGTTAATAATATTAACCTTAGGCATTTAGAGATGGGCTTTTCTAATGCTCCAGGCGTGTCTTCTGCTTGGGCAGATAGTCAAGATATAGTTTATGCTGCAGCAAGTAATCTTATTTGTAGTTATTGTTGGATACATGATGCAGGTAGAGTTAATTGGTTTCCCTTGGCCGCATTGGATGATGTAGTTGTTGAATATTCTGTTCTAGAGCGTAATGGACAAGCGGTTGCTGCTGGTTTTGGATCTCAACATAGCGAGTTGTATTCTGCTGATGGTGGATCGAACCATGTTTTCCGTTATAATATAATTCGTGATTGGAGAAGCACAGGAGGATTGATTTTGCATGATGATAATGGGAACCCCCCTCATTTTACGAATTGGCAGGCATATGGAAATGTTTTTACTACTACTGGATATTTCTTAGGCTCAACAGGGGATTCTAATGGCGTTCTTAATTCTTTATCTGATGGTGTGAGTAATTCTGCTTATGTTTATAATAATGCCTTTGTTGATATAGATTATGGTTGCTCTATTTTGTCTTTTGGAGGTTATGCTGCAAGAGAAATTTATAACAATATTTTTTATAATTGTAGAAGGTTTGGCGGTAATACTTATGCAGATATTGGCGGGACTACGCATGATTACAACTGGTTTTATAATTCTGGAGCGCAAAGCGAGACAAACATAGAATATGGCCTTGGCAATCCTTTTATTGACAGCGCAAATGGAGATTTTAGATTAAACGCTGCAACAAACGCAGGTTCAACTCTTGGCGTGCCTTACAACATTGACCCAGACGGAAACATTCGAGGAAGTGACGGTGTTTGGGATAGAGGAGCTTACGAGTTTGACAGTGGTGTTGATCCTTGCAGTTCAGGCGCGAATTACAAACAATTGAATGCGACAACTTTGCAAGCGTGCAGTTGTGATTACGCAGATGTCTCAGCAGCGGTTACGGCGGCGAACCCGGAAGACACAGTCAACGTGCCAGCAGGAACATGCACGTGGAGTAATAGTATAACAATAGGTAATGATGTCACTTTGCAAGGCGCAGGGATTGGAAACACTTTGATATCAGGTAATGGTGCGAATCTAAATGATAATAGTCGTCTTACAGGTTTTGAATTCTCTACTGACGTTGACATAGCAGTAACACAAGGAGCGGATAATTGGAGGATTGACCACAACAAAGTCGAGCAAAGCGGCAGTCAAGGTGTATGGCTTAGCATGAGCATACTATGTGACAGTGACCCAGTTTACATGACTGGCTTAATTGATAATAATGAAATAATAAATGCTCGAATATTAACCAATGGTTGTAGTGATAATGAATACAGCGGAGCTCTTTGGTACACTACTTACAGAGATTACGATTTTGACAGCGAGAAGATATTTATTGAAAACAACACTATTACCATGAGCTCAACTACAGGAGTTGTAGATGGTAATAACGGCGGGCGTTTCGTAGTAAGATTTAACACTATAACTGATGGCTATTTTGAAGCTCACGGCGCAAGAGACAGAAGAGGGTTTCAATCATGGGAGATATACCGCAATAACTTAATAATGACACAAACTGGTAGCCCGATGGCTGCAAACCTTAGAGGCGGTTCAGGAGTCATATTTGATAATAACTGTAATGGCACAATTGATTATTGTGATTGGACTATTAGCACTGAGCGTTGCATTTCTTCATATCCAAGCTACACATATTCAACAAGATGCGACGGCGTTTCTCAGTGGGATACTTATTCACATCCTGGATCAGGCATTGATTTCATGTGTTTTGACGCAACAGGTGCAGGTAGAGACACCCAATTAAGCGCGGGAGTCATTGACCAACCGCCTTATGACCAAGAATACAATCCGGCTTATATGTGGGGTAATACAAGAAACACTATTAATCCATGGGAATTTAGAGTTAGTTATTGTAGTGATAAAATAATTGAAGATAGAGATTACTTTTTAGATGATTCTTCCAATATAGGATTTGGTAACGGCGGAGTTAGCAGTGGTTTATGGACAAACAGACCAGTATGTGATATTACAAAACAAAATCAAGGCTATTGGGCAATTGACATGGGCAGTGATTGGAACGCCGAGGGAACTGATGGAGCGTTATACGTTTGTGATGGAGTCAACACATGGAATCTAAGATACACACCAACATCATACCCTCATCCGTTAAGAACAGGAGGCGCACCACCTCCACCAGTAGAGATCTGTGATAATAGTGTCGATGATGATGGCGATTCATTGGTTGATTGTCTAGATAGTGACTGTAGTAGTCATCCTTCTTGTACTGGTTCTAATTTCTTACCTGATCAAATTGTTGAAGCCGAGGATGGTGTGTTGACCAGTCCTGTGAGTGTTGGTAACGACGCTGGTGCTAGTGGAGGACAATACATTACAACAAGCATAGATGATAGTGGTGTTGCTAGTTACACATTCGATATATCTACAGAAAACGATTATTATATTCAAGCAAGGATTCTTGCTGATAGTCAAGGCACAAACAGTTATTACGCTGGCCTTTCAACAGAAAACCCCGCAAATGATAACACTTACACTTGGGACTTAGCAGAAACAACAGTTTGGGCATTAGACAATGTCACCAACAGAGGAGATATTGCAGATCCAAAAGTTTGGCACTTGACTGTTGGAACTCACACTTTTGAAGTTCACGGTCGCGAACAAGGAACATGGCTTGACACAATACAATTACTTACAGCGCCATCTTGCACTGATGTTGACGGCGACACTTACGGTGTTGGTTGTGTTGCCGGTCCTGACTGTGATGATACTAACGCGTCAATCAATCCAAGCGCTAGCGAAGTGTGCGGTAATTCAGTAGATGAAGATTGTGATACAATACTAAACAATGGTTGTGGTGGCGTGTGCGATACAGACAATGATAATCATGACCAAGAAGGAATCTTGTTCGCGTGGTGCACACTACTAACTGGCCAACCACAAGACGATTGCGACGACAACAACGCAAACGTTAATCCTAGCATGACAGAAATCTGCGAAAACGGACTTGATGATGACTGCAGTGGAAGCGACGCAACATGTCCGCCTTGCACAGACATTGACGGTGATACTGTTTGTGATAGTAGCGACTCCTGCATTGGCGAAAACTTTGCCAACATGCCAAGTGATGGAACTTGTTATTATTACACATTCAATTACGGCACTGGATGTCACCAGCAAAACAACAACGCTAGTGGCACACAAGTAGCACTAATTGATTGTGACTACTTAGACACTGTTTGTCAAGATTACAACGATGTTTACGACGTTTGTGATGGCAGTGGCGGCATTACAAGCGGCACCTGTAATGATTACACAAACGATGATGGCAGCACAGTCTGTACCACAACAAGCGAAACACATCTTGGTTGTGACAACGAAGGAATCAACAACTACGATGTTTTAAACATCACAGGATTCTACGACATATACTGCGGCATAAGCACAGGAAATTGTGACGGCTCCAATATTAGCACTGGTGCTGGAGCAATAGTAATTGATAATTGTAATGCCACAGAGTATTGCACAGTAGGTATTGATACTTGTATTTTAGATATTGATTTGGATGATGACGGGTTTAATAACACAGTCGACTGCAACGATAATAACTCAAGTATTAATCCTGGTGCTATCGAAGTTTGCGATAGTGGTGTTGATGAGAACTGTGACACAATCTTTGAGACTTGTAGCACTTGTGAAGACGTTGACGGTGACGGTTACTTTAACTTAAACGGTTGCAACAATCTAACAGCAGATTGCAACGACAACAACGTTTCAATTAATCCTAATGCTACAGAAATAATTTATAACGGCATTAATGAGGATTGTAACATCACAACTTTTGATGATGACCTAGATCAAGACGGTTATAATGCAAGCGATGAGTGCGATGATTATAACGGCTTAATCAACCCGTCAAGAACAGAGATTTGTGGCAATACAGTTGACGAAGATTGCAGTGGCACTGCTAACAGTTGTCCACCGCCTGGAGGCGGCGGGGGCGGAAGCAGCGGAGGCGGTAGTGCTTACACACCACCAGTTGAATTAACAAATATTACACACTTGTTTACTTATGCTAACGTAGTAAGTCGAGTGGTTACAGAATTGAAAAGCACTACTCAAACTGGTTTGGAACTTGGCGAGAACGCTACTGTTAGTGCTGCAACACTGCCAGAAAACTTAGTATACGAGTATTTCACACTAACACCAGATTTTACAAGCAACCAATTAGAAACAGTGGTAATCGAGTATCGGATTTCAAAAACATGGGTTGATGATAATAATGTAATAGAATCAAGTATTGATTTAGAACATTATAATGGTGTTGAGTGGGTTGACACACCGTCAAACTTGAAAAACAGTGATAGTGAATACAATTATTACACTGCAAGCACAAATGAACTAGGAGATTTTGCAATCACAGGAGATCGTGAGAGTATACTAGGTTTTGAAACAGTAGACACAATACAAAATATAGTAGAGGACCTCTCAGACTTGCCACAAAATGTTGAGCCAAGAGCATTAATTCCAAGCTTATTTCAACTAATACTAAAATGGGCATTAATCTTGTTCGCAGTACTAATCAGTGCTGGCAGTTTAATAATTTTGTACAATGAAATCGCAATGATCAAAACATCAAAAGAGTTAGGGGAGGCCCTATTCAAAAAACCAGTACTAATCGTGGAAAAGCACAATGAAGCATTAAAATTATTCGAAGACTATGATTACAAGCAAAAACTTGGAATCACAGTCATCCCACACCCAGAACTAAAATATAATTTAGAAATTAATGATGAAAGTGGCTCAAACGTAATACACCCAAAACAAATAACAACACTAACAAAAGCAATACTGGGGTTTAAGGGAATAATATACTTAGAAGGCCTAGACATAATAATAGATTCAACAAGTTTAGCAGAAGCAAAACAATTAGTGCAAACACTAGTCAATAACAAAAAGCCAGTGTTGATAACAGTTAATCATCATGACTTGCGCCATGATGAAATAAACGAATTAGAAACAGTGATAACAACATTCAAACACCCAAAAATCAGGATAAAGAATTTGTTAAAACACGTACACGCAAGCATATTCACACAATCAAACCCACGAGACACACACCATCAAAGAATTGTGAGCTACATACAAAAATGTCACAGTGCAGGAATATCAGATGATAGAATAAGCCAGAAACTGTTAAGTGTTGGCTGGGACAAGAAAACACTAACAAAAGCATACAACCAACTAATCATCTAGAAACTTTTATAAATAAACCTCTCTTTCCTCAGCCTTACATGGGACGTATTAAGACAGCGAAGATTAAGAGTGTTACCAAAGAATTGTTTAAAGAGTATGGTGAAAAGTTTACCAAGAACTTTGATGACAATAAAGCGTTGGTTTCAGAGTATGCTAGTGGAGCTTCCAAAAAGCTTAGAAACATTATTGCAGGCTATATTACTCGACTAGTAAGGACTAAAAAAGAGTACTAGTAACAACTTTAGGGGGTGTAATTGATGGCAGCAATCAAAGACAATAATATTTTTATTGGCAGTAAACCATTTATGAACTATGTTACAGGTGTTGTGATGCAGTTCACGACAAAAAACGCCAAAGAAGTGATTGTTAAAGCACGGGGAAAATTTATTAGCCGAGCTGTTGACGTTTCAGAAGTTTCAACAAAGCGTTTTTTGGATAACACTGTCATAATTAAAGATATTAAAGTTGACAGTGAAGAGTTCAAGAACAAAGAAGGTAAAGAAGTAAGAGTATCAACTATCGAGCTTGTTCTTGAAAAAAAGAAGTAAATCCGATATTTTTTTAAAAACAGTTGTTTTCTATAGTAGTTACGGGCCTATAGTCTAGTCTGGATAGGACAACCGGCTTCGGACCGGTTAGCCTGGGTTCGAATCCCAGTAGGCCCATACTTTTTTATATAAGTTTTTTTTAGAGTGTTTGATGAGTGATCAATATCTTGATTTATTAGAATCAAAACGTAGAAGGTTAGATGCTCAAGTTGAGCCTGTTTTAAGAATCAGAGAGAATTCTATAAAAACAAAAATATTGTCTGATGATGAACTTAGGACTCATCATAACAACCTAAGAATGATTCAAGAAAATGTTACTGGATTTGATGATCCTGTTTATCAAAAACTTGAGCAACTTGATGAAATGATGCTATCCACTTATTCACCTAGAAAACTAGTTGGTACCGGTTTGCCCGTTCATAAAGAGATTGATTCTTTAAAAGATCAAATTCATCATAGGCAAATGGATGAAAAAACTTATAATACAATTTTGAATTCTAATTTAGAAACTTTATTTAGTTTATTAACTGAAAAAAATAGAACAATTAAAACACCAGAAAGCCATCCGCCCACTAGTATTCGTGATAAACTTTGCCCTAATCCAGCGCTTTTATAAGTATAGTGTTAGACTGCAGTTGACTGAATTACAATTTTCTTTGCTTTTTAGTTTGTCTGGTATGTTGTTGAATTTATTATTGACTACTGTTTGTTTTAATTCTGTGTAGTCTGTTAGTTTTGTGTTTGCCTGCACAGCCCGAAAAGAGATATTAACCATTTTAATATACTAAAATGTATACTAGTATAATTCATATTTAAATGTTTCGCTTTTCAGAGCTTGTCGTCTAACAAAAATTTATAAACTAGTAAAACAAAAAAAAATTAATCATCGTTGGAGGGATAACTCAATGGCTGAAAAAACAATAAAAGAAGGCTTTTTGTTTCCGTTTACAAACTGGAAGCGATTATTCTATTTTTGGTGGGTTCTGACAATTATCGGCATCTTCACAGTAATAGGATATTTTAAGCAAATAGTAAAACAATTTCTAAAAAAAGACTTTAAAGGTTTGCCAAAACCAAATCCTTGGTGGCAAAACACTAAAGACGGATTTTTCTTGTTTTTAGTAATGCTAATTCCAGCAGTTGCAATGGCGCTAGTCACGGGCTTTTTGCAAGGAGCGCTGTCAGGCAATACTTTTGGACAATTAGTGTACTTTTTGATAGCACTGTTTTTAGACGTGTTCTTAGCACTGCTGTTTATTAACTACATAAAAAGTGAAAAGTACGAAGATGTCTATGACGTAAAAAAAGTCTGGAAAGTAATGAGCAAAGACTGGGAAGACACAGCACTAGCAGTTGTTAAAACAATCGCAATAATGCTTGGTTTAGTAATAGTAAGCATTCCAGTAATCACACTTGTTGTGACTTTGCCAGCAATGTCATTTGTAGGATACTATTTTATGGCAGACTTGTATAATCGAAGAGTTGCTTAAGCTCTTCACTTTTTTATTTTTTTAAAACAATATTTTAAAATCTATTAAGAAGAAATAATCAAAAAAAGTTTTTTTAGTTTTAAGTTCTAGCTTTAGTTCTGTTTTTTCCAAGCGCAGGATTTCGCACTTTATGCATGTAAAAATTCACATCAACAGGTCTGCTAACATGTTTTTTTTCGCTGACATGCTCCAGTGGCGGGTTATAAACTTGTTTTACGTAACTATCAAGTTCTTTTATTTGCACGCCACTAAAGACTCTACGATACTTTGGCTTAGTTCTCACCCTGTTGCGCGCTATCATCCAACGCATTAATTTAGAGCTCATACTGTCACCCCCTACAATAATATATATGCGTTTTAATTTATTTAAATATGACTATATGCTTGTTATACAAAACAGTGCTTTTTGCTGTTTTTTGCTAAAGTTTTATATATAAACTTTCCAGAAAAATCTTTGTTGGGGGCAACACACGTGAAAAAAGCAGCACTTTTGACAGTTTTAATACTAGTTTTTCTAGCAATATCTACATTCGCTCAATTAGATATTGATGAAGTAGACGTGTTCGTAAATGGCATAATAGATCATAGTGCAAAAACAAGCGGTGGAACAATTGACGAGATCAGACCGGGAGATAACATTAGTTTTATTGCAAGAGTGCAAAACGATTATTCAACAACTGATGACATAGACCTTGATGACGTCATCATTAGTTTTCGCCTAAAAGAAATTGATAATGGAAAAGACATATTTTTTAAAGGTGACAAAGAACGCTTAGACCCTGGCGAGAAAGCACAAGAAATCTTTAATTTTGCAATTCCCTACAGTGTAGCACAAGACTCTTACAGTGCAGAACTAATAGTTGATTATGATGATGATGGCACTTCAAAAAGAAGAAGGACAAGCTACAAGTTCAATGTCCTAAAAGACGATCACTCAATAACTATTGTTAGAGCAACAGTACAATCACCTGTTAGTTTATGCAGTCCAATAGTGCCTGTTGATTTGTTGCTTGTCAACACTGGAAATTCTGATGAGACAATAGTATTAAAAATTAATAGTGAAGGTTTTGGAACACTTTTTAGAAAAGATTTATTGTTAGCGTCAAACCCCGCAAGACTTGATAATAGTTATTCTCAACCAGCAAGTATTGATATTAGCAAATTAGAAATTGGAATTCGCAATTTAGTTGTACAACTTAATTTTGGCCCTAATACTGTAGAAAAATCATTAAAATTAGAAGTTATTGATTGTCAAAACGGCGTACAGCAGAGCACTGCTCAAACAACACCACAAACGAACAACTTAGTTGAAGACCAAGACGGCGCTGTACTAATCACTGGCGGTCCTAGCACGACACAACAAACTGTCAGGTCAGGCGATTTTAATTACACAACAGGTCTTATTATCGGCGCTATTGTAGTGTTGAACATTTTGATAATTCTGGAATTGTTTGGAATTTTGCGCAAAGTAAAGAAAAAATAGTAACTTTTAAAAAGGTTTTTTGACAGTTTATTAGTTTGTGAAAGCCAATAAAAAAGATTTGAAAACACTAGCAATAGAAAATAAACAATATATTGGACTAGGACTTATTATTCTAATAGCTTTCAGTTTGACAATAATTGAGACAGGAATTAGTGATTTGGCTTGGATTGTTTATGTTATTGCTTTAGTGTTAGCAGCTTACATGCCGTACTTTTTTACAAGACTAGCGTTCGATGGTTGGACAACATACAAGCCTAACTGGTACACTCCACTACTGATGAACACAATAGTATTCACACTATCAATCGCAGTGCTGACATACTATTATTACTACAAAAGCTGGCTGTTACTACTATTATACGCCAATTTATTGTTTTGGGCTGGTTATTACAGTGGCAGATCCAGAAGAATTGACAAAGCAGCACGCTTTGACACTGCAATACTATTAATACTAATTTTGACTGTCGGCCTAAGCTTGTGGGCATTGTTTGGAATTGACAGAATACGCGAAGACCTAGCACTAGCAATGTTCATCTGATGAAAAATTATTTAAAGGCGTGTTTAAACTATTTTTCTATGAAAAGATTTTTGTTCAACAAAGCGCTAAGAATTTTATTAATCACTAACAGTTTAGTTTTAATTGGTGGTGCAATTCTTGGCCCGATTTACGCTCTTTTTGTAGAAAAAATAGGCGGCGATTTATTAGATGCTAGTATTACAGCAAGCGTTTTTGCTTTAGTTGCTGGTTTAACCACTCTCATTGCCGGAAAATACGCTGATAAAATAAAAAGAAACGAGTTACTTGTAGCTTTCGGCTACGCAGTTATGGGACTAGGATTCTTTTTATATATCTTCGTAGACTCTATTTGGTTCTTGTTTGCTGTTCAAGCACTAATAGGATTTGCAGAAGCATTCTATGCGCCAGCCTTTGATGCAGTATATACAAAACACATAACTCAAAAAAAAGCTGGAAGAGAATGGGGAACATGGGAAGCAATAAATTATTTTTCTACAGCAATAGGGGCAATAATTGGCGGATTTATAGTAACATATTTCGGATTTAACGCTATATTTATTTTAATGTCAAGTTTATCTTTTATTAGCGCAGCATATATTTGGAGACTTCCAAAAAGAGTTTTATGATTTAATTTCATAAAATAACTATTGCCAAACTATTTTTTTCATCTTATGTTTGCAAATAATTCTATGCTTGGCCAAATAAGTAGTGCGACTCCAACGCCTAAAAATACTACTTTATATGGTAGTTGTTGTGTTTGAATTCCAAAAAAGAATATCAATAGCCCTGCCGCTAGAAAACCTAAAACTTGTGTTGAATACTTTGTTGTCTGGTTTTCAAACCAACTAAAAAAGTTAATGTTAAAGTACAACAGTGAAAACAGTACTGCTCCAATTAACACCCACAAGCCGTAATCTGCGAGTTGTATTGAAAGCATGCTGCCAACTGAAAATATAATTAATAGTTTAGCAACTATTGCCATTCTCAAACTGTTCTCGCTCAAACGCCTCATAAGGTTTTCATGCCATTCTAATATTTTTATCATGTTACCATCTCCTAGTTTTGAGCACTCCACAAACCGTGAAGGTTACAATAAGCCCTTATTGTTACTTTATCTTCGTTAGTGTCAAAGGTTGTTTCTGGTTTGTCGCCAGGATTTAAGAATTTTTTATATGATCGACCTTGCGCTAGTAACTCTATAAATTCAATATAATGACCTTCTTCCATCGGATGTGCTATTTCACCAATTCTAACTTTATAGCCTGTTGGTATTTTTTCTATTATTGGAACGTGTTTTTCGTGTGCCGCATCAACAGTGTTTTCTGTCAGCAATTGCATTGGTTGATTACAGCATACTAATGTTCCGCCACCAGCATGAACTGTTTCTACAATATTGCCACAAACATTGCACTTGTATACTTGATTCAACTCAGTCATTAATCTAGCCTCTAAATAGGGTATTCTATGTTATTGCCTGTAATATATAAAAAGGTTGTGATTAAGTTAAGCTTAAAAATACAAAACACTATTATGATACTATGGCGATTATTAATGTTGAATGGTTTATTCCTGTCTGGCTTATCGTAACTATTGTTTCAATTGTTTTAATAATCACTATTTTTTGGTTTTGGGCGCTTTTAGATTCTCTTTTGACTCACCGCTTATCAAATTCTCAAAAATTGTTTTGGTTTGTCATTATTTTAGTTTTTAATTTTTTTGGGGCTTTGCTTTACTTGATTTTTAAAGGTTTTAGTGGGGGTGAAACAATCGCAAAAAAAACAGTCAAGGTAAAACATTACAGCGGTAAAAGGCTTTATCGCAGCAAAAAAGATCGTGTTATAGCAGGTGTTGCTGGCGGTCTTGGAGATTATTTGAATACTGATCCGACATTGATTAGATTAATTTGGGTTATTGTTACAGTTTTTACAGGACTCGTGATGGGAATACTGGCGTATATCATTGCATGGATTGTCATTCCAGAAGAAAAATAGTTCACACTAATGGTTTTTTGTATTTTTTCATCAGTAGTGTATTAGAGACTACTGACACACTGCTAAATGCCATTGCGCCTCCAGCAATTATAGGGCTTAACAAGAATCCTGTAAAAGGATATAATATTCCTGCTGCTAGTGGAATTCCTAACACATTGTAAAAAAAGGCCCAGAAAAGGTTTTGCTTGATTTTTTTAAAAGTGTATTTTGATAGGTCTATTGCTGTTAGCACGTCTTGCAGATCATCTTTTACTAGTACTATATCACCACTTTCTATTGCCACGTCAGTGCCACTGCCTATTGCTATTCCTACATCGCTTTGTGTTAGTGCTACAGCGTCATTGATTCCATCACCGACCATTGCAACAATACTTCCTTGTTCTTGTAATTCTTTTACTTTTTTTGCTTTATCTTGTGGCAGAACTTGCGCTAAAACTTTATCTATTCCGACTTGTTTTGCTATCACATCAGCTGTTTTTTGATTGTCCCCTGTGATCATTATTGTTTGAAGTCCTAAATCATTTAATGCTTTGATTGCGTTTTTGGAATTTTCTTTTAATGTGTCAGCGACTGCTATTAAACCTTCAAGTTTTTTGTTGATTGCTATTAGCATTACTGTTTTGCCGTTATTTTCTAAAGTATCAATTTTTGTTGTTGTTTGAGCGTCAACTGTTATTTTTTTGTCTTTGAACAGTGTTGTATTGCCAAGCAATAATTGATTGTTTTTGTAGGTTGCTTGAACTCCTTTTCCTGTAATTGAGATGAATTTTGTTGGATTATCAACTGTTATTTTTTTGTTCTTGGCAGCTTGCAGTATTGCTTCTGCTAGTGGGTGTTCACTGTTTTTTTCGCAAATTGCAGCGTATTGCAATATTTCATTTTGTTTTCTTGCAGATAAGCTTACAATATCAGTGACTGCTGGCTCTCCTTTTGTGATTGTTCCTGTTTTATCAAATACTATTGTGTTAAGTTTTTGCGCTTTTTGCAAGCTCTCAGCATTCTTATACAATATTCCATTTTGTGCTCCAAGACCTGTTCCTACTATTATTGCTGTTGGCGTTGCCAAGCCTAAAGCGCAAGGACAAGCAATGATTAGTACTGCGACAAAAATGCTTAGCGCGAAAGCAAAGCCGTTGATAAAAAAGTAAATTGTTGATGCTATTATTGCAATGCTAACAACTACTGGAACAAAATACGATGCTATCACGTCAGCTAATCGTTGTATTGGAGCTTTTGAGCCTTGAGCTTCTTCTACTAGTTTAATGACTTGTGCCAAAAAAGTGTCAGCACCAATTTTTTCTGCTTTGAATTTAAAACTGCCTGTTTTATTGATTGTCGCGCCAATGACTTTTGAGCCTTTACTTTTCTCTACTGGTATTGGCTCACCACTTACCATGCTTTCATCAACTGAAGAGTGACCGCTGATAACTGTTCCGTCTACAGGAATTTTTTGTCCTGGCTTGACTATCACAATATCTCCTAGAACAACTTGTTCTATTGGCACAGTGAGTTCTTTACCTTTGCGAATTATTATAGCTGTTTTTGCTTGCAACCCAATAAGTTTTTTTATTGCTTCACTGGTCTTGCCTTTAGCCTTAGCTTCAAGGTAGCGCCCCAGTAATATGAATGCTATTAGTATTCCTGCAACTTCAAAAAATAAGTCTGTTGTTTTGCCACTAAAGACTGCTAATAAACTGTACAAGTACGCGCTGCCTGTGCCTACTGCTACTAACGTGTCCATGTTAGCAGTTTTTGCTTTGATTACTGATTTTATTCCTTTGGTGTAAAACTCGTAACCGACTAGTATTATTGGAGTTGTTATTAGAAACTGTATTAATGCCATGTTTTGCATTATATATTGTGATATTGGCAGTCCTAAATGCTCTCCCATTGCAAAATACAATAGTGGCAGTGCTAGAATTAGTGCGGTGTAGGTTTTTGTTTTTAGTGTTTTGGTTTCTTTGTCACGAGCTTTTTTTTCTTTATCTTCACTTTCAGTATCTAAAAAGTTCTCATAGCCAGAATCTTTGATTACTTGTTGAATTCTTGCAGTGTCAAGTTTTTTTGGATTATATGTTATTTTAGCTTTTTGTGTTGGCAATAATTCCTTGTTTATTATGCCATCAAGTTTGTCTAATGCGCTGCCTACAATTCCTATGCAGTGCGCGTTATCCATACCCAAAACTTTTAAATTTAATATTGATCCATCAATTTCTTGTTCTATGTCGTATCCTGCATCTTTGACAGCTTTTGCTAATTTTTCGTGTGTTACTGTTTTGTCTATTTCTACCGTTGCTTTCTCGCTTGCTAGGTTTACTGCTGCGCTTTTAACTCCAGATACTTTTTTCAGGCTTTTTTCTACGTTTAGCACGCATGATGCGCAGTGCATTCCTTTGATGTTGACGGTTTTTTTCATTCTGCTCATCAATTTAATAGTAGTATTCTATAAAAGAATTGCTTTTAGGCAAACCTAATAGCTCCTGCTTTTAGGTCTGACACTGCAATTATTAGGTTTTGCCCGTCATCATAGCTTGGTAAGAAACTTGGCCAGCAACCGCCAGGGTTTTTGTTTTTTGTTCCCAAATCACTTATTAGGTATTTGTTGCCACAATTGTTGCACACCATATAATCGCCTTCTTGGCGATAACCTTTGCCTGAACGATAACATACATCGCAAGCGTCAAAGGCTGTTTTTATACTGCCATCGCCACTCTTTACTGCGAAAAACTTTATTGTTTTGCCGCCTACATCGTACTCGTACCATTTAGCGTCATTTGATAGTTCGCTTAATGGTATTGTTAATTGTCCGTTGTTTGTTGTTGCCGCACCAGTTATCGAGCCTTTCATCAAAGCAGCTCCTATTGCTAGTACAGCTATCGCTAATATTATTACATGTGTTTTTTTCATAGTTTCACCAGATTTATTTTAGTTCGTTTTCTATTATTTGTTCAAAAACAGTGTATGGTTGTGCTCCGACAACTTTGACGCCGTTTATGAAAAATGCCGGTGTTCCTGTAACTCCAGCTTTTTGACCGTCTGCAAAGTCTTTTTGTACTTCGCTTGCATGTTTTGAAGTGTCTAAACATGTGTCAAACTCTGTTTGATCTAAGTTCAAATCAGCAGCGTATTCTTTGAATTTGCTTACGCCAATATTGGACCACTCGCTTTGTTTTTCAAACAGTACGTCATGGTATTCAAAGTACTTGTCTTGATCTCCAGCGCACTCTGCTGCTTCTGCTGCTTTTTGTGCGTTTGCGTGAAAGCTTAGTGGAAAATCACGATACACCAGTTTTACTTTTCCAGTGTTGATGTACTTTTGTTCTATTTGTGATAATGTCTGCTCTGCAAAACGTGCACAGAATGGACATTGATAATCACTAAACTCTATTATTGTCACTGGAGCGTTTGATAATCCTTTGACAGCGTCATCGTCTGCGCTGACGTCTACTTTTGTTGGAGCGCTCGGTACAGTGTCACCGCCACTTGGCGCTGCCTGGATTGCTTCTTCTATTAATTCAGTTCCTCCACTGAATCGATTGTTTAAGCTTACTATATTGTAAGTGTTTATTACGCTCAAGACTAGTGTTAGTCCTATTAGCCAGTATAAAAATGTTAGTTTGTCATCAGTTTTTGTTTTTTTTGCCATTGTTATTTTTCCTCCTGTTTTAACCTGTGCATCCGCAACTGCCAGCAGTTGCGCCACAAGTGCCTCCGCTGTTTGCTGTTGGTTGTTGGCTGTCTACTTGTCGCAACCCACCACTGTTTGATTGTTCTTCTAATACTGTTGCAGGGTACTCATCAAATACTTCAAGCGAAAGCATTTGTTCTTTGCTTGTCAGTGCTGAATTGTAGGCTACATTAAACTTGTTTGGAAATTTAAATTTAATACTTTGCACTCCATTGATTGTTTTTAATTCTTCGCTTATTAGTGGCGCGTGGCCTGGGCACGGGATATCTACAGCTATTGTGATTGTTGAAGCGCTTTGAGAATCTAATACTGCGTTGCCTGTTATACTATTAGCACTTGTCGCACTTACTGAAACATTTGCTAGTAGTGGAAATATTAGCATGAACAATATTAGGTTTATTCCTATTGTCGTACCGTACATCGTGCTTAGATACTTCCATTTTTTTCTAATGCCCTTGACTGATAAAAAACCGTTTTTTCGCAGGTATAATGCTGATGAAAGTGTTGCGAAACCGATTGAAAGCAGTATTAAAAAGTGAAAAAAGTATCTGTTCATAAGTAGTGGTTTGAAAAATTGCATTAGTACTGTAACGCCTAAAATTGAGCCTATAATGAAGGCAATACAGCCTATGTGGGGCATTAGGCCGTATGTTAAGCCTTCGATGATTGTCTTGTGCTTTTTTGAAAGCCCTGTATTATAACCTGCTGTTTTTATTGCACTGTTAAGTTCTTGTTTTGTGGTTTTTGAACTGTTGTATATTACTGTTGCAGTGTCGTCAATCAGGTCTACTTGAACTTTTTTTACTCCCGAGAGTTTTTTTAGCTCTGTCATGATTTTGTTTTTGCAATTTGTGCAAGTCATTCCCTTTACAGAAATTGTTGTTGTATTGTTTTTTGTCATTGTTTCACCTTATAATTTTAAGATATCATCGCGTCATCATTGTACCCTGTCATGAATCCCGCAAGGGCTGCCGGAATGCTATCATCTTGCAATTGTTCATCAACATATAAGTTGTCATAAATATCTTCTGTGTCGATAGGTTGTTCATTGTCAAATTCATTTTTTAAATAATTACACATACAAAATTTTTCACAATCGTTTTCCATTTGTATAACACCTCATGGTATGTTTTAAGAAAGTGTTAGTGTGAAACCCTTTATATAAGAATAGGCGAAACTAGTTTCAAACCTTTAATATTACAATGTTTGTCATGCCTCTGCGCTTGCGCTCAACGAAACCTTTGCCTTCTAACCTATCAAGCATTCGCGTGATTTTAACTTTTGAATAATCTGTTTTTTCTACTAATTCTGATTGAAAAATAGTTCCTTTTGCGTCAATAATTTTTTCAAAAATTATTTTTTCGTCACTTGGTATACTGTTTAAGATTTTCTTGTAGTGTTCTTTGCTTAACTGTTTTGGCTTTACTTGTTCTCTGACAGTTTTAGTGACTATTTTTTCTTCTTTACTAAAAAATATCATGTATACCCCTACAAGAACTAGTAATAACATTATCGCAAGTCCTATGCTTGTCTGAAAATTTATTGTTCCCTGCATTGGACAAGTCGGCCCGTGAGTGCAAGCAATGTCCACAATTGAGTCTAATGCCCTGTTAAAAGAGTACACTATAAACCCTATCAATGCTGCTATGCCAATAATTATTAATCCAAAAGCACGGTTTTTCATATTTTATTTCAAAACCTATATTTTATTTAAGTGTTTCGTGTTTCACTAAATTATAGGCTGGTTTCACTTTTTTGATTCTCGTTTCAGTAATTTAATTATCTTGTTTCAACTTATATGATACTAGGCAAACTGCCTGGAGGAAAATAAAATGCAAAAGAAAACAATTACATTGTTTGCAATGTTGACTATTGGCTTGTTGGCATTGTCAGGTTTTGCTATCGCTCACGGAAGCTTTGAGCAAAGAGCAATATTAAACAATGATAAGCAAGACTTTCATGAGCAAATGGAGTTAATAATCGAAGATGGCACTTATGAAGACTTTGATAATTTTAGAGAAGAATCTGGTTTTAATATGATGGCTTGGGTTGTTGACGGTGAAAGTTTTGAAGTTATGCAAGAACATCATGAACTGATGGAAGAGTACCACGAGCAAAATAGTGAAGGTTCTAGTATGATGCAAGGATTTGGTCGTAATCGCGGTTTTGGCGGTTGTCCAATGCACTAAAACAACATTTTATTTTTTTATTTTTCAAAAACATAGTTTTTGGAAATGTTCAAAATATTTTATGGATTTTGACATTTTTCAATATTTTTATAAGTAATAAAGCATTGCGAGGTATTAAAATGATGCATTACACTTCAATGATGGGTTATGGTATGGGATGGTTTTTTCAACCGTTAATTTTAGTGTTATTCTTTTTGATTGTTTGGTGGCTCATCAAAAGCAGCGGCCAGTATGGTTATCGTACTAGTCAAAGTGATAGCGCTCTTGATATTTTGAAGAAGCGTTTGGCTAGTGGAGAAATTGATCAAAAAGAGTTTCAAAGGTTAAAGCGCGAGATTGAAAAATAAAATGGAAGTTGAAAACAAAAAATTAATCATTGGAATGATATTAGTTTTCGTGTTAGGAGTTTTATTTGCATTAGTTAATGGTTTTTATACTAGTGACACTAACGAACAATTGCCGCTTATTGTTTATGGTATTAGTTTTTTATCGATTATTATTGGAGCTTTTATTGTTTTATTGTTTCAGCACAAGATTAATAAGTTTCAACTTGAAAAAGTCTTAAAAGTTTTGCCTCGTGAAGAGAGGGTTGTTGTAAAAGTTTTGCTTGATAATAATAATTCTTTAGAGCAAAATAAATTAGTAGTGTTGTCTGGTTTTAACAAAGTAAAAATTTCCAGGATTGTTCAAAAATTGTCTGAGCGTGAAGTCATTGAAAAAAGAACCATGGGTAATACTAATCTTATAATTTTAAAAGTTTAATATCCTTCAAAGTTTTCTGTTATTATGTGTTGCTGTTCTGCTCCACTGTTTGATAGTTCTGTTTTGATTTTTTGCACTAGTCCTGGCGGGCCTGCTATCATGAAAGTGTAATCTCGTGGTTTTTCAAAGTAGTCAGTTATGAACTCACTGTCTATTCTTCTTGCTTCTCCACTCCAATCATTGTCTGATGTCATTGTTGGTATAAGCCTGAAGTTTTCGTGATCTGTTTGCATTTGTTGTAATTCATCATAATATGCGCTTGCTGCTTTGTCTTTATTTGAGTATACTAGCACTATTTTGTAGGGTAGATTGTTTTCAAAGGTGTGGCGCAGCATTGCAATAAATGGTGTTATCCCTATTCCTCCAGCAATAAACACAATTTTTCTGTTAGTGTCTTGTGGTAGTGTGAATTCTCCGCCTGTTGTAACAACTTCTAATTCTTTGTCTTCTTCAATTTCTTCTAGTGTTTTTTTAAAACCGCTGCCTGTTTGGCGCATGGCAATTATTATTTGCTTGTCAGTTTTTGGCGTGTTGGTTATTGAAAAAATTCTTTGACCGCCTTTTTTGTCTTCATGATAAAGTGTTAGTTTTATTGTCGCGTGTTGTCCTGACAGGAAAACTATTGATTTTTCTAACTCGATTGTTACCTCTATTGTGTCTTTTGCTATTACTTCTCGTTTTTTTACGTGTGCTGTTACCATTTTATAATTTGATTATTATAATTATATAAAAAGAATTATGTTTTCATGATTTTGACGCTTTTGATTCCTTGTTTTGTTACTTGATCAACTTCTATTATAACATTTTTTAGTTTTATTCGCTCTCCTTTTTTTGGTATTTTGTGTAATCGGTGTTCTATGAAACCTGCTAGTGTGTTAAAATGATCATCTTTTAGTCCTAGGTGTAATTCTTTGTTTAATTCTGCAACACTTATCTTAGCGTCTACGCGCATTAGTTTTCTGCTGGCTTTTTTTATGTGGATGCTTTGACGGTTGCTTTTGTCAAATATGTCGCCAACGATTTCTTCTAGTACATCTTCTACTGTTACTAAACCACTGACTTCTGCGTACTCATCAACTACTATTGCTATTGAAATTTTCTTTTTTTCAAAATCTTTTAGTAAATCGTGTATTTCTTTGTATTCTGGAACGAAAAATACTGGTCTTTTTAATTGTTTTACTTTTAGGTCTATATTATTTTTTTTAACTTGTGCTAGAACGTCATCAACGTCTAAGTGACCTATTATTTTGTCTTTTGTGTCAATGTATATTGGATAGCAAGAGTAAGGTGTTTTTATTACATAATCTAATTCTTTTTTTAATGATTTTTCTCCGTCTACCATGTGCATGTCAATTTTTGGAGTCATTATCTTTGTGACTTTTGTTCCTTTGAACTCTAAGATGTTGTGCATCATCTCTGCCGCTTCTCGACTAATGACTCCTTCTTGGTGTCCCATCGTAACGATTGTTTTTAGTTCTTCTTCTGATAATTCGCCGCCGTCTTTTGATCCGAACAATCTTGTTACAAGATTGCTTATGTGGCCAAAGAACCACACGAATGGAGATAGTGCTATCGATAATAATTCTATTGGTTTTGCTACTTTTAAACTGATTTTTTCTGCGTTTTGTGTTGCTAGTGTTTTTGGTGTTATCTCGCCAAAGACTAGTATTAGAAAAGTCATGACCCCTGTTGCGATTCCTATGCCGCTTGAGCCGAAAAGGTTTGTGAAAACTACTGTTGCCAGCGATGCGCTTCCAATGTTTACTAAATTGTTGCCTATTAGTATTGTGATTATTAGTTTGTGAGGGTTTTGTTTTAGGCGGTGTAGTGTTTCTGCTCCTTTTTTGCGTTGTTGTAATAAACTGTTGACTTTTACTGCGCTAATACTCATCAAGGCTGTTTCTATTCCTGAAAAGAATGCTGAGAAAAATATTAGTGTTGCTAATAGTGCTAGTTGTATTCCTAAACTTGCCAAGTTATTACCTCTTTTAGTAATTTTTGTTCTTAGAGATATTTAAAAGTTACTACTAGTGTAGGCAATGCATAATTCTTTGTGCTCGCCATGCACTGTGACAAATTCTAATTGTGCCTTTGATCCGTATAATTCTCTTGCTACTTCTTCAAGCCGTTCATGCATATAACTTGTTGCACCACCACAAATTCCAACATACTGCTCAACAGCACCCATTATTCTATCAGGGTCGATTCTTTCACCCAATTTTTCTGTTAGTAAATCTGCAAGCCAGCCAAGATCATTTTCTTGATCGTTATTGCAAGGTGGTTCTTTTGTAAACATTTTATCCTTTTATGACTCCGAAAGGGACAACTTTGGCCACTAGTTTTCCTATGCCGGCTTCGTGTGAGACTTTTACTACTTCGTCAACGTCTTTGTAGGCTTGTGGTGCTTCTTCTGCAATACCTTTCCATGATGCGCTTTTGACGTAAATGTGTTTTTTTGCTAGTTCTTCTTTGACTTTTTCTCCTCGAAAACTCTTGATTGCTGCGTGGCGACTCATCGCTCGTCCTGCGCCGTGAGCTGTTGAGCCAAAGGTTTCTGTCATCGCGGTATCTGTGCCTACTAAGATGTAGCTTGCTGTTCCCATGCTGCCTGGTATTAATACTGGCTGGCCTGTTGTTTTATAATCTTCTGGCAGTTCTTCGCGTCCTGGCCCGAATGCTCTTGTGGCTCCTTTGCGGTGCACTAATAATTCTTTTAGTTCTCCATTAACTTCGTGTTTTTCTGGTTTTGCAATGTTGTGCGCTACATCATAGACTGTTGTTAATTCTGCTTTCTCGCCGAAGACTTCTTTGAAGGCTTCTCGTACTCTGTGCGCTATTACGTGTCGGTTTGCCCAAGCGTAGTTTGCGCTTGCTACCATTGCAGCGAAATAATCTTTTGCTAGTTGGTCTTTTAGTGGCGCGTATATCAAATCTTTTTCTGGTAGTTTTTCTATTATTTGAGGGTACGCGTCTTCCATTTTTCTTAGGTAATCACCGCAAACTTGGTGTCCTAGTCCTCTACTGCCACAGTGTATCATTACCATTATCTGATTTTCACTCGTTATGTTGAATGTATTAGCAATTTCTTTGTCATAGATTTTGTCTACTATTTGTACTTCTAAAAAATGGTTTCCCGCTCCTAAACTTCCTAATTGTTTTCTGCCACGTGCTTTTGCTCGCTGGCTTACTTTTGAGGCATCGGCTCCTGGCATGCTTCCTGACTCTTCACAGTGATCTAGGTCAACTTGGTTTCCATATCCATTCTCTGTCGCCCACTTAGCACCTTTTTCTAAAACTTGGTCTAGTTGCTCGTCTGTTAATCGTATTTTGCTTTCGCTTCCTACTCCGCTTGGAACGTTTTTGAACAGTGCGTTTAGTAATTCTTGTATTTTTGGCTCTACTTGTTCTTTTGTTAGGTTTGTTGCTAGCATTCTGACTCCGCAATTAATGTCAAATCCTATGCCGCCTGGCGTGATAATGCCGTCTATTGCTGCGACCCCTCCTATTGGGAAGCCGTAGCCTAGGTGTGCGTCTGGCATTGCCATTACCCTGCCTTGTACTCCTGGCAGTCCTGCTACATTGTATAATTGTTGTATTGCACGGTCTTCTACTGCATCAAATAGTTTTTCGTTCATGTAGATTTTTGCTGGCACTTTCATAGAACCTGTTTTTTCTAGTTCGAAGCTATAATTTGATGTTTTTTTTAGTTTTTCTTTCATTATAAGTCTACCACCATTTGTAAATACTCATCTGTTAGTTCATAGTCGTTGTAGGTTATTGCTTTGACGTGTCCTTCTACTTCATAATTTTTCACGCTGTCACCTTTTAAGATGGCTGTTGCGCAGTAGTGATCAGTGTCTTTTGTTATTTTTAAATCTTCAACTTTTGCCACTACTAGTCCTTCTGTGTCAAACAAGAATAGTGCTTCATCTAAAAAATCGTATATTAGTCCTCTCAGGGTTTTGCTTTTTACGCTTACTTCTTTACTAATTCTTATTTGTACTTTTTTTATGTCTACTATTATACCATTCATCGCTAGTACTGCATTGGATAGTTTTTCTTCGTTTGTTCTGCCAAAAGCTCTGAATTTTGCGTCTGCTGTGTGATCTAAATACTCGAATTGTTTCATAACGTTTTTAGAAAGTAGTACTATTTATATTATTTGCCACAAAGTTTTTTTAGTTTTTCCCATTCTTTGTCGACGTGCTCTTGCAACATTGTCACTAAGTGAGCATTCTCTGGTTTTAGCATGTGGCGAAATCGCGCTTGTGTTTTAAGCCATTCTGTGATTGGTTTTTTTCTAGCTGCTGGATCATAGTTTAGTTTGTACTCTCCGTTTACTACTTCGTATATTGGCCAATAACAGGTTTCAACTGCTAGTTTTGCTATTTGTATGCTTTCTTCTGGCGGGTAACCCCATCCTGGAACGCATGGGCTTATTATGTTGATAAATACTGGGCCGTCAACTTCAAAGGCTGTTTGTGCTTTTCGTATCATGTCAGCGTAGTGGCTTGGGCTTGCTTGCGCAACGTACTTGATGCCGTGCGCTACTGTTATTGCTGTGAGATCTTTTTTGAAAACTTCTTTTCCATGGTGTAGGCTGCCATCTGGTGATGTGTTGGTGGCTGCTCCCATTGGAGTGCTGCTGCTTCTTTGTATTCCTGTGTTCATGTATCCTTGATTGTCATAACAAACGTAAACAATATTGTGGCCTCGCTCTAAAGTGCCACTCAATGCTTGCAGTCCAATGTCGTATGTTCCGCCGTCGCCACCGAATGCTAGGAATTTTACTTCTTTGTCACCGTAAGCCCTGCCGGTTTTTTTTAGTGCTTTGTAAGCTGTCTCGAGTCCTGATAGTGTTGCTGCCGCGTTTTCAAAAGCGTTGTGCATCCATGGAACGCGCCAACTAGTAAAAGGGTAGATTGTTGTACTAACTTCTAAACAACCTGTTGCGTTAGTGACTACTATTGGATTGTCTGTTGCATGCATTACTAGCCTGGCTATTATTGTTGCTGGACATCCAGGGCACATTCTATGCCCGGGGCCTAGCCTTTCATCACGCTTTGACAGTTCTTTTATGTTAACCATTTTTTTATACTTCTTTTGAAAACACACTGCTTATGAATGCTCCGATGAAAAAATATGGTATTGCTATGACAAGGTATATTATGAAGTATGTGAAAAAGAACCTTATCATGGAGCATTGGACGCTTTCTGATAGTGTCGGGCACACTACGCCTGCCACGCTAATAGTAAAAAATACTATTATTACCATAAAGATTACTGGTGGCAGCAGTCCAATTATTCCGCCGCGAACCCATGGTTTTAGGTCTTGCCATCGTGTCATTTTGGTATCACCTTTATTCTCGTACTCCAAGCGTTCTAACTGTTGGTCCTTGTTTAGGTTTTTCTAGTTCACTGTAAGCTTGTTGTACTAGTTCTACTGTTAAGTCTCGGCCTCCTAGGCCGTAAATATAATTTATGATTGTTGGCTTTTTAGTTTTTTCGTAAAACGCGCTTCTGATCTCTGTAAATAGTGGTCCTCCAAATCCCCCAAATGTTGCGCTGCGATCTAGTATTGCTACTGCTTTTGCGTTCTCTAATTTTTTTGTTATTAGTTCGTTGTTAAATGGTCTGAAAACTCTTATTTTTAATAGCCCGACTTTTTTTCCCTGGCTTCTTAGTTTGTCTACTACTACTCTTATTGTTCCAGCGCTTGAACTGGCTGCTACTAGCACAGTTTCTGCGTCTTCTAATTGGTACCCTTCAAAAAAGTCGTAGTGTGTTCCAGTGATTTTTTCGAATTCGTTGAAAACATTGTGTATTACTGTTTTTGCTTTTTCCATGGCGTCCATTTGTTGTTTTTTGTGCTCGAAGTAATAATCGTAAAAGTCTACTGGTCCACTGGTCATTGGTTGTTCATAGTTTAATAATGGGTATTTTGGCGTGTAGTTTCCTATGAAGTTTTTTACTGTCGCGTCATCTAGTAGGTCTACTACTTCTACTGCATGACTTGTTATGAAACCGTCTTGGCATACCATTGATGGCAGCAAAACTTGTGGGTGCTCACTAACTTTTTGCGCCATTAAAGTATTCTCGTATGCTTCTTGCGCGCTTTCAGAGTAGAATTGCAGCCATCCTGCATCGCGACAGCCCATGCTGTCTGAGTGGTCACAGTGAATGTTGATTGGTCCACTTAATGCTCTGTTTACAACGTTCATTGTTATTGGTAGTCTGTTTGAGGCTGCTATGTATATTATCTCCCACATTAATGCTATTCCGTTAGCTGCTGATGCTGTCATTGCTCTTACTCCGCCTGCTGCTGCTCCAACGCAAGCACTCATAGCACTGTGTTCTGACTCTACCAGTATTAGTTCTGTGTCTACTTTGCCGTCAGCTACGAACTTTGCAAAGGCGTGCATGACATCTGTTTGCGGTGTTATCGGATAAGCTGCTACAACTTCTGGATTGATTTGGCGCATTGCGTTAGCGCTTGCTTGTGCTCCTGTGATAGCTACTCTTTTTTGTGTCATTTTAATCGCGGAATTCTTTTTCGTCTTTCATATCTATTGCTTTAAACGGGCATTCTTTTGCGCAAATGCCGCAACCTTTGCAATGGTAATAATCGAATTCAATAAATTTTGCTTCTTTAGTTATGATGCTACTGTCAGGGCATAAGGTCCAGCATATCATACAATGAGTGCATTTCTCTGGTATGTGTATTGGCCTGAAAGTGCGCCAGTCTCCTGACTTGTATTCTTCGCTGCTCATAAAATCTGTTATCATTCCACCTATTGGAATTTCTTTATAACCATACTTTTTGTTATATCTTGGTTCTCTTGGCGGAGTGTTTGGATCAGTCATTTTTTTACTTTGTCTGCTGCAATTTGTACTGCTTCTAAATTCTTGTTTACTAACTCAGTGCTTAGCTTTCGCTCGAATTTGTGCTTGACGTTTTCTTTTAGGGCTTGAACACTCACTAAGCCTGTAACTTTTGCTATTGCTCCAAGCATCGGAGTGTTAGGAATGTTTTTTCCAACAGTATCTAATGCTATTTTTGTAGCGTCTAACGTAATAATTTTGCCACTAAATTTTGTTAGTGTTTGTACTTCTTGTGCTGATTTGTCAGTATTTGCAATTAGTATTCCTTTATCGTTTAATCCTTGTGCTACCGGAATATTTTTTAATAGTGTTTCATCCAATACTACTACAAGATCCGGTTGTGTGACACCAGTGTGAATAAAAATAGGTTTATCACTAATTCTAGTATAAGCTTTAACTGGTGCTCCCTGGCGCTCAGCGCCGTACTCTGGAAAACTCTGTATTTGTTTTCCAGTCTCTAAAGCTGTAGTTGCTAGAATTGCTGCAGCGCTTTTAGCGCCCTGGCCTCCCCTGCCATGAAATCTAATTTCAAAAAGTCCAACGTGTTTAACCACTAATTTTCACCACTTTTTTTAATAAATAGGACTAGGAGCTACTCCTTTAAAAAACTTGCTATCAAAAACCTTAAATATTAAAGAGGCTAAAATACCATTATGAAAAAAAGAGGCATACATGGCGCAGTACTATTAATTATTGGTCTTATAGTCACGGGTCTTTCTTGGTGGTTAAATATTCGCAATCAAGAATTAAAACTATTACTTTTCGTTGTTATTGGTAGCGTGATGGCATTATACGGTGCTATAAAATTATTATTTGTAAAAAAAGTTGAAGAGAAAGTTGTTAGTCAATCACTAGCAAAAGAAGTTGCTAATGAAGTAGCACAACAAAAGTATAAGCATTGCCCAACCTGTAAAACAACCGCGCACCATCATGACGGTTTTTGTAGAAAGTGCGGTCGTAACATTTAATTGGCAGCTAATTTAGAAAACTTGTTACAGCCTATAGCCATATTATCATTACATAATACTCTAATACCTAAAACATTACAGTCTCCCATCTCTTTAGAAAGCTTTTGAAAGTGAGAGCAGTGCCCGCAACAAAGGTTTTGTTTATCCATTAAAATCACAACATATTAAAGACGAAGACATAGGAGTTGTTTTACACATATAAAAAACTATGCTTTGCCAAAAAACTTATAAAAAAACAGTGTTAATGGTTTTGTATGTCACACTTTAAAGACATGTTAAAGGATACAGAATCAGTATTTCGCGACACAGTAGCACTAGATTATGATTTTATTCCAAAGCCAGTTCGCCATCGTGAAAGCGAGCAATCAGCTATAGCTAACTCTATAAAACCATTATTTTCTAAACGCAATGGGAAAAATTTACTAGTTCATGGCGCGCCAGGAGTAGGCAAGACCGTGGCAGTTAGGCAGCTTTTTGAAGAATTAGAAGATGAGACTGATGAAGTAATCCCAATTTACATTAATTGCTGGCAAAAAACTACCTCTTACAAGATTGTGGTGGAGATTTGCGATCAAATAGGCTACAGGTTTGTTCAGAATAAAAAAACTGAGGAGCTTTTTAAGATTGTTAAAGAAAACTTGAATAAGAAAAGTGCAGTGTTTTGCTTTGACGAGATTGATAAGGCCGAGGACTTGGATTTTTTGTATAATTTATTAGAAGACCTGTATCGCAAGACGATAGTTCTGATAACAAATTATAAGGATTGGGTATTAGAATTAGATGAGCGGATAAAAAGTCGATTGTTGCCTGAAATGCTAGAGTTCAACCAGTACAATGCAGCTGAGACAAAAGACATTCTAAGTCATCGTTTGAAGTTTGCTTTTGCTTCTAACGTTTGGGATGACAAAGCATTCGAAATTATTGCAGCTAAAACCTTTGAACTTGGGGACATAAGGACTGGATTGCACTTATTAAAAGAAGCAGGAAACGCTGCCGAGGATAAAGCAGCGCGCAAGATTACTGTTGAGCATGTCGCGATTGCAATAGACAAATTAAATGAATTCTTGACCAAAAAAACTGTTGATTTAGAAGACGAAGAACAATTCATGCTAAAAATCATCAAAATTAATTCTGGAACAAAAATCGGAGAATTGTTTAAAATATATTCTAACGAGGGCGGCAAGTCTTCGTATAAGACTTTCCAGCGAAAAATCGCCAAGTTATCTGAGAACAAGTTTATCTCGACAAAAAAGATGACTGGCGGGCCTGATGGAACAACTACTATCGTGAACTATTCTGGAATGAAGAAGTTGACTGAATTCTAATATTATTTTTTCTTATAACCAAATTTTTTATTATAATCTTTATGATTCATCAAGTCAAGTATCAACGCTATTATGTCCACTTCACTACCCTTTATTGTATATATCATCCTCCAAGCCCCAACAAGGTTTACTTTCCATAAATTATTCACATCATATTTTTTAATGTATATTGGAGGAGTCTTATTTTTCGGTATGTGAATTCCATATTGAGGATTATCTTTTAACAAATCAATCTTTTGATTAATTGATTTTAACAATTTTTGATAATCGCTAGTTTTCAAACCTTTTACTTTTTCTCTTCCAACAACAGCGTTTAATGCCTTATACTCTTTTTGAGCTTCACCTGTAATAACAACCTTTACAGGTTTTCCCTTAAACATCATAATTCAATACCTTTTGTTATTGCTTTATCTAGTTTTTCACTAGGATTGAAAATCCACAATATGCCTTTTCGACCATCCAATATTTTTCCGCTATTCTCTAAGTATTGCAAGATAACATTAAGCGTTTGATGCATAACTTTTCTGGGCAGTTCTCTTTTTAGTTCTTCTCTAGTTAACAAAGTATTTGCGTTTTTTAGAGTGTGTTCTACCATCAAAACAGTTCTCAGACTAGGGTAATGAATTACTTCATTTTTCTTTTTAGTTAACAATTGCATGAAAATCATAAAAACTTCAACATTTATATAAATTTATATAAAACAATATATGTATTTGTATACATACATTCTAAGTTTTCTAAACCCAAAAAACTTATTGTTAATAGTCCAATACAGCAAGTTTTATATATAACTTTCTCGTCGGACGCTTAGAGGGTGACATATTATATTTTATTAACTAATAGGAGGTAAAACAAAATGAAAAAAATATTAATAGCACTAGTGGCAATCATGATCGCACTAAGCGCATCAGTAGCATTCGCAGGCGGCGGTCAAACAAAAGCTAAACTAGGACCATGTGTAAAAGACTGTGTACAAGCTTACAATCCAACACTTGCTGATGCCGATGCAGAATTCTTTCTTGTAGCAGAAACATATCAACAAGGTTGTGTAGATTACTGTAAAGTTCTAACAACTGAAGGAGCATGTTTAGGAACAAAAGATGACTGCTGCAATGTATACGAGCAAGAAACAGATTGGGAAGACTGCGGACTAGAAGATCCAAACACCTGTTCAGTGCACGCAGATTGTGAAACTACAGAATATTGCGCAACCGATAGTTCATGCCAAGCAAAACTAGGAGCAGGCCAGTTATGTGATTTTGATGAGCAGTGTGTTGATAATACATGCGATCAATCAACAGTTTCAGGATTTGCTTGCTAATTTAATCTTCTTTTTTTATTATTTTTATCAAATATTTTATATATAACTAGTATGAAAAATATAGTATTATGGTCGAACACAGTCACTATAAAAGGATAATCGTCATACTTTTGGTTGTTATCACAGTTCTATCAGTTGTCGTGTACGCTGCAAAGAGGATTCAATTAGGTCATTGTGTACAGGACTGCGCACATGTTTACAACCCTACTTTTGCCGATTATAAAAATAACACACAATTTCCTATTCAAGGATTTGTTGCTAACGTTTGCGTTCAAGCCTGCAAAGCCGATACCTATGAGGGTGCTTGTTCAGAGTTTAGCGACGGGTGCTGCAATATTTTTAGAGAAGATATAGACCCTGATTGCGAAGGAGAAGACTATTGTACAGCCCATACCGAGTGTAAAAGCCCAAATTTTTTCTACTGCGATTTGTTAGTTGAAGATTCCACGTGCAAACCAAAATTGGTTTCAGGAATTGCTTGCCAAGAAGATTATCAATGTTTAGATAATTCTTGCGATCAGCCAACGCCTGCAGGAACTGCTTGCTAATTTAATCTTCTTTTTTTATTTTCTTCTTGATAAAACAATATTAGCTTGATTTTTTCTTATTTAATAAGTATTTTTCTTTTTTTTCTCTTATTTTTTCATAACTTTTATATACTAGTTCTTACCTAGTAAGTATTAATGGACGTGGAGCGCGATAATAATATTAAAGAGAAGTTTAACAAACTAGTTGAAAATCTGCAAAAAATCTACGGTCTAACATTCGACGAAATCCTGGTGCTCACAGGCGAAGTTTCTGAAAAACTACAATTCTCAATACCGCTTGACATTTTCAAAAATCGCAGTTTAGGAGTTCTAGAATCCATAACAGTTTACCTCAAAGACACAAAAGGTCTAAAATTTTCTCAAATAGCCAGAGCACTAGAACGCGATGATAGAACAATCTGGGCAACGTATCACAAAGCAAAAAAGAAATTAGAAAATGGCAAGAAGAAATAACACTAATTGGAAACTAGTATTGTTAGTTTTGATTAGTTTAATTGCCATGCTAAAAATCGTTAGCGCCACTTGTACACCGGCTTACTCAGGAGGTAATTGGGATATTGGTGCAGACACTACTTGTTCTAATAATCACACACTAGTAATCGATGGTAACATCACAGTACAACCAGGGTTTAGCCTAACATTAAACAATGTTACATTAAACATGTCAGCTTTTGGTGAAGGCCATGAAGGAATAAATGTTACGCCAACAAGCACCGGAATGTTTGTCTACAACAGCACAATACAAAATCACAATCAATACAACTACACATGGACAGTTTACGCACCATTTGAAATGGACAAAAGCAACGTAAGTAATTGTGGTCCTGGCGGAGGCAATGGTAAGTACGGTTTAACAATGTATTCAAATAATAGCAATATTAGCAATTCTAAAATTAGTTTTAGTCAAGTAGGAGTCCATTATTTAAAAAGTAATGAAAATATTATTTCTAATACAATTATTAGTGATATAATATTTTATGGCATTTGGCTTGGAGACAATACAGATACTAATCCTTCAAACAATAACTCTTTTTCGTATGTACAAGTTACTAATGTAGAATCTTATGGAATTAATATTGACGACCAAAGCACAAATAATATTTTCGATAACTTAATATTAGAAAATGTTAAAGGCCATAATATTTTAATTGACGGCGATAATAATTTATTTAATAATTCGGTTATTAACGTAACAACAATTTCAGATCGTTGTTTAGTATTGAGCAATGATGCAACAGGTATAAAATTTTATAATTCAATAATAACAAATAATGACACAGCGTATGACTGTATCGAAGCACAACAAAGTTCAAGCTTATATTTAATCAATGTTAGTGTTAACCGCGATAAACTTACTTTTGTCGGCGTGCCTTCTGCCAACATAACTTTCCAGCATTTTGTTTGGTTTAATGTTACTGATTCTTCTTCGGGTAGCGGGCTTGAAGATGTTAACGTGTCTTTTTATCAAAATGGCACTAACGCTTTCGAGCATTCAATTAACACTTCTGTTACCGGAGTTACTAATCGCTTCATAATGACAGAACTTATAATGTTCCAGTCAAGCAACACTTCGTACATTCCCTACAATGTAACGTTTAACAAGACAGGCTACGTGTTCAATTATACTAACGTAAGCATTAATCATTCTGGAACATACTATTTCAGTTTAGCAGAAGTCACGCCGCCAGCGTGCACTGGCAGCGAGTACAGTGGTAGCAGTGATTGGGTTGTTGATCAAGAGACTGTTTGCTCTAATGCAAACTTTGTTGTTTACGGTGACGTGAATGTTACGACCGGTGGCAACCTGACATTGTATAATGTCACGTTGAACCTAAACGGTTCTTCTGATGGCGATTTAGACATTCAAGTGTTCGCGACCTCAACCGGAATGTTCGTCTATAATAGCACAGTGCAAAGCAACAACCAGTACAATTATACTTGGCGTGTGTACGCGCCTTTTATCATGGACAATTCTATTGTAAGAAATGTTGGCAACGGCAGTAATTATTTAGTTCGCGGCTTGGCAATTTACAATGATAACGTGACCATTAACAATTCACATTTTGAAAATGTTATAAACGCTTTATACATAGTGGGAAGCAACAACAAAATATTAAACACTCGAGTCGAGACTGCAACTGTTGGCATAAGGATAGAAGGAGGAGCGAACAACACTTTAGATAATGTAACTATTAACGCCACAAATTATAGAAATCTTCACATAAAGAATAGTAATTCTAATTATTTAAACAATATAAAATCCAGTGATGGGTGTTGGGTTATTTATGATGATCACATATGGGTAGAAAATTCCAGTGACACAATCATCAATAATTCATTAATTGATGTTTCAGGCGACTGTTACGGTGTTTACGTCAGTGATTACTCGCAAAACACTATGATAGTAGACACTGTGATAACTAATGCAGGGTCAATAGATGACATGTGGGCGCAAGCATACGCTACCACCACAATAATAAACTCAACAGTGGACAGGTTCAATTTATTAATAGAGTCCGGGGCAAACATATCATTTAGTTATTATGCTATCTTTAACGTGACAAACACTTCAGGCTTGCCTGTTAGTGGTGCGAACATCACAGTACAAGCCAATAATAGCAACAGTGTGTTAAATCTTACCGCCAATCCTAATGGTCTAACTAATCAAACAATTCTTGCAGAAGTAGTCATGCAATCATCGATTAACGAAACGCGCAACCCGCACAATGTTAGTGCTATCGCTCCAAGTTATGATATTAACATTAGCTATCACACTATCGACCACTCCGGCGTTTACAATATTAACTTGTTAAACAATGCCTCCGCCCCGCTTTGCTCAGGTACTGATTACGCTGGCAATGGCAATTGGGTTGTTGACCAAACAACCTTTTGCGAGAATGTTTCGCTAACAGTTAATGGTAATATAATAATCAATAATAGTGCAAACCTTACTTTTGATAATGTGACATTGACAATGGCTACTGCAGGCAGAATAAATGTTACTGATCAAGCTGGTGGAATGTTTGTTTATGACAGTTTGATAAACAGCACTAACACAGGTATTGATTATACTTGGGTAGTGCACAGTGATTTTCTTTTAGAAAATAGTAGTGTTATTGATTGTGGTGAAACACTGCCCGCAGAAGTTGGCAATTATGGCCTGACAATATACTCTGACAACACAATAATCAACAGTTCTTTTTTTGGCAACAATGATTACGGAGTTAATTTGTTAGGCGATAATAACACTATAATAAACACTGTTTTTAACGATTCTAACTGGGATAATATAAGAATAGGTTATA
Organism: Candidatus Woesearchaeota archaeon; assembly: GCA_018221105.1. Lineage (GTDB taxonomy): Archaea > Nanobdellota > Nanobdellia > Woesearchaeales > JAAOYA01 > JAAOYA01. The sequence goes on along the minus strand of JAAOYA010000009.1, from coordinate 43,315 downwards.
CTACTCACTCATCAAACAACAATATTATTGACAATGTGACAACAAATTCTGCTTTTACGAGCATACTATTGTTTAGTGGCTTGCAAGGCAGCAATAACAATTACATTAACAACCTTAAAGTATTAGGCGGCGGGGGTCTTGATATTCGACAAAGTGAAAACACTACAATAAACAACAGTGTTTTGAACGCTTCAACAACCAGTGCTACAATGATATTTTCTTCAAACGCTAGTAATGCAATTGTAGAAAACACAATAGTATACAATTATGGAATTAGTAATGCTACAAAAATCGGCGAAAATTCTTTTGCTACTTTTTTAAATGTTACAATTGATCGCGCAAGATTAAACATTGTTAACACAACATCAAACCTAACATTTTATCATTACGCTTTTTTTAACGTGACAAACAGTAGTGGTATTCCAATTAGTAATGCAAACTTAACAATTTATGATAATAACAGTTTGTACATTGACACTTTAAACACTAGTCCTTCAGGTTTAACAAATAATATTTTGTTAATTGAAGGAACAGCACTGAAAGGTTATTCTACCGGCTACTTAAACATTTCACTAACACCTCACGAAGTATGGGCTAATAAATCAGGCTATGATTATAACATCAGCCATCATACTATTGACCATGGAGGAATTTATAGCATTGTATTGTTAGAAGTTAGTAGCTCCGACATAGTCCCGCCAAGCATTAGTTTAAACTGGCCGCTTAATAACACTCAAATTAATAACACTTTAATTATTGATTTTAATTTCACAGCAATTGATGATGTAAACACCACGCTAACCTGTGAATTGTACTTAGACAACAGTTTAGTAAATAATAGTTTTACAGTGCAAAACAACACTGCAACAATACTAACAGCTAGTGTCCCAAGTTATGCTACTAAATACAATTGGAGTGTTAATTGTACAGACGGCACAAACAGTAATGTTTCACAAACCTTTTATTTTACAGTTAATGACACAATAATACCAACTTTAACAGTGCAAGAACCTCAAAACATAACATACGCTTCAAATAATGTTTCAATAAATTATACTGTAAGCGATGCTAACCTTGATACTTGTTGGTATTATAATGGAACAAGCAATAATTCACTGGTTGGTTGTTCTAATAGCAGCGAAATATTAGTTAATGGACAGTACACTTTCACAATTTATGTTAATGACACGTCAAACAATATAAACAGCACAAGTATCAGTTTTAATGTTAGTGTTGACACTTCTCCTCCAAACTGGACAAGCAATAAAACACATCCGACAAGTCCCACAACATATAATGAAACACTAACTTACCAGTTTAACACTACTTGGGTCGATGCTAGTGGCATAGACCAGGTTTGGATAGCGCACAATTTTACAGGGCCGTGGACTATTAATCGATCAGTATTCAATAGTTCTAACGAATACTATTATAATATTGGACCTTTAGCAGCAGGAGTTTACGGGTGGCAGTATTTTGCCAATGACACTTCGGGCTATGAGAATAACACTATCAATTTTAGCTACACAATACAAAGAGCCACTCCAGTGTTCAATATTACAATAATACCAAGCACTATAACTTACGGTCAAAACGTAACAATTAATTGTACGTCAAACACATTACAGCCTAATAGAACACTAGTAAGAAATGGTCTGACACTAAACCTTGCTGAAGAAATTGATGTTAGTTGGTTTTCAGCTGGAACTTATAATTTTACTTGCGCGGCTCCACAATCACAAAATTACACTCAACACAACACTAGTATTCAAACCTTAACAGTCATTCAAGCTACAACTTACTTGAACTTAACAATCAACAATACAGAGTCAAACACTACCATTTTACAATACACTAACTTGACAATTGACGCTACTGTTAACTCTACTGAAGGCTACCTTGAATTATGGGTTAATAACACTCTAGTAAATAATGGCACGACACCAATTAATAACTTAGTAGAATTTAATAATTCAAAAATAATCCCTGTGACAGCAGTTTATAGTGGCAGTCAAAACTGGACTAACACCAGCAAAACGTTTTTTGTTAATGTCACACAGGTAGCGTTAGTTAATACTGTACAGCCAAGCATTAATCTTAGCGCTCCACCAACTAATACTCAATTAAATGATTCGTTAACTGTGAATTTTAATTTTACAGTTATTGGTGGCAATAACACTTTTAATTGTACTTTAAGAGTTAATAATTTTAATGTTAGCTACAATGATAGCGTACAAAATAATACTTTGACAACAATGCAGCATACCACTGCAAGTTATGGCTCTTATTTTTGGAATGTTTATTGTAATGATGGAGCGTTAAGTAATATTTCTCAAACTTTCTACTTTAACATTACTGATACACTGCCACCAATTATTAGTAATGTGTCAAATGTTAGCATCACTAACGAGTCTGTTGTTATAATTTGGGATACTGATGAAAATGCTACTGCAACAATATTTATTGGCACTACAACAGCATTGGGTCCTGGCACTACTAATTTTAGCAGCAACACAACTCATCATTTAGTGCAAGTCAATAACTTGCAATCCGGCACTTTATATTATTATAATGTTAGCAGTAGGGATCCTAGCACTAATACAGCACAGCAAGGACCATACAATTTTACTACTCTCGCATCACCCATTAGTCCTACTATTACAGCGCTTCGACCAATTAATAATTTTGTTTTTACAAACACTCATAACATAACACTTAACTTCACAGTAGACGATGATAACGCTTCAGTCAATTGCACTTTGTATGTTGATGGTGCACAAAATCAAAGCGTAATATTAACGCCTACAGCGAACGCAACATTGAATGTTACTGGTCTAGCTTATTCAACTATTGCTCATAATTGGAATGTCATTTGTAATGATTCAACAAGTGTTGGCATTAGCACTGTCAACACTTTTTACGTCTACGAAGACGGTGACGGCGACATTCATTATCCGCAACTAGCTCATCCTAATACTTTAGGTGATTGTGATGATACTGATAGCACAATTCATGTTGGGGCGCCTGAAGTATTGGATGATGGCATTGACCAGGACTGCGATGGTAGTGATAGCACGTCAAACATTGGCGGAGGTGGCGGAGGTGGCAGTAGTCCCCCTCCAGATAACACTGATAATAATACTATCATAGTCCATAATAATACTAACACTACTGGTTTTGAAGATATTACAGGCGATAGCACTGTCAACACCACTAACACTCCAACTAATGAATCGCCTGGTATTGTTGATGATGTTTTAGATATTGATGATGACATTTCAGAGATTATTGACAAAATAGCCGATGCTAATCAGATTTCAGACTGGCAGAGTATTAGTTTGAAGATGGACTCTCAAAAACTAACAGAAAATTATAGCACTAACAGAAGTTTTGTTTTTAACAGCTCAACAAACACAACATTGGTTAATTTAACAATTGATGTGGCAACACCACTTTACAATGTTAGTGTTTACGAGGATATTCCAAAGTGTGTTATTGAATTGTTGCAGGCTAACATGACACCAGAGCAAATTGAAGAAGAGCTTGGAGTGCACTTTAATAATTGGAATTTTGAAGTAGAGCAAACAGACCCTCTTATAGTATGGCATTTTGATATTATGACAGAAACTACAGACCTATCGTACAGTATTAATAAGAACTTGTTAGATGAGTGTAAAAAACAATTCAAAAATGTTGCAATAGCTGACAGGGGACTCTCGCAAAACCCTTGGCTTAAATGGTTAAGCTATATTATTGGAATATTAATCACGCCTGTTGTGGTTTTGGGTTTTGTATTTTTTAATCGTTTCAACTCTGCTTTTATTGTAGAGTCTGAACTAATGAGTCAAATGACTGCGCTGAAAAAAGAAGAGCGCGCAATTTATAACGCTGAAAAAAATCTTGAAAGTCAAGAAGTAATAATAGAAAATGAAGAAAAGCGCGTAGCGCAAAAGCTTAATTTTGAAAAGTTCAAAGAGAACATGAGCAAGTTTCCACTGGTAAAAGTTTTTTATCGAACATTAGAGATTTTTAATAGATCAAAAATTGAGCATTTGCACGAAAAAGAAGCTGAGATTAGAAAAGAAGAAGTAGAAGCTCGCGCAGAAGAAGCAAGGCTTAAAAAAGAAGAGACAAAAGTGCAAAAAGCAATTGAAAATATTGAGTTTGAAACAGCAGAATTGATTCCTGAAATTGATCATTTAAAACAAGATAATGTTGGAGAGCCAACAATACGTCATTGCTTGGAGCGCTTGGGTTGGAGAAAAGAAAGTGTTGATAAAGCTTTAGAGAAGGTTTATTCTAATAAGTGAGCTCCGCGAATGACTTCTAGCAAGAATAATACTACTCCACCTGTATAAAATAAAGTGGACGCGAACAAAAACACTGCAAAAGTGCTTGCTAGAAAACTATTAGCTTGTGATTGAACAAATGACAATAACCAAACGTTTGCTAGCAATTGTACATTTTGTACTGCTATCATAGAATCTAAGTAAAAAGTTGCTGTTGATAAAAAATAAAAGTATATGTAATAGCCAAAAATGCTTGTTGCTATAATAGTTCCAATAACTAAAAAAGTTTTTTTTGCAAAACGCAAATAACTAAGAGCGTACACAAAAGCCATCACGCCAAAAGCAATAAAGAGTATTAACATTGCATTAGTGGCTAAAGTCATTGTTTGAATGTCCACACCTATAAAACCTTCAGTTATAGGTCTTTTAATATAAGATAATTTTAGCACTGGAGCAAAAAGTAAAACTATTGTGCTGGCAAAAAATAATGCTAGTAAACTTTTGGGTATGAAAATTTTTTTCTTTGTGTAAAGCACATACCATGTTAGTGATGGCATTATAAAAAGCATTATTATTCCAATGACATTGAACAAGTACGCTATGCTAATAAAAATCTTGTCAATCAAAAGCGTAGTGTTTTGCAATTGTCCAATCAAAAGTTTTACTAGTGGAGTGTGAGCTCCTGTAAGCTCAAAGTATAATGCGTTGCCAAGACCTGTAATGTATGGGATGATAAAAACTCCAATGTCAACGAGTAAGTGCAATCCAATAAGTCCTGTTATTCCTAAAAAGAAAGTGTCACGATACTTAAAAAGTTCAATAAATTTTTCGATGGAACGCTCTCCCACAGTTCCAACTTTGTACAAAAAGCTTTCAGCGTGAAACTTGTTGGCGTGTTTTGCAAACAAGAAAATATAGACAAATAATGCTATCACTATAAGCGGGGCGTCAACAGCTATTGCAATCCACTCCATCAAAGGATCAAAAACAAACAAGTAAAAAAGTGTCATTATAAAAAATATTGACAAAAACCTTGTGATTAACTCTAACGGGTTTTTTGGTCTGTTGACACTATTGTGCATCACTGTCAAAACTGAAGGGTAGCGTGGCTCTACTGTTATCGCAAAATAAAAAGCTAGAACAAACAAAAGTATTGAACCCGCTATCAAAGCAGTGTACTCTAGTATTGCAGCGTTTGATATTATCAAATCATGAAAATAATAAAGCAATGTTGTTTCTTCGCGCACTCTGATGCTGTAATGAACAACTTTTTTCACTATTAATATCAGAAAAGTTATTAGTATTAACTTGTCATGACGTTTGTTGTGCTCTCCAAAAAAAATATTTGATAGTTGCACTTTGTAAATAAGGTAGCCTACTGCTGTCCATGACAAAACTTTTTTTACTATGTCAATATCTCCTGGCAAGTAATTCAAGAAATCAAGAACGCTCATCACAATTATTGCAAAAAGTATCAGTTCTTCAATGTACATCCCAGTTTTACTAGTGATAAAATGCGCTCTGTGATGTGCCTTTTGCAATATGTTATGCTTTTTGTGGTATTCATCGTAGCCTGCTACAATTTTTTGTTTTGAATAACCTAGTCCTCGCAAGTAATAAACTGTCTTTTTTTTAGAAATACCGCTTTTAATGCTTTTTTTGATGTGCTCTGCGAGCATGTCTGAGTTCATGAGAATAAAATTATAATAATATTTTTATAAGGTCTATCATTCTGTTTGAATAGCCCCACTCGTTATCATACCAACTGACAACTTTTACCATTTTTCCATCGATCACATGGGTTAATTGTGAATCAAATATGCTGGAGTGAGTGTTGCCAATAACATCAACAGAGACTATTGGATCATCAACATATTCTAGTATGCTGCTAAGGTGATGTTTTGCAACGTTTGCAAATAACTCGTTGATTTCTTCTTTTGTTGCTTCTTTTTTTAGTATTGCAACAAAGTCAGTAATGCTGCCATCAACTACTGGAACTCTCAGTGCAATGCCATCAAGCTTTCCATTGAGGTGTGGTAACACTTGGCCTACTGCTTTTGCAGCGCCAGTAGTTGTTGGAATAATATTTACTGCCGCGCTTCGAGAGCGCCTTAAATCTTTGTGTGGAGCGTCAACTAATTTTTGATCTCCAGTATAAGCATGTACTGTTGTCATAAAACCTTTTTCTACGCCAAAATTATCATCTAAAACTTTTACTAGTGGTGCTAGGCAATTAGTTGTGCAACTAGCGTTTGATACAATATCATCTTTTGTTTTGTCATACTCGTGCTCGTTGACTCCCTTGACTAGTGTTTTTATGCTATCATCTTTTGCAGGAGCGCTTAACAATACTTTTTTTGCTCCAGCGTTTAAATGCTTAGTTGCTAGTTCTTCTGTTAAGAAAAATCCTGTGCTTTCAACTACAACGTCAATCGCGTCTTTTTTCCAAGGCAAGTCTGCAGGATCTTTTTGCGCGTAAACCATGATTTTTTTGCCGTCAACTATTAAACTATCATCAGTAAATTCTACAGTGCCGTCAAATTTTCCGTGAGTGCTATCATATTTTAATAAGTGTGCTAAAGTTTTTGTGTCAGTTAAATCGTTTAATGCTACAAAATTAATCAGTGGATCTTTGTAGCCTGCTTTGAAAACCATTCTTCCAATGCGTCCAAACCCGTTGATTGCAACGTTTAATGTTTTGGTTGTTTGTTCTGCTTCTTCTGTTTTTTCAACAGTTTCTTCTTCGTCTGAGTCTTCTTCTTTTTCTTCGACTTCTTCTGGTTCTTCTGTTGTTTCTTCGACTGTTTCATCGCTTGAATCACTTTCAGAGCCGTCTTCAAAACTGAATTCTTCGCCGTTCTCAATTATTGGCTTGTCTTGTTCTGACTCTACTAATTCTTCCTCTTCTTTTTGTTCTTCTGACTTTTCGCCCACGTCTTCTTCTGATTCGTCTGGCTCTATTTTTTCAAGCTCGCTCTCTTCTTCATCATCGTTTTGCTCAAGCGTTGCATTGTCAAATGTTTCTTTTATTGAATCATCATCTTTTGAATCTTCTTCTGGCTCTTCTTCTTTTTCATCGTCGCCTTGTGTTTCTTCTAATGCTTCTTTTATCGGGTCTTGTGCCCCGTTTGAATTGTCTAATGGTTCTTCCATTTGCTCGCTAACACTTTCTGGTTGTTGGTTTGTAGAATCTTCTACTGGCGGTTCTATATTTACGCCTGGATGATCTATTTTTTCGTCGTTTGTCGGCGCAGAAGGTGCTGGTGGCTCCTGCGAGGGAGCAGTACCCTCTTCAGGTTTTTTGGAATTATCTGTTTTTTTGAAGAGTTTTAATCCGAACAATTATGGTCACCTCTTTTTCCCCTCGCAAGAGACATTGAATAATATTTTTTTGCTTTTTGTGTTTTATAAATTTTGTGGCAAAAAAGTTATTTTTTTAGTTCTTGCTCTTTTTTATAAATTACTTGACTTGTTTTTATTACTGTATCAGGATTTAATGATATTGATTGTATTCCAGCTTCAACTAAGAATTCTGCAAATTCTTCAAAGTCGCTTGGTGCTTGACCGCAAAAACCTATGTATTTTTTTTTCTTGTTTGCAACGTCTATGACTTGCCGTATTAATTTTTTTACAGCGTCATTGCGCTCGTCATAAATCTTGCTTACTAATTCACTGTTACGATCGAGTCCAAGTGTTAATTGTGTCAGGTCATTGCTTCCAATTGAAAGACCGTCAAAAACTTCTAAAAACTCGTCTGCAAGTATAACGTTTGATGGTATTTCGCACATCGCATAAACTTCTAAGTCTTTACCTTTTTTTAGTCCAAAATGCTCCATTGTTTGTAAGACTTTTTTGCCTTCTTCTACAGTTCTACAAAATGGCACCATTAATACTATGTTTGTAAGTCCCATGACTTCACGAACTTTTTTTATTGCTTGGCATTCAAGGCCGAAAGCTTCAACGTATTTGTCATCATAGTATCGGCTTGCGCCACGCCATCCTATCATAGGATTTGATTCTTCTGGTTCAAACTGTGCTCCACCTATTAGGTTTGCGTACTCATCTGTTTTAAAATCGCTAAGGCGCAAAATAACTTTTTTTGGGTAAAACGCTGCAGCAATTTGCGCTATTCCTTCTGCTAGTTTGTCAACGTAAAAATATCTTTTGTCATGATAACCAAATGTTAATTCTTCAATTTCTTTTTTTGCTTTCTCGTCAGTTAACTTGTTAAATTGTAATAATGCTTTTGGGTGTGCTTTAATGTAAGAGTTAATGATGAATTCTTCGCGTGCCAATCCTACTCCTTCATTTGGCAAGAAACTATCCTCGAATGCTTTTGCTGGATCTCCAACATTGATCATTATTTTAGTTTTGGGTTTTGGCATGTGGCTAAGATTGTGCTCTTCAATTTCAAATTTTAGTTCTCCAGCGTAAACATAGCCTTCGCTTCCTTGAGAGCAATCGACTGTTATGTCACTTCCATTTTTTATTGTTGTTGTTGCTTCTTGTGTTCCAACAACACAAGGAATTCCCAGCTCGCGACTGATTATTGCAGCGTGACAAGTCCTCCCGCCTTTATTAGTGACTATTGCGGAGGCTATTTTCATTATTGGCTCCCAATCAGGATCTGTCATTTCTGTCACTAATACTTGGCCTTTTTTGAATTGGTGTATGTCGTGTACGTCTTTTATGACATTTGCCTCACCAACTCCAATTCGTTCCCCAACACTTTGACCGCATATTAGTGTTCTGCCTCTGCCTTTTAAAACGTATTTTTTTAGTATGTTATGATTTTGTTGTGAGTGTACTGTTTCAGGGCGTGCTTGCACTATAAATAAATCGTTTGTTTGCCCGTCTTTGGCCCATTCCATGTCCATTGGAGTGTACTGACCGCGCTTTTGTGTGTAATGATCTTCAATTATCACTGACCATTTAGCAAGAGTTAGTATTTCATCATCTGTGACAACATATTTTTTTCTTTCATTGATCTCTACTGGAACATTTTTTGTTGGTTTGTTGCCATCTTTATTATAAATCATTTTTATTTCTTTAGTGCCAACTTTTTTGCTTATTATCGGTTTGAAACCTTTTTTCAAAGTAGGCTTGAAAACATAAAATTCGTCAGGATTGACAGCTCCTTGCACAACATTCTCGCCAAGCCCCCAGGATCCTGTGATAAAAACAGCATTTGTAAAACCGCTTTCTGTATCAATTGAGAACATCACACCACTACTTGCCTTGTCGCTTCTAACCATTTTTTGCACTCCAATAGAAAGTCCTATACTGAAATGATCAAATCCTTTGTCAACGCGATAACTAATCGCTCGATCTGTAAATAGTGATGCAAAGCATTTCTTGCAAGCTTCAAGTAGTTGTGCTTCGCCGCGAATATTAAGATAAGTTTCTTGTTGTCCTGCAAAAGACGCATCTGGCAAGTCTTCAGCAGTAGCACTGCTTCTGACTGCCACGTCAACGTTTTGCCCGTATTCTTTTTCTAGATTTTGGTATGCTTCAAATATGGAGTCTTGTAATACTTGTGGAATTTTAGCGTTTAGTATTGTTTGGCGTACTTTGTGACCGCGCTCTTGTAAGTTTTTGAGATTTTTCGTGTCTAAATCTGATAGTATTGTTTTTATGTTATCACGAATGCCTGCTTCGTCAAGTAGAATGTGATATGCTGCCGCGGTTACTGCAAAACCATTAGGAATCTTGACGCCTTTTGGGATGAGTTGTGAGTACATCTCGCCAAGTGACGCGTTCTTGCCGCCAACAATTGGTACGTCTTGTATGTTCAACTGGTCAAACCATAAAATAAGTGCAGATTGCTTATCCACTAAACGTTCACCTCTTTTTTATTCTGTAATGCCCGACATGGTTTATAAAAGTTTCTATATCAATAGTGTTATTTGCTCGTTGTTTTTTATTGCTTTTTCTAGTATTTTTGCAATTTTGTTGTTTCTTTTGATTTTGAGTTGTGCTTTCTTACTAACTTTTGCAACTATTAACTTATCACCGCCAACTATTATCTTGACTTCTTTGCCGATTATACTATCATCTAATGAGAATATTAGGCTTGTTGTTGTTTTAGAAAATTTGAAATCTAACCCTTCACTTGTTTCAGTATAATTGTCAAGCGGCATTACATCAAGTGCTAATCCTAGTTCTTGCTCTAATCTTTTGATGCGCTCTCCTTTTGCACCGAGCAATTTTCCTATTTCGTTTTTTGGATAATAAATTATTGCTTTTGTTGTGCTAACAACTTCTACTTTTGCATCTTTTTGTAATTTGCTAATTTTTTCTTGTAGTGTTTTTTGTGCCAACTTCAAAATTGTTGGTTGAACTTCTTTTGTTACCGGTATTATTACTGTTTGCTCGCCGTAAGAATAAATTTCAAATTCTAACTTGCCAGTCTCAAAGTCTTCAACACTTATTACTGGTCTTGCCAGGTCTGCTTCTGTCATTCCGCTTGGCACTTTAACAGTCATTTGCAAACTTAACGCTTTTGCTACTTGACCGTTTTGTATGAATATTATTGTGTCAATTGTTTGTGCTATAACTCCTAATTCTATTTTTCCAATAAAACGTTGTGCTGCGTCGAGTGGGTTTGTTGCGTGTACTACTCCTATCATTCCAACGCCTGCTAGACGCAGGTCACTAAATAATCTGAAGTCCTCAGTGTTGCGTAATTCATCAAATATTGTGTAATCAGGCCGTGTTAACAGTAGCATGTCGTTTAATTCTTCTGTGCTGGCGTGGCTTTTGGCGTATTGTGTTATGCTAGCGTCAAGTTGTAAGTCTCGCGGTGCCTCAATTGTTTTGACTATTTTGTTTTTAGTAGCGTAATGTTCTGCTAGTGCTTGTGCAAATGTGCTTTTGCCGTGTCCTGGCGCTCCAGCTATCATTATTCCTTCAGCTTGCGTTTGTATTCTGTCAGATAGTTTTGTTGATAGTTTGTAATCATTTAGTGAGAGTTTTTTTACTGGTCGAACTGCTGTTATTTCCCAACCATCACTTAATGCTGGTTTTGTGATGACTATTCTGAACTTTCCAATTTGTAGTATTGTACTGCCATCACGCTCTAATTCTACAAAGCTATCATCGCGATTGTTGGCTTGCTCCACTAAATCACGAGCTATTAGTCGCAAGTCTTTTGCATTGAGTGTTTTATTCTTGATAATCACTAGTTTCCAACTTCCAGGAATGCCTTTTTTTGCTGTTGGCTTTGTGCCTTCGCGCAAGTGAACGCTCATTGTTTGATTGTCAAAGTATTCTTCTAATACTGATTTTTTCTTTTTCACAATTATTGTTTCTAATAACACATCAATGTTTTTTGCTTTTGCAACTTGCGCTTGTACTTTGTCAGCAGTTAGTAGTATTGCACTTTCAGAATATGCTAAGTCTCTAATTATTGCGTCAATTTCACCACTTTTTGCGTGGTTTATTGCTTGAGGGCTTGGTCGCTGACCTGCAAACTCTAGTTCTATATTGTACTGTGTTGCTAGTTCTTGTAATTGTTGTAGTTCTTCTAGCCCGATAAAACCTATTGTTTTTCCAATGTTGGCTTGGTGTTCTAACTCTGCTAGCACTGCTTCGTGAATGATTATTTTGTCAGGTCTTAAATCTTTTATTTTAGCAGAAAGTATGCATTCTATTATCACGCTAGTATCCGGTACTATAACTCTGCCTCCCATAAACTGTTTTTAGAGTGTTTATTTTATAAAGTTATCCGAAACTTTATATATAACTTTTCTTGACGTGCACTATTAGTAACAGGTGAAAAAATGCCAGAAACTCAAAAAGCAACTTATGAAAGCTTACCGCCAGCTCTTAGACATATAGCATATAACCCTATAGCACCTATAGGTGATACAATGCAAGTTCCAATTGAGCTATTGAAAAATAATGAGTTTTTATATCGTTTTCAAAGTGATGAAACAGTTTTTGCACGTTTAGGCGAGATTGTTGTTTGCACAGAAAGCGCGGAAGCTATTATAGATTTGATTATGAGCAATGATAGAGGATCTATAACTTTAGATGGCACTCTTAAGGAAGAATCATCCAGTTTAAGTCTTTTTGTGCCAGATATTGTAGATATCAATTTCAAATGATTATTTCTTAAAAAGTAATTTTATTCGCTCGTGTGCACCAGCTTCAAATAGTTGGTCTCTCAAAGCTATTTGTTCTTGTAAATGCTCAATTAATAGGTGTGATGGGTGCTCTAATTGTTTTAAGAACTTGTCAGTGAGCGCGGGACTAACTTGTAATTGTGAAATTGTTATTTTTTTAGTGTTTAATTCTTTGTGTAACATTTTAGTGGTTAATCCTTTACTATTTTTATAGTTTTCCTTGTTGCCAATCACGAATAATCATCCTGCTTAGCGCGTCAACGTCTGGCTCACCGCCTTTTTTTAGCTTGCCTTTTTTTATTGCTATTTCTTCTAATGCTAAGTATTCATCGTCTACTTTGACGCCGTAAACGTCGTCAAACATTGCTAGTATTTTTGCAGCTATAATGTCCGGATCTTTGATTTTTTCAGGGTTCACACTGCCAATTAAAGCTAGTTTTTCTTGATCTCCTTCTTTGTAAGGTATTACTCCTGGAGTGTCAATGAGCAGTATGTTACTTGTGCGAACAAACTGTTTTCCTTTGGTAAAGCCTGCTTTTGAGCTTACTGGAGCGGCACCACTGCCCTTTAGAGCGTTAATCAATGAACTTTTTCCTGTGTTTGGATAGCCCACTACTCCGACACGCACTGGACGCTCACTAGTCATTTTTAGTATCGTGTGTCGTAAAATTGTCGTGCCATGATGTTCTTTTGCACTGATAAAAACTGCAGGATTTAATTCTTTTTTTGCGCGCTCTACACTTTTTTTGTCTACTAAATCACTTTTTGTTATCACGTACAAGATTTTCTTGTTTTCACTTCGTATTTTGTCTTCTAATTCGATATTGCGAGTCTCACTAATCATTCTAGCATCTAATACTTCTAAAATAATGTCAGCGTCACGGATGACATTATTGACTACTTTCCAAAAATTTGTTGTCATAAAAGGTTTAGAAAGAATTGTTGTTTATAAAAATAATGATTAAAAATTCTTTTTTGAAAAAAATAAAGAAAGAAAAAACAATTATCTGTTTTTTCCTTTACCTTTGTTTTTAAGTTTTTCTTTAATGCGCTCTCGCACTTCAAGACTTTTGTTCACGTCAAAAACAGCTTTGCCAGTGATTTTGTTTTTACCGCTGCCTTTGCCATCGCTATCGTTTTCTGTTTCGATTTCAATTTTTATTTCTTGACCGCTTAACTCTCGAGCTCTAATCTTGATTTTTGTGCGCTGTTTTTTTTGTTCTACTTCAACGCGCAAGTCGTTTGTGCTGTTTTCAAAGCTACTGATTAAGTTTTCAAGTGCTGCTTGTTGGTCACTGTTTAATTGTCCTTGAATTCTTTGGCGTAATTGTCCAAAGTCTTGGACGTATTTTTCGTGCTTTTTTAGTTTTGTCTCGATTTCATTTTCGAACTCTGTTTCATTATCTCCAGTGTGCTCTCGAACTCGTAGCTTGACTTTTTTCAGGCTTTTATCATAAGATTTTTGCGCTCTTTCTGCTTGTGCTAACTTTTTTTGTGTTAGCATCAAACGTACTTCGCATAATCTTTCGCGAGCGTGCACTAAGCCTTTTTGTGCTTTTGCACTTTTGCCAAAAGTCAATGCAAGACTAATTCTTTCCATTGCTCTGTCAATGCCCCATCGATACCTGTTTTCTGGTGTTACTCCACACTCTGAAAAGTCAAAATCGTCTGTTACATTAGTGCCTGTTTGGTTGTCATCGTCATCTACTGTTATGGTCACAGTTTCAGTTGCGTTTTTTGTCTCATATTCTTCTTTTGAACAACTGACTGAATACTCGAAGGTACCGTTATTATCAAATGTTCTTTCATAATTGTAGTACTCGTCATCATCTTGCATCGTACTAGTAACATTATCAAAAGTTATTTGACAACTAGCATTAATTACTAATGTGTTATTGTAGGTGTAATTTGCAAAGAATTTGACGTCTTCATCGATTTCTTTCGGGCCATTGTCCCAAATTGTCAAACTAATCAGTTCTTCTGTGACATTATCATCTTCTGCAATGATTGTTACAGTGCTGTTAGCGCTTGAATCTGTATAGTTTTCTTTTGAGCAAATAACACTATAGTCAAAAGTTCCGTTTTGATCGAATACTTTTTCGTACTTGTAATAATCTGTGTTTTCACTCATTGCAAAACTAGTATTGTCAAAAGTTATTTGACAGTCGGCGCCAAGTACTAATGTACTGTTTGCTGTGTAGTTTGCAAAGAATTCAATGTCTTCACCAACTTCGTATACTCCACTATCCCAAATTGATAGTGCTGTAGTTGTTGGTTCTGTAGTGTTGGTGTCTGTTTGATTATCATTGTTTGTTTGGTTTGTGTCGTTGTTAGTGTTGTTTGTTGTGTCATTGATTGTTGTGCTGTTAGTGTGGTTGTCAGCTACTACTAGTATTGCTGAAAACACTAAAATCATTAACACAAATAATGTTTTTATTTTCATAATTTTTACCTCCAAAGAGTTTAATTAATGGTGTGATGACAATGTTATCCTTAATTGTTTGTGCTGAAACAATGTCTTTAAATCGCTAGAAAACGCTAGAAAAGCTTTTGTTTTGTCAATAATTGTTTCAACGTTCTTTTTTTAGCATTATATAGTTTTTTTTGCCTTTTTTTACTTTTTTTATGACTTTTCGCTCTTCTAATTCGAAAAGCAAGCGTGAAATCTTTGCTTTTGAAAAATCACTGATGAGTGTTAGTGTTGCTTGCTCGCATTCTCCGCCACGATTTTTTAATAGGTTAATGATTATTTGCTCGTCTTCTTTTAAGTGATCACTAATATCATAATCTTTTGTTATTGTTTTGATTTGTGGTTCTCGAAAAAAGTTGTAAATGCTATAAGCTGAAAGTAATAGTATTACAATCATCAAAATTATTATTGGGATTGTTTGAGAAACTGGTTTTTTGTAGCGCACAAATAATGCGAATTCCCCGTCAAAATTTTGGCGTGTCCACTCTAGTATTATTTGCTGGCCGTCACTTAGTATATTGTTAGGTTTTGGGCTTACAGTGTTTGTTAATTCATCACTTGTTATGCTTGTTGCCAGGCGATAGCCTGTCGGCATCACAAATAATACTTGCAAGCTGCCATCACCTATTATTGGTTTTATGCTGTTGACAAATTCATTGTTTAATGTGTAGAAGTCTGTATAATAAACAATTAATAATTCTTGATTATCTTCTAAACTAACAGTTAATTGTGAGTTTTCAATATTATAACTTGCTAGTTTTTTGTCTTTTGCAACCCTTAAATTTTCATGCTGCGTTGGCACTTGCAATAAAACATCTCTTGTTATGTTATCATCAAACTCTAAGCTAATGATTGTTTTAATGCTTTGATCATCTTGTAGTTCGTAAACTATTGTAGTCTGATGCGCTGCCATTACAGTTGGCAGCATCAACAAAAACATTAGCAAAACTAATTTTTTCATTTTGGAATGCAACTTGAAAGAATCATTATTTATAAAATTAGCGCAGGTGAATCTCTAAAACGTCCCCGTCTATAAGCCGGTGTTTTAGCATTAAACGTTGCCCTTCAAATTTAGCGCTTTTGCCCCAGACTTTTGAAAACTTGAACTTTGTTAGAAAATCCTTGTGTAATTTATTGCAAACGTCTTTAATTGTCGAATCTTTAAACATTATCAGTGGCTCTTCTAAATCAGCGGGTTTTTGTGGTTCTTTTAAATAAATTCTAATTAGTCGTAATTTTTTAAAAATTAGTTTTTTTAATGCTTCAATATTATCTTTGTTTTTCGCGCTTATGAAAATGTCTGGTTTGTAATCTTTTTTTAATTGTTTTTTTTGCTCATCGCTTAACATGTCGCTTTTGTTGACTGCTATTAGTGATGGCAAGTATTTTTTGTTATCTTCAACAGCATCTATTATGTCATCGACTGTTATGTTATCACGTATTACTACTTCTGCATTGTTGATCTTGAATTCTTTTAGTACTGTTATTATTGTTTTTTTGTCAATGTGCGTTTGTTTTTTTGTAAAGCCAACATTCACCCCGTCTTTTGATGTTTTCTTGATTTTTATTATTGGCTTTTTCTTATCAAGTCTTATTCCAGAATCATGAACTTCTGATAGTAAAGTGTTTACTTGTTCTGGCTGGGTACCATCAAGCACTATTAACACTAAGTCAGCATTTCGTATGACACTAAGCACTTCTCTACCACGACCTCGACCTGCAGCGGCTCCTTGTATTACTCCTGGAACGTCTAAAATTTGTATTTTTGCAAAGTTATAATCCATAAGTCCTGGAACTACTGTCAGTGTTGTAAAGGCATAACTGCCCACTTCTGAATTTGCATTAGTTATGGCGTTTAATAATGTTGATTTTCCTGTTGATGGAAAACCCAAAAGTAACACTGTTCCATCACCCGTTCTTCTGACAGAATAACCTTCCTTGGCACCACTTTTGCTTGCTGAACGCTCAAATTCTTTTTCTTTAAGCTTTGCAATTTTTGCTTTAACACGTCCAATGTGGTGTTGTGTTGCCTTATTGTAAGGAGTGTTTTTTAGTTCTTCTTGTAATTCTTTTATTTGATCTTGGTAAGATGCCATTTTAGTTTAGAATAATTTGTAATATAACTGTGTTATGGTAACTTGTACTTTTTGCCAAAGTGTTAGTTTCAATAATGTTATTTGCGCGTTTGCAGTGCTTGTTTTTATTCCATAGCGCGAATCATACTCGACAAACAATTGTACAGTATTTGAGCCTTCTTTTAGGTCTTGCCCTAATACTTCAAAGATAAAGTTTAGCGGGCTTTCCATTGACTGATAATGGTATGTTCTTTCCCTATTATTGATTTTTATTGTTAATTTTATGTTTTGCGGGTCAGAGTATGGTGTTAGTAAAAAGTTTACTTTTGCAATGCCTTCATAATTTATTGTTTGCGGCTCTGACACATTAGTAATTTGTACAAAAGCTTTTTGCGCGACTCCTAACTCTAATTGTTGTGCTAGGTAAATGTCAGTTCCTGTTAGTTCAATATTGATTTTTTTACGTCCTGATTCGTTAAAACTTTCTGTGAACAAATAGTTTTCTTTAGAGCTTATAGGACTAGTAATGTTTAAACAATTATCATAGCATAATTCTAAGTCTTTTAAGTATATGTTTCCAGTGTTTGATACTGTGCAATTAATATTGAATGTTTGACTTTTGTAAACAGTCCCTGGCACGTTACAATCAAGCTCTATTACTGCGTTGGCATCAGCTTGTACTTTTGACTGGCTTTTTTTTATAAAAACGTCAACATCACTCTCCTCAATTCTCGTCCCCTCACGCGATGCTGAAAAACTAACGTCAGCTTCAACATTTTCATTTAAGTAAACTGTCAGTGGAAAAGTGTACTTGTAATCATTTTTGAAAGCTCCTGTTAGTTTGTAAACAAAATAGACAGTTTTCTCCTCGAAAGGTGTCAAGATAACTATTTGTTTTCCAACAATTTGCTCTAATCCTTCAACATGTGAAGAATACAAATTTAATGCCACATAATGAGCGTTTCTGTTTTTCACTATTGTCCTAACACCATTGTATGATTTGAAATCTACAACATCCTCGAAAACTTGGGCGCTTATCTCAACATTGTCATTGTATGGGTTGCCTATTTTTTTTACTTCGATTATTGGTGCTAGTTCGCGCCCTACTATTTCTACGTTGTGGCCTAACCATTCATAAGTAATTGATGGGTTTTGCACTCCTGGCGAATCTAAAAGTTTAATGTGTGTTGCATCAACAAACGCTATCTCATCATATGTCGGGTCAACGCTTATCCAACCATGGCCTGGAAAGTATACCTCTGCCCAACCGTGAAACCCCCAAGGGTAATCAAAAAGTTCACTATTACTATAAGCTATTCCTGATACAAATCGTGCTGGGATCCCAAGACTTCTAAGCATTGAAATAAAAAGTACTGTTATTTCATCACAAACACCTTGGCGCGTTCGTAGCACATAACTTGCTGGTTGTGTTGTTTGAGCGTTTAATGTTGACAAGTCATATTCTATGTTATCAGTGACCCACTTACTAATTTTTGCTACCACTATAAACAAATCGTCTTCTCCTGTTGCAAGTGTTGACGCGATATCGCGAACTTCACTTGTGATAGTCACATAATCAGAGCTTGAAAGGTATTGATCAAAAGAAGTGTCTAAACTTTCAATTGGAAATTTTAGCTTGCGAGTAATCTGCTTTTGCTCGCGGCGACTTTGAATGTATGATTGTATTGTAAAATCATAAGTGTCCTCTAAAGTTGTCCAGCGAAAAGTATCAACATTGTAGAGTCCGGGGTATGTTTTCAAACTCATCACTTCTTGCGATATTGTTGTAGTTGGCAAAAAATTAACACTAGCATCAAAATAGTTAAGTGTTGGGTTATTGCCTGCTAACACGTCAAAACCACTATCAATTGTCAAAAAAAGATCTAATTCTGTTGCAGTGTATAATTGTTGATCATCAATAATTTGAGCGCCAGCAAAAACACAAGAAAATAACAGCATTAACAACAATATTTTTTTCATAATAACACTAATAACAGTTCAGGCTTTTTATAATTTTTTAAAAAAGAGCGCCGGGAGTGGGATTTGAACCCACGATTCCAAAGGAACAGGATTAGCAATCCTGCGCAATACCAGACTATGCGATCCCGGCAATTATTACTTTGGAGTGAGCGTGTTATTTTTAAAGTTTTTGTTGACGAAACACTTATAAATACACCTTTATTCACCAAAATCACTCTATAGCGGGGTAGGGCAGCCAGGAGTGCCCGTCGGGCTCATACAAAAAATTTTGTTTTGGAGAGACCCGGAGGTCGGTGGTTCAAATCCACCCCCCGCTACTTTCTAAAAACTTAAATATAACTTTGTAGAAGAAATTATATGCTCACATTAGATGAACACATAAAAGCTATAAGGTTTAGGATTGCTTGTGGTCAAGACCCGTATGCTGAAACTTCTGACAGGGAACCGATTATTCTTGAATTGCCACGTTATCATTACGCAGTGCCAATAAAGCATCCTAGTTCTAGTATGCTATTAACAAGAATTTATGATTTTATTGGAGATAATTTAGCTTTGCCAATAGTAGAAACACTCCAAGGCACAATTCTAGCACCTTGTAGTGATATAGAGTCTAGAGAAGTGTTCTATAACCCTCAACCAAAAAGAGAACAATAAAAAAAAGTTTATTTTTTTCCGCCTAGTTTTTCAAATGCTCTCACGACTTCTAGTGGCACGGCGAATATCACTGTGTTTGATTGGTCGCTTGAGAGGTCGTTTAGTGTTTGCAGTGTTCTCAAATGTAGTGCTCCTTGTGCTCCACTTAGTGTTTTGGCGGCTTTTGTGATGTTGTCTGCTGCTATGACTTCGCCTTCTGCTTTTATTATCACTGCGCGTTTTTCTCGTTCTGCTTCTGCTTGTTTTCCAATTACGCGTTTCATGTCTTGTGGTAGTGCTACGTCTTTTAGGTCTACTGCGTCTACTTTTATTCCCCATGGGTCTGTTGCAGTATCAATAATTTTTTGTATTCGACCGCTTATCTTGTCGCGTTGTTGTAATAGGTCGTCTAGTTCTACTTCACCTACAACGTTTCGCATGGTAGTTTGCGCCATTTGGCTTAGGGCGAATCGAAAATTTTCAACTTCTAGGATGGCTTTGTCTGCTCCTGAGACTTTGTAATAGACTACTGCGTTTACGTTTACGCTTATGTTGTCTTTTGTTATGCAGTCTTGGTCTGGCACGTCTACTGCTTTTACTCGTAAGTCTACGCGCTCCCAGCTTTGCACTACTGGTATGATAAGTCGCAATCCTGGTTTCATCATTCCAGCGTATCGTCCTAATGTGAATTTTACTCCGCGCTCGTATTCGTTGACTATTTTTAGTCCGCTTAAGATAAAGATTACAATGAATGCTATTATTGGTAAGCTAAATACTGCCATTAACACCACCTCCCATGGTCTAACGAGTTGATTGTTGTAGTATTAATAAAGTTTTCGCAAAACATAGTTTTTTTAAATAACGCCAGTCAACCAAGGTTTTATGAACTTTCAAAACCTTCCTAATTTTGAGGATAGTCAGCATTATTTAGATATTGCTTTTAGTGCATCGTCTAAAAAGGTTAAGGAGCAAAGGCTTAAATTACGTCGTTTTGAACCGTTGCAGCGTGCTAAGCGTGAAGAAGTTATTAGACTTGATACTGTTAAGCGTGTGCTGGCCCGCCAAATCACTAAGCTTCTTAAGAGTTTTCCATCAATTGATTCTTTGCCTGAGTTTTACCAAGAGCTTATTCGATTGACTCTTGACTATAAACAATTAAAAAAGTCTCTGGCAGCGCTTAATTGGTTTGTGCAAAAGGTTGAGGGGTTTCACGATCGTTATATTAAACTGATTTTTAAGACCCGGGATATTAATAAGCCTAAACAATTACGTGCAGAGTTTTATGGTAGAGTTTCATCACTTATCAGACAAGTTGGTGATGATTTGAAATATTTGGATAATGCTCGCAAAACATTGAAAGGTTTTCCTGATATTAAAGATAACTTGTTCACTATTGCCATTGCAGGTTTTCCAAATGTTGGCAAGAGCACACTTCTTTCAAAACTTACTACTTCAAATCCTGATATTGACAGTTATGCTTTTACTACTAAGCGTTTGCTTATTGGTTATAGAACTCACAAGTATGAAAAATTACAGTTTGTTGACACTCCCGGGGCCTTGAACCGTCATAAAATGAATTTTATTGAAAACATGGCGTACTTGGCATTAAAGTATGTTGCCGATGTTATTGTTTACATTTATGATCTTAGTGAACCATACCCTCTTAAGGACCAAATTAAGCTTTATAAAAACATGAAAAAGTTTTCAAGGCCTGTAATTGTTTATGTTAGCAAAACCGATATATTGGACAAGAAACTTGTTGAACAATTCAAAAATGATTCTGGGTTTAAAGTTTTTGATAATATTGACGATTTGAATAATGAAATACTTCTAAAGAAAAAAGAATATTAAATTTGATTTTATTATTTTCCTTTGTACTGGTATACTGTTCTTGTTGGAAATGGTATTTTGATTTTGTTTTTTAGTAGTGATTTGTGTATTGCTCTCATTGCTTTGTTTTCCATTGCCCACCTATTGCGATAATGTTCTATATAATATAATACTCTAAAGTCTAATGAGTACTCGTTCATTTTGATAAAGTGCACTTCTGCTTTTGGGTGCTCTAGTACTCCTTCTAATCCTTTTAGCGCGTCAAGTATTGCTTCTGTTGTTTTATTAAGGTCTGATCCGTAAGCTACTCCGATCTGTGCTATTTGTCTGATGACATTGTTTGGTTTTGCGTAATTGATTATTTGACTGTTTGATAATACTCCGTTTGGAACTATTATTACTTTGTTTTCATAGGTTCTTATTTTGGTGCTTCTAAGACCGATGTCGATTATTGTTCCCATCTTGCCGTCTTCTAATTCTATAAAATCGTGTACGCTGAATGTTCTGTCTAGTATTAATGACATTCCTCCAAAAACGTTTGCTAGTGTGTCTTTTAGTGCAAATGAAGCTGCAAGTCCTACTAGTCCACCGGCTATTCCTAGACTGGTAAGTAATGGTTTTATTTTAACGCCCCACACGCTTAACAGGACTGTTATCATGATAAAAATCCATACGACGTTTGCAAAAGACCGGACTAATGGCAGTACTTCCTCATCTAATGGTGCTGAAGTGACGTTTTCTTCCCAACGTTTTTCTAAAAGTCCCATAAACAATCTTGTGATTGAAAATATCACCCCGAAAATTAGTAGCACTATTATTGTTTCTGTAATGTCAAAAACTAGTTGTGGTACTGTTGGCAAGTATTTTATTGCTAATCGAAATCCTATAAACACTAGCAGTACTGCTATTGGCTTTTCTACTTTTCTAAGTATTATATCATCGACTGTTGTTTTTGTTTTCTTGGCAATTTTTAGAAGGTATGTTTCATTGACAAATATTGCCAGTCTTGCGAGTATTAGAAAGCCTACAAATAGTATTGCAGCGTTTAAAAAATCTGCTGGTACTAATACGTTAAATTGTTGTTGTATTAGCGCACTGATAGTTTCTCCTAGTTGCATTACTATTAGTGTCGTCTATAGAGTTTAAAATGTTTTAGAACTATTCTAGAGTAGTTAAGCTTCTACTTCTATTCTGCAAGAGCAAGGAAGTTTTTGATAAGATCTTGTTAAAGCTTTTTTTGCAAGTTCAATGTGTTCTTTTGCAACGCCAATGGTCATGATTTTTTGTTCTTTGTCAACTTGTGCTGCAACACCGATTGTTTTTCCAAAGCTTAACTTCATTCCCGTACTCATCCTGTCAGCACCAGCGCCACTAGCTAAAGGGTTCTCGCGTAAAATGTGGTGCGGGTACACTCGAATTTTAATGTTGAAGTTTATTTTACCAACGTTTTTTTCCATTAACCTATTTGATGCTAAGCGTGCTGATTCAAAAGCATTATGGCGTATTTGAACATCTTCTTTTGAGATTAAATGTACTTTTACTGGAAAATCTTTTTTGAGGTTTCCCATATCAAAGCGAACAATTTTAGAGTTAGGTCTAGCTTTAACATATGCTTTTTTTCGAAACTTACTTATTCTAGTATAAGGTCTTTCTTGACGTCGATAAGCGACAAATTTTCTTAATTTTGCCATAATTTTGTGAGAATACAGGTCTATTTAAAAAACTTTCCATCGATTTTATAGTAAAATTTATAAAGGAGAAACACGAGTTTTTACTCTAATAAAAACAATTAGAAAAGAGGTTTTGATAAAATGAAAAATTCAGGGTTATTCTTCGTACCGCAAGTCTTTAGCGGTCCAAGTCGCAAAAGAGGTAGTTTAAGTCTTTCAATTAACGCTATTGTAGTATTAATTTTAGCTATTACAATGCTTGGCTTAGGTCTTGGCTTTATGAGAAAAAGCTTTGGCGGCGTTGCAGGACAGTTCGAACAAGTAACTGATGAGATGCAGCAAGAAATGGCTAACCGCCTAAAAGGAACAACTCAAAAAATAGCGTTCAACGCAGAAAGTATTAGAATGGAGAGCAGTGAAAAAAAGAGAGGTGTTTTTATCGGAGTCAAAAACATAGACGCTGATAGCGATACATTTTTTATTAGTTTTGATTGTGTTCAACAAATCTCTGATAGTGGGGCTTGTGATACTGCTGAAGAGCCGGATATTCAATGGTTTGACAATCAAGAAATTGATGGCGGAAAAGTCGAAGTTTTACCAGTGACTATTATTCCACAAGCTGCAAAGGATGAGACTTACAAGTTTACTGTAACAGTATGCGCTCTAAGCAATACTGCAATTTCATCAGTTGGTGACTGTAATGACTTGACTGATGATAATGATGTGTATGCTCGCAACAACTTGTTTATTGACATTGACCCTTAAATTATGAGGTAATAATATGGTTAAAATAAAGAAAACACTAACACAACAACAAGAATTTGAAATCCTAAAACTAGTACTTGATAAGTTCTTATGGTTGGGCTTTGTTATAATGGCTTTTGGCTTATGGCAATTGTTTAGCTTGGGCTTTGAAAGAATCTTAACATCATTAGGAATTATGGCAATTGGAGCTGTAGTGCTAATAATGTTTATGGGATTGCTTCTAAAAGAATACGAACTAGTAAAATGAGCAATCGTCGCTCTGCGATAGAATTAAGTGCTAACATAATTGTAGTTATCATTATAGCAATGGTAGTGTTTGGTATTGGCCTAAAACTTGTTTTTCAAGCATTAGACACCGGCATTAACATTAAAAACGAGCTAGACCAACAAACGCGCAATGAGATTGTCAGGCAATTAACTGCTGGTCAAGAAAAAGTAGTGGTGCCTTTTGACACTTACAAAATTGATGTTGGCGATAGTGCTGTTTATGGTGTCGGGGTCTTGAATGTGTTAAACGAGACAGAGTTTAAGGTAGAACTTGTTTTTAATAAGTTGATAAGACCTGATAAGACCACAACTGCAAGTCCTAATCCGCTACCGACTTTTTTTGAAATTGATGCTAGAACATTAAAAAAGCATGAGCGTCATATTTTCACAACAGCAATTGGTGTAGCGCGAGGAACTGAACCTGGAACTTATGTTGTTGACGCCACTGTTTTCTATTATGACACTGTTGCTGGCGAGTTTGCTCGCTATGATGATCGTGTTCACAAACTGTTTGCTGTTGTTGAATAATCAGTTACTGTGTTGATGTTTTGAACTTTTTGTATTATTTGTTCTTTTGTAATGCCAAGCGGTGAAAATATTTCAGTCATCATCGACATTAATTGATTGTTTAAGTAATAATCTATGTCGTATGGCTCTGTACTGTCCAGTGTTCTTGCTTTTTCACGCACTAAATTTCCTTGATTGCTAACATAATAATTTATTAGTGTTCCAGCGCGCACTAAGTGTCCTTTTTGCTCTAAGTCTTTTGCTATTGTTATGTGAGCGTCTTTGCTTTCATACTCTGGTAAGTCTCGTGTTAGCACGTTTGATATCATTAGTGATTGTTTGTTAATTTGGCGCTCTTGCAATGCTTTTACTGTGTTTTTTGCGTGCTCTAATGCTGTATTGACATCTCCAAATAATAATAATCGCAATATTTTTTCTTGTGTTTCAGCATTTAATCTGCTGGTGTTGCGCTTGTAATCAAAACCTCTCATTATAAACTCTTGTCCTATTGTTAGGGCATATTTGTTGTTTGCAAAAAATACTTTGTCAGCTTTTTCAAAGTCTAATCGTAATAGTTCTGGCCAGCGGCTAACACTGCCAAATTTTGCTTCTTGTTCTACAAATAATGTTTCATAGTCTTTATATGTGATGCTTTGACGATTTAATCGTTGCAGGTATTCTGTTAGTACTTCGTCTGTTTTCGTGATTACTTCTGGGCTGAACCATCGACTTGTCGGGCTTGCAAGGTTTGAGTATATGTGATAGGCCAGGTCTTCTAGTATGTCAGCGCGCTCAAATATTGTTTGACTTTCTGTTTTCAGCTGGCTTATTTTTTTGTGCCTTGCTCCCAGTTCTTCTAATAGTTTTGGCACTGTGCCTTTTTTTTGCATGCAAAAACCATGGTTTTTGCTGTCTCGTTGTGGACAACAATCACAATTTTTTTTGTTTTCATCAATGTTGTAATGTGCCATTATCATTGGCGCTAACAATGTTATATTGGTGAAGTATTGGTCTTTGTATAGTCCGCTGGCATTGATGTTTGTTTGCCGTGGCCTTTGCGCTTTTACGTCAAAGCGTTTTAATGGTATTACTTGTTTTGCTTCTAAAAATTTTTTTATCAAGTACCACTCTCCTAATTGTTGTCCGCTAAAGCGTGCGATGTCTTCTATTGGCATACTAGTAATTTTGGAGTATTCAAGCAAGAATGGTAGTGTTTCTTTGCATAGCTCGTGCAGTATTACTGCTCTTTTTTTTGACATTTCTTCTGCTTGTGATGTTAGTGGTGTGCTTAATTCTAATAGTTGTTGTTCTAATTCTAATGCTTTGCTTGATAAGAACTTGCGATGAGTTTTGAGCAGTGGGTTTAGGTCTATGTGGTTGCAGCCGTAGATTCTGGGGTAATTAACAAAGTTTATTTCTTGGCCGTCAATTGACAGGTCTAATTTTATTTTGTAGCGGTGTGCTCTTTTTTGTAAGAATTCTATTCCTTTGTCGCTGTAATAGCCTGTTATTATGTCATAGTCTGTTTGTTGCAGGTAATGTTTGAATGCATTGATTAATTGTTGTTCTGATTGTATTGGACTGTCGATTGTTGGTTTTTTCCAACTGAATGTTTTTGTGATGCCACCTATGTGTGTGCTGATTGCTAGTATGCCGTTTTCTGTTCTTTGCATGCTAAACGATAATATTTTTGGCTCGTAATCTATGGTGCCAACTTGTGGTTCTAGGTTTTCTAATTCGTAAAAATCGATTGTTGGCGTGGTGTTTGTTAGTTTTGCTGTTGCGTTGTATAAATTGTTGAGATTGATTTTTTTCCCTAGTGAATACTTGCGCCTAAATAATAGGTCTGCTTCATAGATTTCTTCTACTTCTGCGCGTTTTTTTAATATGTTGCTAATTATTGATACTGCTCTTGGTACGTTGACTTGTACTTCTATTAGTTTCGTCGGTTTGGAGCGCATTAATCGTTCTTTTATTGTAGTGTCGATTACTGTGTATGGTGTGTCCCACTCGATTTTTATTTGTTTTATTCTGTCTGCGAACTCTTGCATGTCATAGACTGGTTTTAGTTTTATGTAAAAGCGTGGATAAACGTTTTTTGTTGTTAAACAGATTTTTTTCCCTGCAGTCCCTCTAGCATAGATTTGATATGTTGTACTATCAATTTGTGGGTTAAATGCTGTGTTATAGGGTATTATTGTTAGTTCTGCCATCGATTTTTTGTTGTGTTTACTATATTTAAAATATACATAGGAAAAAAGAACTAAATTGTATAAAGAAATACTAAAATGTATATTAATATATTATTAGATATTTTGTTATATATTTTTATAAGTTTACATGCCCATTATATTTAAGAATTATTTTTTTTGTGCTTGAAACGCTAACAGGTCATCAGTAGTGATTTTGCCGCCTTTTCTTAGTTTTTCATCAACGCTTTTTTCAGCTTCGCGCTCGATCTTTTTTACAGCTATTTCTTTTTTGTGTGCTTCTTTAGCGTGTAATTGATTAAGCTTTTCGCCAACACCACTAGTAATGCTTAATTCTTCTTTTAATTTATCATTAATTTTTACAAATGCTTTTTTTTGTTTTAGAAAATATTCATAAAAAGTTTTTTCTAAAAGTTTAAGCTTTTCAACTTCTTTGCTTCGACCAATAGCTTCCTCGTGCTTTTTTTGGCTAAGCTCTGCCTTTTGCTGGATGTCTTTGTGCAAGCTATCAGCGTCACGCTTTAAGTTTTTAACATCTCTTGATAATTTTTTATAATCAGTAAAACTCTCAGACTTGCTTTTCACTTCATTATATTGTTTCTTTTTTTCTTTAATCGCTTTCATAAGTTTTTGTTCAGCGTCAAAGCTCATCACGTTAGTCTCAATTTTTAATTCTATAGCATCAATTTCCTTTTTTAGTTTCTCAGGTGTTACTCTAAAGCGAAACTTTTCAAAAAATATTTGTCTATCAGCAGAAGCTTTTTTTAACAATACAACATTATTTTTTATTTGCTCGTTAAACTTTTGGCGCTTTTCTTTTAAAACTTTTACAGTATCTGTTAGTTTATTGCGCTCTTTTTTTAATCTTTTAATAGAATCAAACAACTCCTTAATCTTATTACTTTGCTCTTCTTTTTTCTTGAAAGTTTCCTCTTTGACTCTGCCTAGCTTGTTTAAGTCTTTTCGAAGCGCTTGAACTTTTCTTTGTGCTTCTTGCAAGTCTTGACGTAATTTTTTTTTATCAGCCATGATGTTTCACTTTCACTTCTTTAACAAAACAAAAAAAAATTATTTTCTAGTTAAAAAAAGAAAAAAATCAGCCAAACAGCGCGCCTAAACCGGCTGCTGCTGCTTCTTCTTTAACTTCTTCTACTTCTTCTTTTGCTTCTTCTTTTGCAGGTGCAGCGTCGCTTGCTGGTGCAGCGCTTGCACTCGGTGCTGCTGGTGCCACTACAGCTGTTTTGACTGCGTCATCAATGTTGACACCGTCTAATGCTGCGACTAATGCTTTAATTCTTGCATCGTCTGCTTTTACACCGGCTGCGCTTAAGACTTTTTTGACTGTTGCTTCGTCAACTTTGCCTCCTGCTTTATGAATCAACATTGCAGCGTATACGTATTCCATTTTTTTTGATTCCTCCAATAATATAGCTTGATTATTTATCCAAATAATGCTCCAAGGCCTGCTGCAGCATCAGGAGCTTCCTCTTCTTTAACTTCTTCTTTTGGTTTTTCTTCTTTTGGCGCGTCACTTTGTGCAACTTGCTCTTTTGGAGCCTCACCCGACATTGTCGCTTGCAGTGTTAGTGCCTGATTGTGAGCTTTAACTAACAAATCTTCTGCTACAGCGTCTGCCAGTATGTCACTAGTCATAGCTAGGGCTTTAGCTTCTAAAAAAGCCTTTGCTAAAATTCCTGGTGTTGTTTCAGCACACAAGTAACCTATTTGATAAGCTAAGTTTGTTGACTCTGCGCTTGCTAGAGCAATATTGTTCAAGTAAGCTTGCTCGTCAACATCTAAAACTTCTTTTGTAAATATTGAACCTTCTTCTAAAATTGCTGTAATGTTAAGTCCTATCTCCATTGGGTTAATGTCAAGTCGTGCTAGTATTTCTGCTAGTTGTGCGTCAATAACGTCTCCTTCTTTTGCAACTATTGAATCTTCTTTGATTGCTACTTTGCCGCCTTCAATTCCTGCTTTTATTTGTAGTGCGCCTAATTGCGCAATTATTGGTCCTGGTGCAAAACTTGTCGGTCCAGCCTTGACTGTGATATCGCTTGGAGCGATATTGCCTGCTTTTGCTGGAGCTTTTGACTTATTATCTTTTAATGTTTTAAAAAGTTTGAAAGGGTTTTCCCGTGTAAAAATCAGTCCTGGCATTCCAGTTAGGTAAACTTCTAGTTTTTTCACGTCTTTGTTTTTTGATTGTTCTAAGGCAATTTGGATTAGGCGTCGCTTGGCAATTTTTATTACTACTTTTTCTCGCAGGTTAGCACGCATTGTTTGAAATTGTTTTGTTGGAAGATTTTCTACGTCTACAACTCCAATTATTGGGTACTCGTCAAGCAAAGTAACTAATTCTTTTACTTGATCTTTTTTTAGTTGTGCTACTTGTGCAGCGCTCATTTTATTTTCACCGGCTTGCTCATCGTAAGTTTTAAGTATGCGTTTTTTATGTTTTTGTCTTCCATTGGCAAGTGATGGGTTATTGAATCGTACAAAGATATCGTGTTGTTTATGATTTTTTCCTCGTCCATTGCCATACTGCCAACTTTTGATTGTATTACTGGCTGTGTCTTAGCAGTTATACGAACCATTTTTTGTAACCTGTCAACCAAAGGTTGTAGGTTAGTCTTTGGCGGCACCACGCATCCAGCTTTCGGGTTCGGCATTTTGCCTTTGCGCCCTAGTATTGCTCCAAACTTTTGAGCTACTTGCGCCATGATATTGGCTTGTGCTATAAAATAATCATAATCTGTTGCTAATTGTTTTACTGCCTTTTTGTCTTTTGCTAACTTGTCAAACTCATCAACCATTATTGTTTTGTCACAAGTCTTTTTTGCTTCTTCTAATAATTCTGGTCCTACAAAAGCGCAAACAGTAACTTTTCTGCCACGCTCATTAGGCAAGTCTGTAAAAAAATCAACGTGTTGTTCTACCTTTTTAAAATCAATATCTTTTAAATTGACTATTAATTCAACACTTTGCACAAAATTGCGCTCTTTAGAATTATCTTTTAAATCCTTTAATGTTTTACTCAATTCAGTCTTATTCATATACATCACCCTACTATCCAAAAGAATAGTCTTTGGGAATACACGCAGAAACCCCGATTTATTTAAAAAGGTTTCGAAAAAATACTATCCTCTTCCAATAGTTTTTGTTTTGGAGCTTTGCGCCATAAAATATTGTTGTGAAAACTGTTTAGCCTTTTGCACGTCAAATGATTTACAACTGAAAACATCAACAAAAACATTATTTTTGTTCTCGTCGACGTGCAATACTATAGAAGATGTTTCAATAAATTGCATAAGAGAATATCCTTTAAGTTTTGCTCCTCCAAACTTTTTTATCAGAGTCTTACCATAAGGCAGCATGTTGATTTGCTTGCACAAATCTTGTACAAATTTAGTTAGTAATTTTTTATTTGTAATAATTTTTTTATCACAATTAAACAAGTCAATTATTGTGAGTTGTCCCCATTGTTTAGTATTTTTCAACTTTTCTTCTCCCATATTGTTTTGTCTTTGTTTGTTATTTTGTTGATGTCTTCTAATGGTATTTCTTTTTCTCTGCCTTTATTGTCTATTATTAGGTAGTCTCCTTCTATGTTTTTTATTTGTGAGAAGTTAATGTTTTGTTCTGGTGTGTGAAAGTTGTACTCGAAAGGTTTTATTTTCTTATCACGCAATATTCGTTCTATTATTTTTTTTATCATTTGCTTTTTAGAATGTGTTCAATTTTCATCGCCGTGCTATCCCACGAGAATTCTTCTATCATTGATTGGCGGGCGTTGCGCCCTAAAGTCTCTGCAAAATCTTTATTTTTGTATACTCTGTTGAGGTGTGATAGTAGTACTTCCCATGAGCGTTTTGGAAATAGTAGTCCGTTTATACGATTTTTGACGTATTCTTTTATCAATCCACTCGGCGTCACGATTACTGGCAGTCCTGTGCTCATAGCCTCGAGAGTTGTCAATGATGTTGTTTCTGTTAGTGATGGCAGAACATAGGCGTCCATTGCTTGATAGTATGGTGCTGGGTCTTCTACAAAGCCTGTTATTTTGACATTTTTTTGTTTTAGTGGTTCTTTTATTTTGTCTGGTCCGTCACCAACAATTAAAAGTCTAGCGTCAGGGTTTTCTGAGTTAAATATTTGAAATGCTTTTACTAGTGTTCGAAGGTTTTTTTCTGCTCCTACACGTCCACAATAGCCTATAATGAAAGTTTTTGCTGGCAAACGCAGTTTTTTTCTTATTAGTTCTTTGTTTTTTGCTGGTTTGTAGTGTTCTGTGTCAACGCCGGCTTTTATTATTGCTTTTGGCACTGTAACCCCTACATGTTTTAATTTCGTTGCAGTCTCACGTGATGGCGCCATTAAAGTTGTGCATTTATCGTAAGCTTTTCGTACTACTGTTTTGACTGCGTGACCTAAAAATTTTTTTTTAACGCCCTTAACTTTTAAGCTGTCAGGAACTAACTCCCATTCAATGTGATGTAGCCAAGAAAAAATTTTTTTGTTATACTTGCTGCCAAAATATATTGTTGGCAGTCCAATAGTAAAAAGTCCGTTAACCCATATTAAATCTGTGTTTTTTACTGCATTTTTTATTTTTTTAAACCTCCATTTTGCGGGCTTGTAATCACCCCATTGTTTTTTTGAGACTGACAACCTGATAATTTTTACTTTCGGGTCATCATCTTTGTAACCTTCGTACGCTGGCGCCAACACTGTAATGTCAAAAGTATCTTTTAGCCTATTGATTGTTTCTTTTAAGAATACTGCAACACCGTCTTTTCGTGGAGCGAATGATTCTGCAGCTATTAATAATTTCTTTTTTTGTATCATCGTATTTTGTAGAATCTTTCTGCGTGTTTTGTTTTGTTTTGCCAGCCGAACACTTTGGCACGTATTAGCATGCTCCAATACAAGTGTGTGAAGTAAATCCAGACTTTTTGACTTTCAAAACAGTCAAGTGCTTTAATTTTTTTCTCAAAAGTGTTTGTTATGTCAACGTATAATCTTGGAACGTCACGCTTTCGTATGTTCCATATGTTCCAAACGTCAAAACTGTAAACCCCGACATTTTTTTTGCTGCTATCAGCAATTTTTACTGCCAGTTTGTAGGTTTCGTTATGATCAGGCAGAGGGTCATCAATTGAGTGAGTAATTATTTGATTAATATTGTTTTTTGTCATGAACTTTTTAATGTTTGACAATACATTTTTTTGTTTTATTCCTTGTGCGAATTTTCCTTCTGTTAGTCCAAAAAATGTTGCTCCACTACCGCCCAATACTTTGTCTGCAGCTTGCGCTTCTTTGACGCGTATTGTTGCGCCAACGCTTTTTTTAAACCACCACAAGGCAAGCTCACCATAGGAAAGTATTATTGTATAGACTTTTTTCCCCTCACTTGCATACTTTGCTATTGTACCACCAGCCCCAAGTACTTGGTCGTCTGAGTGAGCGCACAGTACTAATACGTTTTGTTCTGCCATAAAAGAATTGTTTATGTTGCTTCTTTTAAAAGTTTTGTAAAAAAATAAATGTGTCGAATGTAATCAATAAGTCTTAGCTTTTTCTATTAATTGTTTGAACAACTTTTTGGTCTGCTCACAACATAAAGGTCTTCTTTTCAGTTTCTCGTCATTCTTAAGTCCTTTAATGTTCTCTTCTATAGTCTCTCCCATACTATCGGCTCTAGCTTTAAGCATAGAAGGATTAGCTAAAGGATACATAAAATCAAGATCATTAAATACACCCATTTCCTTACATTCTTTAAAGGGAATATCGTCATTAAATATCCAATTATCATGTATTGATACATAGTAAGTAATTTTTTCTATATATTTTTGATCATAATCAAGCTGTATAAGAATCGCATTAGCAATTTTTGCTCCTTCTTCCATATGAATTTTTTTACTTTTTATATCTTTCACATCTGGATTATCTTCAGCAACACGAGCATAACCAATATCGTGGAGAATTATTAGCGGTAATAATAATTTTTTATCCAAATCTTCAATATCAGCAATTCTATCTGCTTGTCCTATCATCCATTCAATTGCTAAAATATCGTAAGGTCTAGCTTTTTCATAATAAGGTTTTGCAAGTTCAAATATCTTTTCATAAATTTGTTCCATTTTTCATTGCATTAGAAATGTGAGGATTGATGCGCCGGCCGGGATTTGAACCCGGATACTCGGCTCACTTCACCACAAGTGGTTTGGAAGGCCGAAGTCATAGCCATTAGACCACCGGCGCGCATAATAGACAAGATTTGTGTTTTATTTAAAAAGTTTACTTTTCTCCTAGTTCTTCTTTGATTGTTTGTAGGAATTTGTCAAAATCTTTTGTTTTAACGCTTGCACCGCAAGCGTGTAAGTGTCCTCCGCCGTGACCATCAACTCCGATTAATGCTTTTTCTAGTATTGGTCGTACTTTTATAGTACCACTTCGAAGGCTCATTCGCATGTCGTCTCCTTTTTTGCGACTTACAATGATTAGTTTTTCTGGATTATAGTATATTAACTCGTTTGAGATGTCTCCTGTGAAACTATTGCTTGTTTCAAAGTAGTTAAAGTGTAATAGTTTACTTTTTGTTTTTTTATTAGCTTTTGCAAATAATTCTTTGTATTCTACATTGATTTTTTCAAAGCGCTTGTGTAAGTAATTGGCTGCTGGAGTGGTATTATCTAATAGTTCTTGTGGTGTTTTTATTCTTGTTAAGATTTTTATTGATTTGTCAATGTCTTTAATAGCGCCCTTTAATAAAAAAGAGTATAAGCGTGATAGTTTGCCAATTGTTTGCTCGTAGAGTGCTTGCGAAGGATCTTTTGGCAATTTAGGCATTATACTAGGATATTCTTTTTTGAAAGTTGTTAGAATGTCTTTTGGCACTGTCCAATCGCTGACGCAGCCAATTGTTGCAATCCATAAGTCTTGCTGTACTGCAAGGTACGCCCAATAACTTGTTGGTCGCAACTCATCTAAATTAGCTATTTTTGGATTGAAATATTTAATGTTGGAAGTTGTTTTTTGTGGTAAGTGATGGTCTAGCCACACTATTGGAATTTTTTTTGGTATGTTCTCAATAAAGCTTTCCTCTATTTTTGGCTTGTCTAATATGAATATTTTGTCTGCGCCGTACTCTATTGCTTTTTTTGCAAAAGTGTAATCTAGTCCTGGAGCACGTTTTATTATTACTCCTTTGCCTTCTCTTTTGTAGCGATAAAATAATAGAAATGAGCATAGTCCGTCAGGGTCATCGTCAAAAAAGTATATTGGTTTTTTGCAATTGTCTAGTTCTTCTTTTAATTCTTTTATTTGTTTTGTTGTCAAACTCATAGTGTCACTTCTTTTATTTGCTCTAAACTAATTTTTATTAATTGTGCTATGTTGATTTTGCTTTCTTCAAACAATATTTTTTCTTTTTTTGCTTTTGTTACTGGGTTTGTTGGTAGTGCTTTGCAGCCAGTGCTTTTTTGTATGCTAATATCGTAGACTCCAATGGTTTTCCCTAAGTCTATAATTTCTTGTTTTGACCAAGTTAAGAGCGGCCGTAGCACTATTATGTTAACACTTTGATCGTTTAATGTTAGGTTGTCAAGTGTTTGACTGGCGACTTGTCCAAGGTTCTCGCCTGTTAGCAAGTAATCAAAACCTTTTTCTTTTGCTATACACTCTGCCATCCTGTACATTAATCGCTTGCAAAAAACACATTGAAAGCGTGTGTTAGCAATGTTCATGAATTCTTGCTGGTTAGCACCGTGCGGCACTACATATAATTTTTTTAATCCAATGAGTTTGCTTAATTCTTTGACTTTCTCAAAGCTTTTTGCGTCAGCTAAAGGCCTGTTATCAAAGTATATTCCATAGACTTCTAAGCCTTTCTCGCGCATTAGCCATCCTGCTACTGGACTGTCAAGTCCTCCACTGATTAAAAGTAATGCTTTTTTGCTCATAAAAGTTTAGAAATATTGATGTCTATATAAAATTTAGGACTTCTTTGTGCTTGATTTTCTTCTTTTTGTTTTTTTGGAAGTACTTTTTTTCTTTTCAGGCTGTTTTGTTGTTTTCTTTTCTTGTATTATGTGATGGTGGTGCAGCATAAAAGTTGCAATTATTACAATTGTTAATAATAATCCAAATAATATCCTGTTAAACTTGTTTAATGGGTTAAATTTTTGAGTTTCAGCTTTTTCTTCTTGTGATTCTTGATCGGCTGTTGTTTGATCCTCTTGTGCTGCTGTGCCAAGGTCTTCTTCTTGAGTTTCTGCCTGCTCTTGAACTGTTACTTCCGGCTCTTCTCCTTCTACCCCTATTACAAAGTATGACAGTCCAGGACTTGTTGCTTCAAAGTAATAATTAACAATGTCTTGTAGGTACATTCGTGTTTCTAACTCGTCCCATTGTGTAGTATAGCGGTATAGTTTTATTTTTGTTGGAGAACTAGCATTTTGCGCTATCCATTCTTTTGAGAGTTTAAACTTTATTTTTGCAAATTTAATGTATTTGTCTTCAAGGTTTTCATGATCAATAGATAAGTAACCGTAAGCTTTTGCTTTCTCTGGCAGGATTTTTGGTTTAGTGGCTAGTTTTGTTACTGTAAACTTTACTTTGTTACTGTTTTCTAATATGGCAACTTCTAATTCTACTACGTCAATTGTTGCTTTTGAAAACTTAACATTGCTTGTGCCATTTTTCATCTCTGATAAACTAATTGATTGGCTTATGCCATCGGTTGCTGTACTTGAACCTCCACCGCCTCCGCCACCGCCTGAAGTGCAACTTTGTGTTCCAGTATCAGTATCAGTGTTGCCCACGGTTACATAACATGTTCTTGTGCGAGTTCTTGATTGTTGTGAACTTGAACAAGCACCCCAAGAACCCCACGCGCCATACGCATTGCTACAAGTTGCAGGTGTTGTAACGTTAACATTGCTTGTTATTGAGCTTTGGTTTTCCCCGCTAGCATCACTTACTGTTATGACATAAAAGTATGTTGTGCTGGCACTAACACTAGTGTCAACATAGCTTAGTGTTGTTATGTTAGCAGCAATTCTTTGCAAACTACTAACTGGAGCTGATAAAGCACTAATATTTCTGTAAACATTATATTTTACGCCGCTTTGATTACTCCAAGATATTGTTATTGAGCCATCAGTTTGTACTGTAGTGCTAAGATTTAATAGTGTGTCATTAGCAAGAGGTATTGTCCCTCCTACACTATAATTTGAAAACTGCGTAACATTAAACATATAGACGTCAGCGTCTTGTAGTTCTGTACAAATAGTTACAGGACACATTACCCCATTACGATAAGGTATTTTATTTGAAAATCCTAAACTGTCAGTGTAGTAAAAAATAAGCTCTGCACTTTTATTAAACTCTGATGATAAGTCGCTTCTGACACTTATAAGGTTTGAAGCAATGTTAACAATCGCGTTTGCGTCTCCAT
Source organism: Candidatus Woesearchaeota archaeon (assembly GCA_018221105.1). Taxonomy (GTDB): domain Archaea; phylum Nanobdellota; class Nanobdellia; order Woesearchaeales; family JAAOYA01; genus JAAOYA01. The sequence continues at coordinate 7,033 of JAAOYA010000009.1, read as the reverse complement.
CGTTTAAGTGATACCCATTACCATTAACTACTTGTAAATACTTTAATTCGCCAAGTCCTGATTCTTTTATTGTTAGTGTTCCACCAGCCCCAGCAAATGTATAGTTTGAGATGTGTGTATCTATTAGTTTTGTTCCATCAATAGCTGCTGTGGCTACGTTCAAATCATAATATACGTCGTTCGTGTTTGTTATCGTTATGTTTTCAAAGGTGTTGTTATCTGACGCAGCGTTGCTTATTTTTATCGCGTCCCGCCCACAACTTGTTATCAATGTGTTTTTAAAAACGTTGTTGTAAGAACTTAAAAGAACAAAGCCTTCTCTCGCGTTTGAAGTTATTGTTATACTATCTACTACTGTGTTATATGAACTGTATAATTCTAGAGCTGCTGAATCGCTGTTTTCAATTATGATACTTGTCAGGTTATTATTATAACCGCTACCGATATATATTCCGCCCCATCCACCGTTGCTGTTATTTATCTTGACGTTTCTTATGTTTGAATTAAATAAGTTGTTATCAATATATATACCGTAGCTTTCATCAAGTTCAGTGGTTACATTATCTATTGTTATTTGGTCAAAGTAGTCTGTTCCGTCAAGGTCTATTGGCCAGCCCACAGCGTAAAAACTGTTATCTGTTATGTTTAAAAGTGTGCAGTTGTTGTAACACCCAACGCCATCACCTGGTAAGTTGGAGAAATCGTTAGAGACGCTGGCAAAATCGATAACATCTGTTAAACTAAACCCATCATTATAATCTCTGATTTCACAATTCTTAATAGTAACATTGGAATTAGAAGTATCAACAACACCTTTACCAACAGTCATACCGTTGAGCACAACACCATTGCAATCTAACTCTATATTATCTGCGTCGATTATTATTGCTCCGTCATTACCAGAATCATTTAAGAAATAATTACCTTGTGGTAATTGTTGACTATTTCTTATAAAAATTGTTGTGTCTAAAGTCCAATTCATTATGGCACTAACATTTGTAAAAGTGTTGCCGCCCAAAAATTTTATGGCAGCGTTGTCTGGCCTGTCAAAAGCAGTTTGTATATTTGTAAATGTGTTATTTGCAAATTCTGCTGTTGCTAATAATAAATGTATAGCGGATGGAGCATTCATAAAGGTGTTGTTATAAACTTGTGTATCATCTTGTACCTTTGATAAAAAATAACTTGCAGAATTATTAAATATATTGTCTTGTACTATTGCAGTGTAACCTGCTGTCAAATATGCAGTGTTATAAATATTATTATTTCTAAAAATCCAATTGTAGGCTTCTGAAAAATCAATTACGGTTGTATTATAGTTTTTTACAGTATTGTTTTCAAATAATCCATTAAATGCTATTGTACCAGTATCATTAATTACTTGTGCGTTTGAAGACCCGGAAAAATCGCTGTTTATTATGCTAGTATCATTTGATGAAATTAACTTAATAGCAGTAGATTGATCATTGATAAAAGAAGTATTGTCAATTATAGTATTTTTAGCACTCACAATATATAATTGCGAGGCGTAATTACGAATATCACAATTTTTCAAAGTCACGTTATCCAAGCCAGTAATGTTAAAACCAATACCATTAGATGTTCCATTAATTATTGTATTATTGCATTCTATGACAATATCTGAAGCATTTATGATAATTAAACCATTCCCTGTGTCAGCAATACTGTATGTTCCGTTGCACAGTACTGTGTCATTATTGATATACAAGTCATCTACTGGAGTGGTGCATGCTAAACTTGTTGTTGTTAGAATTACCAAGAATGCTAGCAAGGATAATATTGTCAACTCTTTTTTTTTCAAAATCATAGTTTTAAAGGCTTATACTGTATTTTTTGACAAGTATCGTATTTAAAACTTTACTTTTTTGCGTCTTTGTAGAACCATTCGTAGATGCCGTAAGCCCACGTGAATGTGTAAATGAATGCTAGTGTGAAGATGCCCCACTGTTTGTTGATGATTACTGTGATAAAAAAGAATGGTTGTGATATTAGTCCTAGAACAAAGCCCCACTTGTTTTTTCTAGCGACCAGCACTAATGCTGTCACCCCAAATAGTGCTATTCCTATTTGTGCTATTAAATCAAGTGTTGTGATAAATGACATTGAAAAAAAAGAATGTTGGTTGTTTATATAGTTTTTTGTTTAGCTTGAATAATAATCTTCTAGCAGTATTGCTGTTGTGTTTGCTAGTTCTTTTACTGAATAGAATTTTCCGTCACTGATTTCAACGATTTTTTTTGCTAGTTCTTCGCCTTCTTTGTCTAGTTTTATTCCAATGATGCTTATTGTTATGTTGGCTTCTTTTGCAATTCCTGCAGCGTCTAAGGTGTTTTTTTCTGGTTTTTTTCCTATTGTTGGCATTGCATCAGATAGCAATATCAAATGTTTTACTCCTGTAACATCGTTAGGATATAATTCTATGCTTTTTTTTATTACTGCAGAAATATCTGTTTCTTTTGAGGCTTTTAAGTCTATGATGTTGTTTACTATTTCACTAAAATTGTTTGTTGGACGCACTATTTTTTCTATTTTGTCGCCAAACACTATCAGTCCTACACGATCTTTTTCTTGTATTGCTTTGTACGCTAGTGCTATTCCTGCACGTTTGCAAACGCCTATTTTTTCTCCTTTCATGCTGCCTGAAGTGTCTAGCGCGTATATGATGTATTTTTTTGCTCTGCTTTGACGATCATATGTTTTAAGGTCTTCTAATTGTATTGTGCTATGACCTCTTCGTATTGATTTTTTTATTGATTTTTTTATGTCTAAGTCTTTGTATCGGTCTCCTTTGCGATAATCACGACTCTCGGTTTTTTGTCCATAATGGCTTTTTTTAGTGCTTGTTTTCTCGCCACTGCCTATGGCGCTTACTTTGTCTACTTCTTCGTGTAATATGTTTATTGCTGCTAGCTCGTATGAATTGTCTGTTAGAAAGTGTTTTTTGTCAAGTATTTTGTTGTCTTGTAATCTTTCTATGTTGTGTTTGATGTTCTCAGATAATTGTTTTTTAAATTCTGGTATGCGGATATTTTTTTCTACGTAACTATCATCATAGCCTGCTAGGAATCGTATTAGTGTTTTGCCATAAAGTTTTTTTGCCATTGAAAAATTGTTGGCCATGTTTTCAAACATTATGTCTGGGTTGAATGCGTTGATGCCTTTGTTGATGGCTTCTATTATTACTTTTCCTTGATCTACTTGGTCTTTGTCGCTTTGCAGGACTGTTTTCATTAACTTGTCTTCTTGCTTTTGGCTTGCGAGGCTTCCATCAACTTCTTTTATTGGCTCTAGTGAATCATAGCTTTTTTTGTCTTCTCTCTCGCTACCCAGCACCACCTTTTTGGTCTAACTCTAGGTTTTCACAGAATTTGTTGAATTGTTCTGTTAAGTATTGTTGTGGTGTTTGCTGGTATTTTATTGATGGTTTTAGTTTTATGCGATGTGCTATTACTGATACAACGCTTTTTTGTATGTCTTCAAAATTTACTTGTTTGCGCCCTGCTATTATCGCGTTTGCTTGTGGTCGCTCGTACATTCCAAGACTAGCGCGCACTCCTGGCTTGTGTTCTAGGGCGTCGCTTTGGCGTAGTAATTGTACGAATTGTATTGCAACTTCTAATAAGTCGCTTGGATAATCTGCTAGTTTTTTGCCTTTTTCTTGCACTATTTGTATTTCTTCTTCTATTGTTTGAGGGTATGCCATTTCTATTACGTCAAAACGATCCATCAATACTGTGCTTAAGCGTTCTGTTGATGAGTCTTCTGGGTTCATTGTTGCTATGAACAAAAAGTCTGCTTCAAAGTCTAAATCGTAACCTCCTATTGTTACTATTCTTTCTTCTAGCACTTGCAATAATGCGTTTTGTAGTTTTTCTGGGCAACGGTTTAACTCGTCAAAAAATAGTATTCCATTGTTTGCTTTGAAGATTTTTCCTGGCGTGAATGCTTGAATGCTTTGCGCTCCGTGCTTTAGTGCTAGTTGCGGGTCAATATCTCCTAATAGGTCTTCGCTTGTCAAATCAGGGCTTCCTTGTACTCTTACAAAGCGCTCGCTTCCACTGATTTTTTTTGTTTTAGTGTTGTTTGATTTGCATTGTGGGCACACTGGTTTTGTTGGTAGGCAGTGATAAGCGCAATCTGCTACGTCTAAATCTGGCAGTATTCTTGCTATGTTTTTTGCTAGTGTTGTCTTGCCAATTCCTGGGGCTCCAACTATTACAACGTTGCGATTTGTAAGTAATGCACTTTTTAGTTGTTCTTTGGTGTTCTGTTGTCCTATAATGTCTGTTAATTGATTTTCCAATAATTCTTTGTTGATTTGCATAGAGCCCACGAGAAGACGGGTCTATTTATAAAGTTAGCGGGAATAAACTTCTGTTTTTAAGTACCAATTAAATGCAGTACTGCCACTGAGCATTATTATTGTAACAAGTATAGCAGCAATCAAAACTCCTATTATCATTGCTTTGTAAAAATCAGTTTTTTTCATTCCAAGTGCATATGCTGCTATTGAACCACTGTATACCCCGCTTCCAGGTAGCGGTATGCCAATAAATATTGCTAAGCCCCATGTTCCGTACTTGTGAATATAGGGTTGTAGTTTTTGTTGTGTGCTCAGTACTTTTTGCTCGTACAATCTTTTTATTGGAGCTATTGAGGTTGCAACTCGCACTATTTTGTCAAAGAAAAAGTATAGAATAAAACCTAATATTATATTCACTGTTGTTGCCAGAACAAACACTAAAGGCCAACTCAACCCCACTATTATTCCGTAAGGTATTGAAGCTCTTAACTCTAGAAACGGTGCTAGCGTTAATAGTATTATTATTAATGTGTTGTTCATTGTTTTTTGTTTTCAAAGTGTGTTTGTGCTTCTTTGTAGTGTTCGTGGCTTCCTATATCGAACCATCCTTCTTTAAATGTCATGCAATAGACTGGTTTTTTTTGTGATAAGTATTTGATGAAGTCTCCTAAGTTGTCTGGCTTGCGATTTTCTGCAATGCACTTTTCTAGTTCTTCTAGGTCTTCTTTTGATAGTAAATAGCATGCTGTTGCTGCTAGAGTACTTTTTGGCTCTGCTGGTTTTTCTTGAAAGTCTATTATTTTATTGTCATCATCAACTACTACCACTCCAAATTTGTTGCGCACTTCTTCTAAGTCTAACATGTCATAGGCTGCTATTACTGAAGCGTTTTTTTGTTTTGAAAACTCTGCCATTTTTTTAAGGTTGAACTCGAATAGGTTGTCACCGCCTATTATGAATGTGTCATCATCAATTTTTTCTTGTTCTATGACGTAGTGCATGTCTCCTACTGCTCCTAAACGATCTTCGTTGGTGTTTGTGCCGTCGTTGATGACGTGTATTGTCTTGCCATAGACTACTTTGTCATTCCAGCTTTTGAAGGTTTCATAGAATTTGTTGTTTGTGACAACATAAATGTCTGTTAGTTCATCGATTAATTCTAAGTGTTCTATTATGTATTCAATGATTGCTTTTTTTGCCACTTCAAGTAATGGTTTTGGCGTGTCGATTGTTAAAGGGTATAGTCTTGTTGCATAGCCTGCGGCTAGTATAATTGCTTTCATAAACTCACCTCCTGGTTTTTGAAAGTCACGAATGTTAATGAGTATACTTTCATAGTATTACCTCATGGTTTTTATTGAGTTTACTCTACTTTTAATGTAGCTTGTTTTTAAAAGTTTGCTTGCTAGAGTTTGCGGTTTTACATGCTCGCGCAATACTTTTGCGTATAATCTTTTGTTTTTTACAATGATATTTTCGTAAATTTTTTGAAAGTTCTCAGCGTTTTTTTTATTGTGTATTGGCGGGCCTATGCGAATTGTTGTTTTTGTTAATGGTTTTTTCTCAAAAGCAAAGTATATTATTGCTTTTGCGTTCCAATACCACCCGTCATTTAATGGCACGAAATCATGCATTATGAATTGTTTTCTCAAATGCTCGTAAACTTTCAGTATTTTTGCTCCTACAACATCATTTTTACCATTTAGGGGTGTTGCTTCAAAGATTAACAGATTGGTTTTAGTGTTTGCTTTTTTTATTTGCGCTACTGTTCGTTTCTTTTTTTCAAAAAACTTTTTTGAAGGGTTTGCAAGATAATCACTGGCAGCTTTTTGAAATAATCCAAATTTTTCTCTCGATAGTGCTGCTGCTGCGTTGCGCTCTGGCTGTATTGGATCAATGACTATTAAAGAGCTGATTTTTTCTTTGTTGATCTTAATTTTTCCCATATGATAATTTTTTACGTCGATTAATGTTTTTTCTTTCCAATCAATTGCTGCGCGTAAGACTTTTTCAAAACTGCCATAATAAATTGTTAGAATATCTAAAACGTGTCCTGAAAAACCTTTTTTGTAGCTTTCCGCACCATAACAGTCTTGCGCTTTACAAAAAGCTTTTAATAGTCTTATTTGATCGCTTTTGCGATATTTTTTTACCCATTTAACGTGTAATGGACTGACGTCTGTGATGTTTTGCGCTTGAATTGCTTTTGTTATTTTTAGCACTGGAACTATTTCGTATTTTACGCCTTCAATTATTGTTTGAAAATAATCACGTGAGCCGTGAACTCTCTCTACTTCAAAACTTATTATTTTTTCTAAAATATCAGAAATGTTTTTATCAAAATATTTTTTTTTGTTAAAGCGAACAAAAAGATCGCAATCATAATCATCTGCTAAATTTGTTTTTTTTGCTATGCTACCGCCTACAAAGACTTGAGCGTGCACACCATTTTTTTTCAAGCTTTTTTTTATAGTGTTAACTACTTTTTTTACTTGTTTGTTGATTTTTTTTTCAGGTAGTATGTTTTTTAGTGTTTGTTCAAGCATTTTAGAAGTAAAGCTTGTTTTTATTAAAAAAGTTACTAAATTACACAAAAGCGCTTTCTAAAATTGTTTTTGTTCTGCTGTCACAAGCTATTTCTTTTGGAGTATCTAATTGAATGACTACTTTTGGGGTTACAACAACACTTACTATGTTGTAGTTGTTTGA
>JAAOYA010000008.1 GCA_018221105.1 Candidatus Woesearchaeota archaeon | reverse complement strand
GTCATCAGCAATTCAAGAAGTGATATAGCAGACGTGACAGTGCAATTTTCTGGCTCCTCAAGCGGTGGAACGTGGAGTGCTGCCTTTAATCAAACTAGCGAGCTTGGAGAATATGATGTTACATACTACGCAAACTTAAGTTCAGGCTTTAACTATCATGACAACACAAACTATAGTTTTGTCGTTGGGCGTGTTGACATAACAATAAACCTTAACAACACACAACCTAACGTCAACAACCCAGTAGAAGTTTACGGCCACGTAACACTATACAACAACACATACACTGTTTTCACAGATGATTATCAAACAAGCAACTATGTTGATAGCAGTCAAAGTAATATTTCAGTAAGCCAAAAAATAACACTAACAATCGGCAGCGTTGGATGGATACAAAACAATACAATATTCAACGCGACTAATGAAACTAATGAAGGATTAAAAGTTGGCTCAAACAGAATATTCCCTCATGTAATAGATTGGGATGGTGATGGCGATGATGACTTAATTGCTCTAGGTTGGGGTGAAGATGGCAATTACTTCCAAAATACAGGCAATAATTCTAATCCTCAATGGATACTTGTAAATAATACTTTTACCCCTGGTGCACAGTCAGATCCTGATGAATATTATATTGACTGGGACTCTGATGGAGATTATGACCTCACAACTGGGGGTGGCACTGGTTACATTGAATTTTACGAAAACACGGGTAATAACACTAACCCTGTTTGGGTTGACAATAACACTTATGTAAACGCTACTTGTGAAACTTGCAATGGATTATTCTTTTCAGCTAACGCAGCCAATCCTATACCAATTGATTGGGATTCTGATGGAGACTATGATATAGTTTCAGGAGGTTGGGGTGGCAGAATAAGATTCTATAATAACACCGGAACTAATGCTAATCCTCAATGGGCAGAACACTCTGCAAAGTTTTATCTTGCTTCTTTAGATTCAGGATCATGGTCAAAACCAAGCATAGTAGACTTTGACAATGACGGTGATTGGGATGTTGTAGTAGGAGAGAGTTTTGACCCGGGCGCTCATATGGAGTACTTTGAAAACACAGGCTCAAACAATGATCCATTATGGAGCCAAGACAACACAATAGTAGGAGGCTCAAGCGCAACTGCTAATGATGGACTCTCATTTATCGGTGGTGCTTTCGCACCATTTGCTTACGATTGGGATAATGATTCGGACTATGACTTAATAATTGGAGACAGTGAAGGCGCAATAAACTATTTTGAACAAGTACCAGGCTACAACACTACAGGAACACTAACATCAAAACTATTAGCAACAACAAATTACAACATCACTTCAGCAGAACTAATAATTGATGAAACACTCAATGGCGAGACAATCAATTATTATGTATCTAATGATAATGGTAGCACTTGGGAGAGCACAACCAACGGCACAATACGCACGTTTGCGAGCAATAACAACAAATTACGTTATCGTGCAATACTAAGCACAGGAGACGCTGCAATAACACCCATACTCAACAGCATCAAAGTACGCTATTGGACTAGTGAAAGTTATGACGCTCCAAACTCCACAGTGAACATTTTTGTTAACAACACAGACATCAATAAAGCAACGTTCTCTGATGATTATTCAACAACTGATTATATTTTTTCATATGATAATTTAAGCTTTGCAAATAATGTTGAGCTTGATACAATTGGTAAACAATGGATTATGAATAACTCTTTTTTAGGTGCTAGTTGTCCTAATTGCACTGAAGGTGTCGTATCTTTATCACTTCCTAAAATAGACTTATTTGATTACAATAATGATAGTATTATGGATATCGCGTTAATGACTGGTAGTAATGGCAGTCTTTTATTAATTAATAATGGAACAAATGTTAATCCTGTGTGGGTAGTAAATGATACTTATTTTTCAGGAACTTCTACTTCTAGACTGCCTGATTTATTTGATACAGATGGCGATGGAGATCATGACTTAATTTTTAGCTCACAAGGTAGTGATGCATACTTGCAGTATTTTGAAAATCAAGGAAGTAATTTGAACCCTGTTTGGGTGCAAAACAACACAGTTCTTAACGCAACTTGTGAAACATGTACTGATGGGATTTATGGAGATTCAACAAGTTGTAGCAGTAATTGTTATGCTCATCAAGATGTGTTAGACTGGGATGATGATGGCGATTGGGATATAGCAGTATCGGACAGGTATAATCAATATCCGGTTTTTCTATGGAGAAACATTGGAACAAACCAAAACCCTATATGGGAAAGAAACACAACTTATTTTGGACAACCAATCAGCGAATGGGACATTAGCAGTATATATAATAAAAGAGTCTCAGGTGTTGACTGGGATGATGATGGCGACTGGGATATTTTTTCAGGCGAGCAAAGTGGAAGAATACTATACTGGGAAAACACAGGCAATAACACAAACCCATCACATTATAGAAAATTTACACTTACTGGAGGGATTAGTGATACGAACCCTACAGGCGTAATTGACGTACAACAGGACTCAATGAGACCAATATTTTACGATTGGGATAATGATACAGAATTAGAACTATTAACCACAGGCTGGAATGCTGGCAATAATAATTTTAGATATTATGACTATCTAGCAACATACTACACAAATTCATCATTTACATCCATAACTCTTGCAACAACCATAAAAAACATAACACAAGTCTTGATAACACCTAATGAGACACTCAATGGCCAAACAATCAATTATTATGCTAGTAATGACAACGGCTCCACATGGGAAACTGTGACTAAAAATGTTGTTCACACTTTCGCATTAAATGGCACACAATTACGCTACAGGGTAAACCTTAGCACAAGTGATGATTCAGTAACGCCAACACTTAACAGTATCAGCGTTGATTATTGGACTAACCCGAAAACCGATAGTAATGGCAATTACACAGACAATTTCACTGCCAGCAGTCTGGCCGGCAGTTATACTGTTTTTGCAAATGTTACAAACTTGCAAGGAATAACAAGCCAGAGCAATAGTTTAACATTAAACGTCAAAATACCGCTGCAAAACCAATCAAGTATTTCTACAAGCACTGGCACAACACAATCCAAAGTGGGCGACATAATAAATTTATCAGTCTACATCCCGCCAACAAACATCGGAAGCGACAATTTAAGCAGTGTGTGGGCTGTTGTGACAGCGCCAGGAATAATTGATGCTGAACAAGAAATAAGCGCTGACAGTTCAACTGTATTGTTGATGCATTTGAATAATGACACAGGGGTTGGCGAGAATGACACTCATTTTTACGATTTTGCTGGAGGGGATGATAATGGTAGCTGTACTGCTTGCCCGGCGTATAATTCTTCAGCAAAGATTAATGGAGCTTTTTACTTTGATGGTAGTAATGACGTAATAACTATTAGTCATAATTCAAGACTGGCACCTCTTAACGGTTCTGTTAGTGTATGGATATACTCTAACACCACAGGTCAAGGCTACATAATTGACAAGCATCTCAATGACAATGGTTTATTTGGATTAATTCAAAAAGCAAATAATAAGATTGGAGCATATATATACACAAGTGACGGGTCTAAAAATAGTGAATCGCAAGAAGTTGTGACACAGCAAGCTTGGGAACATTGGGCTATGACTTGGGAAGAAGGTAATAAAGTCATACTTTACAGAAACGGAGTAAATGATAGCGAAATTGACATATCTAGTTGGACACTTTCCGATAATAATTATCCCATCTTCATTGGAGATAGTGTTGGAGGAGCAGCCACTTATTTCAATGGCTTGATAGATGAAATTGCAATATACAATAGGACACTTTCACCATTTGAAGTTCAAGAATTGTTTGAAAAAGGCAATGGTAGCAATTCAAAAACAATCCCTCTCTCAGGTAGTGCAACTGGTGGTTGGTGGAGTGGATTGTTCACCAACACAACTTATTATGGCACTTACACTGTTGATTATTACGCTAACCTGTCAAGCGGTTTTAACTATCATGATAGTACCGCTAGCAATTTTGCTGTTCAAACGCTCAACATCACAATAAACTTAGACAATAACAAAAAACATGCAACTCAAAACACAACAGTAAGCGGACACGCATACCTAAACAATGGCACAAACATCGCAGACGTAACAAACAACAGCATAAACATTTACCAAGACGATGTCGATGTGAACAAAAATTCTTACTTTGACAATTCACAAAAGCAACTAAGCATAAACGGTTCAACTTGGTTTGTAAATAATACCATAGTTAATGGTTCATCAGAGATCGCAACTGACACTTTGTCAAAAGATGATTTTCCAAGACCTCATGTTATTGATTGGGATAATGATGGAGATTTTGAAATTTTAGTTGGAGAACAAGATGGGACAATATCTTTTTACAATAATACAGGAAGCAATCTTAATCCCATATGGGTTGAAAACACCAATATTTTTAGTGGAGTTAATGTAGGAGATTACGCTGTTCCAAGACCAGTTGACTGGGACTCTGATGGTGACTGGGACTTGGTTACTGGAAGATTCCAGGGACACATTTATTATTATGAAAACAATGGTAGCAATGCTGCTCCTAACTGGGTGCGAAATGATAGCAGGATTAATATGTCCGGAGTTGATGTTGGGATTGCTGCTTCGCCTTTCGTGATTGATTTTGATGACGATGGAGACTATGACATATTTGTTGGAGAAAGTAGTAGTGGTGAGAATTATTTTGAAAATATAGGAAATAACTCAAATCCATTAATGGTTCAAAACAATTCAAAGCTTAGTGGAGTAACATGCAATGGATATGTAGTTATTAATATCCTTGACTTTGACTATGATGGAGATAACGATTTATTATGTGATGAAAGCCCTGATTATTTTGAAAATACAGGAAACAACACCAATCCTACATGGTCACAAGACAATACAAAAATAAACGCTACTTGTGCGGCTTGTACTCCAAACTTATATTCTGGAAGCTTAAAAGCTCCATACTTTATTGATTGGGATAATGATTCTGATATTGATTTAGTGGGAGGACTTGACCCTGACGGAACAGGTAGTGGAAACGATGGTTATTTAATATATAGGTATCAAGTGCCAGCTTACAATGATTGGGAACTAAAAACATCTAATATAATCGCCTCAACATCTAAAAACATCACAGAAGTCTTGATTAGCCCAACAGAAACACTCAATAGTCAAACTATTACTTACTTTGCTTCTAATGATAATGGCAGCACATGGGAGGCTGTGACTAAAGATGTTGTTCACATGTTTAACAGTAATGGCACTCAGTTGCGCTACAGAGTAAATCTTTCAACAAGTGATAGTACAGTAACACCAGTCCTAAATTCAATCAATGTAACGTATTGGACCAACCCCGAAACTGATGCTAATGGCAATTACACAGACAACTTTGCTACTCACTCCTACGCAGGCTATCACACGATAATTGTTAACGGCACTGACCCTTTCGGCATTTACGGCACTAAAAGCACAATCTTGAATGTTAAGATTCCAATGGCTAATGCTTCAAGTGTTCATGAGGGCACTGGTTTTAATCATGTTAACAGCGGCGACACATTAAACCTGAGCGTTTACGTCAACCCATCAGTTATTGACCCGAACAACAATATCAGTAGTGTCTGGGCTGAAATCACTGACGTAACAGTTTACAACGCAACAATCAGTCCAACACAAGACGCGTCAATTGATAGTGCAACACCAGACACTAATTATGGTAGTGACACACTAGTAAATTTAGGAGAAGCAACAACGCGCTTCCACCGCACATACATCGAATTTGATGTAAGCAACCTTCCAGAAAACGCCACTATAACAAGCGCGCAATTACAACTGTATTTGGACAGTGAAGCAGGAGGCGTAGTAAGCGCTGAAATCTACAAAGTAGACCAAAGCTGGAGTGAAGACACAGTAACTTGGAACAATCAACCAATGAGCACAACAGACATACAAAGCGCCACAATACTCGACAATGTGTCAGTTGATGATCCTGCGGGCTACAAGTCATGGGATGTGACAAATGTGGTTGACGAGTGGGCTAATGATAAAGAAAACAATTACGGTTTCATCATTCGTGACAGTGAAGACTTTAGCGCTCCAAGCTCCAACAACCTAAAAGAATTAATCAGCAATGAATCAGGAAGCGCTAACAAACCACGATTACAAATCAATTACACACTACCACAAAACACGATAGCCTTAAACGGCAGCGCCAGCGGCGGGTGGTTCACTGGAAAATACACATTAACAACAAATTACAGTTGGTATCACATAACGTATCGTACAAACCTATCAGACAACTTTAGATATTATGACATAGTACGAAGCAATTTCACAACTCAAACATTAATCATCGACATTAGTTTAGACAATTACACAGTCAACCCATTACAAAACGTGACAGTTTTTGGCACAATACAACTAACAGACTTCATCGACTGGTGGAACATAATATACAACAAAATCACAATCTGGATTGACGGCATACTAGCATACATCACCAATTGGGGAGTAGACATTACAACAATACCAATAACAAACCACACAGAAGACAACAACCAAAGTTGGAGTAGTGGAACAACAACAAGCACGCAAGTAAACACCAACAATATTACAATAGCTTATGAAGGTTTTTGGGAAGATACCGACACGTTTAGTAATTGTTCTATGTCTGCTGTTACTGACTCATTTAAATTCGCTTTTGATAATGATACAAATAAGCTTCATGTTGTATGCAGTTCAGGAAGTGACCTTTACTATCTTACTCGTACTGCTACGTGGAGTCAAGAATTAATACCTCAAACAATACCTGATGAAACAAACAGATATTATCCTTCAGTCACATTGCATCCTCAAACAAAGTACCCTCTTGTAACTTATAATTCTTATAATAGTTCTGACACTAATTATTACATTGGGTTATCTGAGTGGAATGGAACCAATTGGACAAATACTCAAATACAAACACAAGTTAAAGGACAAAGCAGGATTTTTGCTGTTGTTGATCAGAACAATGATACATTGTTCACATATCAAAATAGTTCGCTTTTCTTTATTTTTGCAAGTTACAACGGTTCTTACTTAAATGAAACAAATCTAACACCCGCGTGGGGACAAAACCTTGCTAGTGAAATAGTGTTTGATGAAAATGGTTACCCAGTAACAGCAACGCCAGCTAGTGGTAGAGTTTATCTAAGAAATTATAATGGAACATCATGGGAAAGTCACATGTTGGGAACCTCATCAACTCCATGGGAGTATAGAATAGGGTTAAACTCAATAAATGATGTATATGTTAGCAGCAAACTTGACGGGGTTAATAATTACTATCCTCATTATTGGAATGGAACTGGTTATACCACTCTTCCTTCACTTGGAATTTATTTTAATCTTGCAGAACCAATACAATCTCCTTTAACAGTTAGCGCTGATGGACTACCAAACACATTGTATATGGATACTACTCGTAACATTTATCATGCAAAATATAATGGTAGTAATTGGGAAAAATCTGCGATTTTAGGAATTTGTCATACTAGTGATTACCAATGTGCTCTTGACATGGTGTTAAACCCACAAAACGACGCTCCAATAATAGGATATAAAGACGCAAGTGACAATTTAAATGTAAGAATTTTCAATGCAAACGCTTACAGTTCTTCAGGTAATTTCACCTCACAACTTATTGATTCAAACTCGTTTGCAAAACTTTATGGGTTAAGCTGGAATGCTACAATACCAACAAATACATCAGTTAAATTTCAAGTCGCCACGAGTTTTAATACAACAACAATAGATAGTAATTTCACAGGTCCAGACGGAACAAGCAGTACTTATTACACCATTAGCGCTGATAACAGTACAACAGCAAACATTAACGCTCGATACTTCAAGTATAAAGCATTCTTACAAACTAATGACACAAGCATCACTCCAACTATCAACTCTGTAACAGTCCACTACAAGACTATCGCTACAGGCCTCAACGCAACGTACAATTACACTTTCCAAGCACCACTTGAAGCGGGCAATCACACAATCATAGTCAACGCCACTGACAACTTCAGCATATACGGCGAAAACCAAACTGTATTGCTTGTCAAAATGCCAATGAACAATCCAAACGCGACAAGCACGTACACAACAACAAGGCACGCTAATGAAAATAATACTATCAACATCAGTGTTTACTTACCGCCAGAAAGCATCGACCCAAACAACTTACTGGACAGCGTGTGGGCAATAGTACAACCGTCAGCCTCAGACATTGCAAGCACAACAGTACAATTAAACGGCAGTAGCGCAGGCGGAACTTGGAGCGGACTATTCAACCAAACAAGCGAATTAGGACAGTATAACTTACAATTTTATTCAAACCTTTCAAACAGTTTTGCAAGCAGCAACACAGTAACAACCTCATTCATAGTTGAAAGAGTGAACCTGACAGTAAACTTAAACAACAATTACACTAATGCAAGCGAGCAAATCATTATCGGCGGACAAGCAACACTAACCAACAATACCTACAGTGTCTTCACAGATGATTATCAAACAAGCGACTATGTTGACAGTGCACAAAGCAATATTACTGTAGGCTCAAAAATAACATTAACCATTGACTCTTTTGCTTGGTTACCAAACAATACAATGTTTAACGCTAGCTGTTTTAATTGTACTGATGGATTGGATTCTGGCGGTAGAAATGATCCATTCATTATTGATTTTGATGAAGATGGAGACTATGATATAATAGTTGGAAGAGCTTCAAGCACTCTTTTTTATTATGAAAACATCGGTGATAATGATAATCCTGATTGGATATTAAACACAACCAAATTCCCTATAGGCGGTACAGACTACACGCCTCACGCTATTGATTGGGATTCTGATGGTGATTATGATTTAATTGCAGGAAATTATAACTACATGGGATACTATGAAAATAATGGCAGTAATTCTAATCCTGACTGGGTGATAAACAACACAATAGTCGGAGCAAGCAATGAAACAAACTGGGATGGAATAGACTCTGGAACTGTAAACGACCCATTTGTTATTGATTGGGATTCTGATGGTGATTATGATATTGTAACTGGGGATTATGGCGGCGGACTAAAATATTACAATAATACGGGAACAAACCAAAACCCTTCCTGGTCAGAAGAAACAGGATTCTTCACAGGCATTAATGTTGGAACTTGGTCGCGTCCAGTAGTGTTTGATTGGGATTCTGACGGTGATTGGGATACAATAGTTGGAAAAGAAGGCTCTTTTGGACTAATTAATTATTTTGAAAACACTGGAGATAATAGTAATCCTTCATGGTCACAAGACAACACGCAAATGGGAGCAAGCACTCCAACTGGAACAGATGGGATAACAGTACATACTGTTGGTGCAGGAAACGCGGCGCCAACAATTGTAGACTGGGACAATGACTCAGACATAGATATTATAAGTGGGAACGTAGAAGGTAAAATACTCTTTTTTGAACAAGTACCAGGCTACAATACAACAGGAACACTAACATCCAAAACACTAGCAACAACAAATTACAATATCACATCAGCACAACTAATTGTTGATGAGACACTTAACAGTCAAACAATCAATTATTTTGTTTCAAACGATAATGGCAGCACTTGGGAAAGCATAACAAACGGCACTATCCACACCTTTACAAGCAACGATAACGAATTAAAATATCGTGCAATACTAAGCACTGGTGACAGTGCAATAACACCACAAATAAACAGTATAAGTATGCGTTATTGGACCAACGAAAAACATGATATTTCAAGTCGCACAGTCAACACTTATTATAATAATGTTGCAAACCTAACAAACACCACAGATTCAGGCGGCAATTATAGCATTGACACCTTAGCGCCTCGCTGGAGTGGCATCAACAACATCACAGTCAACATGACAACCTCGTGGGGTGTGTTTGGAGCGAACAACATACAAATCTCAAACAAAATTCCATTAGAGCCACAAGTCTACAGCACAAGCACTTTTACAACACACGCAAACTTAAACGAAGTAATCAACATCACAGTCAACATTCCAAGCATTAACATTGGTGGTGACTTGATTGATGACGTTTGGGCAATTGTAACAAAGGTCAACGGTTCGAACTACACCATGGCACTCACGGGCTCCGCAACTGGCGGTTGGTGGAGCAACACTTATTCTAACACTGACGAGTACGGAACATACCTAGTCCAATATTATGCAAATCTAACTTCTGGTTACGCGCAAATCAATCCAACAAGCAACACGTTCGCTGTTGAAACACTCAACGTAACACTCAACCTTGACGCATACCTAAAAAACACAAGCGAAAACACCACTGCAAGCGGACACGTAAACCTATACAACTCAACAGACATAGGAAACGTAGAAAACAACAGTGTTTTCGTATGGCAAGACAGCACAGACTTGAACATTGCAAGTTATACTAACAGCACGGTTTTATCACTTCCTATTTCAGGAGCTAGTTGGACGCAAAACGATAGCAAAGTAAACTTTACAAGCATAACAACTGCTTCTAGCAGAACCGCTCCAAGAGTTATTGATTGGGATAATGATAGTGATTATGATTTAATTATTGGAACTTCATTTGATGACTTAGAATTCTATGAAAATACAGGTGATAACGTTAATCCTGTATGGGTTCAAAACACTTCAATTGTAGGCGGCATCGTTCCTTATTATGGTTATAACACTCCATCCATTGTTGACTGGGACTCAGATGGAGATTTTGACATACTAGTTGGAGGAAGTATTAGTGGTAGATTAGATTTCTTTTTAAACAATGGTAGCAACGCCGCACCGAATTGGGTGAGAAATAATACTTACATCAACGCAAGCTGCGCCGCTGGATGCTATGACATGATAATAAATGATGGTAATTATGTTTACCCACAAATATTTGACTGGGATGGCGATGGAGATTACGACATAGCTATTGGGACTGCTTGGGATAACAAAATAATTTATTACAACAACACGGGCACAAATAGTAATCCTTCTTGGGAAAGACACGACACATTTTTTGGAGCTGTTTTAGGGACCTCATATAATTATCCTGTACCATCCATCATAGATTTCGATGGTGATGGTGACTACGACCAAATAATAGGTGGCGACGATGGATTCGTAGGATTCTACAACAACACCGGCAATAATAACAATCCTTCTTGGGCAATAATTACCCAAGAGTTTGACGTTGGAACATATTCTAATCCGCAAGCAATAGACTGGGACGGAGACGGGGATTACGATGTTGTAACAGGAAACAGCGGGGCAACAATTAATTATTATGAAAGAAAAAGTCAATACCAGCTTAGCCATGGGTATAATAGCAGTCAGGTAACAACAAGCTCTAACATTACAAACGCTCAAATTATTGCTGACCAAACACTTAACGGACAAAACATCACATATTATTTATCAAACGATAATGGTTCAACTTGGGAGAGCACCACTAATGGCGCAATACATTCATTCACAAGCATAAGCAACGAATTAAAATATCGCGCAGTGCTAACGACCAGCACTGACTCAATAACACCAATAATCAACAGCATAACAGTGAACTATTGGACTAATGTACAAACAAACACAACAGGAGATTACGAACAA
Organism: Candidatus Woesearchaeota archaeon; assembly: GCA_018221105.1. Taxonomy (GTDB): domain Archaea; phylum Nanobdellota; class Nanobdellia; order Woesearchaeales; family JAAOYA01; genus JAAOYA01. The sequence goes on along the minus strand of JAAOYA010000008.1, from coordinate 315,292 downwards.
ACTTTCTCAGCGCATGTTTACGCTGGCAATCACACAATCAAGGTTAACGTGACAGACCCGCAAGGCATTTACGCTGAGAACAATGTTACACTAAGCGTTAAAATACCATTAGAAAATCAATCATCAATCAGTCTAAACACCACAACAAACCACAGCAATGCTAATGACACAATCAACATCAGCGTCTATATACCAACAAGCAATGTTGACCTAAACAACAATCTAAGCACTGTTTGGGCAGTCATCAACAAATCAGATTCTACACAGCACACCATAATGCTTTCAGGAAGTCAAATGGGAGGTTGGTTTAGTACCACCTGGCAAAACACCACGGCCTACAGTGATTACACTGTACAATTCTATGCCAACCTCTCTGACGGCTTCAACAACCAAAACCCAACACTGTCAGCGTTCACAGTACAAACACTAATAGTAAACCTGAGCCTTGACACAAATTATACTAATCCTAACCAAACGCTGGAGATCAGCGGAACAATACAACTGACAGACTTCAGCCAATACTGGAATCTAATACTAAACAAGATAAGCATTTGGATTGACGGAATACTAGCAGCAATAAAATCATGGTTTGTTGATGAGGCAACAATACCAATAACCAACAATACAGAAAACGAAGACTCTGAATGGAACAGCGGTACACACACAAACACGCAAGCAAACCCGAACAATTTAACAATAGCTTATGAAGGATTATGGAATAATCCTTACATTATAACAAATTGTACAATGTTTAGCGCTTATGATACTTTTAAATTTGCCATTGATAATACTACAGGAGATCTTCACGTGGCTTGTACTTCCAGTCCAGATCTTTACTACATAGTCTATGATGGTGTTGGATGGTCTGAAGAAATTATTCCACTGACAATTCCTAATGAAACTGGAAGATATCAACCAAGTATTAGTTTACACCCTCAAACAAAATATCCAACAATATCTTATGCATCGTATGATAATCCATCTTATTATATAGGATTAGCTTCCTACAATGGCTCTAATTGGACCAGCACAAGAATTAATAGGACTATAAATGCGAATTCAAAAATTTGGATTTTATTCGATCAAAATAATAATACTTTAATGACTTATAATAATATTTCAGGTGGGTGGCAGTATTATGGTGTTTGGAATGGCAGTTATTTAAACGAAACAAATGTAACAGGTTCAGGAAGTAGTAGAAGTGGAGAAATGGTTTTTGAAGAAAATAATTATCCCGTTATTACAACAATTGAAACCAACCGCCACAGAGTTAGAATACAAAACAGTACAGGATGGGAAAATATTACTTTAGGGTTAGATAGCAGTGCTTTTGGACCAAGAATAGGGTTAAACTCGAAAACAGACTTTTATGTTAGTAGAAGACAAGGTTATGCTTACTATGTTGATTATTGGAACGGAACAGACGTTACTAACATTGCTGTTGGTGATACTATGGCATCCAGTAATGAAATTGATCACATGCCAATAAAAACCAGTCCAGTTGATGGCTTGCCAAGAATATTATATCAAAATTTTAGTGCTGTAGAAGTCATTTATGCTTCATATAATAGTAGTGCATGGACAAAAACTAGCATAGGGTCTTGTAAGTTTGGTGACTATCTATGTTTTTTAGATTTAGAATTGAATCCTTTTAATGGAGCCCCAATAGTAGGCTACAAAAATTCTGCTGGCTCGGCATTAGAAGTTAGAATATTCAATCCTAACGCCTACGCGTCAAGTGGAACTTTCACATCACAACTAATCGACTCAGAATCGTTTGCGAAACTGTTTGGTATTAGTTGGAATGCTACAATACCAACAAACACTAGCGTCAAATTCCAAGTTGCGACAAGTTTCAACGCTTCAACAATAGATAGTAATTTCACTGGGCCAGACGGAACCGCTAGTACATACTACACAGTCTCAGGTGACAACACTACACTAGTAAACATCACAGGACAATTCTTCAAGTACAAAGCAATATTGCAAACAAATAACACAAATGTCACGCCAACAATCAACAGCATCACTTTACATTATAAAGCAATCAGCACTTCTCTTAACGCAACATACAATTACACTATCACAACAACTAGTGATGAAGGAGAACACGTAGTAATAGTTAATGCTACTGACCCGTATGGTATTTACGGAGAGCAAAACATATCGTACGAAATTTGGGCTCCAACATTAGTGCAAAGTAATTGGACTAAGTCATACCCGGCAAGCGCTATTTTCACATTAAGAGCTAATTGGACTAGAACAGATACTAATGTTTTAATCAATGGTACTGCTAATTTAACAGTCGCAAACACTTCTAAATACTGCAATAATGTAAACTTTTGCGAGCACAATTTCACAATTCCTACTGGCGTGCCAGCACTCAATCAAACAATCATAATAACTTTTAATAACACTCCTAGCTATTATGAGACAGAGTCAATCAATTACACAGTACTACTTGAGGAGCCTACAACTCTTGGCAATTTAAGCGCCAACATTAAAAACATTTATGATATGGGACCTGTAGATTATGATTTCTTGCAAAACATCACACTTTACAATATTGGTAATGGTTCAATGACTAATATTTTAATCATTAATGATAGTTTTTCAACAGTTCACATGTTAAACATCACATACTACAATGATACTTGTCAAAGCAAACTATTGCCACAACAAAATTGTACTTTCACATACAATATCACACTAAAAGCTTCAAGACCATTAGGTGATATTCCGCTTGATTGGATTGCTAATTGGACTAATAATAATGGTGCGCAAGGCCAAGACACTTATAGTACTTATTATATTCACGTAAGTGGCAATCCAGACCTTGACATAGTGCTTGCAAGCACCGGCCAACCATATAATATAACTATCGCCGACAATCTTAGCGAATCGCATACTTTCGGATTCTTGTTCAATTGCAGTGGTAATGAAAGAATTGGAGAGAGCAGTCAACCAGCAGAAAGCGTGTTCGTAAATTTAGTCAACACCAACATGAATAGTAGTTGGGTGCAATTTAATGGCAGTAGCAGTCAGTGGAATATTCCAGGAGATTATTTTGATTATATTAACGCTCAAGCACTAAGATATTTAACAGTCAACATCACAGTCACTAACTACTCCCAAGCTAATTATTATGGTACCATTAATGTCACGGCAATTGATGATGCTGGACTGCAATTATATCGTGAAATACAAATAAGCATCAACATAACTCCAAACATTAGCATATCACAAAATGCAATTTCAGAAACTGAAAACCTTACAGACGCCCATACAACAAACATTAGTGTTAATGCCACAGGCAATGCTCCGCTAACAAACGTGTTAGTGGATTTCATAAGTTTAACACTGCCAGCAAGCTGGATTACTTTTGACAGTCCAGACAGTGGTTGGACTGGAAGCGGGTGGAATAGTATCGCAGAGTACACTAGCAAACTATTGCAAGTAATAGTAAATGTTTTATCATACGTTCCAGGAACATATGAAGGACTCATTAACATCACCAGCGATGAAGGATTAGTGGATACTATAAGCATCAACATAACAATAACGCCGCAATTAACAGTCAGTCACAATAACTTCTCAGTAACTGATAATATTAGCACAGCACAAAATTTCAATTTCAATATTAGTTCAACTGGTAATGCTCCGCTAACAAACACCAGCATTATATACCTGGGTGGTAACATGCCACAAAACTGGGCAATTTTTGACTCGCAGGCAAGCAGTTGGAATAATGCAACTAAAACATTTAATTTAGTGCAAGAAAATTATTTTAAAACAGTCACGTTAACAATCAAAGCATTAAACTCAACAAACGGCACTTATACAAGCTTGTACAATATTACAACTGACGCGCAGCAAAACCTTTCAACTTCACTGAATTTAACAATTAACATTGGAGCAGTACTACAAACAATTAATTCAATAACAGCTCAATCAGAGCACACAGTCACCAATAGTTTTTCAGTGCAATTAAACAGCACTGGCAATGGCGAGCTTGACAACATACAAGCAACATTTGACAGTCAAACACTGCCTGATAGTTGGATAACATTATACTATCAAGCACAACAAGGAATAATAGTAAACCTAACAAACATTACAGAATACACAACAAAAACTTTTGACTTCAATATTACAAGCCCGTACTATCAAAGCCCAGGAGTTTACACTGGAACAATCAACATAACAAGTGACAACGTTGCCACACAAGTAATAAACATTAGTTTTGAAGTGTTAACCAATAGCACGTGGCACATAGTACAACCAGACAACAAGACTAATGAATTCGTGCTAAACCAAGATGGCATAATAGCAAACTTCACATTAAATAACACTGGTAATATTCCATTAAACTTTACAATAACCTATGATGACACTGGTTGTCCTGATTACTTCTGTATTGGAAACCCTGAAGGCCAAAACAGTCCAAGCAATGTATACATCACAAAAAATAATTTATCATCATTAATCAATATTCATGTTTTCCCAAGTTCAGCATCATACTATGATTACTGGGTAAAACTAACATTTACTAATGGCAGTGCAACACCAACAAGCGATGACTCATATATTTATTTTAACATCACAAACTTAGAGCCGCAACTAGTAAACCTTACAACAACACCGAATAATTTTACAGAAGTCAACACTACGATAACATTGTATGCTGTAGTTAGCGATGATGAAGACGTCGGACCATTAACAGGCATGAACTTGACAAGCATGTACTTTAACATGACACTGCCAAACACAACAATAATAACTTACAATGAGAGCGATATTTATTATTGGGATGACGCTGACGAAGAAGGAATAGAACTTGATCGCAAAAAATTCAGAAACATTAGCACAGACCTGCCAATAGGAGGCATTTACAATATAACATTCTACATCGTTGACAAGTCAAACAATGTGGTAGTGCCAAACTTATACCAGTTCAAAGTCTATGATTACACAAACCTATCAATCACTGGAACAGGAGCAACAGCCAATAATGTAACACAAGACCACGGAGAAAACGTCACGATAACAATCACAACAAATAATATTGGCTTTACAAAAGCTTATAACATTAATGTTAGTGCTTGGGCTCCAAACGGTTGGATTGTAGAAAAACAAAATATTGGCATTGTCAATTCCTCAGACAGTAATGTGACAACAATCATTGTAGAAGTACCACTAGACGTGCAAGGAAATTATCAAATAACACCATATGTAGAGTGGGAAGATCCTGATGGACAATATCAAACAAACAATGACACTAGCAGTAGAACAATATCTGTAAATAATAATCCAGAAAATACTATACCGCCATTTTATAATTTTACAGTAAGCCACTCAAACCAACAAAAATTCAATCACACAACTAATGCCACAGGTAATGTTAACTCTCTAACAAGCTATCTTGAATACTTAGAGTCAAGCGGCAACCTGCCAGCAACTTGGATTAGCCCATCACAAGGAGACATATTCTATGGAACAATCAGTGTTAACACTTCAAGAACAACAGAGTTCACTATAACAGTGCCGTACGCTCAAAGCCCGGCAGCTTACAGCGGACTATTTAGAATAACTGCCGATAACACAGTGACAAAATACACTAATGTAACAGTGAACGTGCCGCCAAGCGCAGATTACACAATAAGTCCAAACACAACTCAAACAAACGATTACGCGCTAAACGAAAAAGCAATAATAGCAATTTACACAATCAACAACAGTGGCAACATAGACTTAAACCTAACAATAAATTACACAGAATGGGGCGACACAAATTACAGTGACGTTGCAGGACTGTTCATATTAAATCATAATGTTTCAGGCACAATTTACAATCCGACAAGTTTAATAGTTGCAAAAGGAGGACTCAACAATATAACATTATACCAAAATGGCAGTGTCAGCTCACAAAACAATGTTGGAATAAGATTAAACATCACAGAACAAGTCACTAGCACTAACCAAATAGTAGACGCAGTGTTTAATATTACTGAAGAGCCACCGTTCATAACTAAAATATTGTTCTCACCAAACAATTTCACAGAATTAAACCAGTCAATAAGCATAAAAATTGTGACAGGTGATGACGCAGGACTTAACATTTCATCACTATACTTAAACGTGACAGATCAAAGCCCTACAACTTACGTTTTTAATGTGTTGCCGCCAGGAGAAGGAGTCTTATTAAACGGTGAATGGGTAGAGTTTAATTTCACTCACAATTTCACTAATACTACTTTTGCAGGATCGTACACTGTAGTAGCACAAGTTCAAGATAAGCACGTGCCAGCATTCTATAATATTTCAAGCAGTTATGTTTTCATAGTAACAGCTAAGACAAATCTTACGATAGTGCCATTAAACACATCTTTTAATGTTGGAGACGTTAACAAGTCAAACGGTCAAAATACTACAATCGAGGTTAACATCACAAACATTGGACAAGTAACAGCCTACAATGCGACAGTATACTTAAGCGAAACAAACACTTACAAAGGCTACAATAATACACTGGCAAGTCTTGGCCCCGGAGTGTCAGCACTGCTTAATTTCACAATAGAAGTCAAAAACGCTACAGTGCCACAATCATTAAATCCTGTGCCAACAGTTCAATGGACCAATCCTGAGCTGACAACTAATACTAATTACACAACACCAGTTAGCATAACTGTACAGTCTAATAAACAATTAATACTAACCAATACAACATTATACAAAGAGTCAGGACATAACAATAATTACATTGACACTTTTTACATATTAGCATCAGGCAATGATAATTCAACAAGTGTGCTAGTAACAAAAACAATTGATGATAATAATATTACAGTAAAATTAAGCGGTTCAGGGTTCAGTTATAGCGATGGATTACTAATACCTACAATAACACTTCAATCGCCAAAAATTATTTATGTGAATGTTTCAATACCGCAAGGCAAAACACCAGGACTTTACAATATAACAATCACGGTAAATGAGACAAGTTCTCAAAACTTCATACAACAATTAAACATCACACCGTCATTTGATTGGATCAACAACACATATTTGTTAGACATTAATGGAGTGACAGACATTAACCAGTTAGACGAGCAGTTTAACCTAACCAACACAGGTAATATTAACATAACATTTAATTTCAGCCTTGCAGGACCAATAACAAGCTATCTAATACTGCAAGAAAATATTACAACTCTAGCGCCAACACAAAGTTATGTAGTACAAATCAATCACACAGCACCAGGGGGTAACAATAATTATACAGGAAATCTAGTAGTAAAAGACGGCCAAAACACTAAAACCTACAATGTAACATACTATGTGCATTATGCAAATCTGACAATTATTGATGTCGCACCATCAACAAACGTGCTAGTAGGTGATGAAATAAATGTTACTGCAGAATTTGTCTATGAAACAGGACCAGTAACACAAAACGTTACTTATGAGATATGGTTAAATCAGACAACAACTTGTTCAATAAACGGTACAAGTGTTGTTGGCAATAACACAATACTGACTTGTAATGCTCCAGCAATACCTGATGCTAACTCTTATGACTTAAGATTAAAAAGCACTTTTAATGGTCCGACAGGACTGCTTATTTACGAGCGCGAACAATCAAACGCAGTAACTTACAAAGATGTTACAACGCCAACAGTGACAACTTACAATGTGTCAGATGTGCAAAGATACTCTAATAGTACAATATTATTAAACGCTACAGACAATGTTGCAGTAACACAAGTAATAGCATTAATCACGCATCCAAACAATGCAACTCCAATACAATATCCTATGGAGTACCTCAATGGGTATTGGCAAAACACCAGCGATTTTAATGATTTAGGAATTCATAGTTTGCAGTTTTTAGTAATTGACGCTGCGTCAAACATCAATAACAACATAACAACAACATTTGAAGTATTCGAGAACAAAAACTTTGCAGGACAAATACTAGACTATCAAAGTAATCCAGTAAGAGCCAATTTCACACTAAACAATAATGATGTGAACGCATCATACAATTTTTCAACAAACGCAACAGGCCATTATAACATAACAATAAAAACACGTATTTATGACACAAACATATTCTTTGAAAGTTACAATTTAACAATTTATAATGTATCATACTTTAACCTTCCAACAAGCTTCATAAACTTATCAATAGTTTCAGCATCAGACGCAGAACTATCAAGCGATATTGAAGGCTTTGCAATACAGACAAACATGCCAAATGCAGGTTTTATAACAATAGATTATACAGATCACTTACCAGCCCCAACAGGCTTTAAAGGACCAACAATAGTAGAAGAAACATATTTAAGAGTTTACAAATGTGATAATTTTGATTCGCCAACAGGTCATTGTAGTGGTCCATGGTGGCAACAACTACCATCAACTCCGAACGTTTTATTAAACGAGTTAACAGCAAATGTTTCAGCATTATCCTCAGGTGCTACAACAGCAGTGTTGTACGTAGAACAAGAGCCAATAAACGAGCCAAGCATCAACATATTATCAAACACTATAAACGCAACAATAAACCATAATAGTACAAGCGTAGAAGTAATTGCTATTGAAAACGATGGTAACACAGCATTATATGATGTTACAGGCAATTGCACCGGAGTTGTATGCGCGCAGAGCGAGTTTGACATATCATACAATACTTTATTACAATTGTTTAATGGTGTTGGATCATCATTGAACATGACTATAAATGTTCCATATGGTTATAGTCCTACAACTTATACAACAACACTAAGAGTTTATTCTGGAGCAATAGAAGACACTGCGACAGTGCAAATAATAGTTCCACTAGACCCATCAATAAACGTTAACCCATCAACAGATTATGTTAGTGCAGGGTCACAGACAAGCAATAATATATCAATGACTGTCGACAACACCGGAAATGTTGATGCTGGAATAACACAGTTTACGAGCAATAGTGGTGTTTTATGGTTTAACACTGGAAGTTACACACTCTCAAAGTTTGGCACTAGAAACCAATACTTAAACTATAATGCACCAGCAACAATTAGCAACACAACTTATACTCACACAATTATTAGCACAGGATACGCCCCGCAAGTTAATCAATTCACAATATTTGTTGACAAAGAATTAAGCATAATTTCAGTAATGCCGCAAACTAATGTGCTAAACAACCAGTTAATAACTATTAATATAACGCCAATATACTATGATTACAATTTGCAAAGTACTTTTACAACTACTGCTGATAATGTAACAGTAACAATCGATGACGTGCCATGTGCTAACTTAACACTGGTAGCGGATACAATAACGTGTTATGCTCCAAGTTTTGGAACTAACAATACACAACAATCAAAAACACTAAAAATAATTGGAGAATTCCAAAATGGTACTGCAATCGACACTGCAAGCATAACTTATGGCGATGTGTACCCACCATACATAACAGCTTATAACACTTCACTGGAGAAACCAGGCAGTGGCAATACAACAATAACAATTAGCACTTTTGATGATAATGATTTGGGAGTCATTAGCGCAACCCTAACAACACCATCAAGTGGCACTGTAATACCTCAAATAAACATTAGTAGCAAAGATATCTACTTGATAGCAAACCTCATAGAATTAGGAGATTACACAATCAACATCAACTTATCAGACAACACTAGTAATAGTCAATTATTAAGCTTACCATTTGAACTATACCAAGACTTTTCCTTCAACGGTATTGTACAAGAAGCAGGCAGTGGCGGAACACAAACAACCTTTGACTTTTATAAGCCAACAACAAAAGAACACATGCAAACAATAGTATCAGCGTCAAACGGAGTGTACTCTGACATAGTACACAGGCGCAACTATGACTTAACAATTGATGCTATAAACACTTTAATACAAGTACCAAACTATGACATTACAAACTGGTCAGATTCAATAGACATAGACTCAATTGATATTGCAACAGTATCATCAGTAGAAGGTGATAATGACATATCAGCAGTAGCAATAAAAAGTGGCATTAACCTAACAGGAGGCACTAACCTAACACTAACATATGACACTAGTGGCAAAGGCATCCAAGACATCAACAGAATATACGTATACCGCTGCATCAATTGGACTTACAGCTCAAGAGTTTGCAATGGCAATTTCACACAAGTTAGCAGCACAAGACTACTATTGTTTGACGGATATGAGCACTTATACTTAGCAAATGTTACAGGCTTAAGCAAAGTAGCATACTTGATATCAGAAGACATTCCAGTAGTAATAGTTCCACCACCGCCAGCGCCAAGCCCAAGCCCAAGCGGAGGCGGCGGAAGCAGTGGCCTAGGGCAAGAAGAACTAAACGAAACACTATCAGAATTCTTTGAGTCAAGACAATCAGATTCACTATCAGTAGACACAGCAGACATTAACAAAGAATTATTCGGCGGGGAAATCAGCCGTGGAAAACTACATTTTTACAATGATCAAAACGAAACACTGCAAATAAGAATAGAAAAAGTTGGTCCAATAGCAGAATTTTTTGATTTTGACACTTACTCATTAACACTAGAAAAAGGCCGTGAAACAGACGTTTTCTACGTGATAAACGTGCCATTAGAGACAAGAGCAGGAGTTTACACTGGTGAAATTTCACTAACTAGCAATAAAGGAGTAAAACGCCTGCCAGTACAATTAAGAGTTGCAGAAAAAGGCGATCAACTACTGTCAGTCACGATAAAACCAGTAACACAAGTCATAAGCCCAGGAAACGAGCTGACAATGCAAGTAAAAATTGCTAATCCACTATCACAATCAATTGACACAAACCTGACAGTTGACCTGGTAGATAGCAAGCTCGGACGCACAGTTATGAACTTATCAGAGCAAATAATAGTAGGACCTGATGGTTTCATAAAAGAATACACCTTAAACCTATCAAGAAACATAAAACTAGGAGATTATACAGTAAGAGCCACAGTATCATACATTATAAGCGCAAAAGAGTACAGCATCAAAGACTTTGATGACATTACAATCAGAGAACCATTATACGCTCGCTCACTATTTGGCGTTAAATTATGGGCTTTGGCAACAATGCTAGGATTAATTCTAATAGTTGCAGTTGGAGCTCTTGAAACACGCAATTATTTCGAGTCAAAAAGAAAATATCGCCTTGCAATGCCAGACTTGCACGAGCTGCCAAGACCAACAGATCGCACAGCCTGGATGGGCAACCTGGCAGAGACAAAAATCAGGACCTTTGTAGAGCTTGAAAAACTAATGATGCACACAATAGTAGCGGGAAGCACTGGAGGCGGTAAAACAATAGCAGCACAAGTAATAGTAGAAGAAGCACTAAAGAAAAATGTTGCAGTAATAGTATTCGATCCAACAGCACAGTGGAGTGGGTTTTTAAGAAAGTTAGAAGATAGCAAAATGCTAGATCGATACACAGATTATGGGATGAACAAAGAAGAAGCAAAAGCGTACAATGGAAACATCCGACAAGTAACAGACGCTCGAGAGATAATAAGCCTAAAAGACTACATAAAACCAGGAGAGATAAACATCTTCACAATCAATCGTTTGGACCCAAAAGATATTGATTTATTCGTGGCTAACACTGTTCGCGAGATATTCCACGCTAACCTAGAAGAATCACAAGAACTAAAAGCCCTAATAGTCTATGACGAAGTCCACCGCTTACTGAGCAAGTTTGGCGGTAGTGGTGAAGGATTCATACAAGTAGAGCGCGCATGTCGTGAATTTAGAAAATGGGGCCTTGGACTACTCTTAATATCGCAAGTACTATCAGACTTCGTAGGCGAGATCAAAGCAAACATTAACACAGAACTACAAATGCGCACACGCGATGAGGGAGATCTTGAAAGACTAAAAACCAAATACGGCTCAGATGTCGTAAAATCAGTAGTCAAGGCAAGTGTTGGAACAGGAATGTTTGAAAACGCGGAATACAACAAAGGAAAACCATACCTCGTAAGTTTCAGGCCAATAACACACAGTGTGAAACGATTAACAGATGACGAACTTGACAAATACGCAAAATACAACAATTTAATCGATGAACTAGCATACCAGGTTGACATGCTAGAAAAAGAAGGCCAAGACGTATTCGACTTGCGTTTAGAACTAGATTTATCACTCAAAAAAGTCAAAACAGGAGGCTTCAACATGGTAGACATTTACCTTGAAAGCCTAAGACCGCGCGTTGAAAGACTGTGGGAGCGACTCGGTAAAAAAGCACCAAAACGCGAGAAAAAAATCATAACACATGAAATGCTAGAAGCAGACATCAAAAAAGCAGAAATAGCAAGAAAACAATATGTTGCAGACCAAGAATCACAAGAAAAAGCAGAAGAGTCAACAAAAACAACATCAGGCAAAGAATCAGAAGAGCGAGACCAATCAGAAAAAACCAAAGAAGAAGAAACTAAAGAACAAAAAAAGAAAGAACCTGAATTTGAAGAAGTGACAATAGAATCAGTGCAACCAGTAAAAACAAAAAAACAAAAAAAGAAAGCAGAAAAAGCAGCCAAAAAAGAAGCTAAAAAAGTAGCCAAAAAATCAAAGAAAAAAGAATCAAAACAGCAAGAAAAAACAAAAGAAAAACCAGCACAACAAGAGGAGAAAAAAGCAGTTGATAACTTTAATGATATTGCAACAAGGCTAGAGCAAGAACTAGAAAACTTACAATTAGACCTTTCAAGCGCCAGAAAAGCAGGAAAAGACGTAACAATACAACAATTAAAAATTACCAGTCTTCCAGCAGCACTAAAAATCGCTAGGACAATGGAATCAAAAAGCGAGCTTGAAAAAATAGAACAAAAAATCAAAGAGGTGCAAAAAGAAATAAAATAATTTCGGGGTGATAAAATGCGAATAGTATTAAACAACGGACAATACAAAATCACCATCCCAAAAGACTTAGCGCAAGCTAAAGGATGGGATGCTGGCACAACCTTGCGCTTTTTAGAAGACTTGCAAGGAAACGTGTTTTTAAAAGAATCAATGTTTAAAGACAAAGATTAACAGAATATTTTATAAAACACAAACAACACAAAAAAACATAAAAGAGGTGAAAAGTAATTTGCTTAGAAAAAAATCAAAAGAACAAGACCCAAAAGACGTAAAAAAAGAAGGTCTTGAAGATTTAGAAGATAGAGAATCAAAAATTATAACCGGAGAGCAAGAATCCTTAGTACAAGCACAAGATACATCACCTTTAGCACGCCAAGATCTTAACACATTCTTTGCAGATGTCGAACGCTTAAAAGCACAATCAGAAGCTAATAATGAGCTTAGAACAGTATACTCAGAAAAATTCTCACGCCTGTCAGAACAAATAGGCGAATTACGAAGCACCCTAATCGATCGTGAAAGAGAAATTCAAGATTTAGAAGTTAAAGCCATCAAAGCATCAGACTTAGTGAGTGAAGTACAACCAGAACACTTAATGAGCGAACAAAAAAAGATGGACGCTAAACTAGAAGCACTAAAAGCAAAAATTGAAAGCCATGAACAAGTAGTCAACACAGTAATTGAAGAGTTAAAAACTGTTCGTGGCAGCATCAAAGCTTTCAGGGGAATGGAACAAGTAATAAAATTAAACAGTGAAGTTCAAGACGAAATAAAAGAAATGAAAAAATTAGAGGCGAACATTCAAAAACACTCTGATAAAGTAGAAGAAATATTTGTCGAAGTAAACAAAAAGTTCGACGAGTTTAAAGATTACAAGGCCACAGCAACAGAGATAAACGAACAATTTAGTGATTTTACAAAAAAAGTTCTCGATTTAAAAGTAAAACTTGACCAAGCAGTAACACCTGATAAGTTCTCAGAATTGCGCGAAGAAGTAAAACATAACATTATTGAAAACCAGCAAACACTCAACAAACTAAAATATGAATTAACACACTTAAAACTTGACACTCCACAAGAACAACTCGATGGAATGAAATCAAAAATTGATGAGTTAGACACCAAAGATGGTGAAATGTTGCGCCGAATCAATAGCATGATAAAATATTATAATTCAATGGTCAGGCAAGTCAATGCTGTAAGCCAAACAACTAACAAAGTAAAAAATGAGTTAGTCAAACACTCCAAAAAAATTGCTGATACTGTAGGACAAGCAAAATATGACAATTTAAAGAGCAAAGTAGATCAAACAATAATAATCCAGCGACAACTCGACAAACAAGTCAGCACAATATTTAAGCGCATAGTCGAGAGGTAAAATTTATTAATAACACCATTCTAAAATAATACTTATCGACGATAATAACGTGATGGTTAAAATGGCAGAACCTAAAATCAAAGAAAAACGCTGGGATAAGGCCTTAGAAGAACCAATTGTAAAAAATTGGAAAACATCAAAAAAGTATTCGTATAATATTAATTCTAAAAAGCAAATGTTCTCAATAGACACTCCGCCGCCATACGTTAACACTCCAATACACATCGGTCAAACAACAACATACATAATAATGGACATGTTCGCACGCTATAACAGAATGAAAGGCCATGAAGTACTGTTTCCTATGGGGTTAGATCGCAACGGTCTGCCAATTGAAATGGCAGCAGAAAAAAAATTCAATGTTCAACTAAAAGATATATCAAGAGAAAAAGCAACAGAGTATTGCAAAACACTATTGCAAGAAAGTTCATTAGCATCAATTGACACATTTTATCGTTGTGGAGTATGCTTTAATTCTTGGGAGCTGGGAGACAATGTTGGAGATGTATACTACACAGATTCTCCAGAGTATCGCAGGCTAACACAAGACACTTTTATAGACTTGTACAATAAAGGGGTCATCTACGAAGATGACAGGGTGAACAATTATTGTCCAGGATGCCAAACAACACTTGCAAACGCAGAAGTCGATTACGAAAATGTCACATCAACATTCAATGACATAATATTCAAGTCTAAAGAAACAAACGAAGACTTAATCATAGGCACTACAAGACCAGAACTAATAGCCACTTGTGCCATGATAATTTACAATCCAAAAGATAAACGCTACAAGCATTTAGAAGACAAAACAGCAATAACGCCAATTTTTGAAAAAGAAATACCGATAAAAGCGCATCCTTCAACAGACATTAACAAAGGAACAGGACTTGTGATGATGTGCTCATACGGAGATTTGACAGACATTCGATTCTTTCGTGAAATGAAATTAAAACCAGTAATTGCAATAGACCAAAACGGCAAGATGAACGAACACGCAGGATTATTGAAAGGTTTAACAGTAAAGGAAGCAAGAAAAAAGATTATTGAGTTATTAAAGAGGCAAAAATTATTAGTCAATCAAACTCAAATAACTCACAACACTCCAGTTTGCGAGCGCTCAAGAGACGAAATCGAATTTATTTCAATGAAAGAATTCTACTTAAAACAAGTCAACATAAAAACTGATATGAAAAAACTAGCCAAAAAACTAAATTTTTATGATGATTCCTCACGTAATATTATGCTTGATTGGATTGAATCAATAACAATTGATTGGCCAATATCGCGCAATCGTTATTATGCTACTGAAGTCCCGGTTTGGCATTGTAAAAAATGCAATGAAATAATAATACCTCCAAAAGGAAAGTATTACCAACCATGGAAAGATAAATCTCCAATAACAAAATGTCCAAAATGCTCCTCAACAGAAATCGAGGGTGACAAAAGGGTTTTTGATACTTGGTTTGACAGCTCCAACAGCCCATTATACATTTTACGCTATGGTTTTGACGATACATTTTTTAAAAATCATAAGCCCTGCACAGTTAGGCCTCAAGGAAAAGAAATAATCAGAACATGGTTATATTACACAGTATTGAAAGCCTACTTGCTAACAGGAGAACTAATATTTAATGATGCTTGGATAAACTATCACATAGTTGATGATAAAGGACATAAAATGTCAAAGTCAAAAGGCAACGTGATAGACCCAAAAGAAGTACTAGACAAGTCAGGAGCAGAACCACTACGTTTATGGGCCAGTATTGAAGGAAACCTTGAACGACAAGATTTCAGGTGCAATTTTGAAAGAATTGAAGGAGCAGGCAAAACACTAACAAAACTTTACAATGTAGCACGTTTTATTAGCATGTTTGAACAACCAAAAGGTGAAGTTGAATTATTAGAATTAGACAATTGGATAATAAACGAAATCAATAATCTAATAACTTTTTGTGATGAACGCTACGCAAAATATGACAATCACAACCCAGGAGTAAAACTAAAACATTTTTTGTGGGAGACTTTTGCATCACACTATTTAGAACTTGCAAAACGCAGAGCTTACAATCAAGAAAACAAATTTTCAAAAAAACAACAAAACGGAGCCATTTACGCCCTACATTATTGCATGCAAAACTTGTTAAAACTTTTCGCTCCAATAATTCCAATAATAACTTACAAATTATACAATGATTTGTACAATGCTGACGTGCACTTTGAAAATTTTCCAATAGTAACAAAAGAAATAAAAGCAAAAATCACAACAGATGATATAATAGCCGTTAACAGTTTTATTTGGAAACACAAAAAAGACAAAGAACTAAGCCTAAAAGACCAAATCACAAACCTCACACTACCCCAAAAGTATGAAATAATAAAAACCGATCTTGAAGCAATGCACAACTTAGAAAACACAACATATCAAGCAAACAAATTCAAAGCTTCTTAAAAAAACTATTTTTTCTTGACGACAAAAAAAGCGTGGTCTAATTCATAAGGTGCTAGTTCTCGATAATCAACAACACTAATTCCTTTAGTGTTTTCAAGCTCTTGATAAACCTGTTTAAACACAATTTTCGGCTTTTTTGTAACATCAACAGAACGAGCTTTCAATGCCAAGAGTCCAAAACCGTCTTTTTTTAAAAAAGTCTCAATGTTTTTGACAAAAATCTTTGTTTGCTCACGCTGTGCTATATCCATGTAAACAACGTCAACTTGGCCTACAACACTTGCATAATCTTGTGGGTGATTGGCACTTTCTAGCATTGGAGCCATGTTAGAGCGCTCCTCACACACGAACACTAAATCACGAACAACTCGAGGCGCAAAATCTAAACAAAAAATAAAACCAGAAGAGCCAACAATATCTGAAATAAAACTTGGAGTGTAACCATGACTAGCCCCCAAATACAACACCACACTGCCTTTTCTGATGCCAATTTGAGAAATCTTTTTTTTAATAGCCGCCGCCAGTTTGCTGCGATTAGCATCCCACTCTCGAAACTCTTTGCCAGAGTCACGAACTAATTTTTCAGCAAAAAAACTTTTGCCAGGAGTCAAGTTTAAAGTAAACAAATTATTCTTTTTATCAGAGTACACATTAAAAAACTTGTGACCTATCGATTTCATAAAAATTTCTCCTCCAAATCCTTTAACAATTTATCACCAATAAAATCACCGCCAAAAAAATCAATTTTAAAAGCAATAGCCAGTTTGTCAGCGAGAGCCCTAGCAACACGCCCTCTATCTGCACGCTTAGCACTAGCAAGCAAAGGATGCTGCAATATCAAACCATGCTTTGGAGGCTTAGCCTTAGTGTGCAAGTGCCTAAACAACGCTTTTTCAGCGCCAAACAATTGAATTGTTGAAGCAGGCAGTAACGCCAAGCGCTCAAGACTCCCAGCGTGAACTAATAATTTAGCAACAATCAAAGGTTTTCCAACAATAGAAGCGTTAGGCATAAGCTTTGAAATCTTTTTTTCAGCATACAAAACAATTTTTTCTCTTTTTACAAACAATTCATCAATATTTTTTGCAAAAGACAATAAAACTTGCAAATCAAGCTTTTCTAACTTAGCACCCATAACACTTTTAGAAGAATCCACAAGCGCCAATTCTACAAACTTTTTATGATCCTTTACAGAATGCGAAAGTTCAGGATTGTACAATTCATACCACTCTCGAAACTTAACAGCTAAAACATTTATAGCCTTATCTAATTCTTCAATAGTGCTAGTTGCTTGAATTATCAATTGGTCAGTGTTAACACTAGCTTTTAGCTTATGTTTAGTATTAATCAATAGTTTTTGACGTAATTTTTTATAATCTCTCATAAAACTATCAGAAAAGAATTCTTTATTTAAAACTTATCAAAAAAAAAGAATTGTTTTATTTTTTTCTAGTGGTTTTTCGCTTAGCACTCTTGCGTTTTTTAACAGGCTTTTTTTTAGCAGCTGTCTTTGCAACACCAGCAAGCTTTTTAGCTTCACTTTTTGTAGCACGCGCAACTTTAGGAGCTGCTTTTTTTGCATCACCAAAAGCAGTCTTACCAACAGCTTTAATGACATTAGCGCCTTTGGAAAACACTTTTTTAAATCCGCCTGTGATTTTTTTTATCATTTAATCAGCCTCAAATTTTTATTAAATTGCATTATTTTAAACTCATTTAAAAACCTATCGAAAATTATCTTTTTTATGAGTGTAAGAATACAAAAATAATAAAAATAACAGTCCTGCAAAAGAAAAGCCAATGTAGGCCAATATTTTTTCATAACTTAATAATACACTAGAAGACACTAAAAAAGCAGTAATGAGCATTGCTAAAGTTAAACGATTACTAGAAGTTTCCATGTTATAATTAACAATTTTCAAATCCTGGTGCATTTCCCTCAAGTCATCATCAGCGCTTTTCACACGACGTAAAAACTCACTCGCGGAATCTGGAAAACTACTTAAAAACCTTTTAGTTCTATGAGCTGCAAGCCTGCTATCATGGAGCAAAGTCTTAAGGTTTTTTCGCTGCCTAATCAAACGCATAGCAAAAGGCTTGCAAGTCTTTATCAAATTAAAATGCGGGTCTAGTTTAGAGCCAAAACCTTCAACAGTACTAAGAGTTTTTCCCAAAAGAACAAAGTTTGCAGGTAATTGAATGCTATTGCGCCCGGCAAAATTCAAAAGATCATAAAACAGTTCACTAATAATAATGTTTTGTATTTCAACATCATAATACTTTGATAATGTATCTGACAAATCATCATTAAAATCTTCACGATTAAAACCTTCTTCTAAAAGCCCCAAGTCAAGCATAGCATCACCTATAAGTTCTTTATCACGAGTTATAAGAGCCGTGAACAAATTTGTAGTCTTTGCACGAACACTGCCAGTCAAGCGTCCAACAATGCCAAAATCTAAAAAAACAACACGATTATTTTTAATCACTAAAATATTGCCTGGGTGAGGATCTGCGTGAAATACACCGTGAACAAAAATCTGTTTAAAAATAGAATAAGTGATATTTGAAACAATTTTTTTAGGATTATAATGTTTTTTTATAAGTTCTCGTTTATTGCTAACTTTTACACCTTCAATGTATTGCATGCACAAAACTTTTTTTGAAGTGTAATCCCTAAAAACCTGCGGAATTTTAGTAGTAGCATCACCCTTGAAATTCTTGCTAAACTCTTCAATGTTTTGCGCTTCATGCTCAAAATCAAGCTCTTTTAATGTATAACCTTTAAATTCTTCAATAATTTCTTGCGGGTCAATAAGCTCCGGATGATACTTTTTTGTCAAGTACTTTGCAACTTTTTCTAAAATGTCAATATCAGTCTCGAAAAGCTCTTCAACATTTGGGCGGCGAACTTTCAAAACTACTTCCTCGCCAGTTTTAAGTCTAGCACGGTGAACTTGCGCAATAGAAGCAGCAGCAAGCGGTTTTTCGTCAAAACGAGAAAAAACCTCCGACAACGACTTGCCACACTCTTGTGAAATAATCTTTTTAACAAGTTTAACATCAAAGGGAGCGACCTTATCTTGAAGTTTTGCAAGCTCATCAGCATACTCTTTAGGAATAAGATCCGGGCGCAAGCTTAACAATTGACCAAGCTTTACAAAAGTACCGCCTAATTGCTCAAAACACTTTCGCAATTTTACAGGTTCATTAGTTTTTATTGGTGATATCTTGCGCGCTAGTGGAAGTTTTTTTATAAGACCAAATTTTGAAAGGTACACTCCAAAACCATTTTTTAAAAACACTCTAACAATTTGCTCAAAACGCTTAAAATCCTTAAAGTTCTGTCCAAAACTCATTTTCTAGCTTGTAATACCAATAATTGAAACCCCCAACAATATTAATATTATGCCAAACCACATTTTATTAGTTATTGACTCATCAAGATATTTTTTTGAAAGTAGTGCAACCCACGCGTAGGTCATTGCAACAAAAGGATACAAAATTGATAATTGTGCAAAACGCAAAGCAAAAACAAATATTGAAGCTCCAACAAAAGTCACAATTAAACCGCCAATCACAAGCTTATCAAAAAATAATTCTACAATCTTTTGATCTTTTTTGACTCCTTGTTTTATTAAAAATGGGCCAACAGCATTAAAAACTGAAGAAAAAACAGTCAACAAAATGCCCATTATAATATTAGTCATTGTTTTCACCAACAAATCGAGTGTTCACCATTATAACACCAAAAAGTACCATTATCGCTCCAACACTTTTAAACAAAGTGTAATTTTCGCCAGCAAAAAACAGCGGTGATAAAAAAACAACCCACACATAAGACGTTGCCACAACAGGAAAAACCTTGCTAAGATTGTCAAGTCGAAGCGCCAAAATTAAAAATAGTGCTCCAAAAGCATACAAAAAAAATCCTATGACGCTCCAATAATTATAAATTAGAAAACCAGCACCATTAACACTCAAATCAGCCCCTTTCTTCCAAAAAAACTGTCCTGTAGTCGTAAAAAAAGTAGTGATAACCACAAATAATAATGCTTGTTTTTGTGCTTTCATAAGAACAAAAATTGTTTTATTGTTTTTAAAACCTGCCCCTTTTTTATTATTTTTTTAGCAAAATTTCAATAATTGACGCAAAAGCAGGTCTTGTCAAGAATACTCCTAGTGACACTCCAACTATTGTAGTAAAAGCAAAACCTTTCAAAAGTCCTGCTCCAGCAACCAGTAATGGCACCATTGCAACAACTGTTGTAGAATATGCCACCATTATAATAAAAAAAGCATTTTTTAGTCTTTCACGCCAACTAGACTTTAAAGCTTCACCGCGCAATGTTTCATCAGCAATTATTATTTGATGGTCAACTCCAGTACCTACCGCGATAATGATTCCTGCAATAGCTGCCAGGTCAAGATTCCAAGCTACAATTGAAGCAAAACCTAAAAGCAGTATTACTTCACTTGCCATTGTTATAGTCATAGGAATAGCAATTTGCCATTTTCTATAACGAATAAATACTACTAGTGAAACAACAAATATTGCTACAATTCCGACAAGTATAGCATTTTTTGTAAACTCATTACCTAAAAGTGGACTGACATTACTTGTTTGAACAATTTCAATTTTTGTTGGCAGTGAACCGGATGACAATATGCTTTGCAATCGCTTCATTTCATTAATAGCATTAAATGCAGCTTCTTGCTCTGATGGGCCAATAGCGCTTCCCGTAATAGAAATGTCTGTTTGCGCCTGTCCTTTAAGACTTGCAACAATGTTTAGTGAAGTTATTAAATTGTCATCTAGCAAGAAATCTATTTTTTCTGATAAGTAATCATCACCTTGTTCATTAGTGACTACTTGCAAGTCTTGTGTTGAACTTGCAAAGTTTTCTGCTGCTTCATTACTGAGTGTTATCGCAAAACGAAAATTACACACAAAATTGCCGTCAGCTAGCGGACCACAACCATTAGATGGGTCAATGCCGGCACATTGGCTTGAGCGGCAAACATATGCAATATCTTTTTTGCTGCCTTTAAAAACAGTATTGTTTACTACTTTTGCTTCGAATTTTCCTTGTTTGGCAAGTAAGTTTTTGACTTCTTCTTCGTTAGCACCAGCAATCTCAACAATAATATACTGGTTTCCTGACAAGTCACCGGCAGTTCTTATTAAAACATCTGAAAGACCGAAAACATTTAATCGTTCATTCATATTAGAAATTATTAGTTCCATATCTTCAGCTGTTGTTTTATTGACAGGTTGCAATAATACTCTTGTGCCACCTTGCAGGTCAAGACCTTTTCGAATGTTAGTTGTTGGAGCTTTAGAGATTTTCAATCCTAAATCTGCAGGACCTAAAATTTCGGTCAATGTCTGCGGAACTTTTACAAGTTTTGTTTTATTGATAGTTTTGTTGAGCTCTTCATCAAAGACTTCTTCTATAACACGCTGTGTTGTTGTTTGATTAAGAATTGTTATTTTAGTTAGTGGTTCTACTGTTAGCTTGTAAGTTTTTTTATTAGTGCTTATTAAAATTGTCTGGTTTACTTGCAAGTCACTAACAGCACTAAAATATTTAGCTTCACTACTTATTTCAATGCCATTGATTGTTTTGATAACTTCCCAACTTAAGGGATTAGCGTTTGGCTTTGGACTTTCAAAACCAGTGTTAGCTGCTGTGCTGTTTGGCAACACTGAGCGTATTGCAACTCCAGAATTGTTTGGTGCCGGGTGGATTGAGACAACTGCCATCAACAAAAAAAATAGTAGTAATAATACTCGCCAATTAGTTAATAGTTTTTTGGCTTTAGTCAATTTTTTTTGCCTCCATATACCAGCGTAATATTCCAGCATTTTGAATCCAAGTATTGATAATGTCCACAAGCAATCCTACTAGTAAAATAAGCATTATTTGTTTTAAAACATCAGATTGTGAAAAGTAAAGTCCAGCACTAACAGCACTAATTGTTGTAATGCTCATTAACAATCCAGTGCCTAAAGCGCTTTTTAAGCCGTCATATGCAGAGCCGGTCTTGCGCTTTAACATTCTGGTAGAAAGTAGTATGTCAGTGTCTACAGAATAACCTATAAGCATCAAAAAAGCTGCGATGCCAGCAGTTGATAGTTTAATTCCCATCAAATTAATAATTGCTACAGTGACTATCATATCACTGGCAGCTGCCAGTATAACCGCAAGTGAAGGAATGAAAGTTCTAAAATAAAAAAACACTACGAGTCCCATAAAAATAAAAGTGAAAATCAACACTCTAAAAGTTTCACGGAAAAAATTCTCTCCAAGTGCTGAGCCAATTTGTTGCACACTATACTCTTGAGTTGTCAAAAATTGTCTAACTTGTAAAAAGCTTATTACTTTATCACTGTCTAGTTCACTTGCAAGATCTATAATAAAGCCTTTATAATTTCCTGCTTCACGAATTAATCGAACATCAATATCGGAGTTTTCAAATTGTGTTATCAACAAACTCTTTAATGCTAAAGCATCAACTTCTAAGCCTCCAATAACTTCAATAGTGGTGCCGCCTTTTAGTGAAACTCCCTTATTGATAAAATCTCCAGTGTTTGCAACTTGAAAAAAAATCAGTATTAAAGCTCCAAAAAGCATTATTGCAGGAATTAATAATAAAATCTTGTAGTTTTGATTGTAAAAACTGTCAAGCTTTGAAAGAAAACTATCATTTATTGCTGGTCCTTGTTTTGTTTTTTGAATATCAGCAGGTTTATGAACTGTTTTTATAGTATCTTCTGGTTTTTTTGTCTGCGTTGAAGATGTTAGAACTCTTCTTTTTACTCGACGACCTTTATTTCTAGCCATAAGCGCAGTTTTTTGTTGTTTTTTATAAAACTTACGCCATTAGCTATGCAATATAGCTTTAATAAAGCCACTAAACAACGGAGCTGGATTTTGTAGACGACTCTTTAACTCAGGGTGTGATTGTGTTGCAACAAAATACTTATGACCTGCTAGCTCTATAAACTCTACAAGTCTACCATCAGGAGACATGCCACAAAGTATTAAACCGTTTTTTTGAAGAATTTCATGATATTTTGGGTTAACTTCATATCTGTGACGGTGACGCTCGAAAACCTCTTTTTTATTGTTATAAAGTTTTTTTACAAGACTTTTATCTTTTAAAATTGCCCTGTAAGATCCAAGTCTCATAGTGGCACCCTTAGTTTTAATTGTACGCTGACCAGGCAATAAGTCAATAACAGGATTCTCAGATGCACTATCAACTTCTGTAGTGTGAGCATTCTTTAATTGGCAAACATTACGAGCGTATTCTACAACAGCTAATTGTAATCCCAAGCAAAGACCCAAAAACGCAATATTGTGCTTTCTGCAATGTTTTATGATTTTTATTTTCCCCTCAACACCTCTGCTGCCAAAACCTCCAGGCACTATAACACCATCAATGCCACGCAAAGTCTTTGCAGCTTCCAAATCATTTGTCACGTCAGTTGTTTCAATCCATTTTACATTAATCTTGCAAGAATAATTTGCCTCGCAATGCTTTAATGCTTCAATAATGCTGGCATAAGAATCTTCAAGTTTTGTGTACTTGCCACAAATCGCAATATTCAAACTGGTTTTTGGATTGTCAAGATGATATAATAATCTTCGCCAACTGCTTTTGTTAGGATTGGTTTTGATGCCTAATTTTTGGCTTAAAATATTTCCAATTCCTTCTTTTTCGAAAACAAAAGGAATTTTGTAAACATTATCAACGTCAAGTCCTGTGATAACAGCATTTTTGTCAACATCACAAAAAGCTGCAATCTTATTTTTTATTGAATCACGCAACAATTCACTGCAGCGTCCGATGATAATGTCTGGTTTGATGCCGCGCTCTAAAAGTAAGTGAACACTTTGTTGTGTTGGCTTGCTTTTTTGCTCGAAAACACCATGCGGTATTGGAACATATGTCACGTGAACAAATAACATGTTTTCTTTGCCAACACTATTTCTTAATTGCCGGGCAGCTTCTAAAAACAATTCGTTTTCCATATCGCCAACAGTGCCACCAATTTCGACAAGCATTACTTGTGCTTTTTCTTGTGCTGCTATGCGAGTCCACCAATCTTTTATCAAATCACTAACATGAGGTATTAATTGAACTGTTTTTCCTAAGTAATCACCGCGGCGTTCTTTTTTTCTTACAAGCTCGAAAACTTTTCCCATTGTAAGATTCCATTCAAATTTGCAATTAATGTTTAAGAATCTTTCATAATGGCCAAAGTCCATGTCAACTTCTCCACCATCATCAAGCACGAATACTTCACCGTGCTCTATAGGATTCATTGTTCCAGGATCAACATTTAAGTAACCGTCATTTTTTATTGGAATGACTTTTTTGCCATGAAGAAGGTGTCCGATGCTTGCCGCCGCAATTCCTTTGCCAAGGCCTGAGAGCACTCCGCCTGTTACAATGATCCACTTTGTTTGCTGGCGCTTTGATAGCATGTTCGCTTAACTTTTTCTTTATTTATCAAATTATTGCAACTGTAGACTATAAAAACGGTTGTTTTAAATACGAGTATAAAGCTCTAAATTAGTATTAAACTAGTTTAAAACCGGTGCACTGGTGTCAAGAGTGAAAAAAGAGCAGTTAATTATAGGTTTCTCTGCATTGTTTTTAGTACTCTTGACACTTCAAACTCAAGCTTGCACTAACACAACTGACGACTTATACATTAACAATAACACTGTTTTGTGCGGCCAAACATTAAGCATTACTGATTTGAACGATACTGGAATAATAATTTTTAATGCTTCAAACATATTACTAGATTGTAATAATACTGCGATAACTGGCAACAATAATGGTACGGGAATCAACATAACAAACTTTAATAATATAACAATAAAAAATTGTGATATTGCAAGTTATCAAAATAATATTCGATTGCATAACACTGATTTGATAGTTGATGATAACACTTACTCTTATACTTTTAACATAACTGGCACTGGTACAGCTTCATTTTATCAAAACCTTTCAATTAACGTAATTGATGGGGTGAGCAATAATTTAGCAAATGTTACAATAACAATATTTGACAATGACAATAACACAGTCTACACTGATAACACTAGTGTTAACGGCACTATACCATCACAAAAACTAATAACTCGAAAAATTAATATTACAAACACTACCGATTATAACAATTATACAATAAATATTTCAAACATAGTAGGATTTTATCAAAGAAGTGGTACTAGTGTCAACATAAGCCAAAACAATCAACTAACTTTTACTTTTTACAAAATTGTAACAATTAATGTAACAGATTTGCAAGCAAGCACTAGGAGTGACGGTTCAATAAGAATATTATGGTCTTATGATTCACAACCAGAAATCACTAAGTACAACGTTTATCGTTCAAACACAAACTTTACTGTTGCAAATAGTACTGATAGGATTGATTCTAATGTTGTTGATCACTTGTGGACTGATACTGATACTTTGCCAAACGCAACATATTATTATGCAATAACAGGTCTTGACAGTCAAAACAATGAAAACCTAAGCGCTATATCAAATCTTGCCAGTATAACATCGCTTCCAAGCTGCACTAGTGAATACGATAATTGTGGTGTTTGGAGTGGTTGTGCAAGTGGAGAAAAAACCAGGCTGTGCACACAAACTTGTGTTTATGATGGTGTCAACGATACAATCACAGAATCAGGCTTTTGTTCGTCATCAAACCAAGGTGATGATGATGACGGCCAAGCAGTAGAAACAGTTGTTGACTCTTCACAAACAATTATTTTTTCAAGACTAAAAAATGGTACTACACAAGTGAATTTTTCTAATTCTGATCTTACAATAGAACACTTAATACTTACTATAAAAGAGCAAAAAAATGGTGTTAGGTTTGGAATAACTAAATATTTTGTTAAACCTTCGGCTGTTCCAGCAAAAAATAATGTTTTTGCGTACTTGCAAATGGATCATGGTGTTTTGACTAATACTAATCTTGAAACTGCAAAAATAAGATTTAAAATATTAAAAGAATGGTTTGAAGATGAAGGCTATGTTGCCAAAAACATTACAATGTATCGTTATATCATTGGATGGGCTCCACTA
This sequence comes from Candidatus Woesearchaeota archaeon, assembly GCA_018221105.1. Classification (GTDB taxonomy): domain Archaea; phylum Nanobdellota; class Nanobdellia; order Woesearchaeales; family JAAOYA01; genus JAAOYA01. Next base: position 288,440 of record JAAOYA010000008.1, on the reverse strand, counting down.
AACACTAGTGTGATAAGTGAAGATGAAGAATTTTATCATTTTGAAGCAATAACCCCTGGATTATCATATTTTGTTATAGCATCAACTTCTAACAGCACAAATATTGAAGCGCCAATAATCAATACTGTTAATGAAACCGATGAGCAAACACTTAGTGCAATATCGGGTCAAGCAGTACAAGAGAGTCCCGCACAACTAGCAAATCAATCAACTAACACAACACAAGAACAATTAGAGTCCACTAAAGCAAAAAAAGGCACTTGGCGTAAATTGATGTTAATACTGCTTGTGCTAGGAGGAGTTGCTGGTGGTTCAGCGTATTATCACGAGTACAAAATTCAAAAGCCTGAAGGTGGAGAATTAAGAACCGGACTTTCAGTTTTAGAAGATGATTTGGAGCGTGTTAAAAAAAGAATCCAAGTAACTTATTTTAATAAAAAAATAACAAAAAACAGTTTGAAAATTGCTAAAATCAAAAAATTACAGGAGTTAAGAAAGTATGTTAGAACAATGAAAAAATTAAAAATTCCGGCCAACATAATAAAACAAAAACTAACATTAGCAGGCTGGAGTGACAATTACATAAGATTAATACTAAGAAAGAAAAAACATTAACATTTTCGAAAAATAAAATATTTCTTTAAACAATTTAAAAAATTGTTTGGAAAAGTCCTACAACAAAATTCCAACCGTCAAAACCAGGCAGTGGTATCATGTTAAAAACAAACAAGAACATGTTAAGCTTTCCCATCATAGTCCACAATTGAAGATTTTTTTGTGCAAACTTTTGTTTGACAACCCATTTAGAAATAATAATCCATAACACTAAATTAGTAAATGGTCCTGCCAGCGCAACTAGCGCGTAATTAAAAGGTGTTAAATTACCAACTACTGATACTTGTCCACCAACAAAAAAAATTATTGGCGCATTAAACAATATCAAAAGTATTGCTATAGCGTACCACATTATTGGAGCTTGCAAAAACGCTTGAGCTCCAAAACTCATCGCTACAAATTTATGAGCGAATTCGTGCAATACAACAGCTGGAGCCGCTAGTATGATTCCATACTTTAAATCTTCGAAAAACTGGTTTTTTTGATAGTCTACAAGAGGATCATACTCTGTGCTTGCTGGTCGCCTGCCAAAAACCTTTGAAAAAATAAAACCAATAGCTAGCACCATGATGACAAGGTCTACTAGTTCGCCGCTTGTAAAAATCATTAAACTTACAATTTATTAATTCTTTATAAAAATATTGTCAAAAAAATGAAAAACGAATCAAAAACAAAAAAATAAATTATAACAAGCTTCCAAAAGCCAAAAATAATGGCACGAAAACTAGTGAAACAATGCTCATCAATTTTATCAAAATATTAATTGATGGGCCGCTAGTGTCTTTGAATGGATCGCCAACAGTATCGCCAACAATTGCTGCTTTGTGCGTGTCAGTGCCCTTGCCACCATGAGCTCCAGCTTCAATATATTTTTTTGCGTTATCCCAAGCTCCTCCAGAGTTAGCCATGCTGATAGCTAGTAAGACACCGCTTACTAGTGCTCCTGCCAGTAATCCGCCAAGAGCTTCAAGGCCTAATACTAAACCAGCGATTATTGGAGCGCTAATAGCCAAAAGCCCCGGCAAAATCATTTCTTTAAGCGCAGCATTAGTTGATATTCTAACGCAACGCTCATAATCGGGCTGTGCGTGACCTTCTAATAATCCTTCAATCTCACGAAATTGTCTTCTAACTTCTTCTATCATGCTAAAAGCAGCTCTTCCGACAGCTCTCATTGTGAGACTGCTAAACAAAAATGGCAGCATAGCGCCCAACAATAGTCCTATAATAGTTAAAGGGTTAGTAATGTTGATTGTACTCAAATCAGCGGCTTTACTAAAAGCACTAAATAATGCTAAAGCTGTTAGTGCAGCGCTGCCTATAGCAAAACCTTTACCAATAGCAGCAGTAGTGTTGCCTGCAGAATCTAAAATATCAGTTTTTTTTCTAACACTATCACCAAGACCTGCCATTTGTGCAATTCCGCCAGCATTATCAGCCACAGGACCATAAGCGTCAACCGCCAGACTAATACCGAGAGTTGAAAGCATTCCAACAGCAGCTATTGCAATACCATAAATTCCAGCAAAATAATATGCTGTGTAAATACCGATTGATAGTACAAGTATTGGCAGTGCAGTGCTCTCATAGCCTAAAGCTAGACCAGTAATAATGTTTGTTGCAGCACCAGTTTCTGAGCTTTGCGAAAGTTTTTTTGTTGGCGTATAATCTGCACTGGTGTAATACTCTGTTAATAATCCTATTAGTATTCCAGAGATGAGTCCTGCAATAATAGCAATAAAGACCCCTAAATAATTAAGTTTTGGCAATAATAAATAAGTAAACACGTACGATAATACTATTACTATCGCGCTTGAAACCCACAAGCCTTTGCGCAGTGCAGTATGAATGCTACCACCATTTTTTACTTTTACAAAATAATTGCCAATAATCGATGCAACAATACCGCTAGCAGCTATTAAAAGCGGCAATTCTAAACCTTTAATGCCAAAAACTAGCATTCCCAAAATCATTGCTGCAATAATACTTCCAACATAGCTTTCAAAAAGGTCAGCCCCCATTCCAGCAACATCTCCAACATTGTCTCCTACATTATCAGCAATCACTGCAGGGTTACGAGGGTCATCTTCATTGATATCACTCTCGACTTTTCCAACAAGGTCGGCTCCAATATCAGCAGCTTTAGTGTAAATTCCGCCGCCAACACGAGCAAACAAAGCAATCGATGACGCTCCAAGACCAAAACCAGTAATCAGTTCAACAGCCAACGCTGGTTCAAGGTTAAGAATTATTGTAAACAAGTAAAAAAGCACTAGTAAACCTAAAAGTCCAAGCCCAACAACACTAAGCCCTAAAACAGCACCACTACTAAAAGCAATAGTTAGCGCAGCGCCCAAGCTTTTGCGAGCAGCATTAGCTGTTCGACTATTGGCTTTTGTTGCAATTTTCATTCCAATAAAACCTGCTGTCGCACTGCAAAAAGCTCCAATTACAAAACTGGCGCTAGTATACCAACCTTCATTGATAATTGTTGTTGGATTGTCCAACAATAATCCTATAATAACACTTAATATTATCACAAAAAATACTAGTATTTTGTACTCGCTTTTAAGAAAAGTTATCGCTCCTTTACTAATAGCATCACTTACCTCTTTAATTTTAGTGTTGCCAGGAGTTTTTGAAATGATTTTTTTGCTAAGAATTCCAGCAAAAACCAATGCCATAATGCAAGCTATTGGTGCAATGATGATTAAATTCATAATTGTGTCCCTCCACGTTTTAACTGATAAGCCAAACAGCTATCTTATATTTAAACTTTTAGCCAGTCAAAAGAACACTTTTTTAAATAATAATCACTAAAAAATAAGTTATTATGACGCACTGCAACAACAAAAATGAAAATTTAGAAAAATGTAATTGCACATACGAGCCATGCCCTAGAAAAGGAACTTGTTGTGAATGCATTGACTACCATAAAAAACGCGGTGAACTACCAGCATGCTATTTTAGTCCACTAAAAGAAGCAACTTATGACAGAAGCATTCAAAATTTTGTAAACTAGAAACTTTTAAAAAGAATAGTGAGTTACCACAAATTGTTATTGGAGGAATCACTATGGAAAAATCATTTCGGTGCGAGGTTTGTGGCAAAGTCAGCAAAAAAAGCGGTGAGTGCTGTGGTCATCAAATGGTAGACTTGACAAGTCCGTCTTGCATGGCTTGCAGGGGTTGCGGCAACCATTAAAAACTTTTTTATATTCTGTGTTCTAACATGATTTAAAATGACAACACTAGTAAGTATTGTATCAACAGGCAAGGGTAGTTGGGCACAACTTTATGATTTAATAAAACATGCTGAGTTCAAAAAAATAATTCTTGTAACTAATGATTTCGGAAAAGAGAAATTCACGCCAAATGATCGTTGTGAGCTCATAATAATTAATGATACTGCAATACCTATAGAAAAACTGGCACAAAAATATTATGAACAACTAAAAAATAAAGTTAGTGGCGTTGAAGTGGCTTTAAACATAATCTCGGGTAGTGGCAAAGAACACATGGCACTACTAAGCGCTCTTTTAAAATTAGGCCTTGCAATAAGACTCGTAACAAGCAGCGGTACAGAGCTTGTAGAGCTATAATTTAGTTTAAATAAGTCCAAAGTTTTATAAATAAGTTATCATAGGCTTGATAAAAAGGTTTGAGGGGTATTAATGGCAAAAAAAACAATTAAGAAAAAAATCAGCAAAAAAACAATCAAAAAGTCAAAAAGTCAGTCAAAAAGATCAACAAAAACAAAAATTGTTGGCAAGAAAAAACTACAAAAACTAACTGACAACAAACAAAAAATCATCACTATTGCAATACTAATAACAATCGCTGTTATTGCATGGTTTCTATTAGGACAAAACAATCTTTTTATCAAAGAAGATAATGTTGCCGCAACAGTTAACGGAAAAGCAATAACTACTCAGCAAGTCAGCGAGCAACTTGTCAGAATACCTCCAGAGTACCTTGCCTTTGTTAATGAATCAGTAGTATTACAACAATTAATTGACGAAGAATTATTAATTCAGGAAGCAGCAAGTCAGGACGTGACAATAAGCCAATCAGAAGTTGATCAAGTAATGCAAGTAGCACGCCAAACAAGCGGTTTTGAAACTGATGAAGCTTTTGAGGCAGCACTAAAAGATCAAAACCTCTCACTTGAATTCTTGCAAGATTTTTACTATAAAAACTTGTTATTTACAAAATTATTAAACAAGACTTTGCTGCCAACTATTGAAGTGACAGCTCAAGAAATCCAAGATTTTTACACGCAAAACGCTCAGCAATTCTTAAAAGACGAGCAAGTCAAAGCTTCACATATTTTAATCTGTTATGAGGGAGCATTAAACTGTCAGAGTACAATAAGTCAAGTTGATGCACTAGCACAAATCAACGAGCTAAAAGATGAGGCGACAAGTGAAAATTTTGCAGAACTTGCAAAAGAACATTCAACAGGGCCAAGCGGTCCTAACGGCGGAGACTTAGGATTTTTTGGTCGTGGCGCTATGGTGCCAGAGTTTGAAACAACAGCATTCGAATTAGAAGTCGGAGAGGTTAGTGATGTTGTAGAGACACAGTTTGGCTATCACTTAATAATTGTTAATGATAAGGTTCCTGCTGGACTGCAAGCATTAAGCGAAGTTCAAGACTTTATCATAGAACAAGTCAGAGCACAAAAACAACAAAGCGAATACACTCAGTATATTGAAGACTTAAGAGAGAAAGCAACAATCAAATATGGCGCTCAAAAAACAGGGCAAACAGATGACACAATTAAAATTACGGAGATTACAACATTTGAGGATACAGGCGAAGAAATTTGTGTTGACGAGCTAGGAAAGCCTATTGTTCGATTGTTTAGTACTACTTGGTGTCCTCACTGTAAGTGGATACAAAAAACTTTTGATCGGACTGTCAGCGAGTACGTAGATCAAGGGTTGATTACTGCTTATCATTGGGAGCTTGACACCAAAGACGACACTTTAACAAGCATTGTTGAAACTACAGTATCCGTTGAGGAGCAACAATTATTTCAAAAGTATAACCCTCGTGGCGGAGTTCCAACCTTTGTTTTTGGCTGCAAGTATATCAGGTTAGGCAATGGTTACGAGCAACAAAACGATTTAGACGCAGAAGAAGCAGAATTTAGAGTAGTCATTGAAAAACTTCTTGAAAACTAAACAAAACCTTTTTTTATTCTGTTTTTTTCACTAATTTTAAATAAACACACTGGTTTTTTTTATTTTATGAAAAACGAACTTTCAAGCTTAGACATATATTATTTAGTAAAAGAACTGCAAAGCCTAAAAAACGCAAAAATTAATAAAATATACCAAGAAAAAGACCTATTCTACTTTCAACTACACATTACTGGTAAGCCAAAAACCTTTCTAAAAGTGCAATTTCCAAGTATAGTATATCTTTCAGAGTACAAGCCAAACTTTGAGCAGCCATCAGGATTTTGCATGTTTTTACGAAAACACCTAACTAATGCTAGAATACAAAAAATCGAACAAGTTGATTTTGAGAGAATAATAAAAATAGTTGTTGAAACAAAAAACGAGCCTTTAACATTAGTCTTAGAGCTTTTCGCTCCAGGAAACCTTTTACTTTTAAAAAACGAAAAGATTTTTAGCGCATATCAATTAAAAAAGTGGAAAGATAGAACAGTAAGGCCAAACATAGACTACATTCATCCTAAACTAGCTCATAATACCTTAGAGTTAGACGAGAAGAACTTTCAAAAAATAATAGTTTCTTCAGATAAGGACAGCATTGTAAAAACACTAGCCATAGACCTAGCATTAGGAGGCTTGTACGCTGAAGAATTATGCGATAGAGCAAAAATTGACAAGACAACAAAAAAAAGCACTCCTGCGCAAATAAAAAAACTTTTTTTAGAATTGCAAAAACTCCTCAAAGAAAAACTAAAACCTCGAAAAACCGAAAAGACTATCAGCCCGATAAGTTTAAAGAGTCAAAAACTAGTAAGCTCTTATGAGACTTTCAGCCAAGCACTCGATGAGAACATAACAGTCAAAGAACTAACAAAAAAAGCAGAGCAAACACAAAAAAATCAAAACCAAAAACTAACAAAAGCAAAACAAGTACTAGAGCGCCAACAAAAAAGAATAGTAGAACTAGAAAAACAAGCAGTAATAGAAGAAAAAAAAGCCAATAAATTATATGAAGAATACCAAAAAATAAAAGAAATACTTGCACTAATACAAAAAAACATTAAAACACCAAAATGGGAAGAGCTAAAAAAACAATTACAATCAAAAAACGTTAAAATCAACGAGAAAACAAAAGAGTTAAACTTTAAACTAAGATGAAAGAACAAAAAGATGTCATAAAAATAATAAAACCTCACAAAGTGCTAGTTTTTTCATATCTTTTACTAAAAATATCATTATTTTTTCTAGTGATAGCTTTGGCAATCCCTTGGATTAATTACTTGGCAGGATTTGATGTTGTAGAGTTCATACTGACTTTTTCTAAAGACATACCACAACCTTTCTTTGACCAAGTAGGAGAAACAATTTTTCACTTGACAATACCTGCAGTGATAGTATTGCTTATTAATTATTTGATGATACTGCGTGAAGAATACTTATTTTATGAAGATCACTTAACATTTGAAGAAGGTTTTATTGCAAGAGTAGAACAAAAAATTGATTATCAAAATATTTCAAGAGTCTACTATGAAAAAACTACCAAGTTATTAGATCTTGGCAGGATAATAATTGAATTAACAGGTAAAGAAAACAAGATAGTGCTGCGCTACGTTGACAATCTGGAAAACAGCACTGCTTTTATCAATCAATTAGTGAACAATGCGAAAGACAAAAAATAATTTTATTAAACGCTACGAAGAGCTAGGACAACAATACATGCCAATAACTCTTAAACCTTCACTGCGTGTTAACACATTAAAAACAAGCGAGCAAAAAATTGTGCGCCAACTAGAAAAAAAAGGTGTGAAACTAGAAAAGATATCCTATTTGACAAACGGTTATTATTATAGTGCAAATTTTTCTCTTGGCGCAACACAACAATACTTACAAGGCCATTATTACTTGCAAGAAGCAGCCAGCCAAATTCCAGCACAAGTATTAGACCCAAAACCAACCGATTTAGTTCTTGACATGGCAGCAGCACCTGGTAGCAAAACAACACAATTATCACAATTGATGAACAATCAAGGCCAAATAATAGCAATGGATACTAGCACTAAACGATTACACTCACTAAAAAACAATTTAGAACGTTTGAGTTGTTCTAACGTGATAATTTATCAAAAAGACGCTCGTCACGCCACTGATTTAGGACTAGAATTTGACAAAATACTACTGGACGCTCCATGCACTGGAAATTATTTAATAGATGATGATTGGTTTAAAAAAACAACAATTGATGATTTGACAAGAATGGCAAGAGTACAGTATCAACTAATAAACACTGCAATCAATTGCTTAAAACCTAAAGGAATACTAGTTTACTCAACTTGCAGTTTAGAGCCTGAAGAAAACGAAGCAGTCATCAACAAAATATTAAAAGAGCACAATATAACATTATTACCATTTAATAGTCCCGGAGAACAAGCCATAACGAGCTTCAAAGACCAAGATTATGACAAACAATTAAAAAATGCTAAAAGACTATGGCCCTGGAAAACACAAACACAAGGATTTTTTATTGCAAAAATACAAAAAAACAAAGCTTAAAGATGCTGTTTTTGTCAAAAACTATATAAATGCGCCATTCAATACAATTATAAAAAAGTGGGAGAGGTGAAAAGATTATTTCTGTAAAGAAAAAGGACCAAAAAGAAAAAACCTCTAAAGGTTTCAGTGCTACTTTTCCAACAAAATGCGTGGAATGTGAAGTCACAAACGAGTTAGGAGAACTGAAAGAAAAACATAAATCTCAAGAAATTGTTGGCGACGCATTATTAGAACAGGTAAAAGGTCATGCTATACAATTAAAAAAGCTAGAGCGCTCAGAAGACGTCACAAAACTAGCAAGCGACGTCGAACAATTAATAACTCAAATACAGATACTTGCTGATAAAGTATCAAACACTAATCAATCAATTACTGATCACGAACAAGTAATGTCAAATATTGCAAAAAGAATGAGCTCTATTGACAAAGAATTCTTAACATTTAAAGAAGAAGTCAAAACTAAGATTGTTTGGGGTGAAAAACTAGTCGATAAACTAGAAGGTCAAAAAATAACAGCAATGCCGACAACTGAACAAACATTGCCAGATCAAACTCTTGGAACTGCAGAAACAGAAGGTGTTCGTCGGCGCTTAGAAACACTCGAAGAACAAGTTGTCAGAAAAGAATTTTTTGACAAATTACAAAACAGTGTTGTAACAAAAGAAACATTTAAGGATTTAGAAAACACAATGCTGCAAAACAATCAACAAGCACAAGAATTATTCACACAAGAAATAACATTGATGAAAAGCCAAGTTGACGAGCTAAAAAAAGCTCTAAGTCCCGAAGGCGGCAGCGCAGCAGTAAACCGTGAAGAATTCAACACTTTTGAAATTAAAACAACACAAACACTCGAAGAAATAGACAAACAAGTAAAAAAACTAAAATTAGAAACTATTGACACAAAACAAAAAATTCATCACGTGCTAAGTTTTATAGAAAGCATGATGACAGCGCAAAATGAGTAACGAAAACCCAGTAAACAAAGACGTCTCAGCCATGATAGGAGACCGAACAGACTTTACAGATATGGAATACCTTCCAGACCTTCCAGATCTTATAGAACTTGACGACCCTCAAGAGTCACAAAACACTACAGTAAGCCAAGATTTAATAGACCCAACAGGCTTTGAGCAAAAACTATTAGGCCTAAAAAAGACTTTAGCGCAAAAAAAACAAATAGCAGCGAAACCAAGTATTGACCAAGAAGAACTAATAAAAGTAGAGCAAAAAATTAGTATTTTACAAAAAGAATTCCTTATATTAAGCGAGCACTTTAAAAAAATTAGAGAACAATTAAATTCAAGCCAGCAAGCACAAACTTCAACACTTGACAATGATATGATGGAACGCTTGCGTGACGAGCTTTTAGCAAAAGAACAAGTCTTAGAAGGTGGCATACAATCAAGCTTTAGCGCTATAAGATCACAATTAATAGATTTTGATAAACGCTCACAATTAATGGAAGAAAAAATTCATGAAATGGTAGCCTATATCAACAAACTAGCATACATTCTAAAAACAATAGGACAAAAAACAAAAGAAAAGAAGTGAACAGCTTTTCTGGGCTCCCACGCAAAAACGCAGTACTACCAGAAACGGAAGTTTGCTTGACTTCTGGGTTCGAAATGAGACCAGGTAAACCAAACCCCTATGGCCGTTCAAAGACTAGAATACTCAATTTATTTAAAAAGCTTACTGTTTACTGTTTGTCGTCGAGAAAAAATAATAAAGTATTTAAATAACAGTACTAGATAGTGTTTTAGAGTGCTAAAAAACTATAAAATATACGTTCAAACAAGCTTTTAAGGAGAATAAAAAATGAGTAGTCAAAAAATACCTAAAACAGCAGTGTTTTTATTAGGGGGTAAAGGAACACGTTTTAGGCCTGTAACTTATGAAATACCAAAAGCATTACTGCCAGTGCAAGGCAAAACAGTGACAGAACACCTGTTTGAGCTTTTTAAAAAATATGATATAACAAATTATATTTTTTCTGTTGGGCACATGGCTGACAAAATACAAAACTATTTTGGCGATGGAAAAAAATGGGGTGTTACTATAACTTATATTGAAGAAAAAGAACCCGCAGGCAGTGCCGGAGCAATAAAACTAGCAAGAAAATATTTAAGAGAGCCTTTTATAGTAACCAACGGTGATGAACTAAAAGACATAAAGCTAGACGAAATGTACGAACATCACAAAAAAACAGATGCAAAAATAACAGTTGCTCTTACAAGCGTACAAGACCCAACACAATACGGTGTTGCAAAATTAGAAAATAATAAAATATTAGATTTTATTGAAAAACCAACATTAGAACAAGCTCCCAGTAATTTAATAAATTCTGGATTATCAATATGGCAATCAGAAGTTGTTGATGTAATACCTGAAGGTTTTGCAATGTATGAAAAACATGTTTTTCCACAACTAGCAAAAAAAGGACAACTCTATGCCTACAAATTTAAAGGTCAATGGTTTGATACTGGAACGCCAGAACGCTATGAAAAAGCAATAAAACAATGGAGAGGTTTAAGCGGTGACTAAGCTAATACCTTACTTTGGTAAATTGTTACCTAAGAAAACAAAAAATTTTCTAAAAGAAAAGCTCCATGTTTTAGAAATATATGTATATTTTAGAAAAAATTACAACATACTATTCAAAAGACGAAAAGTAATAAAAAAGTTTTTAGCACAAAAAAAACAATACTTACACATTGGTTGTGGACTAAACCAAATAAAAAAAAAGAACTGGTTAAACACAGACCTATTTCATGGAGACATTTTTTTAGACATCACAAAAAAACACCCTTTTAAAAACAATTCTTTAGACGTTATTTTTCACGAGCATGTCTTTGAACACATCAGTTTTGATAAAAAAGCAATATACTCATTAAAAGAGGCTCACAGAATACTAAAAAATGGTGGTGTACTACGGTTTGCAATGCCTGATTTTGAAGTCTACGCAAAAGAATACCTTAAAGGAAAGCTGAATTTTAACCAGCCAGAACCAATAAAATATTCTCAAACGCGACAAATGGAAATACTAAACCAATTATTCAAGCAAGGTGGCGAGCACGAATTCATCTATGATTATAATGCGACAAAATTCTTGTTGCAAAAAACAGGCTTTAAAAAAATAAAAAAAATGTCTTATAACAAATCATCAGTTAAAAACTGGAATTTTGACTCTTGGAACAAAGCCGATACGATGTATATTGAAGCAATAAAATAAAAAAATTAAAATGTCACTAAAAAAAACACTAGTCAAAAACACTTTATGGTTGACAGCTGCTAAAGCATTCTACTATTTTGTTGGATATTTTTTAATAATAGTAATTGCTAGAACACTAGGAGATGTGGGATTAGGACAATACTCTTTTATTTTTGCAGTTGTAACAATAACATTTATTATTGCTGACATGGGATTAAATAGTGTTTTTTTGATACAAGTTAGCAGAACAAAAAAAAAGATTCAATACTATTTTGAAAATATTTTTTCAATAAAACTATTAATGGGGGTCGTAGCAATACTTTTAACAATATCATTATCGTTTTTTTTCAACAAGGATCCAGTAGTGATTAAAGCTTTATGGCTTGCAGCACTAGTACAATTTTTGGTTTTAACTAGTGGTTTTCTACTAAGTCTTTTTCATACTCATAACAGAATGGACTTTAATGCAAAGTCTTTGATACTTGAAAGAATAGTCGCAGTATCGCTCGGAATCTATATTTTGTTAAAAACGCAATCACTAATACTGTTTGTTTTAGTTTTAGTACTGTCAAATTTTGTAAAATTTTCTTATTTATTAGCAAATGCAAAGAGTAAAATAAAAATACGATTAAGCAAAGATATCGAAGCTTATAAAAAATTAATAATCCAAGGATTTCCATTTTTTTTATCAACAACTTTTTTATTCATATACTTTAGAGTAGACACTATAATGCTATCATTTATGAAAGGTGATGCTGTAACAGGATGGTACAATTCCGCATATCGTCTAATTGATGTTCTAACAGTTTTTCCATCCATAATAATCACTGCGATAATGCCATCAATGTCAAAATTATACAAACACAATAAAAAAACATTAAAAATATTATTTTTAAGAATATTTCGTTATCTTGCAATGTTAGCAATGCCAATAAGTATTGGAACATTCATACTGGCAGATCGTTTTATAGATTTTATTTATGGAGAATCATTTATTGGTGGAAGTTTATCACTTCAAATACTTATTTGGGCTGAAGCATTCATATTTGTTAATTTTTTAATGGGTACTTTGTTACTCTCAACCGACAAGCAAAAATATTTTATGAGAACTTCAGCAATTGCGTTAGTATTAAATGTTGTTTTGAACTTTTTACTAATACCAAAATATTCGTATGCGGGAGCAGCAATATCCACTGTTTTTACAGAATTATTTAATTTTATGATTTTTCGCTATTATGTAACAAAATTTTTAGTGCCAATTAAATTTTCAAAACCATTAATTAAAAGCGTCGGCGCAACAATAATAATGGGGCTTGTAGTCTATTCATTTAAACAAATTGCTATATGGTATATTGTGCCAATAGGCGCAATAACATACTTTTTAGTATTGTTTGCTTTAAAAATAGAGAAAGAAGATAAAGAGTTTATAAAACAAGTAATCAGTTATTCAAAACATAAATTAAAACTATGATTTGTTATTGATGTATTTTAGTTCGTAAAACTTTAAAGCAGTAAAAGTCCACTGAATAGACCAAGCAAGGCAGTAAAGCATCGCAGGTATTTTACCTCTCCAGCGACCATCATATAAGTAAAGCTTAAAAAACCAAAAAAAGGGCAAAACACCACCAATTAAAAATAAGTGAAAACGATTATATTTTCTTTTTTCTTTATACCACTTGTTAGCATAATAAAAAGAATAACGATTCAAATCATTAATCCAGTCTTTAGCATCAATCCAGGATAAGTGTAATAAAGAGTTTTTCAAATAACCAAATTTTATGTTTTCAACATTTTCGTGAACACGACCTTTAAACTTCAAATGTTTTTTTAATAGTATTGGTCTTCCAGAAGTACTTTTTATAAAAAAATCAAAAGCTTGATTATCACGCCTTGAAGTATAAGCATCAAATGTTGGGTTTTTTAATACTTTCATTATTTCTTTTTTTAATGCTTGACTTATCACTTCATCAGAGTCAATAAACAAAACCCAGTCATTTTCTACTTTTGTTAAAGCAAAATTTCTTTGAGCAGCAAAATTATTATTTAATTTTCGTTTATGGACCTTAAATTTTGGATAAAGTTTCTTGATAATTTTTAAGGTATCATCGGTAGAATAATCATCGATAATCACTAATTCATCAACGATACTTTTTATAGAGTTTATGCATTGTTTTATTGTGCGAGAATTATTATGTGTTAAAATTAAACCTGATAATGTAATATTTTTCATTTTTTTATAGTCATCTACTTTCTGAGATATTGACTGTTGTTATTTATTTTAAAGACAAAATGGTATATTTAAAGTTATTGTCTTTTTTTATAAGTAGATATTAATTTAATTGTTTTATTACTTTTTCCCATTTTTTTTCTATATTTTCTTGGGAGTGATTCTCTAAAACCCAATTGTATGAAGAAGCGATTTTTGTGTTTATTTCTTCTTTTGCGGAATTTAAAAATGAATTAATAGCTTTTTTATAAGATTCTGGCTTTTTTGGTTGGCTAACCACATAGTTTCTTTTGTTATTTATAGAATATTGTAATCCGCCTACCACTGTTGAAATAACAGGAATTTTGCATGCCATTGCTTCTAGAGGAGCTACTCCATGACCTTCAGCCAGTGAAGGTTGTATGTAAACATCTGCAGCCTGTAAATATGGAACTGTTTTATCCCTTGATGTTAGAAAACCTGTTAAGATAATATTATTTATGTTTCTAGATTTTATCATATCTTTGATTTTTTTCTCAAGCGGACCATGACCGATAAATACTAATAACATATTTTTTTCTTCAAGCCATTTCGATAGCTCCACTAGTGAAAGAATTCCTGCTTTTTCTATTGCTAATCTTCCAGAATAAACCCCTATAATTTTTTTTTGTGGCAAATTAAGTTTTTCTCTTAATTTTTTTTTCTTTTCCTTACTCACTGGGAAAAAATTCTTTATATTAACTCCACAAGATGGAATAATTTCAATATTGGCCCGTTTATATATCTTTTTTATGTCATTAGCTATCAGTTTATTATTGACTACAAAAAGATCTATTAAACGATAATTTACATAAAGCATAATCTTTAAGGCTATCAATTTGAAAGGATATGTTATTTTATTTTTTTTAAAAGAATATTTTGCATATTCTATAGGTAATATTCCTAATCTTACAATTATTGGTTTTTTTATGAAAAACTTTAGTATTTTTGCACTAATAAAAGAATAAGTTGGGCTTTCAACAAATAAAAAATTTATATCTTTCTTTGAAATCTTTTTTTTGTTAAGAAACTTTTTAATTTTGAAAGGTAGTTTTAAGTAATAAAATCTTTTTATATCAAAACAAAAATTTTCAAAGAATTTTGGGTTGATTTGTTTATTAAAAATATTAAAATATTTTCTTCTACTTTCATGATTTATAAAAATAATTTTTATATTGTTTCTTTTTATTACAGCAGGAATTGTTTCTTTCAAAAATCCTGCTGTTGAAACGTCTTGTTCTATCCAAATTGCTTTTTTCATGTTTTTTTTGTTAGTATTATGTTTACTGGAACTCTTCCAAAAAAGTAAGCAAAAGTAAAATAAACTTTTTTGAAAAAAAAGTTGTTGATAGATTTTTCAGTTAAAATTTTATTGCTTAATATAAAAAGTTTTTTTAAAATTTTTGAGGATCTTATTTTATTAATATTTTTTTTATAGTATAGCACGGTTTTTGATACTTCAAGTTCATAATCAAAAAAGTCATTTGAGGCTTTTAAATAGTTTCTAATAGTATAAGGAACATCTTGTGCTCCTTTATTTGCAACATGTTCAATTTCTTTATTTTTATAAAATAATCCTACCATTGGCTCACACAAAACAAAAAATTTGCCTTTTGATTTTAACACTTTTGCTACATTTTTGTAAACTTCTTTTAAGTTACTGCAATGATGTAGTGCTGCACTAACAAACACTAAATCAAAGCTGTTTTCCTTAAAAACAGAGTTTATGTTTTGCATTGGAATTAGTGAAGTTTCAAAATTAACATTTTTCAGTTTTTGGTATTGTTTAGCAATTGTTAAATGTCCTTGTGTTATATCAGTAAAAACTACATGATCACTATTGGTTGCTAGTTGAGTGCTGAACCATCCCATGCCTCCGCCAAGCTCTAAAATATTGCTCTTTTTTTTAAGAATTTTCTCCTTTTTTAACCTTTTAATGAAATCTAAAAGCATTTCAATATTCGGATTTAATGATTCTCTTTCATATAACTCTTGAATGTTTTTTTTGCATGTTTTTAGATATTTATGGCTAATTTTAACTTCTTTTTTCATCGGGTTGGTTAAGAACGTAGTACAAATTAACGAGTTATTTATGATTTGGCACTTGTGACGGTTTAATAATCTTTTTTTGACCCATGTTTTCATTTTAATAGCTTCAACTTTTATTTTTTATATGCAAAAATATTCAATCCGAAGGCTTTTTCTTTTTTATAAGGGGATTTCATTCTTGATTCAATAATATATTCAAAGTTTCTTTTTTCTAAAAATGATATAATGTTAGATAGTTTATTATTTTTTACTAATTGGTTATAGTGAAACTCTATAAAGATATTTTTAATTGAAAAACTTTTTCCCAAGTTTTTATTCATTTCTTCAATGACTTCAGATTCGCTTCCTTCAATGTCAAGTTTTAAATAATCAATATTTCGGGGTATTAATTTTGAAAGTTTCTGCGTTTTAACAGTAATTTTTTCTTTATTAGTTTGATTTTTTACTAAGCTTCCACCAGTTAAACGAGGATTTTTGTCCCTAAAAAAATAAGTAGTTCCTTTTCTTTTACTTACAGCAATCTCTAGAATATTCACATCTTTTAAATTTTTTATATTGTGCTTTATGTCTTCAATATTTAAAGGATCTGGTTCGATAATTGTTATTTTTGAATTTGGATACAATTTCTTAAAATAAAGAGTAGTCATTCCAAGATTGCCGCCAATGTCAAATATTATTGGTTTATTATTATCAGCTAAAAAAAAATTCTGTTTTTCTAAAAAAACATCACAAAATGATCCATAAAACTGGTGGTATGTTTGAAATCTTATTATATTACCATTCAATTTTTCTTTTTTTATGTTCAATCTAAAAAACGAGTTCAGACGTCTTTTTAACGTAAATTTTGTTAATAAAAATAAGTATTTTAGCCTTTCTTTTTTACAATTTCTCATTACTAAAAAATTTTTATATAAGTAGCCACTAATACTTTTTTTTATGTTCATTTTTAAAATAGTGCGTATATAAATGGTGATAGTGCGCTGCTTTGGCCTAGTATTATTAATGCTCCAACTAGTACCAGTAGTAACAGTATTGGTAGTAACCAGTATTTTTTCCGCACTCTTAAAAAATCCCACGACTCGCCCAGTAATCCCTTATTTTTTGCCATCATTTTATTGTTTTTGTGCTTTTTATAAGTCTTTTGTTTATAACTGGCCGTTATTTTTATTGTTATTCTTGCTTAAGGATAAACTTTATAAATAAGTCTCTTACGCTAGTTTTATGCACGTAGAAGAAAATAAACTGATATATTATGGTGGTTTAGGAGCTGGGTTTTTAATATCATACTTTGTTTTTACCACAATATTATATTATTTGTTATTATTTCTAAACAAGTTACCAGTGAATTGGAGTTACCCCAACATAGCATTATTAACTTTCAGTATAACTATTACAGGATATATATTGCGGTGGTTACTAAAATGAACTTATTAAAAGATTTACTAAAAGGAATAAAAGACGGTTTCAAATATTTTGGTGAAAACATAGCAATAATCGTTAATACAATATTACTTTTAGGAGTCTACATTTTTGGAGTTGGATTAACTTCAATAACTGCAAAACTATTTAGAAAAACTTTCTTGCCACGTCAAAACAAAAAAAACAAAACTTACTGGCAAGAATTAAATCTTGAAACAAAACCAATAGAAGAGTATTACAGACAATTTTAGAAAATGTATATATTAGGAATAGGATGTTACTATCATGATGCTTCAGCAGCACTATTAAAAGACGGAGTCATAGTGGCCGCGGCTGAAGAAGAACGTTTCACTAGAAAAAAGCACGATACTAGTTTTCCAATAAATGCTATAAACTATTGTTTAGAAAGTCAGAATATTATAATAAATGATATTGATCACATAAGCTTTTATGAAAAGCCAATGATTAAATTTGAACGTTTACTGTACCAGCACTTAGAAGCATTTCCAAAAAGCCTAAAAACATTTCTAAGCTCTACACCATCATGGATCAACGAAAAACTACGAGTTGTCAGAACAATAAAAAAGAAACTAAAATACAAAAAAGACATATTATTTGTTGAGCATCACATGGCGCACGCTGCAGGATCATTTCTAATAAGCCCTTACAAAAAAGCAGCAATATTAACGGTTGATGGTGTTGGAGAGTGGACTACAACAGCTTATGGAGTCGGAGAAAAAAACAATATAACATTATTAAAAGAAATAAAATTTCCGCACTCGCTAGGACTATTATATTCTACAATAACTGCATATCTTGGCTTTAGCGTCAATAATTCAGAATACAAAGTTATGGGATTAAGTCCATACGGTTTAACGGATAGAAAAAAGAACAAATACTACAGATTATTAAAAAAAGTTATAGACATAAAACCTGATGGTAGCTACCAGTTCAACATGCAATACTTCAAGTATCATTACGCCGCCAGAATGCCATCAAAAAAACTATGCGATCTATTAGACGGGCCTATCAGAAAACCTGAAAGTGAATTAACACAACGCCATAAAAACATTGCAGCAGCACTACAAATGCTGCTTGAAGAGGTTTTAACAATAACATTACAGCATGTACACAAAGAAACAAAATGTGATAATCTGGTACTCGCTGGAGGTGTAGCATTAAACAGCGTCTACAACGGCAAAATACTAAAAAATACACCTTTTAAAAATATCTGGATGCAACCAAACCCTTCAGATGGAGGAACAAGTATTGGGGCTGCAAGCTACGCATATCACACAATACTAGGCAAAAAAAGAAATTATGTAATGCCAAACGCTTACCTAGGACCAGAATACAGCACTGCACAAGTGCAAAAATTTCTAAAAAATATGAAAATAAAATATTACAAGTTCAAAAACGACAAAGAACTAATCAAAACAACAGCAAAACTAATACAACAAAACAATGTAATAGGATGGTTTCAAAACCGCATGGAGTGGGGGCCAAGAGCACTAGGCGCTAGAAGCATACTATCAAACCCTACAAACCCACAAATGCAAGAAGTACTAAACCTAAAAGTAAAACACCGCGAAAAATTCAGACCATTCGCGCCAGTAGTATGCGCCGATGACGCACTAAAATACTTCGAATGTGACATTCCAATACCAGAACCAACAGATTACATGCTAATGGTCTATCCAATAAAAAAACAATGGCAAAAAAAGATACCTGCAGTAACACACGTTGATGGAAGTGGACGATTACAATCTATAAGAAGAAATCAAAACAAACAGTACTATGATCTAATAAAAGAATTTGGCAAACTAACAGACATACCAATATTAATAAACACATCATTTAACATAAGAGGTGAACCAATAGCATGCACCCCACAAGACGCGTACAGGTGTATGATGGGAACAGGAATTGATTACTTAGTAATCGATAAATTCTTAGTAAAAAGAGAAGACAACCCAAAAGATATGTGGGACAGTGAAAAATATGCCAAAGACTAAAAACAAAAGAACAAAAGAACTATTAATAAATTTTTCATTACTATTTATAGTTTTAATATTTTGTTTTTTAGTGCTAGAAGCATTTTTTAGAATAACTTATCCATTATCGCAAACAAAAACAGAAAATCTTTTGTCAGATCCATACTTATGTGTAAAAAAGGCACCTAACACAAAAATATTTTCTCAAACGCCAGAATACTCTTATACAGTAAACATTAACTCATATGGCTTAAGAGGTGAAGAAGTAAAAGAAAACAAAAGAAACATTGTTTTAATAGGAGACTCTTTTGCTGTTGGAGCAGGAGCTAATGACTCACAAACAATATCTTATTTGTTAAATGATCTAATAAGAGATCAAAGATATCAAGTACTAAACCTTGGTGGCATGGGAGGTTTTCCAGCACATTACTTAAGAGTTTTTAATTGGTCAATAAAAACATTTAATCCACAAATAGCAATAGTAACAATTTATACTTGGAACGATTTTGATAATCAAAACAAATTATTATACGAAGACAATATTTGTCCTTTAATCATAAAAGATGGTAGACTATTAAAAAATACTGGCCAACCAAAATACTTATTTCAAAAACTTGAAAGTTTTCTGTCAACAAAAAGTAGACTCTTTTTTGTTTTTAAAACAAAAGCTGCTAGAAGCAACACTTTGCGAAGCATAGCAAAAAAAACAGGTTTTACAAGCCAAGAACCAATACCATATTACATGAGAATATTTCAAGAAGAGTCCGATCAACAAGTACAAGAAAATTTTGAAATAATTTATGACATTCTAGAAGATTTTAAAACATTAAGTGAACAAAACAACATAAAATTATTAATAGTTCTAATACCAACAAAATTTCAAGTATATCCAACAAGCTGGCAAGAATTCAAAGAAGGCTATAAATTACCAGATGATTATTCCCCATTCAAACCAAACACTTTACTTGGAGAACACTTTGAAAATAATAATTTTTCATATGTTGACGTTTTAGATGACATTTACAACACTTCACAAGAATATTATTATGTTATTGACGAGCACACAAACCCTCAAGGTTATAACAAAATTGCACAATTAATTTATCAAAAATTACGAGAAGAATACGCAATAAACTAATAAAATAAAAAAAGCTATTAGAAAATGATTAAAGCTAAAACAATAATCATCAATATTTCGCTTTTAATATTTGTGACAGTACTATTATTTGCTATTTTTGAAATAAGCTTACGATTATTTTATCCTCAAGGAGATATTTTTTATAGATTTAACCCTGTTGTTGGCTGGGATTATCCTCCAAACAAAGAAGGACTCTACATAAATGATGCTCGTGACTATAAAACAATCATACAAATAAATTCTTTTGGTTTTAGAGATGAAGAGTTCAACACTCAAAAATCTGAAAATGAGTATCGTATAATACTACTTGGCGATTCTCAAACTGCTTCTTTTGAAGTTCCAATAGAAAAGCGTTTTGATTCAATACTAGAAGAAAAATTAAATAATAACACAGAAGATATAAACTATAAAATATATAATTTGGGAGTTCAAGGTTATAGTACTGACCAAGAATACTTCACACTACGAAAAAAAGGGCTAGAATTAAAGCCTGATTTGGTAATACTATTGTTTCATCCCAATGACTTTCAAGATAATAGCCTGAAACTTTCAAATCATAATAAATTATACTTTGACAAAAATCTTTCAATAATAAACAATAGCAAAAGAAGCACAAAAAAAGTAATAGTAGAAAAAATCAAAGAGATTTTACGAAATAATTTTTACACTTACAAGTTTGTCGGAATAAGAATAAAAAAAATTGATGTTTTTAAGAATACGTTATTAAAATCCGGATTTTTATATAATAGCTCTAGCAATTATTTGTTCTATCAAAAAAATCCAAAAAAAGAATTTATTGACGCTGAAAATATAACTTATCAAATTCTAAAATTGATGGACAATGAACTGAATCAAAAAAACGTTACTTTTTTAATTGTTTTATTTGATGTTACAGAACAAGAAGTTCAATTAGGTATCACACAGTATTCTAAACAGTTAAGAGAAAAGCTTTCCTCAAATCCGGATTTTGACAAAACTTTTAACAAATTAAAGTTTTTCTTGATAAAAAATGATATTGCTTATTTCGATACTCGTTACGCAACAAATAAATTTTATCAAGAAAATAATGAAAGCTTAACATTTAATGTGGATTCTCACCTTAACGAAAAAGGTCATGTTATTATGGCACAAGAAATTTATAATTATTTACAAAAATGATATAGTATAATGATGTTTTATTATATGTTATCTAAGAATTTTTTTTATTACATACTGCTACAAAACCGTTTGCTAGCATTGAAGGCCATAATCTTTGAATAATGTCTAAGTGACCTCCAAAGCCTCTGGATTTGATTACTTTAAAATTTTCTTCTAAAATTTGTTTAAAATAGTTATATGTAAAAAATCTTATGTGTCCTGAGTTAATATTGCATAATACTGGATTTCCAAAAAGTATTTTTAATCTTTTATTAATTCTTCCAAGGTCATTTGGCGCGGTTATCAGAAAAAGTCCTTGTGGTTTTAATACTCTCTTTATTTCTTTAAACAACATCATAGGATTAAATAAGTGTTCTAATAGTTCTGTAGCAAAAATATAATCAAAATAATTATTTTGATAGGGTAACTTGTCTTTGTTTAAGTCTAAACATTCGGTATTAAAACCTTTTTTTTTGACTATTTTAACTTGTGTTGGACTTATGTCAATCCCAAAGCCGATATGGTTTCCTTTTGTTTTCAACATTTCTAATAACATTCCTTTAGAACAACCAATATCCAAAACTTTCTTATTTTGTGTTTTATCAGCACCTACATATTGTATCATTAAATTTAAGCGAAATTTATCTGCAGAATCAAATCCTAATTTTCCATAATGATGTTCATAAAATTTTTGTATAGAGTTTGTTGTGCTCATATTTTCTCACATTTAAACAATAGTTTCCCTCTTAGTACCCCTAAATATTTTATTGATACTTTATCAAAATGTTTTGTTAATTGTTTTTTTAATGCTTTTTTATTATAAAACCTTATATGCGGATGCTCTACGTCCGGAACTTTTCCAAATAAATATTGTATTCTTTGTCGAATATTACTTGCGTTTGGTGTGCTACCCACCAATAATCCATTACTTTTTAGCACTCTTTTACATTCTTTAATCAACTGGTCTGTCTCTTTTAAGTGTTCTATTATTTCCCCTGCCATCACTCTATCAAAAGTATTGTTTTTAAACGGCAATGGTTTTTCTAAGTCGTGTTGTACAACTTTTTTTGCGTAATCATTTTTTGCTTTTCTTAAGTATTTTTTATCTATGTCTAATACTGTTATTTCTTTCACATTATCATAATACATCGGAAAATGTGTATTTTGTACTGTTAACTCTAATAAATTGTTCGTACCTTTTGCATATTTTTTAAAAAACCTTAGTCTTTTAAGTGTTGCATCATTGAAGCCATCCATTTTTTTTAGTTTAAAGTTTTTCATTTTACCAATATTCTATTGGTCCTTTGTCAAGTCCAAAAGATAAAAGTTGTCGAGCAAAATATTTTGTTATTAGTAAAGTATTTTTGGGGATTTTAAAAATTTTTAAAAGATAGTAACGAGTAAATCCTCCTTTATTTAGTTTTTTATTTTTTGCTAAACTTATTGCTAATAAGCTCCAAGCAGTATAAAACTTGTCTTCTTGTTTAGTAAAATCTCCTTCAACAAGATACTTTTTTCCTTTCAAACGATTTAATTGTTTTAGTGTCTTATTTACTAATTCTTTTTGTCCTAAACTTGAAAAAATATTGTAATTGAAAGCGTAAGTCCATACAGCGCCGCTTTTGTCTTGAAATTTTTCTTTTTGCCAGTCAATACTACCGTCCTTTTTGATTATTTTTTTCAAGAACCGTAAACCTTTTTTTATTGAATAATCTAATAATCGGTCATTAAAAGTATTGCTTAAGTTAATAAGCAGTGCTAGTGTCATTGAATGATACAAAAACGGCACCGTCAAGCCATAACTAGTGTAAGGGTAAGCACCGTTGCATTTTTGCGAGTTTAACGCTCTTCTTATTGCACGAGCACACGCTGCTTTATAGATTTCTTTTCTTCTAGAGGCCTGATTCATTAATTTAGAGGTTTCAAGCAGTGCCAGTCCAGCTAGTAGATTAGTGTTAATAACATCTGATTTGTTATTAGTTGCTTTAAAAAAATAGCCTTTTTTCTCTTTTGAGTAAAGATAATCGCAAGCTTTTATGGCAGCGTACAAGTACTTTTTATCATTAAATGATTGATAGCCTTTCAACAAAGCTAGTATGCAAAAACTTGTTGGAATAGCGCCATAATAACCTACTGGCTCTTCTAGCGCCTCATAACTATATTCTAACCAGTAACCATCAACATATTGGTGTTTTAATAGCAAATCTAATAGTTTTCTAGCGTCTAATGTCTTTTTTTGTGCTAAATAAGCAACACTAAAAGCTGAAGGGATTTCTATTCGTGGCTTATTTCTAAAACTATCCGCTAGCTTGTCAGATTCTTTAGAATAATCTTTTATGAACTGTTTTGTTAACTCGTTAACGCCCAACATGTTATTAAAAAATACGTGCTTTTTTTTTAAAATTATGCTTTTCTAACCACTTTTTCATATAATTGTTGTGTTTTACTAATCATTTGCTCAACGGAAAAAAATTCTATGACTCTTTTACGACCTGCCAAACCCATTTTTTTACGTAAAGAAGAACTATCAAGTAGCTTCCTAACATAGTTTTCATATTCAATCTCGTTTTTTGCCAAATATCCCGTAACACCATGCTTAATTGTCTCTTTTGGACCACCACAATTAAAAGCAACAACAGGCAATTGAGTAGCCATAGCTTCTAGTAAAGTAACACCTAATGGTTCGTTAATGCTTGAAAACAAGAAAATATCACTTTGTTGGTACAACTTAATTATTTGTTGTTGCGAGGTATTGCCTAAAAAAAAGATTTTTTTGTTAAGCAACTTGCCAGCTTGTCTTTTAAGCTTTGATTTTAATGGTCCATCACCAGCAACGCGCAACCTAACATTGTAATCTTTGGACAATTCGCTTACTAGTTTTATCAAATAAGAAAAATTTTTGTATTCTTCTAAACGTCCACTAGTGAACAATTCAATGACACTATCACTTTTTTTCTTTTTTGATTGTTTGAATAGTTCAGTGTCAACTCCTGAATAAATAATTTGAGAATCACGACCTAAATGCTTTTTGACAGCTTTTTGCGTGAATTTACTATTAGTAACTATAACATCGATTCTTTTTAAAATAATTTTTTCAAGCAATCGCTTAACTACTAGTCCAACAGTCTTTTTTTGTTTTGTATAATGCATTGGATAATCATTACAAAACCAAATTGTTTTATTTTTATATAACAACTTGGCAATGCCCGCTTCAAAGTATGACGGAATATTATTAGAATGTACAACATCATAACTTTTTAATTGTCGTGCTAGTTTTATTACTGAAAAAAATCTTCCGAAAATACTTCTAGAATAAGGCACAACTAAAAAATCAATATTTTTAGTGTATTCTGGAAAACTCTTTTTTGGAAAGTAAACATGGGTAAAAATTTTAACAGAATAACCTATTTTTTTAAGATGGTTCGCTATCAGAAGAACTTTCCTTTCAGCACCACCTCTTGATATAAAGTATGGGTGCGCTATAGCTATATTCATTGTCTTATTTAACGTGCTTTGAATGATTTTCTAAAGGCATTTCAGGTTTTAGAGTTGTATTTTCTAGAGTTTCACTTGATAATTTTACATTAATGTCTTTAACATAAGTGTTGCAACGCTTGCAAATAGGAATGTTAGCAGTCTTGTTAGCTCTTCTAAAATTAACGTATTTTTTGTTATTCCAAATCTTTTTAATTGATTGTCCAGTAGTGTTACCCAATGGAAAGCTAGAATAATAATCCATACAACAAGGCACTACTTCGCCATTCCAATTAACAACTGTTGAAAGTTTTATTATTGGACAATTTTTAGTATCAATTTTTTCTCTTATAAAATTATCATTTTTTGGCAAATACTTAGTAGTATCAGTTTTTGCAGGATTTTTTATTCCCATATAAATATTGACTTTTTTCAAATTTAGTGCGTCAACACCTGCTTCTTTTGCAAAATTTTTAATAAGTGGCAATTCGTGCTCGTTTTGACGCATCACAATAAATTGCAATTCAACAAAAGGATTTTTAACTTTTAAAGCTTTTTTTGTAGCCATAATTTTTTTTATAGTTTCAAGAACCTGTTTAATATTGCCACCTCGACGATACTTTTCATAAGTGCCTTTAGTCATTCCATCAAGCGATATTATAAGCCTATCAAGACCGGAATTAATCAATTTTTTAATAGCCTTGTCATCTTTGAAAAGGTGTGCGTTTGTACTTGCTATAACTTTTGGAATTCTTTTTTGTTTTGCGTAACTAATAAAATCATAAGTTAAAGGATTCAAAAAAGGTTCCCCATAATTCCACATCACAACTTCATATAAGTACGGGGCTAACTCATCAATAACTTTTTTGTATGTTTCAAAAGTCATGTAACCTTTTTTTCTGGTATCACTCTTATTGCCCGTAGGGCAAAGTGGACAGTTTAAGTTACAAGAATTTGTTGGTTCAATCATTATACTATAAGGTTTTCCTAAAGTTCTAGAAAGCTTTAATTTCATTGACAATTGTACTAGTGCTAAATTAAAAATTCTTCTAACTGAAAAGTTTTTTAAAACCCAATTGTAGCGTGATAGCAATTTTTCCCCCCTCTTTGGATGTTGATTTGTTAATTATTTATAAAGATTGCTCAATCAAATATTTTTTAATAAACTCTTAGCACTTATTTTTTTTGTGCAGTCACTTGGATGGCTGTACTTGCAGTTTTGCAGTCCGCAAGGGTAAATTTTGCATTTTTTCTCTTGAAAAACAATTTTTTTGTTAGTGTAAGGCGCCCACTCGTAAACTAAGTTTGTACCAGCGTATAATCCTATGACTTTTTTACTATAAGCTGCTGCAAAGTGCACTGTAAAAGTGTCAACGCTTAACACCAGACTAGATAGGCTTACAAGCGCAGCATAATCTGTGAGTGTTGTGTGAATACTAGTTAATTTGACTTGTTTTTGAAGTTTTGCTATTAGTTTTTGGTTTAAGTCAGCAGTTACAACTTTGTACTTTTTCTTGATTAATTCTTTAATGATTTCTTGCCAGAACTCTAGAGGATAATCTTTTGCTTTTGCACCGCTAGAAAATTGTACTAGTGCAATCTTATCAGTTTTTTTAATTCCTCGTTTTTTAAGCAGCTCTATTACTTTTTTCATGCTTGGAGTTTTTAATGATAGTTTGTTACTTTTAATTTTTAAACCACTGTATTTTACAAGGTCTAGTTGTCGCTCTACAATATGTTTTTTAGATAGTGGATTCCAAGTTACTTTTTTATTTAATAAAAAGCCCAGACCTCTAATACCATAACCAACACTATACTTTGAAAGAATACTGCTAAGTATTATATTGCGAGGATCAGAGTGTAAATCATACGATAAATCATACTTTTTTCTGTTTTTTAGAGCAAATTTTATTGTTTTAATCCATCCTTGGCTGTCACCTCTTGCAAACCACGGAGTGTTTAAGGTAATGATTTTGTCAACTTTTGGTATTAATTGTGCTATTGGCTTTACTGAACTTCTACAAAGAACACTAACTTGACTTTTCGGATAATTAATTTTTAGATTGTTAATAAAAGCAGAAGCTAGTATCATATCACCAATATGATTTAGTGTCACCACAAGAATTTTTTTTGGTTTTTTATCAAAAACTTTTTTTTTCTTATAAAAAAATAATAGTTTGCCAATAAAATCAATAAAGAATACTGCTAGCACAACAAAACGATTATTAAGACGATAATGTTGTTTTGCAATGGTCCAACCAATTAATTCTTTTTTCATCGTAACATTTTTTGCACTTTAGCAAGTATTTGTGCAACACTGACTTTTTGCCATAAGTTTTTACTCTCTTTTAATTTTCCATAAATGTCATAAACTGGTTTTTTTGCAGCCCAAAAATAATCACTGCCTTTGTTTAATGGTCTTAAAACAAGTGGGTTTGTTGGGCCAAAAATCGCCAATACTTTATCATTAACTGCGCAAGCCATGTGCATTGGCCCAGAATCATTACAAATTACTAACCTACAATTTTTGATTAGTGCAGCGCTTTCTTCTATTGTTGTCTTACCTGCTAAATCAACAACTTTTTTTATAGGACTAACCCTTGAGAGGACCCTTTTATTAATAGAAACGTCCGATGGACCACCAAGCAATAATAAATCATATTTTTTTGTTAGCTCATTAATTAGCTCAGAAAACTTTTCTTTTGGCATTCTTTTAATTTTTAATTCTTGACCAGGATTTTTAGCGCCTCCAGGTATCACGCACACAGGTTTTACTAACTTGTATTTTTTTAGTTGTGCACTAGCAAAACCTAAAGCTTTTTTTGAAATTGCTAAATCCATTTGCACGTCAGAGTTTTTTACTCCTACAAATTTTGCAAGCTCCAAGTAAGTTAGTATATCATGTTTTTTTTGGTTATAGCCAACATTGTGAGTGTTAAACAATCCTTCTTTAGTTCTACTAAAGCCGATTCTTTTTTTGATGCCTGTTAGTTTTATCATTAAAGAAAAAATCCAGTGTTTGTCAAGAACAAATGCTACATCATATTTTTCTCTGCGTAATTTTTTTGCAAGTTGTAACATTGCCAACGGTTTTTTTTTATAGAAAAGGTTCTCATCAAAAACTTTCACTTTATCAATATACTTGTTGTTTTTTAGAACGCTTGCAAAACTTGTTGCAGTCCAATAATCAATTTGTACTTTGGGATACTTTTTTTTTACTGCTTTAACTAGTGGAGTGGTCATTAAAACGTCACCTAAAGCCCCAAGCCTAAAAAAAAGTATTTTTTTCATTATTTTTTGATTTTTTCAATTAAATTGGTTGTTGATTTATTATCTTTTAATGGTACAATATGGATTTTTCCTTTGTAATCATGAACTATTTTCGCTTCAGGCATTGCATCATAATCTTGAGGGTCATAATCGCCTCCTTTTACGTGAATGTCAGGCCTTAAAGCTTTAATAAGCTCTGATGGAGTGTCCTGATCGAACAATGTCACGTAATCAACAAATTCTAGAGTTGCGATAATCTCGCTCCTATCAAACTGGTTATTATGAGGTCTTTTCGGTCCCTTAAACTTTTTAACTGAATCATCAGTATTTAAGCCAACAATTAACACATTACCTTGTTTTTTTGCTTCGCGCAATAATTTGATATGTCCTGTATGTAGTATGTCAAAGCATCCATTAGTAAAAACAATTTTTTTATTTTTTAGCTTCAAGTCACTAACTATTTCTTTTAATTCACTAACAGCTTTTATTTTCTTATTTTCTTGATTAAATTGACTTATCAATTCTTTTTGAGTTGTTGTGGCAGTGCCAACTTTTCCAACAACAACGCCTGCAGCATGATTTGCTATTATAGCTGATTGCGTCAGGCTTGCATTACTTGCAATGCTCAATCCTATTGCACCGATTACAGTGTCGCCTGCTCCTGTAACATCATAGACTTCAACAGCGTTTGTTGGTATGTGATGTTGAGCACTATTTTTTTCAAAAAGGCTAATACCATCTTTTGAGCGTGTGATAATCACGTTAGTGTTTAATTCAGTGACTAGTTTTTTCCCTATTTGCTCTACAATTTCTTGACTTGTTCCACTAATACCTGATAGTTTTTGCGCTTCTTTTAAGTTTGGAGTTATCAAATGAACATTTGAGAATAATTCTTTGTTTTGAGGTTTTATGTCAGCGATTATTGGAATATTTAATTTTTTTATTTCACTCATTAATTCTTTTGTAATAAAACCTTTATTATAATCTGAGATTATTATCAAATCAACATTTTTGATTTTTTTAATGTTGGCCAATGCTTTTTTTGTTTGTTCAGCACTCATTGGAGTATTATTTTCAAAGTCTACGCGCAGCAAGTGCTGGTTTTGCGCTATAGAGCGAGTTTTTCTAATGGTTAAAACATCATCAATTACTAGTTTGTGATTGATGTCTCTTACGTCAAGGCTTTTTTTCAGTATTGTTGCAGCATTGTCTTTTCCAACACGACCAATCAAAGTGCACTTTGCACCTAAAGAAACTACGTTTGAAGCAACATTAGCAGCTCCTCCAGGCTTAAAAATTCTGCTTTTGACGTGCAGTACTGGAACTGGAGCTTCAGGATTGATTCGTGAAACATCGCCTATTAAGAATTCGTCAAGCATTACATCACCAAGTACTAAAATGTGTTTTTTGCTAAATTGTTGAATTACTTTTTTCATTTTTTTTTAATTATGTAGAGCATAATTTTTTGCTAGATAATTTTGTACGTAATCTGTTATTCCTTCTTCTAAAGTATGAATTTTTTTAGTGTAGCCCGCATCTCGCAATTTTTGCATGTTTGCTTGTGTGTGGTACTGGTATTTTGCCTTTAAATCTTGTGGCATGTCAATATATTTGATGTTTTCTGATTTGCCTAATGCTTTAAAAATGCTTTTTGCTAAATCATTAAAAGTTCTTGCAATACCAGTTCCAACATTAAAAATGCCGCTAACTTGCGGGTTATTCTTAAAAAATAGTGTTATTGCAACAGCGTCTTTTACATAGACAAAATCTCTTGTTTGTTCACCATCAGCAAAACTTTCTTTTGCAGACTTAAAAAGTCTTATCTCACCATCTTTGATTGCTTGATTAAAGCCGTGAAAAACAACCGAAGCCATGCGACCCTTATGATACTCGTTAGGACCATAAACATTAAAATATTTTAGTCCAACACACTGCTTTAGTTTAGGAGCTTGCAATATATATTGATCAAAAGCTTTTTTTGTAACACCATAAGTGTTAAGAGGACTTAATTCATCTTGTTTGCTTTCATCGTCATCATAGCCTAATGCTCCATCACCATAAGTTGCCGCACTACTAGCATAAATTAATCGACAATCATTTTTTTGACACCACTCGTGAACTTTTTTGCTATAATTATAATTATTTTCAATCAAATATGAGTCGTTTTTTTCTGTAGTTGATGAGCAAGCGCCCACGTGAATTATTAAATCAACATTTTCTAGCTTGTTTTTTTCTAATAGTTTTAGAAATTCTGCTTTATCATAATATTTTACATACTGTAGTGAATTAAGATTTTTCTTTTTATCAGGATTCTTTAAATTATCAACTATTATAATGTTCGTCACTCCTTGATTGTTAAGCTCTTTTGCAATACAGCTTCCAATAAAACCCGCACCACCTGTTATTACAATCATTTTTCTTTAAACAATTCCTCTTCTATTAGTTTACACCAAGCATGTATTATTGTAATGTGTGACTCTTGAATTCTTCCAGTGTTAGTGCCAGGCACTACGATGTCGCTGTCTAATTCAAGACTTTTTATTTTACCGCCGTCTTTGCCGTTTAAACATATAGTTAGCATATTTTTTTCTTTAGCTGTTTGAAAAGCTTTTATCACATTCAAACTGTTTCCGCTAGTACTAATCCCGACCAGAACATCATCAGTATTGCCTAAACCTTCAACTTGGCGCGAAAACAGTTCATCATAACCATAATCATTAGCGCACGCAGTAATTAGTGAAGTGTCAGTAGTCAAAGCTATTGCTGGTAAACTTTTGCGGTCCTTTTCAAAACGAACAACTAATTCTGCCACGAAATGCTGTGCGTCAGCAGCACTGCCACCATTACCACAAACTAAAACTTTATTACCATTTTTTAAGGCATCAATGATAAGTTTTACAGAATCTTCTATGACATCCAAAAGTTCTTTTTTGACTACTTCTTTAGTTTTTATTGAATCATCAAAAATTTGCGTTATTGTTTCTTTCATTTTCTTAATAGCTCAACTGTTTTTTTGAAAACCTCTTCAACTTTAATGTCTAACATGCATTTTTGATATAATTTATTGTAACACTTTGGCATTATACCTTTTGCATTATCTATACATGGACTGCAATAGGGCGGATGATAAAGCCAAGCACTTTTGTTATTGTATGGCTTCCACAAAACAGGAGTGTTAGGACCGTATAACCCTAAAGTTGTAGTGCCCTGTGCTGCCCCAATGTGCGCTGGACCAGTATCATTAGTTATTAAAACATCGAATTTTTCGATTAAATAAAAAGTTTGCCTTATAGAAGTCCTGCCAGCAAGATTTAAGACTTTAACACTGCTACTTTTTACTATTTGGTCTGCAACAAGTTTGTTAGCGTTGCTATCGACGATAACAATGTTTGCTTTAAGCTCTCTTGATAACTTTTTTATTAGTTTAGAAAAATTCTCTGCTGGCCACATACGACTTTTTACAGATTCTGCAACACCAGGACTAATACCGATTAGTTTTTTGTCTTTAAAACCGACTTTTTCTAGCATCAAATCAACTATTTTTTTATCTTTTGGACTATAATACAATTTTTCAAGCTTGTAAGGTGAGGTTTTAGCACCTGCCATTTTTGCCATGTTAAAATAATTTAGTATCATATGATTTTTTTTATCAAAAAGCACTTTTTTATTATACAATAAACTTCTAAGACCATGGCTAAAACCAATTTTTTGGCGAGCACTAAAAAAACTAATCAATGCAGAACTGTTAAGGTATGGTTCAGCGTCAATGCACAAATCATAATTTCTAAAAAGCTTAATAGTTGAAAAAAAACCAAAATCTATTATGTTATTAACACTTTTTTGTCCTTCGAACACATCTCTATTGCGCTTTCGAACTAATACATCAATTTTTGACTTTGGAAAACTATTTTTTAATGCTTTGATTGTTGGCAGTAACACTATTGAATCACCTAAAGCCCATAGTTTAATAATCAAAATATTTTTTTTCGAAGTTTTTTTGGCAAAAAATAATTTGTTAAAGAATCCAAAAAATAGTACTGCAACTACCAATAAGTACGTGTCAACAAATCGTAAAATTTTAATTATCATTTTATACTAAGTAAATAGCCCAAAGTGCTATAATGCTTGTTGCAATACTTACAAGCAGTATTCTACTATCAAAAAACACTAAGTGAGTATTACGACTTTTTTTATCACCGGTTTTAATCAGATTCAAATAACGAAACACTAAATATAATGCTCCTGGTAAAGTTATAAACAACCAGCGATGAGCGCTAAAAAAGATGTATAGTGAGTATGAAATAATCACTAATGTTGTACTAATAATTGTTAGAGCACTTGTCAATTCTGGAGTATAATATTCTAATACTTTTTTGTGCTGTAATGCTTTTTTGCCTAAAAATTTTAGTTCAGACTCTCTTTTTCCAGTAGCTAAAAAAAGTGCTAAAAAGAACGGTACTAGTATAAGCCAGTGTGAAACCGCAACAGAAATAACATATGCTCCTGAGAGTGTTCGCAAAACAAAGTTTGTTGCTATTATTAAAATATCTGCAAACATTTCTTTTTTTAACCACACACTATACACTGTGGTTAAAGTGACTAGAAGCAGGCTTACAATAAAAAAATTAAAGCTTAAAAAAAACGCGATTATCAAACCAGAAAACCCTAAGGTTGCTGCTAGTATTGCAGCGTTTGTTGTGCTGATTTTTTTTGTTGCTAGTGGACGATTCTTTTTTTCAGGGTTTAATCTGTCGGCCTTCAAATCAAGTATGTCATTGAAAATATAGTTTGCGGAAGATATTATGGATAGTGTTAAAAAACCTAATAACACTTTGAAAAAAGCATCAACGTCAAATAATAAACCGCCAAAAATTAATGGCAAAAAAATAACACTATTTTTATAATACTGCCAAGGCCTCAATAATTTAATGTACTCTTTAATTTTTACTTGTATTTTTGCCATAGTCTCCCCCAAGGTGTTTTCATAAACTTATTAATTCGATGTCGTCCGACAATATTGTACCAAATATGATCATGATAAAAAGCACTGCCAAAAATTGCAAGCTTGAAAAGTGGCGTGTGAAACAAAAGAGGTTCTATAAACTTTATTTTTTTTCTAAGCATTTGATCCCAAAAAATCACAGGGCTTTTTTTGGTAGTAAAATTAAAATTGACATTTTTTATGTCTTCACCAACAATTTCTATTTGGTCAACATCACCAATGCCCAATCCCATATCATGAGCTAGTTTGATAAACTTTATGCGCATAGGGTCATAGCCCATCATTTTAGCGCTTATAGCGTCAATCGCTACCTGATCACTGCTTGCTAGAATATAATTTTTTATTTTCGGAATCATTGTACGCGGACCAGCACCATCACCCGTAACAGTACCATCCATTACTGCAAAAATTCCTGGGTGAATCTCTTTTTGGATTTGCAACAAGTCAACCAAGACTTCGTGAATCATTTTATGAGAGTGATGACGCCGGGTCGTAATAAGACCTCCAAAAGCGTTTTTCATAGCTCCAGTCATCACAGTATGACCATGAGTTTTGATTGTTGGAAAATGAATAACATTTTTTGACATAAACATTTTAGGGATTTTATGCGTTCCCTCATACAAGTGATTCATTGCAAGCATATGACTCTTTGGCTTAAACTTAACCCACTCAACCTCTGTTAAAGGCTCATACTTTTGATTATACTTTTTTAGTATTGGCAACCATTTATTACCTTGCGCTCCCTTCCAGACATCAGTGACTACAGTCCTGTTTTCTACAGGGTGCAAGTTTTTATAGCCGTCATCTACCAATGTTTTTAAAACTCCTTCTAGCTGCCACGGCTGTGTAGAGCAAGCAGGATAATACAAAGACCATGAAAGATTAAGTTTTAATAATGTTTCATACTTTTTTGGCAGTGCTTTTTGGTAATCTGCCAAGTGCATTAACTCTTTATAGTCATCAATAACTGTTGATGAACGAGTTTTAAGCACAGCTACTTTTGCTTTATTTTTTCTTTTTGACATTTTCATAAGCTACTTTTTGTACTAATTTTGTGATTTCTTGTTCTGTTTTATCAATTTTGACGTATAATCTGAACATTAAATAAAAAAGCAATAATACAGAAGCGTAAACTAGTAAATCAGCTCCCCTACCAATTCCAGCATAATCTGCTAGAATATCACTAAATGATGGCAGAAAA
This sequence comes from Candidatus Woesearchaeota archaeon, assembly GCA_018221105.1. Taxonomy (GTDB): domain Archaea; phylum Nanobdellota; class Nanobdellia; order Woesearchaeales; family JAAOYA01; genus JAAOYA01. The sequence goes on along the minus strand of JAAOYA010000008.1, from coordinate 253,947 downwards.
GTCAAAACTAGTACGCCAAGCCATAAAAGACTCCAAAAGTATAATTCTCCTCTAGTGATTTTTGATTCTTTAGCGCGTAAAATTGCTCTTGAAAGAGCAAAAAGTGCAAATATAAAAACAATTATTTGATAGACTTGTAACATTTTATTTTAGTAACCTCCTTAAAAGCATTTTCAACCCTAGTGCCGGCCCTCTCGACCAACTTTGACCTTTTTGTATTGAATAATCAGTATATAAAATAGTTACTGCAACTTCTACTAATCGAAGCTTTTTCTTTTTTATCTCACCAAGTATTTCGCCGGCGTGTTCCATTCTATCAGCAGTAATTTTAATATTTTGTGCTGCTTTGCGATTTATTACTCTAAAGCCTGATTGTGAATCACTAAGCCAAAGCCCATAAAGTGCAAAAACTACAATTCTGCCAAGTTGTAAACTGATTTTTTTTGAAAATGGCATGTTTTTAGCTTTTTGACCTAAAAAACGAGATCCTAGTACAACATCGGCTTTTTTAGCAATTAAAGGAGTTAATAATTTTTTAATGTCAACAACACGCATTTGACCATCAGCATCAAAGTGAACAATGAATTCAGCTCCAAGATTTAGCCCTGCGTCAGTGCCTGTTTTTAATGCTGCTCCTTGTCCTCTATTGATAATATGTTTTAAAACAATAGCTTTGTGGTGTCTTGCAACAATTGCAGTATCATCACTGCTGCAATCATCAACTACAATAATATTTCTGTAACCATTTTTTTTAAGGTCATCTAAAACTTTGCTAATAGCTTTTGCTTCGTTATATGCAGGTATTACAATGAAAACTTTTTTGCCAGTCATTATTTATCACTATTTTTTTTGTTTATTTTTGAAGCTTTTGATTTCTTTTAATTCATCACTAATTATTTTTGCAACAATTTGGCCGCTTTCAAGAGCAGAGTTCATATTGCGAATTTTTGGGTGTGTTACTTGTATTCCTGCCATGTACAATCCTTTAACTGGAGTTATGTAGTGTGGTTTATAATTTTCGAACTCTTTATCATAAATTGGCTCTCCGTACTTTTCACGAAAAACTTTAGCCCACGTGACTTGCATTTTTGGAAAATATTTTTTTACAGTTTCCAAATAATCAGTGATTATTTGATTATCTGATAATTTAAAGTCCTCTTCACTACCACCGTAGCGCAAAACCCAGTTTATTTTACTAGAGTACTTATCACAAAGTATTGAATGCTGAAATAAAGTATGTACTCGCTCGCCAAACAAGTTAGTCCAATAATAACGATTATCAAGAAATTCTTTAGTTCCAAAAGTCACGTTAACAAGTGGACAATAGCGCAATTTTGAAAGTTGTAAAGTATAATCTTGTGGTAAGCCTTTAGTGAGTTTTAGAAATTCTGGTATTGGAATTGTGTTGATTAACAAATCAAAACTTTTTGTTTTGCCATTGACAACAATTTTTTGTTTTTTCAAATCAATACTTACAACACTGGCATTTTTTGTTATGATGCCTTTATTTTTTTTTATTGTTTTTTCAAGTCCATCAATCATCAATTGTAATCCTTTAGGCGGGTAAGTAAAATAATCATAAACTTCTCGCTCTTTTAGACGATTAGCTAATTGTTTTGCACTAATAGTTTGTAGCGGAACATTAAATTTGTTGCGAGCATAAAGATTTTCAAAAATTTTTCCTGTAACTTCTTTACCGCCAAATTTATACAACCAAGTTTTAGCGTCAAGTTTATCAGATAACTTTTCAGGATTTAGAAAAAATAATGCGTACAAGCCAAAAATTCCAAAACGCAAGCGCCCCCACAAACTAATATAATTAAAACCTAACAGTCCAAAAGGGTTTGTAATATCATGAATTCTTGTTTTAACACCAATCACAACCTTGATTTTTTTCCAAACAGCATTTTTTAACAGATTAAAACGATTCAAGAACTGTTGAGTTATAGTGTTATGTTTTATCACGTGATGATAGTATAGTGGAATCCACTCATTTGATTGTTTAAAACTAGCTGCTAAACCACCTAAAAAACTATTTTTTTCAAGTATTAACACTTGATGATATTTTGATAGAATATCACCTGCTGCTAATCCTGCAAGCCCACCACCCAAAATTACAATTTTCACTGTTTAACCCCCTAAACTTAAAAAAATAGGTTATATTTTATTAATCTTTTGCAAAAGTGGCAAAAATTCTTCACAGTAAAGAGAATCTTTTTGTACAAGCTCACGAGCATACTTTTTCCCTTTTAAGTTATACCACCAAATACTATTATATTTTGCCGCGAAAAACGCCGGAATCTTAAAAAGTGGTGTTTTAAACAACAACCATTTTAATCCCCAAACTTTTCGAAGTCTTATCTCCCACTTGACAATCGGATGATTTTCTATTATCGCAGGCATAAAACCTTCATTTTTTGGTTTTGAGCCCACTATTTTGTAATTAGTACTTCCAACACCAATTTTTTCAGAATTAACAATATGAGGGACTTTTTGGTAGTTTAAACCAATAATTTTAGCACCAACAGTGTCTATTGCTACTAAGTCAGCCGATGCTAGTAATGTATCAACAATTTTTGGAATTCCTACACGCGGACCACTATCTTCTAAACAAACTGTAGCGTCACCAACAGCAAACACCGGTTTTAAGAATTTATTAATCTCTGCAATGCATTGTCCTGCAACCAAATGATATTGGTGTCGAACTCTTGTCAGACAACCCCACTGATTCTTTAAAGAAAAAGTCATTGCTGTAACATTATGAGTTTTCAAAACCGGAAGTGTCACTAAAGAGTCAACTTCTGTTAATATTTTTGGTAATTGTATCTTAGTAAAAATTTTACCTTTAACATCCACAGTAACTTCTTGTTGCTTTGACAAATTAACAAATTTAACACCATAGCGCTTACAAATACTCCTGTAACCCCAAATACGCGAACAAGTCTCTAATTGCCTGGCTGTTGCAACATCAGCATCACCAGCGTACAATTTAGCCTTTGGCAATCCTTTTTTGACCACTTTTATTACAGCTTCAAAAACCCAAGGGCCAGTACACTGCCCAGGAACTAATTGATCAGACAAACAATTAAGCTTGAAAAAAACCTTTTTCCCTTTAATATGCTTTTTCCAATTAGCATTAACCATTACTTTTTCTACTAAATCAAAAAACTCTTTTTTAGTTCTTTTTTCTAACTTCTCAACTGCTACAAGACTAATTTTGCTCATTTTTTTAGTAAAGATTTGTTTTTTATTAAAAAGCCTGTCGCAAAATAAAAAATTATTACCAAAATAACAGTGTACGCGCTCATAGCAATACCAAAAAAAACATTCAAATAATAAACTGTTAAGCCAATTAAAGCAACACTTAACGGAATGCCCAAAATGATTCTTTCATCAGTATCAAAATCAAAATTTAATAGTATTGAATATCCTGCAAGGAAAAAAAACAAAAAGATAGCAATCATTAACTGTAAAACTTCAACAAATGTTAGGTTAGTAAAAACCAACATAGCAAAACCAAAAAACAAAATACCATATAACACATATTTTAATGGCATTAAATCTTCTGTTAATGCAAAAACCCAATCATTTTGCTTTTTAGCAGTTGTCGCTTTTCTTTTTTTCTTTTTCATGTTTTTAAAACTATAAACTCATCATTCAAATACACAATGTTAGCGCCACGCTCTACGGACTCATTGATAAAAAATGCAATACAAGAATCTGCTTGAGTGTTACGATAGCGCGCTACAACATAGTCAAGCTCACTATAAGAATAATTTTGATATTTTTCAAACTTTGAAATTTGATCATTTTTATTTGGCAAGTAAATTTTTTCACTTTCAAAACTTGAAAAACCAACCCTTTTTGTAGGGATTAAACTATTATTTTTGTACCAATTCCAAACACTCAACTGAACAATAAAAGATTCGGGAAATTCACCTTGGCACAAAAACTCCATATTTTTTACTGTATCGCCAAGATTCAAATCGCCTTTTAGCAAAACTCTCTCACTCAACATTCCATATTCATGCTCAAAACCATACAACTCAAAAAGAGTAGTGTTTACTGGAGTGTTATCCCTTACAAATTTTATAGCATTCCAACCATTAGTGTTTACTAAAGGATTAGCATCAACGGCTTTTAATTGTTCATAAGAACTACTTGTCTGAGGCAGTATTATCAGCCCTGCTAATAATATTATCATGACAAATTTTATTAAAACATTTTTTTTAACACTTTGTGCAATAGTACAAATTGCTATTGCCGGCAAAAGCATTAACAAATAATAAGCCCAGTAACCGATTCTATAACTTCTAATAGGGTTAATACCTATCTTCCAAACAGAACTAGCAATCACAATAGATAATAAAACAATCAGTATAGACATTTTTTGATTATCTTTTATTATTTTTTTATAATTAAAAGCGATTACTAATAAACCAATAACAGTAAACAATAATATCAACCCTGAAAGAGTTGTTTTTGCATAATATTGTGGAACTTGATGTTTTAGGCCTACTGAAAGAAATTTTTCTCCAACAGAACCACTAGTTGGAGCAACGTAGAGCAAACCTTGAAATAATAATGGTAAAACATAAGCAATAACCAGCAAAAAACTTACAATGATGGTTGATTGTTGATAAAGTGCAGACTTAAAACTAACTTTTTTTAGAGCATAAAATACCCCCAAAACTAAAAAAAACGAAACAATTAACGCAATTGATTCTACAACGTGAATTAAAAAAGAAGCTGCTAACAGTAAACCAATAATTATCGAAAGCCACAAATTATCTTTTTTAATATTGATAATAAACAAGTAAATTGTTGCTAAAGAGAAAAAAAATCCTCCAATATCAAGCGAAAAACCAATAAGCAAAACAAAATAATAAGCCATTGCAGGAAACAATGTTAACGCAAAAGTCACCAGACCAACATCAGAGCCAAAAAAACGTTTTGCAATTAAGTATGCCTGCAAAGAAGTAAAAACCAAAAGCGCGCACAAAAAGAAAAAATAACTCTGGTAAAAACTTAAACCACTAACTTTTGCAAAGCTTGCTTCTAAAACATAAAATATCGGCGGCATAAGATTAATCCCCTGATAGTTTAAAACTTTAAAAGGCATTGTGTACTTTGCTTGCTCGCTATCATAAAACCATTTAGCAACATGCGGATGATAAAAATTATCAAAAGTGACAACCACTGGTAATTGATCAGATTGAACATCACCTTGTGTAAAAGGCAAAAACCTCACAAAAAAACCAGTTATCAAAAATAAAATTATCACAACATAAACTAAGCTTTTTTTATTAATTATTAGTTTAGACATTTTTTATAGCGTAAATAAAAGCTTGTTTTCCAAAAATCTTTTGCAATAATGGTATTCTCAAATAAATCTTAAGCAATAACCCCGACTTTGGAAGCCTACTAATTGTCGTGTATGGCAAAAACTTTGGTCTGTTTTCAACAATTCTAAAATTATTAATCTCTAAAATTTCTACAACACTACGATCATCAAGTGGTGTTATATGATCAAAGAACATCCAATAATCTTTATAACAATATCTAATGTTAGGCTGCAAAATAAGAATTTTACCACCTTTTTTTAAAACCCTGTGTATTTCACTAACAGTTTTGATAATATCATCTTTTTTTATGTGCTCAAACAAATTACTAGTGTATACTACGTCAATGCTTGAACTTTTTATTTTTTTAAGATTTGTAGAACTTGTAAGAATTACTTGCACATCTTTTTTGGCGAAACTTTTAATATCAGGGTTTAAATCTACAGCAATCTTTTTTTTAGCTTTTATAGTATTGATAAACTCACAATAACCAGCGCCAATCTCTAACAAAACAGCATTTTTTGGAATGTACTGTTGGTAGAAATCGTTACATAATATTTTATACAATTCTTTTCTAAACTCTATTTTTTTCCCAAAGCGACGTTTGTATAATTTTTTTAAATCTTTCATTTTCTACTATAAATCATTGAAAATTGTTGATTACCAGCACTAAAACCTATCAAGGGTTCGAAAAATTTTACAACTGTAAAATTTTGTACTGGGATTACTAAAGCTTCTGTTGTTGGAGCCTTGGTTGTTGAAGGATCTAATCTTACTATTGCTTTAGTATAATTAATATTGTTTTCTTGCAAGTAACCTGCATATTTTTTATCAACTATCATTGGTGATTGATAACTATAAGCATCTAAATATAAATATTTAACATTATACTCGTCAAGCAATTTTTTTTGAATTTCTTCATCAGCAGTATACAACATTACAATGCCATCAGCATATAATTGTTCAATATCAATAAAATAATTAGCGTGAACTCTTCTCGAAAAAACAACTTTTGCGCCGCTAACACCATTTAGGGCAAAAGCGCTTTCGTCAGTAGTCAAAAATACATCATAAACATCAGTATTTTGTTTAACCCACTCTCCAGTTTGCAATACTGCCGTTGATACTGAATCAATTTGTTGAGCATAATTAACCCATTGATTGTTATTATAGGCTTTTACTGTGACAAACAATGTTGGAACAACTAAACATAGCATTATTAAAACAAATATTTTTTTTGCGTCAATCGACTGTTTAATATTTTTTGATATGGTGTTTGCTAACAATTCAGTCCCTAAAACAATAAAAAAAGCTTTTGGCAAAAACAAAAACACAAAAAAGTGATCTGGCTGCGCCCATTCATTAAATAATGGAATTGTTATAAGATAATGCGCTGCAGCTATGATGGTACCAACAAAAACATAAACTAACAATCGATACTTAACTGATTTTTTAAATTGTAACAGTGTGCTTATAAAACCTAATAGAGCGACTACTCCAGTTATTGCTACTAATATACTTTTCCAATTAAAAAACATTTTTAAAGCCACTGAAGTACTCCAAAAAACTCCAAGATTGTAAGGATCATTTAATGAATAAGCATAAGCTTTATTGATTGTTTGAAGCTTATAATAATAAATTAGTGGACCGTAATAGAATAATGATATAAAAAAAGCAATTCCTAATATGAAAGCATTATCTAGTAAAAATTTTCGAAAATTGAAATTTTTCGTTTTTAACTGATAAATTAGTTCAGTTAATTGACTTAAAAAATACAATGCTAAAAGCGTTGTAAAAACCGAAGTGTGACTTAGGGCAGTTAAACCCAATAGTATCCCTGCAATAATCTGATGCTTGAAATTTTTTGTTTTGTTGCTGCTTTTTAGCCAATGATAAAAAAAACCTATCGCTAAAGCCATAGCCAGACCTGCGCTGGGCTTGTCTAATATTATATGGGTTGCCCAAAAAGTCATAACAACAAATAATGATTTGTATTTCTTTTTAAAAAATAAGTTTGCAAGTAAGTAAAGATAAATTGACGCTATAATAATTATTAAAGTTTGGAAATGTACCACTAACCATTCTATTGATAAACCAGTAATTTTAGAAGTTGTTGACATTAAAACAAATGAAAACCATGGGTAATAAGGCTTAACATCAGAAGAGATTTGCGGTCCATCAAAAAGATTTCCTCCTCTAACAAGATGTTCAGTAAAACCTCGTTCTCTATAAAGATCTCCCCCATACATCGGACCTGGAATATGGTTAAAGCTTGAAAAAATAATCGTTTGTAATACTATCATAAAAAATAATCCTACTAGAAAAGCTTTATCTTCAAAAGCCAGCTTAGAAAACTTTTTTTTTAACCAATCAACATTAATAATCAAATCTTCAGTTTTTGCTTTTTTGGCTTTTGATTTAGTTTTCATTTGCTTGCCAATTAACCTTCCAAACAATTATTCGCTGGCCAAACACGTCAGTTTTATCACTAAATTTTTCAAAACCATCAAGTCCTAAACCATCAAAAAAGAACAATCTTGTAAACATTGAGCCTGTTAAGTCTTCATGCATTAAAATTCCATTGTATGATGTATTAGTTTTTGGTATGAAAGCTACTCCGAGCCCGGTGTCACCATTTAATTGTTTTAGTTTAAACTGACCGTTTTCAACATATGATACTGCATCAGCAAGCTGTAAACCTTGTTGTGTTGGAATAAAAGCTTGTCTAGTGCTAATATTAAATTGTACTCCATTAGAACATAAAATTTGATTTTTGGTTTTTTGACAACCAAAAATTCCTGAAGCATAACTAGGCCAAGGTGCTACCCATTGGTCAGCGTCTGTTGTTTTAATCTCAAAATAAGTTTTTTGAGAGTCGCTAACGTTAAATTCTTCTTCTAAAATTTTTATGCCTTGTGATTGTTCAAGAGAGCTAACTTGTTGGTACATTGATGCCCTGTAAAAATCCCAACTTCCAAAGTGCGCCCACACACCGCTTTTTCCGACCATATCTTGGCTGGTAATAAAATAGTTTTGTGGAGGTTCACAATGTGTTTTTTCTAAAATATCATCTATAACTTGATTATTGGTCACATATTTTTTTAGTGTTGTTTTAGCGCTTTGCATATCAAGAACGATTATTTCATTTAGGACATCAACAGACAATGGTTCATTATCAAGAACATTGTTTAAATCGTCAAATGCTGTATTTGCTCCACAGTCAAGCATTCGAAGAATGCCAATTGCGGTATCTTGATCACTGGTCAATAGTGTTTTACCAATCCAATGTGCTTGTGGAGTATTCTGGCTTGCACCATCAAAAGTTACTCTGCGATCAGCAATTGCTTTAAACCAGTGGCCAAAATCCCACCACGAGTTAATAATTGCGTCAGGTTCGCTTTCAAATTTTATTTTTTCTAGTGATTGATACCATGCATCATTCATGCTTGGAATTTCATTTTTTGATGTTTGCTTTGCACTGGCTATAATGTTTGTTGGAAAAATAAAAATTCCGACTAATACAATAGTAATTACTAGAGTTTTTGCTGCTTTTTTATTAAATTCTAAGTCATGCTCTAACCATTGACTTATCAGTTGTGAGAGTCTTGAAGCACCTATTCCTAAAGCTATACTGAAAGCTGGCACTAAAAGCATTATGAAACGCACACCTTTAGTTGCAGAATATATTGTTCCTAAAAACCAAACTATCAAAAATATAGCATATTTAATATCGATGTCGGTTTCTCGTTGCATTATTAATTGGTATAATCTTAGGGCTATTGGTAGTGCTAATAAAATCAAAAATAGTAAGATGTTATTGATTGAATTTCTAAAAAATAATAGTAACAAATAATAACCCACTGCTAAGGTAAGCATTTGCATTTCGTTTTTGTCAAACTTTTTAAACAATACTATTATGATGCCAATAAGAGCTATTAAAAAAAGAAACGGGCCGCCAATACTTTTTATTGTTTGATTTGTTGAAGCACTCCCAAGTTCTGCAACAGTAGTGTACACATTAGGCCATATCTTAAATGATGCAACGTCCTTTACTTGCGTAAATGATATTGGATTTGTAAAAGCTGAAATAAATGTTTTGAAGCTTTTAAAAATAGTTATAAATATCGCTGAAGCCACTAAATAAGTAGCTCCTAACAACATGGCGCTTTGAGTGTTAAAATTTTTGGTTTTGACTTTTTTCTTGTTTAAATAACCTATTATCAAATAATAGCTTGTTGTAGCAATTATTGTCACTAGTATAAAATCAAAGATATACCACCAACCAGCCCAAGCAAAAGCATACAAACCTATAAAAAAGCCTGCTAGCGCCCCAAGACCAAGTTTTAATTTCAAATCTTTTGCTTCATATGCTTCAATAAAAACCCACATTATAAGCAGTGGAAAAAACACGTTGTAAGCATCAGTATCAGAAAAGCCTGCCGGTGTTCTTGATAAAAAAACTGGGTGTATTGCAACCATCACGCTGGCAATAAGACCTGCAAGGTTGCCGCCATACTTTCTAGCAATAAAAAATGCTGGTATTACTGAAAGTGTCGCAATGATTAACGGAATATAAAAAGAAGCAGCCATTAAGCTGATATCTTTGTTGAAAATTTTCAAAAACTTATAAAAAAAAGCTATTAAATAAGTGTGAAGATTAATATCTGCCGGACTACCAAGCGGTGCCAACATGTGATTGTCCCATTGTACTCCATCACGCACTTCATCACCAACATGACCCTTTTCTACAATATTGCCTGCTCTACGATACCAAGTGTAAGGATCAATTGCTAACAAATATGTGGTGCCATCTTCATTTTTCAACCATGATTTAAACTCTTGACTAGTACTTGATAGTTGTTGTTCATACTGGCCTTTGTTTTGTGTTTTAATAATATTTAATTGTTCATTGACTAGTGCTTGTTTGTTTTGGGCTGGAAGATTAGGGTATTGTTGATTGATTTGTGCTTCTATGTTTTGACGATAAAAATTATCAACGCTTTGACGCGCCCAATCATCTGTTACTGGAAGATTTGCAGGAGTAATTCTTAGATAAACACTGAAAATTATAGGTATTAAAATAAGAAATACTAAAGCATATTTTTTTGTAAAATCAATAACTTTTGCAACATCAATAGACATATCACTATCATCACTTTTTGATGTTTTTTTAGTTTGTTTTGAATCGCTTTTGAAAAAATTCTTAAAATATTTTGATATTTTTTTGAAATCGATGCTTAATTCTTCGTTTTCCTTTGTCAAGTGTTCACTCCCCTACCTTTTCAAAAAATAATTTTGTATTTAAAGATTGTGCTTTTAGAACAGTTTTGTTAAGTATTTTAAGTATTTTGGCTCTTGAAACATCAATTTTAGTGCTGTTAATGAAAAATTATCTCTTGAAGCTTGTGCAAAAACATTACGTATTTTTTGTTGATTTGTAAGAGTTATTAGTTCATTATAATCTTTTGCGCTAAATTTATTGAGTGTTTTTCTAATCATTAAATGAGTTGTTAGTTCAACACCGAGTTTTGCTTTGCATGACAGGTTATAATCACTTTTTTTTATTATACTTTTAGCTGCTATTTTTGAGGCTTTTAGTCCTGGGATTATTCCTCCGCCAGTTGTTGCCTTGATTTGTCCTGCTGCGTCACCCACTATTAGAATGTTGTTTTTTTGAGTTTTGAGCAGAGGGTTAAAAATTGGTATTGTTCCAGCTTGTAATTCTTGTATTTTGCCTTTGCCTTTTATGAAATTTTCAAAGTGTTTTGCAACATTAGTGGTTGTGGCTAGTCCAACGCGAGCTGTTGTTGAATCAATTGGCACTACCCAACCAAAAAAATTTGGAACGTCTAAGTATACTTGAAAAGTATTTTTCTCAAAACTTCCTTTAATAATGGCTTGTTTTCCGACTAGCACTTTCGGTCTTTTAGTAGTTATTAATAATCTTACTTTAGAATTTGGCCCGTCAGCACCAACAAGCCAATCAGTAGAAAAATATTTTGTTTTAGTGCCTTGTTTCACCTTGACTCTTTTTGTATAATCTAAAAATCGCGTGTTAGTAAATAATTTTGCTCCGGCGTCAACTGCCATATCGGATAACTGCTCGTCAAATAGTGTTCTGTCAATAACATAATCTTTTACTGCTAAGGTGACACTTTTGTTGTTTGGAGCTATAATTTTAGCTTTAGTTACTTTGTTTAATATAACATTTTTTTTAAGTTTTACTATGTCATCGATTTGTTTTGTTACGATACCTGTACATTGCACAGGAACACCTATTTTTTTGTGTTCCTCAAAAATTCTAACTTTTTGACCTTTTTTTGTTAGATTGTAAGCACTAAAGCTTCCTACTGGCCCTCCTCCAACGACTGTAATCATTCAATTAATATTTAGGGCAATATAGAAAAGAGTTTTGTTCTTATCACATAGTAGTGAAAATAAGAAAGCTTTAAATATAAGACTTATCTCTCCAGCACAACAATGACGTCAGAACAAAACTCGAACAAAACAGGATTAGAGCGCGCAGAAGAAGAATTTCCAAATCCTAAACTGCCTACTTTTTCAAAAAACAGAAAGTGGGGGCCAATAAAAAAAGGAGCTGCAATAACAGGACTTGCTGTCTTGGCAACACTAGCTTATTGTGGTATAACAAGCAAAGACGCTGATAAAGTAGCGCCAAACCATTCAACAAACTTAAAAGTTGAACAAGAAAAGACTGGTGATGACACGCAAAAATCTGTAAATGCAGAAAGTTTAGATTCTAAAATGGGTAGTGCGGCAGTAACTCCTATAAAACCTAAAACGCCAGAAAGTCCAAAACCTGTAGAAGTTGTTAATGATGCTGCAGACACTATAGATGAACCTGATAATAGTGGTATCAGTTCAACAGTTCTTAGTGCAAACGCAAGCAGTACAATTGCTAATACTGCACAGCAAGCAAATGTTTCTCAACCAGCTTACGCTGCAACAGAAGCTGAACAACCAGAAGCTGTTGATAGACCTTACGGGTCATTAAGAGTTGCAGAATCAAAAATTTTAGACAAATATGGTTTCCCAAAACGAAATCTTGATATTCGTTGTGACTACAAAGGTTTCAAAAAAGGCACTGTCGCAACAACTGAAAAAGAAGTATTAAAACTTATCGAAGACGCGAGAACAAATGGCCTGAAGGTTATAGAAATCTATAAGTCTACAACTCCAAAAACAGAAAATCCCGATATTGTAATAATCACTGACAAAGATTTAAAATACAAAGTAAAAGAGAAATCCAAAGGTAGATTTATAGTAACATTGCCAGATCTACATAAAGTAGAAGACGAGAATAACCTTGAAACATTAATAGTTCTGAACAAAGGCGATACAGCTATTGATCATTCTATTAACACTTGGCCAAACTTACCAGATCACGAGACTTATGAAGGTTCAGATGCTACTAGAGGATCAACCGATTCAGGAGGTTCTGCTGGCGGTGGAGAAACAGGCGGTGGCGGAGTAGGCAATTAAAATGATGAAAAAAATAATGTTTTGGACTTTTGCAATCATTTCATTAATAGTAACAATAGTTGGAGCTATGGCAACAACAGATATAACATATAATTACTTTGAACAAACAACAAATAATGATTTGAATAATGTTAGAACGCAAGTTTACACTTGTTTAGATGATGATTGTGAAAACACTAGCACCACATTCTTTTTTGATGCAAACAGTGGTTCTGGCAACACTCAAACAGTGCCATATCCTACAAATTTAGTATCGCCTTTTGGTTACGCTCGCTTTAGTCTGCGACTAGGCTACGTTCCAATGGAAGGTAGAGCCTATTGGCATTGCATTGGAGGCAATGACTGTAGTGAAGATTACAATGTTGAATTTTACAAATTAGACAATTGCAGTGCAACAATAGATAATTTTAGTGTTACAAACAGTGTTGAAGCATTTAATCCTTTAATTGTTAATGTTAGTGCAGCGCTTGACGCGCGAACTCACAGCGCACTAACACAAACCTTTGATGATGTACGATTTATTCCGTTAGACCAGAGTATTAGAGACGAGTATTATTCAGCTCGTACCAGAATTGACTTAGAAATTATTAATCAAAATACTGGAGCAATAGTACACTCTGATAACACAGAATTATATATTTTTGCAGATGATAGTGAAAACGTACACTTTAGTTGGACTCCAGTAATCGAAGGTGATTACACTGCTCGTGTAACAAGCACAGTTATAGATGCTAAGTGCTCAAGCGATGTTCCACTTTACAGTCAAAAATATTTTGATGTTTACCCACGACAACCACAAGGCGAGTGCTACACTTTACTAAATAATTTACAAACTGATGATCCAACACTGCAAGTCAATCAGTCAATTGTTGTTAGCGCTCAAAAAATCAGCAATTACGTTGATAATAACAGCGTTTATACGCCAATACAAACACAAACTTATTTTGAAGTTTTTGATGAAAATAGTGTCTTAGTTGATAGTCAACCAGCACTTCTTGTAGCTAACAATAATAGTTTTTTATCAGAAAGTTTTAGTTTTGATTGGACACCGCAAAATGCTGGGGTGCATCTTTTAAGAATTAGCGCTAAAGGTCTTTGCTTTAGTGGAATTAACCAAACTGAAGACATGATTGAACAAACAATCTTCGTAAACGGCGTTTTCATAAATGATACTAATCAAACAAATGACACAACTGCTAATTATACTGTTACTTTTCAAGCACGTGATTCAACGACTGCCCAAATATTACAAGGAGTTGCAATAAATGTTGACTCAACACAATTGATGACTGATTCAAGCGGTCAAGTGAGTATAGAATTAACACCTAACAATTATACATATATTGCAGCACTAGTAGGTTACGTGCCAAGAACAGCAACTTTTGAAGTTACTGATAACGATATGACTGTAATGTTTACTTTATCAACAGTTAATACGCCGCCACAATTATTCGGTCTTCCGGATTTGTATTTGACAGAGAATATTACCCCGCCCGTTAGTCTTATTGATTTATGGTCTTATGCTATTGATAACGAACAATCAGATGATCAACTAACATTTAGCATTACGAGTCAGACAAATACTGGCGTTGTTAATTGTTTTATAACAAGCAATCGTTACATTAATTGTAACATTCCAACAGTACAAGGAACAACAGACATTACAGTACAAACAACTGACGGACAATACACTGCAAGCGACACATTCACTGTTTTTGTTAATCAAACACTTCCACCAGTAATTGACACGCAGCCAAACCTTACGATAAGCGCTAGTCCTGATAATGGTACGGTGCCTTTATTTGTGCAATTTAACAGTGTAGTGGTTGCTGGAGAAACACCATTTATTTACTTTTGGGATTTTGGAGATGACATTGGCATAAGCACGCAAGCTAACCCAACTTATAATTATACAACTGTAGGCAATTATACTGTGACAGCAATTGTTTTTGATGTTGATGGTGACAATGACACTGCAACACTAACAGTTACAGTAAACCCTAGTACTATTATTGACACACAGCCTATTCTAACAATTACTGCTAATCCTGACAATGGAACTGAACCGTTATTCGTGCAGTTTAACAGCGCAGTAATTGGTGGCGAAGCACCTTATACTTACAGCTGGAATTTTGGTGATGGAACAACAAGCAGCCTAGCAAGCCCAACAAATAATTACACAACACCAGGTATTTACACAGTGATGGCGACAGTAACAGACACTGATGGCGATATTGACACTGAAATATTGACTATCACTGTAAACCAGATAATTCCTTCTGACACAGTACCAACAGTAACTATTAATGCTAACCCGCAAACTGGCCAAGCACCGCTACCTGTACAATTCAATCTATCGATAGTTGGTGGAGAAGCACCTTATACGTATAGTTGGAATTTTGGAGATAACATAACAAGCAATCTACAAAGCCTTGCACACACCTATATATTTAGCGGAGTTTACACTGCAACTGTTACAGTAACAGATGCTGATGGCGACACAGATACCGATAGCATTTTAATCAGTGCAAATCTTTTAGATCAGCCTGCAACAGCTCAAATAATTGCGACACCAAAAAGCGGAGTTGCACCATTAACTATTGACTTTGAAGCTGTAGGAAGCGGAGATTTACCTTTAAATTATGTTTGGGACTTTGATGATGGAACTGCTGCAACAGGACAATTCACACAACACGATTTTAGTGATGCTGGACGCTACACTGTAACACTTACAGTAATTGATGCTGATGGTGATATGGCAACTGACACAACAACCATTAGGGTTGGTGAAGAGCCATTATACAAGCCAACAGACATATTAAAACTTAACAGGTTAAGTGTTGTTAGTGGAGAATTTTACAAGCCTGGGGACGCAATTGCAACGTTTGTGAGTTTTGAAAACACTTTTGGTGATGATTTAGAAGACGTAAAAATAACTCTTGCGGTACCACAACTAGGTATTTTTAGGACTGTTGGAACCTTTGATGTTGATGAAGGCAAAACTCTTAATAAGAGAGCGGTTCTAAACATCCCGCGCGATGCAAAAACCGGTAATTATGAAATTCGAATAGTTATTTCGGATGGTACCCTAAGGCGCGTAAAGCATCGTTTTATAACAATAATTTAGGCGCTTACAACTCGAGAATAGAGAAAAATATTAACTACTCAAGAATACTAAATAAAGCGAAATGTTTATATATAACTTGCTTTTACAAGAGGATAACAATCTTACAAAAAAAACCATTGGGGGTTTAAGAAAAATGACAAAGAAATTAATAAGCATTGTTGCACTATTAATTGTTGCAATTCTAGCATCAAGTCTAGCAACAGCATTGCCTGTAGTTATCGAAAAAGTAGAATTAAACGATGACGCGCTAGACCCAAACGCAGTCAATGACGAAAACATTGAACGCGGACAATCACTTGAAATTGAAGTAAAAATTTCAAGTCTAGTAGACCTTGATGACATTGAAATAGAAGCAGTCATCAAAGCAAACAAATACAACAGCAGAGAACGACTATCAGACGTTACAAGAACGTTTGACATGGTAGCAAACAGAAGCTACAGAAAATTCTTAGAATTCAATCTGCCAGAAGACGTAGAAACCGACGAATACCAACTAAGAATCTATATATCAGACAGAGACGGCGATGAAATAACTCAAACATACGACATCGCAGTAGACGAAATTGACAACTTACTAGCAATCAATGACGTCACCTTTAACCCATCAAGAACAGTAACAGCAGGTCACGCTTTGCTAACACTAGTTCGAGTAGAAAACATGGGAGAAGATGATGAAGAAGGAGTCAAAATTACAGTCAACATTCCAGAATTAGCAATTTCAGGAAGCGACTACATTGACGAAATCGAGTCAGACGATGAAATCACAAGCGAGGAAATCTATTTTAGAATTCCAACCTGTGCAACTGAGGGAACATACGACGTTGAAGTAACAGTAGAATACGACAAGTATGAAGAAACAACAGAAGTATTCGCAATTGACGTTGTAGAAAATGACCAATGCCCAGCAAGCACAACTGCACCAACAACTAGTGAAGACGCACAAAAATCATTAGTTACAGTTGGACCTGCAAGCCAAGAAGCAAATATTGGAGTGGGAGCAGTTTATCCAGTAACAATCACTAACGCTGGCAGTACATCAGAACAGTACAGCATAGAAGTTACAGGAGCAGATGAATGGGCAACAGTGAGCATTAACCCTTACAGTGCAACAGTCTTGCAATCAGGACAAACAGAACAATTGTACGTTTTTGTTACACCAAACAAAGAAGCTGCAATGGGAACTCACATGTTTGCAATCACAGTAAACGCAGGTGAGAAATCTGAACAGTTTGTACTAAGCGCAAATGTTGCAAAAGCACAAAGCTCAACGTTTGACAACTTAAAAACCGGCTTAGAAGTAGGACTAGTAGTATTAGTAGTATTGCTTGTCGTGTTAGGTCTAATAATTGGCTTTAGAAAAATGCGCTCAAAAGAGGGCGATGAAGAGCAAAAAGACCTAGGACAAACCTATTACTAAACCAATTAATTTATTTTTTTATTAATTGGTTTTAGTGCAACAACAAAAGCCGTTTTTTTAAACCCCCTTCTTTTTTATATTACCTTTTTTTTCTTTGGTGAAACAAAATGAATTTAGAACAATTAGACCTGGCACTGCGAGAAGCATTTTCTAAAATAAAAAAAGATATGAATCAATTATCAAAACAACAAGAACTAATCACAAAACAACAACAAAATAATACTTTTAACGGTCAATTAAAAAAAGATTTCACAAGCATAAAACTAGGCTTGAATTCTATAACAAAACAAAATAGTGAACTAACAAAATTTATTAGAAAAATAAAGCAGCCTTCTTTAAATCCAATAGAACAAAAAATTAAAACACAACAAAAAACAATTGATGAACTTCGAGATCTATTTTTAGATCATAAAAAAATCAATGAACAAAACATTAGCAGTCTAAACAATAAACTAGAACAATCAAACAATCAATTACTAACAATCAATAAAAAACATTCAAAAAACAACAATCTGAAAAAAAGTATTGGTTACTTGCATGACAAAATCATAGGTTTGGAAAACAATCTAAAAAAAGAGCAAAATATTTCTAAAGAAACAATTGATACTCGACTATTAAAAAAAGAACTATCAGCAATAAAACAAAGCTTAGAGCAAGGTAAAAAACTAGAAAAACATATTTTCATTTTTGAAAAAAAACTTAATCAAATAACAAAAAAAATACATTCAAAAAATAGTCTGCATGACTTAATAGAACAAAAGAATCGTTTACACGTTGAAATAGAGCACATAAAAAGAAAAATTAATACTTTAGCGTCACGCGAAGAACTAGCATTAATAACTACACACGCTCAAATTGTTGAGCCAGTAATAGAACTAAAAACAACTAAAAAAGCACAAAAACATTATAAGCCAAAAAATAAGCATAACAAGCATAACTTAGGAGTTCTAAAACAAATAGGCTTAGAGCACGGTTATATTAGCTCAGAAGAGCTATAAAATAAAACGTTTTTAGCCAACACTTTTAAATAAGAACAAACACCTTAATTTAGTGTGAAAAGAGGTAATAAATCAAAAATTAATGCTTTAAAAAGCATAATAATAGCTCTATTAATACTTAATATAGTAGTAGTTTGTAGTCTTGAAAATCAAAATGTCATACGACATTCTTGGAGTGAACTAAAAGCAGGCCAAACAGCAGTGTTTAGTGTTTCAAACAAGAATTTTGCAATAACAAAATATTACACTAACTTGCAAATGGATTTGACAACATCACAAGCAGTACTAAAACGCTTTGAAGAGCCGCCACCTTCAACAACAACTCTACTAGGCACTTATCAGTATTTTGAATTATTGACAACTTTCACAACTGATTTTATAACAGTTCAAACTGTAGAGTTTAGAGTTACAAAAGACTGGTTAACACAAAATAATTTTGAAGCAAAACAAATAAAATTTTTTGAGTTTAATATTGGCTGGCAAGAGCTTGATATTGTCAGTATTGGAGCAGATCAACTATACTGGTATTATAAAACAACAATAAACAATCAAGGTTATTTTGCAATAGGAACAAATCAAGAACCAATAACAGTTCAAGAATCTATTGATAATCAAGAAATAGTTGATCAAAACACTCAAGAATCTAAAGATCAATCGCAACAAGACATAGTGGTAAGTGACGTAGAAGTAGCCAATCAAACATCCAATATTTCAGAATTTAACATTTTAAAAACAAGTTTCGTAGCACTTGCAATAATTCTTTCAATATCACTTGCAGTACTACTGTATAGCAAGAGAACAATTATCATAATAAACCCTGTTGCCGAGCGTTTATTTTCTAAAGTTGAAAAAGAACAATACTTAAACTTAAAAGATGGTGTGACAATTAAAAGCGTTTTTGAGCTGGTAAAAGCTTTAAAAACTATTGGTGATGATACTTTTGAAGCTCATGTTAATAGAAAAGGCAATGACTTTCGAAATTGGGTACGCCAAACTTTTGAAAATGATGTTTTAGCAGGAAAAATGTCTAATAATCGTTATGAAATGATTAACGTGATAGAACAAACAATCAACAATTATAAAAAAGAAAATATTGTAATGTTAGACTCTTTTATTGATGAAGAACTAGCATCAAAAGTTCCAGACATTAAAATAAAAAAAGAGTTATTGTCTGCTGGATGGGACCAATCAGTAATTGATGCAGAATTAGAAAAAGAAAAAAATCGTTCTTAACTTATTGTAAAACTTGCGTAACTAACACTATTTTTTTGATCTTTTGTCAGTTTGCTTGAACGATAATAACACAATAATTCAACTTTGCCATCTACTAATTGCATCAAAGTTTTAATAGCATAAGCTCCGCAAATTGTTGCTTTTGTGTCTTTTAGAAAATCATCAAAACCTGTAATATCAAATTTTTTAATCAGTTCAAAGGCTTTGCCATCAAGTCGGTCAAGTTCTTCATCTATGTTATAGACGAAAGGAATATAATTATAGCTTTGACCATAATGTGTAAAATCGCTGCTAACAATAAAAATAACATCATCAGCTTTGCCTGTTTGTTCTAATGTTTTTTTAATCACTTGAGCAGCTTTTGAATAATCTTCACTGATAGTAATAGCAATTATTTGAAGATTTGACAAATTATCACGACTTACAAACTGCAAAAAAGGCAGTTGAACTTCAATTGAGTGCTCGCTATCATGAGACTTTTTGCTCTCTTGCAATCCATTCGCGATTAGTTTTTGTGCTAGTGACTTATCAGTTTTTACAATACCAAAAGGTGTCATAAAATCATCAAGCAATACTCCACCATCAATACCAGAGTGATTAGGGCCTAGTAAAATGTAAGTTTTTGCAAAAACACTCTCTCCAAGCTCTTTATAAGCCCATGCAGCGCACATACCGCTATAAGTTATGCCCGCATGTGGCACTATTATTGCTTTTAATTTTTTGTTAGTTCGTTTGCCTGGCAATTCTCCAGGGCCAAGCTCCTGTGTAAAAGAATTATTAATGGCTTTGTCAAGCTCATTAAAATCTTCTGGGTAAAAACTTCCAGCAACTATTGGTTTTCGAGTCATAAAAAAGAGTTAGAATTAGTTGTATAAAAAAGTATTGAAAAATGTCAAAATACAATTGTATTTTGAGCATTTCCAAAAAACTTTGTTTTTTGAAAAAAAAACAAAAATTGTTGTGCTTATGTGTTGGTAACTTTAGCGATTATTTCACCAGTAGCAGTTTTTCTCAAACCACTTTGAGCATTGGTATAAGTTACAGTAACAACACCTTTGAACTTTCCTGAAGTAGGTCCACAATTAAAGTCGTAAAGGTCTTGCTCGCTATCAACTAGTGAATCATCTCCATTAATTGCAGCTGAGCCTACAGGAATTCCCAAAACATTACAGCCAGTACCATTCATTGTAATATTAACACCTGTTAAGTCAATACCCATAGAATTTTTAAGCACTAGAGTAAAGTTGTCAGCGTTAGTGCCTGATATGTCATTATAGGTAAAATCCAGACATGCTAGGCCGCTTGGCATAGTGCACTTTTCTGGCAGGAATCTGTCAGGGCTTAACACACCAAAGTATGCAAGTGCTCCGATAGCAGCTAAAACGACTAGTATGGCCCAACCATAGGTCATCAGAAATTCCATTGCTGCTTGTGCTCTTTTTGTAAACATCTTACTATCACCTCGATATTATGAGTTTAATCATGAGTTATTAGTATACAAATTATCGTCTCTCCTATTTAAACTTAACGGTTTTTTAGTGAATAAAAGCTTTTATCTCGCCCGTGTGAACCTTTAATAATCCTTGTACACTAATATAGCGAACAAAAACTTCTTCTTTGAACTTATCTTTTGGGATAACACAATCTATGATAAATATATGTTCGTCATAAAGTGGAAATTTGTAATTGTAAGTTGCTCCACAATCACTAAAATTTATAGAGATAATTGTGAGATCTTGGCCAATGTTATTTACTAAAAAAAACTGTGCTTTTTCACTGTTAATATCAAAGTCAACACATCCAATGCCTGCTTCCATAACACATGTTGGATTCATGTAACGCGCGGGATCTAAAACTCCTAGGTAAGCTAACACTCCTACACTAGTAAGTAAAGCTAGTATTGCCCAACCATAGGTCATCATAAATTCCATTGCTGCTTGTCCTTTTTTATCTTTAAACAACGGTTTCATTGTAGTAGTATTCCTCCAAGAGCATTTGACAAAACTTTTGATGCTATCCAAAATATTGTCAGTGCTACTGCTATATAAACTGGCAGTTGTCTAATGCCTTCCTTAGCATTACCTCGACGGATGATACTTATTATCATTCCTGAAAAAAAAGCAGTTATTGTCAGACTGACATACGAAAATATTCTAAAATCTGATAGTTTAATACTGTCTTCACTTAAACTAAAAGCTATTCCTACAGCTCCACCGCTTGGCAAATCAATATTTGATGCTAATCCTGTAACGACTGCAAGCAGTTGGTTTGCTAGAGCCATTAAAAAAGGTGATGCGACAATTGCTGCAAAAGTAATAAAAATCACGTAAGTCATTACTGAGGCGGCCATTTCTTTTTTCATGATCTCACTTTCATGAATGTTCAGAGCAATTTTGTTTAGTAAATCGCCAACTTCTCCGCCAGCTTTCATACCTTCATTTATTAGGTTAACTGCTCTTTTTAGTGTGTCAGAATCAAATTTATTGGCAAAAGCAATCAGTGACTTGTCAAGGTCATGTCCGGTTAATGTTTTTTTAGCTACTACTTCTATTTCTTTTGCAAGCACTCCAAATCGAGGTCTTACAGAATACCAAAGTGCTCTGTCAATTGGCATTCCTGCTTTGATATTAAGTGATGTTAATTCTAAATAGTCAGGTAAGACTTTTTCTAATTCTAGTTTTCGCATAAAAATTTTATAATTTATATAGGTTCTAAAAGCAAGCCATGCTAGTACTATACTAACGCCAAAACCAATAGTCCAAAGTAAAAAAGTTATACCGATAGCTTTAAACAAGGAACTTTGAGTTTTCGCAAGCAAATATAGAATATAACCTGTAACTATCAAGTTAATACCTATTGCTAGTTGAAATATTATTTTGTTGACTTTTTTAAGATCGAGATTTTCATAACCTGCCATTGTAAGACGATGACGTCTTTTATGACGTAATTGTAATGGTGAGAGTTTTTTCTTTTTCTTTTTAGCTTGAAATTGTGAAAATTTTTCTTGCAAGCCAAGCTTTTTTTCTTTAACAGAAGATCTTTCGTCAGTGCTTTGAGAATCTGACTTGGCAGTTGCACTAGCAGACTTCTTTTTTTTCAAAACCAAAGACTTAAACTTTTCTTTTAGAGACCTTTTGCTTTTAGATTCTTTTTTCGGTTTATACTTTTGTGCAATCGGATCATCCGGTATTTCTTCAAGTATTGGAGGTGTCATTTTTTTACATGTCAACCGCTGGTCTATTGCCTTTTACCATTGCAATAAACATCATTTGAATTAACCCTATAAAAAGGGCTATTGATAATAAAGTTACAAGATTTAATTGTATTCCCATAAAAGTTGCCAGTATAACCATCATAGTAACGCCCAATGAAGGTACTATGACTGCCATCATCATATAGAACATGGCTAGCGGATTTAGTTTTCTTGAATATTCTTTAACAGCAATTTGTTGTTCTCGAACAATTTGTGCAATAATAGCTTTTAATGAATGTGTAATATCAGCTCCCGTGCTTAAAGAGTTCATTATCTGCCAAAAAATTTTTTTTAAATCTTCAGAAGGCGCTAATTCTACTGCTTCAGATAGGGCGTCTTCCATTTTTGTTCCAAGGTCTACTTTATTTATGAGATCGCTAAAATACTTTCCTACTTGCTCATAATTTTTTGAAATATTGGTCATAGCATTATATAGTGCCACACCACTTTCTATTTCAATTAACAAAAATCTTGTTGCAAAAACAATTTCTCGACCAACATTTTTTTGCGCTTTTATTATTCTAGCATCAGGAATTTTTAATAAGTAAGTAAAAATTATTAATACTAGTATTGGAAGCAAAAAAAGCATGAACAACAAAAAAGTTAGAGAGATTGCTCCTTCAGATACTCTTAAAAAAATCATCAGTAAAAAAAAAGCCAGTCCTATAGCAAAGTAAAAGCTTGTGACAAATATTTTTTTTACAAAATCTTCAACAGTGTCAGGCATTCCTGCTTGTTGTAGTTTTAGTGGTAGCTGGTCGAATTGTTTACTAAAACGTCTGATGAAAGTTCTTGAAACAATATTTAATCACCTATTTTGAACTTGTTTGTTTTTAGTTCTTTGAACAGTTTTTCTTTATTAGTATAATAGTGAGCCATTACAAGTCCAACATCATCAATTCCTTCAATGTTTTTTTGGACCATTATTTTTAATAGTTGAACTTTTTCTTTTAGTTCACTGTTTAATTCTTTTTGTGTGTGCCCAGTAAATAATTCTAGAGTATCCATCAAGGCTTTTGACTTGTTGGCTGCCAGCATGTTATCTCTTTTAGCATCATATTGTAAAATCACATTGCTGTTGCCATCAGGCAATACTTCTGCCAACTGAAATGTTCGACGCATTCCAGTGCGCCTATTACGATATTGTACTAATAGCATTGATATCGCTGGCAGCATGATTTTTGGTACTTCAATAGGGGGGTTTGTAAGTCTTGTAACAGCTTCTTCTGCAGTGTTTGCGTGAAATGTTGCGTATACTGAGTGACCTGTATGAATAGCTTCGAACAATGTTTCAGCTTCACGCTTTCGTCTAACTTCTCCTACTATTATTCTGTCAGGACGTTGTCTTAGAGAGTTGACTAGTAAATCAAGCATGCTAACCTCGCCGCGACCTTCAGCATTGGCTGTTCTCGTGCTCATAGCAAGCCAGTGTTGATATTTTGGCAGTCGAATCTCACGAGTATCTTCAATCGAAATAACACGTTGTGTTGGTGGAAAAAAGTTGCTGACAACATTAAGCATAGATGTTTTGCCGCTAGCTGTTCCGCCAACAACTAGTGCTGAAAGCTCGTACTGTATTGCAGTCCAAATAAGAGCTGCTGCTTCAATGCTTAACGTTTTAAACTTCAAAAATGAAGTTATAGTCCATGGATCACGAGAAAATTTACGCAGTGTTATACTATTTCCAAAAGTGCTAATAGGCATTAGCGTGGCGTTGACACGGTCGCCTTCATTCAAATGCGCGTCTAAAAGTGGATCTAAAATACTTATTTGTCTTCCAACTTTTCGACCAATCATTGTTGCATAATGGCGTGTTTGATCTTCGTCTTCGACTGTAATGTTTGTTTTTAACCAACCAGTTTTCTGGTGATAAACCCATACTGGTTCATCAGAAGAGTTTATGGCGACTTCTTCTAATTGTTTGTCATCCATCAAAATTTCAATTCTTCCCATTCCAAGAGCTCTTTGAATTAAATAAGTTGTCAAAAATCCTTTGTGTTGATCGTCAATATCTGGAAAGTATCTGTTAATCAAGTCTCCTATAGTGTCAGAAAATCGTTCTTCTACAAGACCTGCTTTTTTTGTATCTGTCAAGTCAACCATTCCTAAGCGGACTTGCTTGATTAATTCTTGGCGAATTTTTTCTAAAATAATTTCTGTAGTCCTACTGATGGTTGCAATGCTAACTTCGTAGATTGGTATGAATTCGCCTTCAGTTTTATAAATTCTAATATTGATAGGCATGTTTTTGGACTTGTAAGAATACTCTAAGATTACTTCTTGCTCTTTTGGTTTTTCAACAAGTGGTTTTGTTACTTGTGTAGGAGCCACTTTTTGTGTTGGAGTGCTTTGTTCTACTCTTTTTTTTGGTCTTTCTGCCTCTTTTTTTGTCATGATAATCACCTTAAGCTGCTAGTACTGTTTGCTTGAATTGTTGTATTTGTTTTTCAAAAGTTTCTTTGCGTTTTTCAATTTCTCGAAATTTCTTTTCTAATTCACCAATGTATTTTTTTGCATTAGTTGACTTCATAGTAATATCATAAGCTGTTGCTTTTCTTATGATTTCAATAAGTTCTTGTTTCATTTCGTTTTTGTCAGACTCTAATTTTTTTACTAAGTCATCAATTTGTGCTTTTCTTGCAAAAAACTTTTTGAACTTTTCTTCCATTTCTTTTCCTTTGCCAACATTTTCTTCAATGACTTTTTCTCGCTCAGCAACTT
The DNA here is from genome assembly GCA_018221105.1 of Candidatus Woesearchaeota archaeon. Taxonomy (GTDB): domain Archaea; phylum Nanobdellota; class Nanobdellia; order Woesearchaeales; family JAAOYA01; genus JAAOYA01. Next base: position 228,353 of record JAAOYA010000008.1, on the reverse strand, counting down.
TTTTGAGTGTTTGATCTTGTAATTCTAAAATTTTTCTCTCGTGTTTTTCTGATTGTTTGCTCAAATCAGCAAATTTTTCTGCTTCTTTTTCTAAACGTTTTTTTATATCTTGAGATTTAGTGTGCAAGGCATATAAGTTTTTTTCGCTGTCACTGATTTCTTCTTCTTCACCTACAATTTTATTTTTTATTTCTTGTAGTGATCCTGTTAATTCTCCAATCTTGTCTTTTAAGCGATCTTCGTAATCGCGTAAGTTATCAAAATATTTTTTTTTGTCATCTAAAAACTTTTCTTGAGCTCCAATACTATGCAATAATTCTGAGTATCGTTCTTGTTCTTTGTTAAACTCTGAGTGCATTTCTTCTAATTGCTCTCGAAAAAGCTCGTGTTGTTCTTGCATTTGAGAATCAATATTTTTTTTGAGATCTTCATACTTTTCTAATTGTTTTAGATCGTCTTGAACAGCTAATAATTCGTCACCAATTTCTCCTTTTAAGTTTGCAAATTCGTTTTTTATTTGTTCAACCCACTCAGTATTTTTGTCAATTCCTGAGATTGATGACTCAACTTTTCGAACAAAACCTTCACCTTTGCTTTCGAACTCTTTAGCTTTAGTCTCAACTTCTTTTTTTGATAGTTTGCGCTCTACCAAATAAGTTGTTGTGAACTTGTACTCTATGCTTATGACGCCTTCTTCTTCTAAAAAATCAGCCCATTCTTCTATAACAACTTTTGAAACATTAAGAATTTTTGCAGCTTCATCTACACTAATACGTTTTTTTTCAGCGATTAAATTAACTAGTTTATCTACACCTGTCTGTATTAAATCTTCTACCATGACCTCTTCCTCAATAAAATTACTATTTGATTGGTATAAAAACCTTTCTATTAACAGTCAACCACATTATATTTTTGTTTGTGATTAACACCTGATGTGTTTGTTTGATCAGTATCTAAAAATAACCATGATGGAAAAATATCACAGGATCCGCCAGTTTTTATTGTTACTGCATTTGTAGCAGTTGACGGCCAGTACAAGTAGTCAACATTGCTTATTGTTGAGCCCGTGTCAGACAATCGTGATTTGTTAATGATGCTTTCAATACCATAATCGCTGCCGGTTGTAAAATCGCCTTCAAGTCTTTGAATATAGCTTGGCGCGTCATCAAAAATAGCATATCTTCCATCTTCTAAGTGCGTCAAAAATGGGCTGTGATCTGTTGTATTGCCATAATCACCTTCTGAAATACTTTGTTGTATTGTTTGATTGATTGCTCCGTTTGTTTCTTCAACGTAAAATGGATCTTTTAGGCCATTTACTGGTAATTGTGTTAAAATTGTGTAGTCTTTAATCCATTTTGAAGTGTTTTCATAATCGCTAACATTGAGTTTTAAGTGTAAGTGTAAATCTAAATACCATGGATTGCTTTGGTTGACTTTTACTGAAACAATATCATAAGCTAAATTAATGTTCATGTTTTCAGAGTTAATTTTTAGCTTGTCAACCCAATTGACAATTGTGTGGTTTTCCATTAAAATTTTTGGAGTACTACTCAAAGTTCCATATTCTATTAATTCAGCAAGCAAACCTTCTGCTGTTGAAGCCGATAAATAACCATTTTGGTCTATTTCAATAATTAATGTCTCTACTGCTCGATGTAATGCTACTTGGCCTCCATAACTTATGTCACGTTCAAAAAATCTGATAAAAGTATCTGTGCTAACAACTTTGATGTTGATAACTCTTGCTGATTCAGCATTAGAATAGACAGAGTAGGCCTTTAGTGAAAAAACTAAGTATGATGCCATAAAAATTGCGATTAGTGTGAAAAAAACTGCTTTTTTATTCAATTTACTGGTATACCCTAACTTCTGCCATAAAAGGGCCCTCCATTTTCGTAAGTCCTGTGCTAGGTTCTGTTGTTATAATAGATACTGGTTGTTTTGCAACTACTAATGTTTGATTGCTGACTATATTATTAGACTCATAAATTTTTTCACTTTCAATATACACTCCAACATTGTATATTTCAGGTATTATTTTATCTAATTGGTTCATTGCAAAATTTTCTGCGTAATCGTCTTCATTATCAAGCCAAAAAATCGTTAATTGTTCAATAATAGTTTTTTCTAGGTTGGCGCTAGGTATTGTGCCATTAGTTATTAATTCTTGAGAGTATTCATCTGTAACTTCACCAACTCGCATTGATGAAAAAACATTAATTATGTCATATGCAACGTTGTAAACTTGTGATGGTGGTGGGTCATCAACATAAATTGTTGAGAGCAGTATCATTGTAGCTATTATTATTGCAGCGCCCATTAGGGCGTCCGGTACGAATACAACTCCTTTTTTTTGTTTTTTTATATCCATATGTATAACCCCATATTGATAATTTGCGATTTATAAATTAAAAAACGATTAATTCTTACAAGATTGTTTGTTGGACTAGTATCAACTTTCAATCTTACTGTGCAATCATTTACGTATTGTTCTATTCCATCTTGAACAAGTTGCTGGTAAAGGTTTTCATCGCCTAAATACTCTGCTTCAAAATGAGTAAAGTAATACACATCTGCGTTGCCATAAGGCCATTTTACTATTGCTGGCTTGCTGGGTAAAGGACTTCCAAGCTTAAACCTTTTATATTCTGCTATTACTTCGCTCGCGCCTTCGATATAGTTGCAATTATTTTGAGGGTCAAGAATATCGCCAATGGATAAATCTAACAGTGGATCTCTTTTTATTACTGTAACATTTTTAACATCTATAGCATTACAACTAGCTCCTGTGTGATCAACATTTAGTATTGTTCCATCAGAACCTAATTCTCCTGATAAGAATACTGTTCCATTGAACTCGCTAATATTACCTTCAAAAGCTGTTTTTTCACTAAAAGCTTTTTTTGGATGTTCAAAAACAACATGATCATAAGCGCTCATATTATTTGCTAAAAAGTTTTTAAAACTGTCATCGCCATTCTTCCACTCGAAAATGTCCAGTGTGACATTAAGGCTTAATGCTAAGTCTTGCATGTTATCTAATAATTCAGTTCCTGATTGATCGTGATATACATACGATAGTTTTATTTCATTGCCTGACTCATTGATTATTAATGGATTTCCAAGACCGCACATACCATTAATTGACATTACTGTCCCATTGCGATTTTTTAAAATAATATAATAATGGTATTGTGTTCTTAACGCTTCACGTGTTTGATTATAACTCATATTAAAAAATCTAAATAGTTTTGTTTCGTTAATTCGCATGTTGCCATTAGTCAGCCCTGGCACTAGCACACTATCATTTGTCCAGTTTGTTGGGTGTCCCGCACTCATTAATTGATTGCTAATGACTTTTCCATCATTTAACAATTCAAGCATCAGTATATCTTTTTCTTGTGCTACTGACTCTAAAAAAATAAAGTATGTTATGAACATAATACTAAAAATTACTAATGCTATTACAAAATCAATATACCATACTTGTGATTTTTTTCTTTTAAACATTTTAAATATTCAAATAAATGCTTCCGTTTTCTTTTCGTATTGTATTCCAACCTTTTTGTATTGTGCCATTAACTCTTGGAATGTATACAGTGTATGTGTTAGCGTAGGTTTCAAGTTCTAAATATACTTCATCACCTGTGATATTTATACTATAATTTTCTTGACCTATTTTTTCTGGTATGTGAAATGTTCTTTGATAGCCTTCAAGTGAGAATGCAGCATTTCGAATTTCTTGTTGCACTGTAAAAGCGTAATCTTTCATTCCAAGATATTCTTCAACATCATTTTGGCGTGACATATTTGCTGATATTGCGTAAACAAACAGTGTGAACATAATAAACAAAAAACTTACTAGTATTAAAAACTCGAAAGCTACTTGTCCCTCTTTTTTTAATTTTGTTTTTTTTAGCATGTTGTGCTAGAGCTACACTGTGTGATATTAACATAGCTGCCTTTTGATTCTACAAGAATTGTTTTGCGACCAAAACTTTCATTAATTGATCCAGTGAGATTTATTGCGGTGTTCTCGCTGACATCAACAAATCTTCCGCCTTTTATTATAACTCTTAGATTAACTTCTTTATTAGTGATAAGTATGCTATCAATATTTGTTGGAAAATAAACATCTAATGTTGTACGAGAGGGTTCTCCTAAGTAATATACTGCTTCTGCATTGTCTACAATTTTTTTAGCTACTTTACGCGCTTGGTTTATGTTAATAGTGTCACGAGTGTCTGAAGAACTATCATAGCTTATTATTATCATTGGAATAGTGATTGCTAGCATGAAACCAACAATTATTAAGTATTCCATTGCTGTTTGACCTCTTTTTTTCATGATAAGAAAAGGTTGTTGCTGGTTTATAAGTTTTACGAGAATAAGGTGTTAAATTCTTCTAAATACTCTTTTACAATGTTTGTATCATGAATTATTAGTATGTTTTCATCATTTCTTTCATTTGCATTTTTTGTCGGATTGTAACTTCCAGTAACAATAGTTTTTTCGTCAATAATAAACACTTTATGATGCATTAAACCCTTGTTTGTGTCTTTGATTGAGAATTCTTTCAGTTTTTGATATTCTGAGTATTGACTACCTGCTTGTTGAGAGTCAAAAACTCCTTTTTTTGTTACATTTTTGTAATAGATTAAACTGCCTATTGAGTCATCAGTAAATGAGAATATCATCCAGTAAATGCTGTGCTTGGCATTTTTTAGTAGTTGATAAATTGTTGGCGTGCAATCATCTTCAGGACAGAATAAATTAACAATCGTTGCATTGTTATACTTTATTGTTTTTGTGCGCACTTGCCGTCCACCATTGTACCAATTGTCAGACCACATCTCGCTGAATTCTTCTCGATAGTTCATTGCAAGAGTTGGACTATCAATAACTATCACATTATTATTGTTTTTTGTGTCACCATTGATTGTTGGATTGAAAGACCCAGTCCAGACAACTTCATCTAAGATGCAAAATTTGTTATGCATTAGGGCGCTTGACTTGTCAGTTTTATAGTTTAGAGTTTGTATATCTTCTGTGTTTCTGTTATCTACTATGATTCGAGCGTTAGCGTTTTCTAGAGCGTCAATTAGTTTTGGTATGTTTAAATCATAAAACGCGCAGTCAACGCGACTAGACTTTTCTATTAAATTTATTAATTGTGCTGAACAATTGTCTCGCGGACAAAAATAAGTTTTTATTGGAGGGCCAATTTCAACAGGAATTGATTTTTGTATTATAACATTTTGTTGTGTACAACCATAAAAAGTTAATGTTAATAAAAGCATAAAAAGTATTTTTTTCATTTTAGTATAGCTTTTAATTTTTTTGTACTATTTAGAAGTGCGAATTTTGATCCTGGATGTTTTGCTTCTACAAAATCTAAAAATTTTTCTTGCGCGGTTGACTCTTTTTTTGTTTTTTTTGCTGTGATATTTTTAATTTTGGCGTATGCGAGTAGTTCTTGGTCTGTAATATTTAATAGTGGTTTTTTGTAATGGTTATGGCCCAGTAGTTTGTACTTATTTTTTGTTGTTAATTGTTCTAAAAAATATTTGTTTTCATCATCTGTTGACCACGCGAGTAAAACGCCTTTTGTTAATTTATTGGTTTTTTTAAAGATGAAGGGTTGATTTTTGAAAGTCTTTTCTAAAATATAAAGTAATACTTTTGCTTTTTTACTGTCATCGTAATAAACTATATTTTTTCTTTTGTTTATTAGTTTGTTTAATCGTATTGTTTTTCGTGTTCTGCTTTCTATTATTTTGTTAAAGCAACTAGTGCAAAATGTTGCGTGTGAAAGTTTTACTGTTGTGTGTCGATTGCATTTTTTACATTTCATAGTTGGTATAAAGGTTGATGTTTTATTTAAAAATATATACTAGAAACTATATTTTGTTACTACTGTAGAATGCTTAAATAACGAAAAGTTTATATATGAGTTAATACTATTTTGGAGTAGTCAAAACAGTTTTCACTGTCACCTCTTTTTCCCCAGCAAGAACCTAACATCAACGCTTTTGATGGGCGGTTCTTGCCAGGGTTTTAATCACAATCACTTTCTTTTTTTAGATAGTTTTTTAGAACTAGAAACATTTTTTGATTTTCTAATAATCAACATAAACAGAGCACCAAAAAAAAGTCCTGCAACAAAAACCTTCAACAATTCAACATCAACAATTCTAGTTAATGTTGAATTTCTTTTTTTAAAATAATGACTCATATCGCTAAGTTCCAAAGAATATTCAGCATACAAAAGAGCAGAACTAGGATCAGTATCAACTAAAGTATTAGCATATTCAAAATAACTAAAGCCAACAATTGGAAACAAACCTTTTTCTTGCTCTCTTGCAATAACTTTTGCAGCAGCAGCAATTTTACGCTTTGCAAGTTCGCTAACATTACCTTGAGATCCTAAAACAACATCAACTTCTGCTTTAGCTTTAGACGCCTTAAACAAACACAAAGCAAAATCATCACGCCTTAAATCAGCATAAGCATAATCAATTTCATCTCTTGTAGATTGCAACATGTTAGGAAGTAACAATTGTAAATATTGTAGTCGCTGTTCAGCCTCGCCAATTTTATTACGACAAGACAACTCAAGACTAACAGGGTCAATATTAATCTTTTGATGACCACTACCAAAAAAACTACTCCAACTAAGGGCAGAATAATACCTTTCAGTAGCATAAGCTAAATTAATAGGATTAACGATTTCTGAATCAAACTCATCTTTAAGAGTGCTTTCAGCCTGCAATAATCGTTCTTTTGTAATCATAAAAGCTTGCAAGTCAGCAATAGTCTCAATTGGACGATTACTTATTTGATCATTAAAAAATTTTATTTTATCATGCAACTCGTTAACATACTCATTTTTTTGTTCTACACTAAAGTTTTGCAAACTAATATTTACTTGCGCAAATCTAGTGTTAGCACCAAAACAAAAACTTGCACTAGAATAAAAATTATTTAATTCATACTGCACAACACCCTTATCATAAAGTTCTTTAGCACTTTCTACAACAATAATATTGGTATTGTTAGTATCATTGCCAGTAAGATTTTCAACATTTTCAATTAACAATAATTTTGTTCTATTACACAATTGTCCAGCTAAACCCTTCATGATAGTATTATAACGCTCGCTAACAGTAACATTTACAGATTTTGAAAAATTTTTCCCAGTAATATAATATAATGCCTCTTCAATAGTTTCAACTTTGATAACTTTGACGCCTTGCAATATTCCATAAGCTACTAAGTCAACAGTAGAATTATCAATTTTTTTAACAGTAGTTGTTGGCACTAAAACAACTTTCAAACCAGCATTTGCTGCAGCATCAATCTTTTCTTCTAAACCGCTAACAACACCAATAAGACCTCCTGAGTTTATAGTTCCAGTGATTGCAACATCATGGCTCACAACCAAATCTTCTAGCAAAGCAGTTGTTAATACAGTTGTTGCAGCGCCAGCACTAGGACCTCCAACAATAGCACTATTAGCTCTTAGAGTATAAATAAAATCTAGCCTATCACAATTTTTTGAAGTTAGCTCACAAGCTATTTCTTTTGCAAAACGAGTAGTGATTTGAGTGTCAATTTTTGAAAGTGGAAAAGTGTCAATAAACACCCTGCCACTGCCAGGCACAACCTCTAATGTGAGACTTGCAACACTACCACTAAGATTGCCATTTTGTTGGCTTACTGCAAGTAAAGGAATAGTATTATGAATTGCAAAAACATCAAAAGCAAAAAAACAAACCAATAGTAGCAAAACTAATAATTTTTTCATCAATAAGAAAATTTTTAACTATATATTAAGCTTTTCTCGAGAATACCTATTTCTTTTTAAAGTCCTCTTTTAGAGGGCCATCCTGCAATCGTTCAGTATGGCGACATTTTGGAAATTTACTACAACCTAAAAATTTACCATACAAACTGCTTCTAACAATTAATGGCTCACCACACTTTGGACATTCTTTTTCAACAATCTTTTTTTCTAGCTCTCGTTCTTCTTTTAAAACTTCAGGATCAGTAGGCTCTCTAGAAGGACACTTAGGATTAATACAAAGCTCCATTGGTTTTTTTCTAGCTCTCATAGCAACAATCATTGGAAGACTGCACTCCTCACACATTTTCTTTGCAGGTCTAAACTTTGCGCCACCAGGCAAACCATAAGTTGTTTTACAATCAGGGTATTTGTTGCAAGCAACAAAATTTCCAAATTTTCCTCTTCTAATTTGCAAATCACCTTTTTTGCACTCTGGGCACTTTCCAAGATTAGTGGCTTCATTAATAGTTTCTTTATTAGCGGCGGCTAATTCTTTGCCAATTTCTTTTTCTTTAGCCTTAAAATCTTTCAATACTTTGGTCAGAACTTCTTTTGCGTGATCAAGAACTTTTGTAGGAGTTGATTTTTCTTTTTTTATAAGTTCCATTTCATCTTCAAAATGTCTTGTTAGTTTTTCATCAAGTATTTCTGGACTATATTTTACTAAAATATCATAAGTTTTAATTCCGAGTTCTGTAGCTTCAATAGACTTATCATTTACATAACCTCTATCATATAAATTTTCTACAATTTGAGCTCTTGTGGCTTTTGTTCCAAGATTTCTTTTCTCTAATTCTTTGATAATTGAAGCCGCAGTATAACGGTTCGGTGGCTTAGTCATTTTTTTATCAAAAGAAATTTTGTTAACAGTAACACTTTCACCTTCAACAAAACCTGGCAATTCTTCATCTTTTTGTTGTACAAAACGACCATAATACTCGTGCCATCCAGGATCAATAGTTCTAGTGCCTTTGACAATAAAAGGTTCTTTTTTAACATCTAATGTCACAGTCATTGTTTCACGAGTTGCTGGCTCGCCAAATACTGCAAAGAACCTTCTAACAATAAGCTCGTACATTGAATTGTCACGACCATCTAATTTTTTTGCTTGGCCAGTAGGATAAATTGCAGGGTGGGCGTCATCAATTTTTTTGCCTTCATTAGGTTTTAGTGCAGGTAGCGCTAAAAGTTTAGCAGTTTCTTTTTTGAACTCAGCTTGCTTTGAAAGCTTTTCTAAAATCTTTTTAAAACCCAAGCTTTGCGGAAGTTTTTGCGATGATGTTCTAGGATAAGAAATTAAACCATCAATATACAATTTTTGCGCGATATCTAACGTTTGCTTTGGCGCAATACCTAAAGTTCTGTGAGCTTCTAATTGTAATGATGTAAGGTCAAATGGTGTTGGAGGATTTTGTTTAAACTGATTCTTTTTAATGTTTGCAACATCAGCAGTCTTTTGATTTTTTACAGCATCATAAACTTTTTTTGCAATTTTTTGATCTTCAAATTTTTCAGTTTGGTGCATTGCAACAAAATTTTCTTTAACTCTTTCGCCCTCAAGAGGAATCTGCCAGTAAGGAGTTGGAATAAAAGCCTTAATATCTTTTTCTTTATCAACAATTATTTTAAGTGCAGGTCCTTGAACACGACCACTACTTAAAATCTTAAATCCTCCACCACCAGCTTTTATTGATTGTGAAAGAGCACGAGAAAGATTAATGCCATAAATCCAGTCAAGTTCGTGGCGTGTCACACCAGCATGTACTTGACCCCAAATTAAATGTTTTGAAACATTTTCAAAAGAACTAATAAGCTCGTCTTTTGTTAAAGTAGAATACTTCATTCTTTTTGCATCTTTTTGCTTGCAAGCATATTTTATTACGTTATAACCTATTACTTCACCTTCAATATCATAGTCTGTAGCGACAATAAAAGAACTAGCGTTTTTTGCAAGTTTTTTTATGGTATTCAAATATTTTGCTGTAAAAGCGCTTGCCTTATTGGCTTTTGAGCTTTCTAACCATTCAGTTTCAAAAACAGGATAAGTCCAACCTTTTGACTTGTTCTTTTCTGCAACAGTATACAAGTGACCAACAGCACAAGTTACAATAAGATTTTTTTTATTATGTTTTAATTCATAATAATAGACTCCTTTATCACCTTTTCTGGTTGGTTTAGTGTCTGCTAGCGCTGTAGCAATTTTTTGTGCAGCACTTGGCTTTTCAGTAATTAGTAATTCATAACTCATAATAGCAAGAGGTAAGCCATTATTTAAAAAACTTTGTCAAGGGCATAAACTTAAATATCCATGAGCCTAAACGTGTAATATGGCAGAATTACTGTTATATTTGGCTCTTTTGATTGTCGGACTTTTCTTTTTGATAAAAAGTAGTGTGATATTTACTGATTCAAGCAAGCAAATAGGCAAAGCTCTTAGAATGCCACAATTCATTATAGGTCTTACAATAGTGGCTCTTGGCACTAGCACTCCAGAATTAATAGTTGGTCTTGTTTCAACACTTCGAAATCAAACAAGCATTGTAGTAGGAACTGTTATCGGTTCTAACATTGCAAATATTTTATTGATACTTGGTATTAGTGCAATAGTTGCAAAAACTTTGACTGTACAATCAAAAAATTATTCTATTGATATTTTTTTCTTTGCAAGTTCAGCACTTTTATTGAGTGTTTTCATGTTGGATACAAAAATTTCATTATTAGAAGTTATTATTAGTTTATCATTATTGATTGTTTATTTGTATTATGATCAAAGAAAAGTTCGCGAAATAGAAAAAGACAAAGAACTAAAACCACTAAAAGCAAAATATTTTTTGACTCTTGGCCTTAGCATACTAGTATTATATTTTAGCGCAGAACTAGTGGTAAAAGCTATCACTAGCATTTCAACAGCTTTAGGCATCAGCCAAGCAATAGTGGCGGTAAGCTCAATTGCAATAGGCACTAGTCTTCCAGAGCTTACAGTAACAATTAATGCTATACTGCAAAAAAATCAAGCTTTAGCTGTTGGCAATATTGTTGGATCGAATATTTTTAACACTTTATTGGTTGTTGGCGTTGCAGGACTTTTCAAACCATTAACAGTGGAGCCCGTAATGATTACTATTGGAATACCCTTTTTATTATTGTCAACACTTTTATTTATGACAGTATTTTTTATGCGTCAAATAAAAAGATGGCACGGAATAATGTTTTTAGCAATTTACGCGTTTTTTCTAGTGCTTTTATACTTTTGAAAAAATTCATAAATAACAATAAAATTCTAGTGTCATGTTTGAAAAAATAGTGGCCGAGTTAACAAAACAACAAGTTGGTATTGAGGGTCAAAAAATACTTTTTAATAATCCAGATTATATTCCAGTACCATTTAATAAAAAATATTTTCAACCAATAAAAAACCAAAACAGCAATACAAAAACTTTTTTTGTCGACGGAGGAAACGCGTCAATTATTGAAGGATCAAATTTTTGCGCTCAACTAATAAGACTTTGTATTGTGGGATACCTTGGAGATAAAAGAGTTTTTTTCGAAAAAAAGGAATTTTTTGCTTTGATAACAACAAAAATCGAAGATGGAAAAACCAGATTTGTCGCACAATCATTTGATGATAGTTTTCAACCCTTTAGTATTGACTCTTACGATTCTACAATAAAAAAAGGTCAGGAGCAAGCAAGCATTAATACAGTGGCTGACATGCTGCGACGATTTGCAGAAATCGATTATGCAACAAGAAATATTGAAAAAGTCAACGGAGGACTATTAGTGCTTGACGGCTCACTAAAACCAACATTTAATGGCGAGAAAGAAAAAATTGTAAAATTACATCAAAAAGCCAAAGAGCAAAATACTCAACTTGTGGGCTTTTGCAAAACTAACACATTGTTTACTGACAGTGGCCGAAGCGCTTCTTTTATACTATCACAAGAGCCTAGCGCGTGGTATTATCACCCAACAGCAAAAATAAATGCTAAAATCGAAGAAAATCCAATAATCTTTTTTTCGCGATTGCACAAAAAAAGCAATTACATCTTCAAAATTGAAACTTTCAGCCAAAATATTGAAAGTATTGCAAACACTCTGGCAATTAATTCAAGCGACCCAGCATTTCTAGGTTATCCTTATGGCTTAGTATTTGTCGATAAACTAGCACGTGTTACAAACAGACAAAAAGAATTATACAAAACAAGCATTTTAGCAAAGGCAAAAGAACAAAAAAGTATTATAGAACAATTAGAGCGCTCCACTAACGCACACAATATATTAGATAGTATTGGATAAAGTTTAAATACCAACTTCTCTCTTAAACTATTATGTTTGAAATTATTACTTTTGGCAGCGCGACAGTTGATACTTTTATTAGCACTGAAAACCAAAAAAATTTTTGTCAAAAAGATCATTCTCACAATGGCAAATGTTACTTACATTATCCTCTTGGAGCAAAAATTTTAATTGAACAGCAAGCAGAACATACTGGTGGTAGCGCAAACAATATTGCAGTAGCACTTTCAAGACTTGGCCACAAGGTCGGATACGCTGGAAAACTTGGCAATGATTTGAAAGCACAAAAAATATTGTACGAGTTAAAAACTGAAAAAATAAAGTTTTTAGGCACTCAAGGCAAAACAGCGACAGATTATGCAGTAGTTCTTGATAGTATTATGCGCGATAGAACAATATTACTTTACAAAGGGGCATCAAAAGAATTGAAACTAACAGAACTTAACATTAAAAACCTTGACGCTTACTGGTATTATTTTACTAGTAGTATTGGACAAACCTATAAAACAATTTGTCAACTAGCAAAACACGCAGAAAATAATGGTATCAACATTGCTTTCAATCCTTCAAACTATTTAGCGGCAAAAGGCAAAGCATACTTAAAACCAATACTTTCACGCACTAATCTTTTAGTCCTTAATAGACAAGAAGCACATCTTATAAGCAAAAAAAATAATGTAAAAGAACAATTAATAGTATTGCATGGTCTTGGAGCTGACATAGTAGTAATAACTGACGCTGCAAAACCAGCTTACGCATTTAATGGCAGATCAATTCACACTATTTGGCCTCGCCAACACTTAAAAATAGTTGAGACTACAGGTGCAGGAGATGCTTTTGGAGCAGGATTTTTATCAGGATTGATTAAAACCGGCGATTTGTCAATAGCACTAAATAAAGGACTGTCAAATGCTGAAGCTGCAATAACACAAAAAGGAGCAAAAAACGGACTGTTAACAACAAAAAATATTAGTACTGCTATGAAAAAAGGCGTTCGCATAACAAAACAAAAAGTATAAAAACAACTTCTAATTACCCTGGCCAATGATCAATTATGACAAGCGCTGGAGTGGCAATGACAACAGTAAAAAAAAGAAAATTTATTCTTTAATGACAGAAGCAACACTAATTTTTGTGCTACTATTATTTTTGTTGTTTAGAGCAATAAGCTAAACAGTTATTGGTGGAGCACAAACCCTTTTAAAAATCTTTGTTGTTTCATTATTAGACTCTTTTTGAGTTCCAAACTTAATATAGATCATTTGTAATGGTTGTATAAAGATTATTTGCTTCAAATTTTAATTCATACAAAATTTTCAAGAATCTTCTGATTATTTCTAGATAATAAATAATTTTTTATTTCGTGAATGTCTTTAATTAGTTTTATATTATTATCCGTTGCTAGTATTTTTTTTATGCCTTCATTTGGCTCTAAGTTAAGAGAAGGATGCGGACAAAATATCTTCTTTTTTTGAATTCTCGCGGTTTTGTATTGGGAAATAGTTCCTCCTTTAGTGTCCATAGAAACTATTATAATATTATCTCCAAGACCTGATGTAATCCTATTTCTTTCAAGAAGAGAGAACTCATTAGGATTATTTTTAGGCGGGCACTCAGAAATAACAAGACCTTCTTTCATTATTATATTAATTGTTTTTTCATTTTCTTTTGGATAAATATTATTTATTCCAGAGCCTAAAACACAAATCGTTTTTCCTTTTGAATTAAGTATACCCTTATGCGCTGAGATGTCTATTCCTATAGCTCCACCACTAACAACAATATATCCTTCCTCTGATAATTTTTTGGACATATTATATGCCCACTCAATGCTTTTTTGAGATGACTTTCTTGTACCAACAATCGAAATTGAAATTTTGTTTAATAAACTTGTATCTCCTTTAGCAAACAATAATATTGGAGGAATATTCATTTGTTTTAGTTTTTGAGGATATTTTTTATCAAAATAAGTTATTATCTCTATTTCTGAATTTTTACACTGCTTCATAATTTCTTTGGCTTTTTCTACATGTTCTTTTCTAATAACGCCCTTGTTTAAAAGAGAAAGAAATACAGTATCCAAATTTTTATAGTTTGAAACTATTTCAAGAACTTTTTTATTACCATACCCTTTAACTTCCTTTAGCGAGATTAGTTTTATTATTTTTTCATCTTCCATTTTTTACGCTCTTCTTCCGAAATAAACGGGCTTTTACAAAATGTTAGGATTTTTGAGTATTTTAAAGTTTTGTTAATATCTTTCCAATCTTTTTCCTTTTCTTTTTCACTTAAGCCAAGACAGACACAAACAACCATATTTACTCCTTTTTCATATAATAGATTTGTGGCATCAATTAAAGATATTCCTGTGGTGGAAGTATTATCGACTAGAATAATATTTTTCCCTTTGACATCTCCAGTTATTTCGATAGAGTCTTTAACATTCTCTTTTCTTTCCTCAAATGACTTACATTCATGGTTTGATTTTATTGTTTTTATTCTTCTAATAATTTGATTGTATTGTAAACCTGAGTTTTTGCTAAATGATTCTATCAATGAAATCATATTAAGGTTTAATGAATCTTTTTTATGAGTGGGATATATTGTTACTAAATCAAATTTAATTGCGTCGTCTTTGAATCTTAGCGTAAATAATTGAAGAAGATTCTCTAAGAAATAATCAAGATTATTACCATACTTATAAAAATATATTAGCTTCCTTGAAAAATCATCTTCTCCTGACTCTAATGATTTGTAATAGTCTAAAGCAAATATCAATATCTCTTTAGGATACAATTTTTTTGAAGCAGCATAACGAACTATATACTCTGACATCGGACTTATAAAGCATTATTGATATATAAACTTTAGTCGTGAATGTCCAGTGACCAGTGAGAAATTATAAATTTATTAACCAATCTTTTAGGATTCTTGTGGCAATAACATCGTCTTTATTGTAATCGATTATTGTTTGTTTAAAATCAGTTTCGCCGTCTAAATAGCGAGAGTACCAGAACATAGATTGCGCGCCTCCTGCTTTTGAATCTTTCCACTTAAAGTCTAACCATTTAGCAATGGGTTTTAACGAATAAGAATATACGGGTAAGACGACAGAATTGGTTACCACTGGAAATAAATCTACCAGGTTATTGATTATTTTGTCGAATGTTTTTTCTGTGCATCCGTATCGTTCTTTCATCTTTTTTAATGCGGTTTTTTCATACGAAGCATAATGATAAATAGCAAGATCATCATTACAAGAATCAATGAATTCACAGAACAACTTCCACATTTTACCCTCATCAGAGGGTTTTTCAGCCCAGAAATATTTGAATTCTTCTTTACCATCAATTCTAATCAAACAACCATACAAATAATCAATATCTAATTCAGGCTCACCTTCTATGTCAAAAAATATTTCAACTTTTTTATTTTGAAGAGATGGTTTTTCGATAACAAACATTTTCTTTTCTTGTATTGCTTCAGCCATTAATTTCCATTTCTTAACTGATTTCTCGCCTATTCCTTTAACTTCTAATAATTTAGCAGTATCAGATTTTCTTAAATCTGTTAGATTATTAATGCCTAAAGGAATGAGTTTATTTTTAACAGAACGTCCAAGCCTATACAATAATGAAACATCTTGTTTTTGTTCTAGTTCTTTAAAACAAAGTTCTTGCCAGACACACTCATTACAATCTGAACAATAAACTGGCTCTTCTTTTTTTCCATTAACTATTTGTTTAATAGCGGTTAACATCTGCTCATACTGTTCTTTATATTCAACTGTGTTAAACTCAAGTTCTTCTTTTTCAATGTTAATTACAATTCCTTTTTTTGGAAAGTTATCTTGTATAAAATTTAATAACTCGCAATAAAACATTACTTGCATGATATACTCATCCTTAAGTCTCTTTCCTGATTTAATATCAGCAGGTACATAAAAATAGTTTCCAAATTTTGATTTTCCTTCTTTTTTTATTAGTAAGTCAGGTTTTCCAATAAAGTCATCATTCAATAAAACACCCTGATAAATAAGCTCGTCACCATTCTTCATAGCTTTAACTGTTTCTTTAAAGCCTTCCTCAAGAGTTAATGCTTCTATTTCTAAGAAGTCTTCATCTTTAATAACATCTTTTTCGTGAAATACGCCATCTTCCATTTTTTTGAGCATGAACTCAGAAATCTCAACCTTTTCTTTTTCGTCTGCGAAAATATCCAGGTAAACTCTGTAAGGACATTGAACATAATCATAAAAATGAGAAGCAGTTATAGTATTCGTCATTTTAGACTCTCTTCAATAATCTCTTGTTCTTCTTTTGTTATACCATAAAGCTTGTAAACCGATTGGTCAATATCATCATCAATTTTTTGGATTTGTTTTTCCAGACGAGCTTTTTCATCCGTTTGTTTATTATCTATTTCTGATAAGTTATTTGTAAATTTCAACATTTGTTTAACGAAATCGCTAATGTTATAATAAATTCCCTCATTTTTTTTATCTATTTTAGGAAAACAAAATGGTGACAAAAATTCAGGAGTAAGTCTATACGTATCGCCTCTTAGTGCTGTGCTAGTATTTGAAATGAAGAACCAGAAAAGCGAAGAATTTAATATTCCTAAATAGAAATGCTGGCTATGATTCTTAACTTTATCGTTAAATACTATACTGTGGATTGCTGGTCCATGGTAGAATATTCCTTTCTCATCGATGCTTATCCTATTGCTAACTAACATATCAGGTATCATTATTTTTGGCTGATTGTATTCAGATAAACTTCTTGCAGCAGAATATTTATAAAAATTTTTATTATCTATCTCAAGTTTTCTTTTAAGTAGTTCATCCTTTAATGAGTTTAGATACATGAATGTTTTAGGATAATATTTTTGTAGTTCTAAGAGAGGAATTAGTTCAGTTTTGTCTTTATTTTGAAGATAAGGAAACAATAATAATTTATTGTTTTTAATTAAACCATATCTTCGTATATCTTTTCCGTAGACAAATGGATGGAGAACATCATTTTCTAGTTCTATTTCTTTATTGAGAGCATTAGAGAAAACAAGTGATTTATTGTTACTTTTTTTAATTAAATCAAGAAGAAATATATCATCATTACCTGTGGATGATCCCTTAAAAATTTTCTTTGTAATGTCTCTAAAGTTTTGTTCATATGATTTTATTTTTTTCAGAATTTTTTGGATATTCTGACTGCTAAAATTCCACTTTTCATCTTTCAGAATATTGATACTCTTCTTTTCATATTTTGCTTTTATCAAATTTTTGAAGTTATCACCTAATTTAAAACCTTTGTAATAAAACTCTCGATTATTCTTTTTTTGTAAGAATAAAAGACATGTGTATGTAGCAGCATCCTCAAAAATTTGATTTGTACCAAAATCAACAATTCGATGAAGTGCTTTTCTTTCGGAAATAAACTTCCTTATCTTTTCACCACTCTCGCCTTGAAAGAACTTATGAGGCAGAATCAATCCTAAGATCCCGTTTTCTTTTAAGAGTTTGAATCCTTTCTCAATAAAAAGAAGGTATATATCATAATTTTTTGTGGGTGATTCATATTTTCTGTTAAAATATTCTACTTGATTTTTGTCCAATGTTTGTATTCTTATGTATGGGGGATTTCCTATTACTACATCAAAGCCTCCCTCTTCTATTATTTCTTTGAATTGTTCTTCCCATTTGAAAGCTTTGTTTCCTACGATTTCTTCGTCATCAATTAAACTATTACCGATTTTAATGTTTTCTTGCAAAGTTGGTAATCTGTGTTTTTTCTCAGCTGCTTTGAGAAGAAGATTTAATTGTGCTATCTCAACAGCTTTGGGGTCTAGGTCAACGCCAAAAATATTGTTTTTTAATATTTCAATTTTTTTGCCATAAGTTGCAGAAGCACCTGTTAAGTCAAGCTTTGTTTGGTCAACATTACCGTTTCGATTTTTTTCTAGTGCTATTAAATAATCAACTGTTTTTATTAAAAATGATCCTGACCCGCAAGCAGGGTCTAAAACTTTGATTTTGCTTAAATCAAATTTCTTATTTTTTGCTAACTCGCCGATTGTGTTTTTTACAATGTAATCAACAATGTATGTTGGCGTGTAATAAATTCCTTGTTCTTTTCTGTGAGCTTTGCCTTCAGTTAGTTTTGCTCTTTTATCAGTTTTCTTTAATATATGTCCTAAGTATTGTTCATACATATTTCCAAGAACATCGGCATCAATAGCTCCAAAATTATAATGAACAGTGTTGTCGGATGTTTTAAATAAACCTCTAATTATTTTCTCTAAAATTTCATTGTCAATTACTACTTCTTCACATAAATGGGGCGCGAATATTTTACTATTGTATTCTTCATCAATTCTTCTAAAAAAAGAATTTAATTTAGCATACACTCTTTTGTGTTGGTCTTCTCTAATAAGTGCTTGAAGAATAGGTGCTTCTAATTGTTTATCTTCAAGTGTTCTAATAAAAATTAGTCTGTCCAAAATTCTTTGGACAGTTTCATCTAAATCATCGCCGCTGAGGTTTTTTGCTGAGTTATTTTTTAAGATGTTTTTAGAGAGCAATTCCCTAAAATTTGTGAGGTCGTTTAAAAGCTGTTTGTCAACAGGTACTTTTTTTGCTTTTTTGCCCCATTTTTCTGCTTCTTTATCTATTAATCCTTCTTTGAAACTTTCTCTTGATAACAAAAGCCATATTTGGTCGAAGTTGTTAAGAAAATCATAAAAGAAAAATGTTTGTCCAAATTGTGATTGTAATGGATTGATGTTTTTGACTTCTGCATTAAATATTTTTATGCTTTCAAAGTTTGTTAGAATAGCCCATGTGCAACCTTTGTGCCATGCGTAGTCTATTGCTTGTTTTACATGTTTTTGATTGTCTAAATCTTCTTTTGGTTTTTTGGCTTCAAGAAAAAATTTAGGGATTCCATCAATTCTAAATGCATAATCTACTCTACCTTTTGAAACTTTTTCTTCTCTTGTAACTTCATCATCACTATGTTTATTTCTGACATCCCAGCCAAGAGTTTCAAATAAAGGTTCTATGAATTCGGCTTTAGTTCTTTCTTCATTATAGTTTTTAATTTTACCTGTATCTGAAAGTCTATTATATTTATCAACAAGAATTTTGATTTCTTGCTTTACTTTTTCTTCATCAAACATTTTCCTGTGTTGTTTTATTTGTTGTATTGTTTTATATTTATAAATTATTCTTTGTTTTGTCTTTTGAGCAAACCTTTAAAAACCTTCAAACTAACTATTTTTTTATGAAGCTTTACACTAATATTGAATTGCAATCTAAAGCGCAAAAAAAAGGTTATTCAGTAGGAGCTTTTAATTTTGCAAACTTGGAAACATTACAAGCGATACTTAATGGTGCAAAAGAGCTTAACGCTCCAGTAATTGTGCAAACTTCAGAGTCAGCAATTACCTACGCCGGACTAAAAAATATAGTTGCTCTAGTGCAAGTTGCAATCAAAGAGCATAAACAGCCAATAAGTTTGCACTTAGACCATGGTAAAACTAATCGTAATGTATCAAAAGTTCTAAAAGCAGGTTATAGCAGTATAATGCTGGATGGTAGCAAATACTCTTTTAAAAAAAATGTGATGCTTACAAAAAAAGCAGCACAATTAGCGCACAAAAATAATGCTTCGTGCGAGGGAGAACTAGGAATTCTTGCAGGAGTTGAAGACGAAAATATAAAATCAGAAAAACACTTTTTTACAGACCCATCACAAGCCAAAGAATTTGTAAAACTAACAAACATTGACACTTTAGCACCAGCCATTGGCAATGCTCACGGGTTTTACAAAGGCAGACCAAAATTGAATTTTCAAATATTAAAAGAACTACAACAAACCATTAACGTGCCACTTGTGTTGCATGGTGCTAGCGGGATACCTGCAAATGATATTAAAAAAGCAGTAAAGTTAGGCATTACAAAAATCAATATTGATACAGAACTACAACTAGCTGCAACACTGGCAGAAAAACAATACTTTAAAGAACACCCGCTAAATAAAATGGACAAGAAAACTTTTGATCCAAGAAAATACTTGTCAGTAGCATGCGATGCTGTCAAAGAAAAAGTCAAAGAAAAAATAGAATTGTTTGGCAGTGCAGAAAAAGCCTGATAAAACACTAAATTTAACAATCTACTAAATAGTTATTAAAAGATAGATTTTATAGAACTTAATTGTAGTTATTTTTTCACTGAAAAACATTAAAACCTGATGGGATCATTAATATAGAAAGTTTATATTGTTGAATAAAAAAATCTTTATTTATTATCATTTAATTAATGTTTACTAGCTCATACACCTTTCCCTATATTCTTGTAATTCTGATTCTGGACACTTTTCAATATTGTCTTCTCTTATCGGGTTTTTGCATTTATATACTATTGGGCAATCTTCATCTTGAGTATTAACTGTTGTAGAGTCTTTCTTGCATTGAGGATATTCTGCCGCGTTTATTTCAATCATTTCGACTTTATTACATTCCATATTACACTTAACTGATTTTGCTTGAGCATCAGATATATCACTTTTTTCAGTCATACATGTATTGATACACCAATTTTTGAGACAATCTGCGTCATATTCTTTAACTATATTGATATGGGCATTATATTCTTCTAATGTATCAGCCAATTTTTGTTCAGCTTTTCTTTGATAATAATTATCTCCACTAACGCATCCTGATAAAATAAGGCAAAACAGAACCAACGTTAAAAAAATTAGTTTGTATTTCATTATTTATTTATGTTATGTTGAAATATATAAATTTTCTTAAAAGCCGTTGGTAAAAACTATTTTTTTGTATTTTCAACTAAAAAAATTATTGTTTAATACTCATTAAAATGAAATAAAATTTTGTTTAATTATGTTTACTAATTTTCTTATAAATTATAAAATATTATTTAATCATTAAAGCCAAATTCTCCTTTTAATGGCACAAAACGAAAAAAAGCTTTTTTTTCATAACTCATTTTACCACTTTTTTTGTGTCCGACAATCATAACTTGCTCGAAAACTCCAACAGGACAAACTATGACTCCGCCATCTACTAATTGATCAATTAATGGTTGTGGTATTTTTGGTGCTGCGCAAGTTACAATAATACGATCGTAAGGTGCGTATTCTGGCAAACCCTTTGAACCATCACCAACAAAAATTTCAACATCTTTTTTTGTTAAATCTTCTTTTTTCAAGTTTTTTACAGCTTGACTAGCAAGCTCTGATAATAGCTCAATAGCAAAAACTTTAGTGTCTGTTAACTTATGAATTAATGCTGCATTATAACCGCTGCCAGCGCCAACTTCTAAAACTTTCAAACCTTTTTTTAAATCTAATAGTTCAAGCATGTAAGCAACAGTGTAAGGTTGTGAAACAGTCTGGCCCTTACCAATGTGAACCGGATAATTTTTCCAAGCCTCACCACTATAGTCTTGTGGTACAAAATGTTCTCTGTTAACATCTCTTAATACTTTTAGAACTTTCTCGTCTTTAATTCCCATAGCTCTAACTTGTAAAATTAGGTTTTGAACTTGTTTTTCCATAAAAAAACGTTTTTTTTGTTATTTTTAAAGTCTTGGACATAATATTTATAAATAAAACGCCTTTTTCGAGCATTAAACCGGAGGTTAAACAATATGAAAAAATTAAGCAAAATCCCAACTAGCAAATTCATAAAAGTACGATGCCCAAAATGCAAAAACGAACAAGTAATGTTTGGAAAAGCAGCAAAACAAGTAAAATGCCTTGTTTGCAGTAAATCACTAGCAGATCCTAGTGGTGGAAAATCAAAAGTTAAAGCTCGAATATTAGAGGTATTAGAATAAATGTTATACAAAAGAACAAGTTTTCCTGAAGAAGGAGAAATAGTACTTTGTACTGTGACAAAAATCTATCATCACAGTGTTTTCGCAAACCTTGATGAGTACGGCACTTCGGGACTATTGCATATTTCAGAGGTCAGCCCGGGAAGAATTCGCAACATTCGCGATTACGTACAAGAAGGAAAAAAAATTGTTTGTAAAATACTGCGCACTGATAAAGCAAAAGGTCACATTGACTTATCACTTAGAAGAGTCAGTGAAAGCCAAAGAAGAGCAAAAAACGATCTTATAAAACAAGAACAAACAGCAGAAAAAATCGTAGAGTTCACGGCAACAGAGCTTAAACAACCAGTAAAAAAACTTTATGAAACAATAACAAAAGCTCTCTTTAAAGAATACGAATATTTAAGCAATGCTTTCTCAGACGTTGTTGACGAAGACTTAAAACTTGAAAGTTTAGGAGTTGACAAAAAAATTGCAAGCGCTTTAGAAAAAATAATTCGTGAAAGAATTAAAAGCTCAGAAGTTAGCATTGGCGGAGAATTTGAAATCATAAGTTTTGAACCTGACGGCATTGAAACAATAAAAAAAGCACTTTCCAGTATTGAATCAGAAAAAACAATAGTACAATACAAAGGAGCTGGAAAGTACACCTTTAAAGTCACAGCGCCAGATTATAAAGAAGCAGAAGCAACACTAAAAGAAAGTGTTGAAAAAATTGAAAAGTACATAAAAGACCATAACAGTACTGCACACTTTACTCGCGCGGAAAACTAAAAAAATGGCAAAGCACATTCTAAAATGTCAAAAGTGCAATGAGTACACACTACACCAAATATGTAAGTGTGGCGATAAAGCATTAGAGGTAAAGCCGCCAAAATATTCTCCACAAGACCCTTATGCAAAATACCGACGCATAGCAAAAAAAGACAGTTTGCAAAAAAAAGGCTTACTATGAAATTTTTAAGTAATAAAGAAATAAAAAATTTAAACAATCAATTAGAAATTTTTAATGTTAGTTTTTCAAAAAAAGATAGAATAGCACTAAAAGATAATGTTTTATTTGTTAACGACAAACCACTATTTTTTGTACGAGAAGAGCAATACGTTCCACTACTGACTTTTTTGCAAGAACAAATCGTTTTGCCAAAAGTAATAGTTGACATGGGAGCAGTAAAATTTGTAATAAGTGGTGCTGACATAATGCGACCTGGAATAACAAGTTTTGAAACTTTTAACAAAAATGATTTTGTAGTAATTGTTGATGCTAACAATCAAAAACCTTTAGCTGTTGGTACAGCCCTGGATAATAGTGAAGAATTAAAAAATTCTAGTTCTGGAAAAGCAATAAAAAACATTCATTATGTTGGCGACACACTTTGGAGTATTGCTACTAGATAATTTTTGCACGACGACTTTTAGGAATAAAATTCAATAAGATTCCTTCTTTATGTTTTGTAGTACCACAAAAATCTTTTCGATGTTTTACAAGCACAAAACCTTGCATGTTAAGATCTTTTTTTATGTCCTCGCCAGCAAACCAGTCCACAATTTGCTCTTGAGTTAATTCTACAATTTTTTTTTTGGCATAAGGACCAACAATTTGTGATCCTTCAATAGAAAGTCTTAACTCATCATTTCGTAATTCTCCAAAATACAATCCATTATTATCAACTCTAAACTCTTTAAGATTAATTTTTTCTATATCACGATTAATAAGATATAATTTATCTTTTTGGCTTTTTAAAAAAACAAAGTTAAGTTTTGAATCATAACTCCATTGGTCTGTTAAAATTTTTTTAATAACTTTTACTTGTCGAGAATTAAGTATTTGCAAACGCAAACTAAACACCCCACACAGGATTCTTTTCACGCATTAAACTAGCAATTTCTTTAAGCAATGTAATTTCTTGCTTTGATAAAAACTTAGAATGCTTTTTTAATTGTCGAAAATCATTTTCTGGAATTGCAGAGTACAATGTATCGCCTTCTTTTACTTGTCGTCCAACAGTCACACCATCAATACTGAGTGCTATTTGAGCACCAGTCTCCGCACGTGACACAGGGTCACTGCGAATCTGCATTGATTTCACCATTCCAACAGTTTTGCCATCACTTTTTATTAAGTTAATACCATTAACAACAACTCCTGCGACAACATCAACTCCTATAACTGCAGGATTGCTTTGACGAAAAGTACAATTTGGCATGAATTCCAGTTTGCAAGGACGCACTAAACCTTCAAGCTGCATTGCTTGAAGTGCTTCACTCTTTTTTTTAGCCCATGATTCAAAATCTTCAATCAATCGATAAATAACCTTATTAGTAAGAACTACTGCTTTTTCACCTGATAGCATTGATTCAACTTCTAAATTTGGCACAACATTAAAACCTAAGATTACTGCTATTAAAGGGTCATCTTCATAATTACTTTGAGCATCAATAAAATCTTTTTTTGTTATGTTGCCAACAGAAGCTTTACGAATATCAATATTCTTATCTTTTAATAATGTGATTAAAGCTTCAAGAGAACCTAATGAATCAGCTTTTACGATAATGCCTTTAGTATCAGTCTCGATAAGCACTTCATCAACTTCTTTTTGAACACTGGCTTTTGAAGTTTCAACAACTTGTGCGTTTGGAGCAACCCAAAGTGGCATTCCAGCAATTGCCCCGTCAATGTTTGGAGCGGCAATTTTAACTCCTGTTGCCGCAATGATTTCTTTTACCGGAGTAAAACGCGATTTTTTATCACGAATTTCAGCTAATGGCTTTGGCTTTACTAAAGCCCTAACTTTGCTGACAATAGGCTCTTCTACACCACCAATTATTATTGTATCATTGATTTTTATTGAACCTTCATAAATTATAACATCAAGTGTTGTTCCAAGACCTTGCTCTTCTTTGACCTCTAAAATAGTGCCCTTTGCTGGTTTTTTAGCATCTAAGTGAAGTTTTTCTTCTAAAAAACGTTGTGCAAGCCCAGTGATAAGCATTAATAATTCTGCAATACCTTCACCGCTTTTTGCACAAACTGGAACCATAGAAATTTGCTTTGTGATATCTTTTACTCTGTCAAAGCGCTCTGCTTCAAACCCTTGTTCGTGAAAAGTTCCAACTAGCTCATAAAGTTTTGTGTCTAAGAATTGTATTGTTTGAGGGTTTTGCTGGTTAACGCTCTCAATTATATTGCCAGTCTTTTTTTGCCAACCACTAACAAGATCTACTTTGTTAGCGGCAACAACAAAAGGTGTTTTGTACTGTTTTAGTATTTCAACAGCTTCAATAGTTTGTGGTTTAAAACCCTCATTGACATCAACTATTAAAACTGCAATGTCTGCAAGGTTTCCGCCACGCTTTCGCAAATTACTAAAAGCAGCGTGTCCTGGAGTGTCAATAAATAGTAATCCCGGAAGTTTAATATCTGTTTTTAAAGTGTCTAATAATTTTCCACAAAGCTTTTTGATTGTTTGTATTGGAACTATTGACGCGCCAATTGCTTGTGTTATAGCTCCTGCTTCACGATTTGCAACAGTTGTCTCTCTAATAGTATCTAATAATGTTGTCTTTCCATGATCGACATGTCCTACAATTGTAACTATTGGTCTTCGAAGCATAAAAACGAGAATAAAATGTTATTTTAAAAGCTTATGGCAAAAAACCTTTTAAAAAACCTAAAAAACATTATTGTTCATGCAAGAAATAATAGAAGGCAATGCTAGAGTGCTCGTGTCAAAAGAGTCAAAAATTTCAAAAAAACTTGAAGTATTTTATAATCCAGTAATGAAAAATAATCGTGATTTAACAATACTGTTCTTTAAAGCTCTTGATAAAAAAAACATGCAAGTAGCAGACATACTAGCGGGTAGTGGTGTTAGAAGTATTCGATTACTTAAAGAATTGCCTGTTGACACAATAAAAAATCTTTTAATCAATGATTTGAATTCTCAAGCTGTTAAACTAATAAAAAAAAATTTGTCAAAAAATAACATTCAAGATTCTAAAGTAATAGTAGTTAACAAAGAGGCTAACGTTTTATTATTAGAGAGTAAAGGTTTTGATTATATTGACGTTGACCCCTTTGGAACACCGAATCCTTTTTTAGATTCTAGCATTAACCGACTGGCACGTAATGGCGTTTTAGCAGTTACTGCAACTGACACTTCTTCTTTGGCAGGAACGTATCCTAAAGCTTGTATGCGAAAATACTGGGCAAAACCACTTCGAAATGAGCTAAAGCATGAAATAGGACTTAGAATACTGATTCGCAAAGTGCAATTAGTAGGGGCACAATATGAAAAAGCATTAATTCCAATTTTTAGTTACTCAAAAGATCATTATTATAGAGTTTTTTTCAAGTGCCAAAAAGGCAAAAGTCACGTCGACAAAATATTATCAAAACACGATTATTATGAAGATTCTGGACCTCTTTGGAATGGAATATTAAATGATGTTCAACTTTTAGATAGTATGATAAAAAAATGTACTGATGAAATCACAAGAAGATTTTTACAATTATTACAATCAGAAGAAAAAGTTGGAACAATAGGTTTTTTTGACATTCATAAAATAGCAAAAAAACATAAGCTGCCAATACCAAACTTTGAAATTTTAACCGGACAACTAATAAAAAAAGGCTATAATGTTTCAAGAACACAGTTTAGCGAGTATGGTATTAAAACAAATATTTCTAAAAAAGAATTATTGAAACTTTTTTAACCAAGTGCTCTTCGAACATCACTAATTTCTGCAGAGCTGACCTCATCAAAGCTAGCAATTTTTTCACTAACAACGTCAGGAGAACCCTTAGCTTCATCAGCGACAAAAATAATGCTTATCATTTGCAAACCAAAAGCAACAGGTGTAACTTCAACCTTTGTTTCAGTATCGCCTGCGAAACCTTTAATCTCAATCATGGCCTTCTCTTGTAATTGTTCAAGACTAACTTCTGGGCTAGCAGGCATTATTTTTATTGTTATGATAACCTTGGCCATTAAAATCACCTTTTTAGTTAGGTCCAACAAAACCACAGTTTGGACATTTGTATTTTGAACTGTTCTCGCGACACTCACCGCAGCGTACAATAACTTCTTTTAAACAATTTGGGCACTTAAAAGCAGTGCTGGAATTATCGTTTGCAACGTTTTTTGAGCACGAATTACACTTTTGTTGTTCACTCATTTTAATCAATTTGGCAAAAACAACGGTTTATTTATAAAGTTTGTGCTCCCAAAAAAACATTTTTTTTAGAAACTTTTATAAAAGACAATAGTCTTTTTTGAATACAAAAAGAGGGGTCTTTATGCAAGCACAAGTTAAACCACTTGATTCTAGTGAGCAAGATAAGAAAAAAGGATTTTTAAAAAGACTATTTGGCGCAAAAGATAGCAAAAAACACGATATTCCTGCACCGCCACCTCTTGACTTGCCACCAGCACCTGAACAAAAAGATCTTCCAGAACCGCCAAGTCTGCCTCATATTGATGAAGCTAAAGTTAAAGATAAGCTTCCAGAGCCTAGCAGTTTACCAAAACTACCTGCAGAAGAACCTAAAGAATCAAAAAAGCCCTTAGACAAATTAGAAGAACCACTACAAAAACCTCCAATTCCAGAACTAAAAAAAGAAGATTTACCATTACCTAAAGATTTAGAACTGCCAAAAGAACCAAAACAGGTAGAGGAGAAGAAAAAAATTGTCAAAAAGCCTGAAGTTATACAAAAAACTAAAATTAAAGAACCATTAGAGTTAGAAGAAGAGAAAGGTTCAGAATACGATATTCTAGAAGATATTACTGAAAGCGAGCCAGTAGAAGAGCCAACTCCAATAAAAGAAAAAATAGTAATCAAAAAAGTCGAGTCAAAACTTCCAACAACAAAAACAGTCAAGAAAACAACCAAACAAGGTGTCAAAAAACCTACTACTCAAAAACCAACAGTTACAATACCAACTGTTAAAAAACCAGTTGTCGCACCAAAGCCTGCAAAACCATTGAGTCCTGAACAATACTTTAAACTAAAAGATGGCAAAGCACTAAAAGACATTGACGAATTATTAAAAGCAGTACAGTCAATGCCTGCAGATGTTTTTATACACCACGTAAATGAAGAAAAGAACGATTTTGCTAATTGGATAAAAAACGTTATCAAAGATGAAAATCTCGCATTAAAAATTGCTTCTCTAAAAACAAAACGTGATGTTGGAGAAGCACTGAAATCTTTCAAAAAAGAAAAACTCCTTGCTGACGAATTGCATCAAGCAAACATAAAATTAAAAGAAGACCTCAAAACCAGTAAAGTAGAGCAAAAAATTCGAATTGTCGAGATGCAAAAAGCTCAAAAAGAATTTGTTCGACAAGAGGAAATGCTCAAAAAACAATTAGAAAAACTTGACACTAAAAAAGTAGAAGTAACACAGAAAGAAAAAGAATTACTGTCAACAATATCAGAAGAAAAAACCCTACAATCTAACTTATCACAAAAAGAACAAGACATTGCAACTGCAAAACAAGAATTGTCAGATGCTAAAAACCAAATTGAAATAGATCTAAAAACTATTGTTCCACAATCACAAGACGCACTAAAACAATTTGAAGCACTAAAAGCTGACATTAATAGTTTAATGACGGAGTTCAATAATAAATCTGATGGCATAAAAACTGATTATCAAACACTGCAAAAAAATGAGCAAATGCTAAAAAATCAGCAATTGGCTGTTGATGAAAAACTAAAACAAATCAATGCAGGCAAAAAAACCATTTTGCAAAAGTATGAACAATCAAAAAAACTCTTTGTTGATGGCGACACAAAAGCAGTCGCTAACAAACTTTTAGATACACAATTAAAAACCTCGCAAAAAGAACTTAGTTTCAGAGAAAGAACTATTACAAGCCAAGAAAAAAGAATTAAAACAACCCTTGATCGTTTAGAATTACAAAAAGATAAGATCAAAAAAGCAAGGGAGTTCAATCAAAACATCGATGTTTTAGAAAAGAAAAAAGACTTGCTAACAAAAGTAGTAGGGGATTTAGAATTAAAAGAGAAGAGTTTATCAGATCGATTAGAAGACTTAGAAAAACGAGAAGCGATAATTGAAGTTAAAGAACCACAATTGTTAAACATTGAAAAAGAACTGGCTGCAAAAGAACAATTACTTTTAGAGAAAGAACGACAATTAACAACTGAGCAAGAAAGTATTACTGATGATAACTTTCACCTTTACTTATCGCAAGAAATTGACAAATTAAATAAGGGTGCTCGCGGTGTTGCAGGAGCAACTTTTAGTGGTGTTGCAAAACAAGCTTATGATATGATAAGTCAAGCAAGAGGTTTTTTAAACACAGGTGGTGTTGCTGATGCTAGAAGTGTTTATTCACAATTAGAAAAACTTTATCCTCAAGTGCCGGAAGATAATAATAAGAAAAAATTATATTATGATATTATAGATTTAAAAACTGACATTGAACTTGCTAGTTTGGATTAATTGTTATAGTATTATTTTCTACAATGAACTTTACTGGCAAGAACTTTTCTACTACTAAAATGTTTGTTAAAGTATGATTTGTTATTTTACTAGCTCTAAATTGTCCGCCAAATAATGCTAGAAAAGGGATAAGATTGTCTGCTAAATACTCATCAACAGGAGCATTTGATTCAATGGTGTCTATTAGTTTTCTTGCAGCACTAGTGCCAACATCTTCAGACCGCTTACTCTTTTTGCCTAAAGCGTCAGATCCTAAAATTATAGGATTTTTTTGGCTTATTTCATCGCTTATTGAAAACATGCCATATAATGTTATTCCAGAGCCAGCACATGTTGTACTTGTGTACTCTGATTGAATGTTTATTGGAACTTTTAGTTTGCTCAACATTAATTTTGCAGCTTTGCTTTGTCTGTCGGCAACATTTGCTTGCAATAGTTCAGTGCTTGCATGACTAATGCCGCGAACTTGTAATAGTTTACCTTGCTCTAATAAATCAATTTTTGTGTCTTGTTCGCTTAGAAAATTTATGAATTGTTCAATATTATCATATTGTTGATTATTGTATTGTGGTGTTATTTTGACTTCTATTTTGCCATTGCCTTTAGGAAAATAGCCACGCTTTACAATCTTTAATTCTACTTTTGCATACTTTTGTAGATGGGCTAACATTACATTTTTTAAGTAATCTACTGGCATGCTCCAAGAAACATCAGTGCCGCCAATAATTGTCAGTTTTGAAGATTTTTTTGCAAACATCAAAGGCAAAAGAACTGATTGTAAAAGCAGTGTTGTACTGCCTGCTGTTTTTACATCAAAACTAACACTAAAATTTGTTATGGGCTTTGGAGTGAATTCTAAATCTTCTTGACCAACTTTAACATTTAAGGATTCGCAAGCACCAAGAGAGTCTATTACCCTAATGCATGCAACGTGTTGTGCTTTTAAACCACTATCACAACGACCTTTTCTAATATTAGTTATTTTGAAAGATTTTTGCGTCAGAATTGATAATGCTAGTGCGGTTCGTAGTATTTGACCACCACCCTCTCCAACTGAACCATCTAAGACTATCATTTTATTATAAACAACTCGTCAGCATATTCTACAATCATAATTTTTTGATTGATTTGTAATTTTAGTTTTTTAGGATTGTTAGCGGGTGTTGGCTGAAAAGTTTTAGGGTGCATCACTGCAATTGTTGGATAATTATTAATAACAGAAGTTGATTGTTGATATACCAATTTAGTATTTTTTTCGTCATAATCAACACTAACTTTTTTAGTTGTTTGCAAGTTTAAACCATTGATTTTTTTGTCAACACTATTAACAATCAATAACATATTATTCAATACTATAACATCTGATTTTTTAAAACTTGGAAGTTTTACTAAAACATTAAGCCTGTAAACATGTTTGCTAGTTTGACGGTCATAACTGAAAATTTGACTGGCAGTTTTTAGCACACCACCAAAATTTTGTTGTATTTTAATAGCAAGATTTTGACAAAATTTCTTATTGGTCAAATAATAATCAACACCATCTTTTAACACGTTTTTTTTATTAATGAAAACGCCTTTTGACTTGTTTTGCTCTACAGCCTCCAATACAAAACTTTCAACATCTTTTGTGATACTGCCACGCAACTGCAGTATCGCCTCAAAATAATCACTATTTTGTTTTGAACAATTAGGACAAAGAGTCACTTCAAAGTTCACAAGAATATCAAACTCTGCACCATCAATAACAACTTGTGCAACAACAGTTTTTTTAATCCCAGGATTTAATTGAAGATCTGACACGTCAAGAACCGTTTTCGCACTTTTAGCAGTCTTTTTAATTATTTTTTCAATATCAGCTTTTAAGTCATTAGTAGCGTGCCATTTATTTTTATAAAAATACTTATTACAAGATGCGCAAACCTTTATGTTAAACTCAGAAATGTTGAGCTCTACAGGCGCACAATTTTTACATAATCCAATTGAAGGTTTACCACAACTCGGACAAAAGCTTTTCTTTTTTTTCATTTTTCGAAAACTTTTTAATGAAAGTTAGTTTTTAAGTTTTTTATGAGTTCAAAAGAACGGTCGTTTATTAAAAAAGCTTGGCATTTTGTAATGTACGAGGATTCTTGGAGCAGTTGGACAGTTAGCATAATACTGGCGTTTTTACTAATAAAATTCATTGTGTATCCAGGATTAGGATTATTACTAGGTGCAAAGTACCCGATAGTTGCAGTGGTAAGTGGCAGCATGGAGCATGACGGCAGCTTTGATACTTGGTGGGCCAGCCCAGCAAACTGTAATAATGCTGTGTGCACACAAGAAGACTTTTACCAAAACGTTGGAATAACACAACAAACATTTCAAACATTTGACTTTCAAAATGGTTTTAACAAAGGAGATATAATGATATTATATAGTCCGAAAAAAATAGAGGTTGGTGATGTAATAGTTTTTCAAGCACGACAACCAGAACCAATAATTCACCGTGCAATAACTATTAACTCTCAAACAGTTCAAACAAAAGGAGATCATAACTTAGACCAAATAATACCTCCAAATAAAGGACAAATCGATGAGCGTGCAATAAACAAAGAAAACATAATAGGAAAAGCAGTTATTAGGGTGCCTTATCTTGGATACTTAAAAATTTGGGCGGTAGATTTATATAAAATAGTAAAAAATACTTTGAGTTGAGGTGGTACAATTTGTTTTGCCCAAAATGCGGATCATTATTAATGCCAAAAAAAAACGGTTCTAAAAAAGTCATAGAATGTAGTTGCGGTTATAAACCAAAAGAAGAACAGAACCTAAACCTGAAAGAAACAGTCGACGACCATGAAGAAGTAGCAGTTGTAGACCAAGAAGTAGACCCTTTGCCAACAACGGCTGAAGAATGCCCAAAATGTGCTCATCCAGAAGCTTATTATTGGCTAGTACAAACACGTGCTGGTGACGAGCCAGAAACAAAGTTCTTAAAATGCATAAAGTGCAAGCACACCTGGCGCAACAATGATTGAACAACACATACAGAAAGGTTTATTAAAAGTTGTTGTTAAAACAAACAGTGCAAAAACACAAATTCTAGGATATGATGAGCAAAAAAAAGTTTTGCGAATTGCACTAAAATCACAACCGCAAGACGGTAAGGCAAACACTGAACTAATAAAATATTTATCAAAACAATTAAAGAAAAAAATAGAAATAAAAAACGGTCACACTTCAAAAAATAAAACACTAAAAATTAGTTAGTCATGGTTTAGTTTGTGTTCAATACCTGCTTGTTTGAGAAGATCTTCAGTCATGGGATCAGAATACTGGCTGTTTGATACTATTTGTTTAACACCTGCATTAATAAGTAGCCTTGCACAAATATTACACGGACTATCAGTAGTATAAACAACTGAATCTCCTATTGAAATACCGTGCTTTGCTGACTGGGCAATACCATTCATTTCAGCATGTGAGCCACGACAACGTTCATGCTGTTGTCCGGAGGGAATATTTTGTTCATGTCTATAACAGGACCCTATTTCAAGACAATCTTCAACTCCTGAAGGCGCGCCATTATAACCTGTTGCTAGAATATTTTTATCTTTTACAAAAGTTGCTCCAACTTGACGTCTTAAACAAGTGCTTCTAGTAGCAACAACTTTAGTGATTTCCATAAAGTATTCATCCCAAGAAGGCCTAATTATTCTTTGATCACTCATACAAAAACATTATTTTGCACTTATACTTAAACGTTTCATAGTCACCAAAGTGTTACAACTAAAAACTTAAATAAAACTTTCATATAATTTTTTTTATTCGGGGGAGGGTTATTTTTAATTATGAAAGGAAAATTTGTAACATTTGAAGGTGGGGAAGGTAGTGGTAAAGGAACAATTATTCGATTATTAAAAGAACATTTCAAAAAAAAGAAAGTGTCATCTGTTTTTACTGAAGAGCCTGGCGGTACTCGTGAAGGGTTAGCAATAAGAAAAGTATTGCTTAATAAAAAACATCATTTTGACGCTTTAACTGATGTGTTATTATTTATTGCTGCAAGAAGAAAAAATACTAATAATATTATTTTACCAGCGTTAAAAAAAGGGTTATGGGTTGTTTGTGATCGCTATTATGACAGTACTTATGTTTATGAAGGCTTTGCAGGTCATATAAAACTTGAACTAATAAAAAAATTGCATGAGTTAGCACGCATTAAAATAAAACCTGATGTCACTTTTTATTTAGATGTTTTGCCAGAAGTAGGCCTTGCTAGGGCTACAAAGCGCAATAAAGTCGCAAAGAGTATGGAATTGCGCTTTGATGAAAAAGGATTAAAATTTCATAACAAAGTACGAAAGGGATATTTGACAATGGCCAAAAAAGAACCCTCGCGCTATGTTGTTGTTGACACAGAAAATAATACAATAGAACAAGTGTTTACTATTATATTACAAGAATTAAATAAGCGCTTTAGTTTTCCTTTATGACAATGTTTAATTGAGGGTATTCTTTTTGACAGAACAGTCGTAGGTTTTCTAAGAATTGTATTGATGGAGGGTTTATATCCTTGTATTTTTGATCTCTGACGTTAAATGGTTTGTAAGGTATTAATTGCCATTGGCATTGTAGTTCGTTGATTTCAAAGGCTATTTCTAGGAGGTCTTCTTTTTTGAACATTAATCCAGGAATTATTGTTGTTCTAACAATTACTTGAACAGTAGGATCTGTGTTTTTTAGTAATTGTATTGTTTTTTTTACTTCGCTGATGATTTGCTGTGTAGTTTTAAAAAATGTTTGGCTTCTTGTTACTGCTTCAAAAATGTCAAGTTTTAACGGTGTTTTCATATCTAATACTATGTAATCGACAAGTTTTTCGCGCAGTATCGAGTTTAGAGCGTCAGGCGAAGCACCGTTGGTCTCTAAGCCTATCATTAAATCTCTTTCTTTGGCGTATCGAGCTAGATAAAGTAGTGCTTGGCGTTGCAATAATGGCTCACCACCACTAAAGTATATTGCGTCTACTGATAGAGCATTAAGTTTTATCTCCTGGCGAATCTCTGAGAGGTCTCGTTGGTATTCTTCTTTAAACTCTAACATGTCGGCATTGTAACACCATTGACATTTGTAGTCACAACCGCCAAAGTATATAGTGTAGCTTATTTTGCCTGGCCAAGAATTTGCGCTTACAGGATTGGTGCTTGCGATGTACGATTGCATGAAATCTAGTGAGAATTAGTGTTATTAAAAAACTTTGTTGTTCACTCTTCTTCTTCGTCTAAGTCAAGCGATTCAAAGAGTGTTTTATTGTTTTTTATTGTTTTCCAACTCACTTTCACGCTCATCTTATAGCACCTTTATTTTGTTATATTATGGCTTTGGAGAAACTAGTATTTAAATACTATTAGACAAAAAAATACTTGTTAAAAAATAGTTTTTTAGAACTATATTCTAGAGTCCGATACCACTCTATGTTAGTATTACTTTTTGTCGCCGTCAAGCACATCTGCAAGTTCCATTATTGATTGTTTTGACTCACTAATGACACTTTTCGTTTTGGCGTCTAGTTTGATGTTGATAATGCTAAAACCAGCTCCTATAAGAGTAATATTGTATAATGTTTTATTGTTTAAGCATTGTAGAACAAGAATTTTTTTGATAATCTTTTGACCGTATTTTTCGTCAGCTATACTAAGAGCTTCCCCTAGGGCTTCTTCATCAGTTATTTTGACGTTTGAGAGTTTTAATTCATCAACTATGCCACCATCTTTTAGTGCGTCACACTCGCCTTTATCGACTGTTTTTCGCCCTACAAAATCAATAACGTGCAATTTATCTGTTGTTTTGTTATAATAGCCTAGTTGATGCTCTTTTTTTTGAGCGTCAATGCTGGCAAAATAGTGTGCTAAGTAACCTTTTGGCTTTATACTCTTACTGGCTTTTATTTTTTCTAAGGCTTTTTTAAAATCCATAATTAGTGTTTAATATTGTTCTTTTTTTAAGGTTTTGCCCCACAAACCTTAAAAATAATCCTAGAATACGCCAGTTATGCCAGAATCTTATAAAGCAGTTCTTCAAAACCAACAGTATGGACTTATTGGTAATCATAGTGCTGTAAAAATTTGCACTTGGACAAAAAAAAGTTTGCGTGGTGAAGGAGTTTGTTATAAACAAAAATTTTATGGCATTCGTTCTCACTTGTGCTGCCAGATGACTCCTGCACTAGGACTTTGCCAGAATAAGTGTATTTTTTGTTGGCGCTCACTTGACGAAAATCAAAAAATTAAAAGTTTTGATGAGCCAAAAAAAATTATTGAACAGTCAGTGATTGCGCAAAAACGTTTACTTTCTGGGTTTGGAGGTTTAGACAAGGTCGATAAGGAACAGTTAGAAGAGGCGCAAACGCCTATGCATTATGCGATAAGTCTTAGTGGAGAGCCAACACTATACCCACAACTTTCAGAGTTAATTAAAGAATTGCATAATGCTGGAAAGAGTACTTTTTTAGTCACTAATGGCATGGTGCCTAATGTTTTGGAAAAGGTTGAAATGCCAACACAGTTGTACTTATCAATTGACGCTCCAAACAAAGAAATTTTTGAGCTTGTCGATCAACCAAAATTAGGAAATGGTTGGGATTGCTTGTTAAAATCTTTAGATGTTTTAAAACGTTTAAAAGATAAGACTAGGACAACTATTAGAATCACCGCTCTTAAAGGTTATAATATGGTAGAGCCACAAAACTATGCTGTTCTTTTAGAGCGCGCTAATCCAACATATGTCGAAGTTAAAGCTTACATGTTTGTTGGAAGTTCGCGCCAAAGATTATCTATTGATAACATGCCCAGGCATCATGAAGTTGTTGAATTTGCAAAACAAATCTGCGAGCATTGCGATTATAAAATTATTGACGAACAAGTTAGTAGTCGAGTAGTACTTTTGATGAAAGAAGACTTGCCTAATAGAATAATGCAGTGGGAGAAATCATAGATTTCTAACCTGCTCAAAATTTACAATTTTGATACTCTAGTTTTTTGCAATACTCCACATAAGATTAAAGTATTTTCTATAACTGTCTGCTACTTCTTTATCACGTATTAGTATTGCATAAGGGTTTTGCGACCAAATGATGATGCTTACAGTATTGCCATAAACATTTGTAGCTGTTGGGGTGGAGTATTCTTCTGGCACAAACTTAATATTTGCTAGTGGAATCTTATGAATTTTTTCTCTTGCACCTTCATCAAAAATAATTTTTACTGGAATGTTTTTTTTCTTTCTCTCACGATCAAAATGACCAAAATAATATTTTAGAATTTCAGTGGCTGAACTGCTAGCGCCAAAAATTAGTATTTCTTTGCCAATAATAAGTTGGTCATCAAAGATTGATTTAACGCCTCGTTTGCCGCGAAAAAATAATGTTTCTTTTTTTTCTTTTACGAATTTATATTTTTGAAGTAAAGAGGGCAGTATGTTGTTGATGTCTGTTTCTTTTTCTTTTAATAGTTCTATTAGCCGTTGGGGGTTTACGGCTTCAAAATATTTTCTATTATTTTGCACTATGTAGCCTATAAGACCTTTTTCTATTAGTCTATCAATTGCGTCGTAGACGCTTCGACGGTGTATGCCGCTTTTTCTAGAAATCACTCCTGCAACACTAGGTCCGAGTTCTATTAGTGCTAAGTAAATGGTTGCTTCGTTCTTTGTTAACCCTAGTTTTTCAAGAACTGCCCTCATAAGTTATTCGGTACAAAACAAGTATATAAATATTGTGGTAAATATTTTCACCACTATTTGTTTTATAGTTTTAAAACATACTCCTTTTATCACTTTTGGAGGTGAAAAAATGGCGTACAAAACAAAAGTAACAATTGCCACAGAAAATCTGGTGGCTTATGATACCGTAAAAAGAACTTTTGATGCTATAACTAAACGCGCAGATAGAAGATTAAAACCTTTAGCAACAGAAGTTTATGACAGACTACAATCAAAACAAAAATTTTCAAAAGACGCAATTGTAACAGCAGATTATCGCTTTGAAGATAAAGATAAAGCAAGAACGCAAAGTGAAGGCATTAAGGAATTCAAACAACGACACCCTAAATATGGGCGCATATTGCAAGGTATTATTGATGAGACGCGACAAACAAAAAAACGCTTTTTGGAATTTGGTTTGGTAAAAAAAGCAACACTGCCAGAAGAAATCTACTTTAGCGCGCTTGAAAGCATCGGCATTCCAGAAAGTCAACTAGAAACAACACTTGAAACTGCTCTAGAGCTTAGTAGTTTGTTAAATGGTAAGCGTGAAGATGGGTTGACAGAGATGCTAATGAAATAATTAGATTTTGAAAACTTTTCCAGTAGGACCAACATTGACCACTAACACTTTGCCGATTTTGTCCATTGTGCCAAAGTGCTCGTGCAGGTGACCTGTTATAAAAAGTTCAATATCGTGAGTTTCAATGTACTTGCGCCTTGAATGACATCCAACGTGTTCTCCTAAATCATCAAGTTTAGTTCCGTAGGGAGGACCGTGGACTATAAGAACTACTTTTTTATTTTTTTTATAATATTTTTCAAATTTTTTCATATCTTTTTCAAATTGTTCATCATGCATTGCGAAACCGCCACCACCATAACCAATAAAAACAACGTCATCAATTTCAAAAGCCTTATTATGGATGTTTACAATGTTTTTGTGCTTTTTTGCTAAGTGTTCGATAGATTCAATACTTTCGTGATTGCCGTGAACAACAAGCATCGTCTTATTTAATTTTTCAAAACGAGCACCCCATTTTTCAAGATAAGCTTCAAACCACGTAAAATCTCCTACGTTGATTATAATATCTGCCTTTTTGGCTTTAGCCTGAACTTTTTTAAAATCTTCAAGCGAGTCATGCAAGTCGACAAAAGCTAAAACTTTCATATTAAAGTATTATTAGAAACTATTTTTAAAGTATTCGAAAAAGATCAATCTTAAACTTTAATCTTGTCAAATTTGAGAGTGTTTACGTTCACCCTGACTAGTTTTTTTTCGTGTTGTTTGCCAGTTAATATTTTT
This sequence comes from Candidatus Woesearchaeota archaeon, assembly GCA_018221105.1. Lineage (GTDB taxonomy): Archaea > Nanobdellota > Nanobdellia > Woesearchaeales > JAAOYA01 > JAAOYA01. The sequence continues at coordinate 189,823 of JAAOYA010000008.1, read as the reverse complement.
ATTGCTTCATTGGCTTGTAGGCTTCCAATTATTGTTGTTATGGTGTTTAGTATTCCGACATCGCTTGCTTTTCTTTCTGCTTTGTCTGTTGGGTGTAGTTTTTGATAATTGGTTTTTTTGTCAACTACTAGTACTTGTCCGTTTACTCCTGCTGCAGCACCGTGAATCCATAATAGGTCGTTTTCTTTGCAGTAATCATCAATTAATAATCGTGTTTTGTGATTGTCTGTGCAATCAATGATTAGGCCCTCTAACAATCCAGTGTTTTCTTTTGTTAACCGTTCTGCTATTGGTGTGATAGTGATTGTTGGATTGATTTTTTTTAGTTTCATTGCGGCGATTCGCGCTTTGTTTTTTGCAATGTCGCTCTCTGAGAATAAATGTTGTCGCTGCAAATTTGATAAATGCACTATGTCATCATCTATTACGCGAAGGTTTCCAATTCCTGCACGCCCTAGTAGTTCTGCACAAGCGCTGCCTAATGCTCCCGTGCCAACTATTGTTACAGTGCTCGATTCTAGTTTTTTCTGGTTTTCATCACCAATTAATGTTATTTGTCTGTCGTAGCGGTGCATAACAATATATTTATATATGTTTTTTATATACTTTACTCTACAAAGACAAATACCACTATTAGGTAGTAAAAAATAGGTAGTTTTATAAAGCCATCAAGAATTCTAACACCATGACAAAAAGAAATTCAGGACAAAAAGAGAGCACTTTTGGACAGCTAACAGAAGTAGCAACCTCAGCTGCACTATCACTTCTTGCAATTTTAAACCTTCAATTATACGGTCCAATTATAAAAGATGTTACAATATCGCAATTAAATAAAAGACCAATACAAACTGCCCAAGTAACAGTACCATTTATTCACCCAGAGCAATACACTCTTGAAAAACTTGAAGAGTTTTCAGTTGATGTTTCTAGAGAATTAGTCAATCTTTTAGATGTTAATTATTCAAGCTTGCCAGTAGATTTGCAAAAAAAGCTTTACGGTAATAATAAAAAAGCATTAACAAAAGCAAAAAAACAACGTTTTGGGGATAGAAAAGAATTAGAAATTCTAGAAGCAAAACTTGCCGGGTTAGAACCAGTAATACAAAGAGCTGAAGAAAGCTCTGAAAACTTAGATGTTTATCAAATAGGATCATTAATTGGCCAAGAGTCAGGAGCTGATGCTTTAGCAATATCAATCAGTAATGCTAGAGGTTATACCCAACCATTACCTACAACATGGACTAAAGATTTAGGCAGAGAGCCTTGGCAGATTCATACTCCTGAAAATATAATTGGTGGCGCAGAATACCTTGATTGGTTGATAAGTGTTTTCAAAGGCGATGTATTGTTAGCAAAAGCAGCATATAATTGTGGTATAGGTACTATGCTTAATTTGATAGGGCGAGAAAAAACTACTGACTGGCAAAAACTAAAACGATTCACTCCTAAAGAAACACAACAATATGTTGCGAGAACAGAAGCATTAGATGAAATACTTTTTAATTATGATAGTTATGGACTGCCAAAATTAACTCCTATTGATCCTCCACAGTTTATAGCTCATGAAGTAGAAAAAGGAGAAAGTCTAAGTGTTATTGGAGGACTTTACGGTGTTGATTGGAAAAAAATAGCTCATTATAATCTTATAACACTTCAAGAAGACAAAAATCCTGTTTTGGATATAGGCCAAACAGTTTTTGTTCCTTATGATGGTGAAGCTTAAACAAACACTTTTTTATTTAACAAGATTTTTTCTATATTATGAATTTTGAATGTGTAGCGTGCAAAGGTCGAGGGTATTGTGGTCGTGTTAATTGTCCATTGCAAGCAAAGCTTCACGCACAACAAAAAATTAAGCTAACAACTAAAAAAGATTTTTTTGGCCAAGCACCAAACATTTTTGTTGGCCGTCACGGTTATCCGAACGTCAATGTTGGATTGTTGAGCACTGAACAATATAATAATCATGATAACCCATTATTATGGTCTAAAGAAAATTATAATATAGATACTATTATTGATTTGCGTTCACAACTTGTCAATTCTAATTTTCAAGCTAACATTAAAAGCTTCAAAGATAAATTTACAGAATTATCACAACTTGTTGCAATGGCAAAAAAACCAGCAGAAATAGAAATAAACCTACAAAAACCTCCAACTTTCACAGTAAGCTTAAACCAAGAAGCCACACCTCATGGTCCAAGCGTAAAACTAGAAAAAGCAAAGTTAACAGAAAACCCTAAAATACCAACAAAAGTAGAAAAAATAGTCAGTGATACCGACCACAAAGCAAGCAGGGCATTAACTGATTTGTACAACAAGGACGTTGACGAGCACTACCTAACAAAACTATTATCAGCAGGAACCTTAGGAGTAAAAACTGATCGCAGACTAGTGCCAACACGCTGGTCGATAACAGCAGTTGATGATACAATATCCAAAAAACAAATAGAAAGAATCAATGACAACAAATTCTCAGAACACACTGCTTATTTTGGAGGACATTTGGGAAACTATTTTTTAATACTCCAATTTCCAGATGTGTTCAGCTACGAGCTTTTTGAAATGCTTACAACAAGCAAAGAGTACACTACAGATTATGAGAGCCCTTACGGCAGAAAAAACTATGCTCAAAACACTGCTGGGGGCTATTACGCAGCAAGACTGGCAATACTGGAAGGACTGCAAAAACAAAAAAGCACTGCAAGCGTGCTAGCACTACGTTTTATAACAAGTGATTATTGGGCTCCGCTAGGAGTGTGGGTCGTCAGAGAAGCAGTGCGCAAAGCAATGAGTTCAAAACCAATAATTTTTTCAGATAAAGCATTGATGTTTGAATACGCAAAAAAAATTGCGAAAAAACACTTCAATTATAAATTAAAAACAATAATTGAAAAAAGTCAATTATTAAAAAATCAGCGAGAACAAAAAAAACTATTTAATTATTCATAAATCGCCATAAGCTGCGATAAAAGGTTCAGTTTCAAGCATTGATAAAAGAGCATTATATTCCTCTGGATTAGTTTGTTTTTCTTCCATTAATTTTTTCATAGCAGTAAAATAATTTTCTGCACTATCAAACTGACTCACAACAATAAACTGATTTTGGTGTGCTAAGCTCTTTTTGATATAACCACTAACATAACCATCTTGCTTTGCCTCTTGAGCGTGATAATGACGAATTTTTGTCATAGCACTATCTATCATAGATGGAATCACTGTATAGACAGAAATCATTAAAATCATGTGCTTTTCCTCTTTTTGTAAAATAATGTATTAGAGCATTTATAAAACTTTCTAGAATTTTTCTTTAACTGCAAATTGCATATCGCCAAGTGCTGAGACAATACTTTCTGATTCAATAAAAGAAGCACTTTCAAACTCGTACAAAACTTTTGAAATATTGTGGTGTTGACAGTAAATGTAAAGACACGCACAAGCAATAGCTGCTTTTGAATGATCACGATTTATTCCATCAGTTAAAGCTTTATCAAAAAATTTTTTAGCATAAAGCACTGAATCAGGCGGTAATTGTAGTCTATTTACCAATTCTTGAATATATTCTTCCGGTGTCATTAAAAGGTCTAAAGCTTGACAAGTTTAAAAAAGTTACTAATATTGATCAGCATACTTTAAACGATCATAGAATTCGCTTCCATAAGTTTTTTTTATAAGATGTAAAAATTTTTTTGTTTGTTTGTCATCAAACTCTCGAATTTTAAACTTTATTTTTCCACCTTCGACAATAATTTTTTCTAAAAAGTCATATTTATCTTTGTTCTGGTCAATCATAATTTTTAAAGCCAGCAAAAAATATCGCTGAGAAGTATACTTTGTTCCTTTTTTTAACAGTTCTCCTAACAAGTCCCTAACTAGCATTTTTGAAAACCTCAAAACGTTTTTATTGTGCCTTCTTGACAATTTTTTTTATTGTGTCAAGCAATGCCTGTATTTCGAAAGGTTTTTCGATGTATTCTACGCTTGTAAGTGTTCCCATGGACTTGCTAATAGAATCAGTTTTTGCTGTCAAGAACGCTATAGGGATCTCTTTCAGTTTTGGATCGCTTTTTATTGCAGCACTAACATCCCAACCGTCCATGTCCGGCATCATAATATCTAAAAGTATTAGATCTGGGCGCACACCGCTTTTTAATTGGTCCATGCATTCTTTACCGTTAAGTACGCTTAAAACGTCATAACCTTCATTTGTGAGGATAGTATTTAACATGTCAATAGTGACTTGTTCGTCGTCAACGACCATTATTGTTTTTTTGCCCATTTATTCACCTCTTCTTGACTTTATTGCTTGTCTTGCTTATTAATTTTTCGTTTTTAAAACGAATTTGAATGTTGTGCCTTTACCCTCGCCACTAGTACATTTTATTACTGCTTCATGCATTTCAACTATTTGTCGTACAATTGCAAGTCCTAATCCCACGCCTCCAAACTTTCTTTTTGAAGTGCTGTCAACTTGCTCGAAACGTTTGAATATATGATCGATTTTTTCTTTTGGTATTCCAATTCCAGTATCTTGGACTGCAAATTCTACTCCCCCAGCAACTTTTTTTGCAATAACTGTTATGCTACCCTCGTGAGTGAATTTGAAAGCATTATCTATTAGATTGATAAGTACTTGTTTTATTTTGTCATAATCTCCTAAAACTTTTGGCAATCCTTTTTCGATTTTTGATGATAACCTAACATCTGGCTTGTTTTGCATAAATATTGGAGCTTCTTCTTTAATAATCTCGGTCATTAATTTGTTAACATCGATTTCGCCAATGTTTACTAATTCTTGTTTAGCGTCCATTTTAGAGAATAGTAACAGTCTGTTAATGAGTTTTTTTAATCGTGTGATACTATCAAGTGATGTTGCTAGTGCTTTTTTTTGTTTGTCATTGATTTTGCCTAATTTTCCCATGTTAATATATTCAACATACCCTTCAATAGAAATTAGGGGTGTTCTAAGCTCGTGAGAAACATTTGCGATAAAATCCGATTTTAGTTGATCTAGTTGTTTTAATTCTTCATTGGCTTGGCGTAATTCCTTATTAGCTTTTTCTAACTGTAATGCATACTGCATTCTTTGATCAATATTGGCTTTCAAATAATATGTCATCTTGTTAAAATCATCAGCTAGGTTTGCGAACTCTTGATTGCTTTTGATCATTAGTTCATTGTTTAAGTTACCACTACTAACCTGATTAATATTTCGTTCAATCTTTTTTATTGGAATCAAAATATTTTTTCTTACTGTAAGACTCAAAAAAGGTATTAGTATTACAACACCGAAAAGTATTGTTATGGTTGTTTGTAGAAAATAATTCCAAAAAGTACTCAATTGCATTGATAAGTAAAACATATCAAAAAAAAGATTCACTGAGCCAAAAATGATTGTTAAAACTATCAAAAAGATAAAAATTCTAGAGCCTAAGATATAGATAAGCTTGTTCCCCTCTATTTCCATTACTATTTGTTTAGTGTAAAAGCTTTATAAACTTTTTTAAAACATACCAAAATTCTTATTAATAATCTTTTATAATTTGTTTGAATGGAGTTTGCTGAATTTCAAAAAAACCTTGATAGCGCAATTTCGCAAAATGAAGTAATAACATTTTTTTGCAATTGCAAAGTAGTTTATTCTGGTCGTGCTGAAGCAATGCTGCCACAAGGTGATAGGCTTATAGTAATAAAAGCTGATAATACTGTGCAAGTGCACCGTCCAGAAGGTCATGTTCCGGTAAATTATATGAAAGCTGGTAGCAGTGTTAAGACGACGCTAAAAAAAGATTCATTACATTTGAAAGTTCAAAATCTTAACCACAAAGACTTTATGCAAATTCACATTTATAAAATTCATGCTTTTCAATCACAAAAACTTGAAGACGGTCAAAAGCTTGTTCTTGAAGGTAGTGAAAAAGATATGAGTGATATGTTATACTCAACGCCAAAACTTTTAGGTGATAATTTTAGGGCAGTATCGCGAGAAGAACAAACAGAGTACGGGTTTATTGATGTTTTAGGTCATGACGGTAAAGGAAATCTTATAGTTGTAGAGTGTAAACGCTACATTGGAGGATTGAAAGATGTTACACAACTTCGTCGTTATGTAGAAAAATTGCAAGCTGCAAAAGGGACAAAAAAAGTTAAGGGAATCCTGGCTTGTCCTAAAATAACTGCTAATGCAAAAAAAATGCTTGAAGATTGGGGTTTTAAGTGGATTGAAGTTAAACCGCCAAGATTTTTAGAAAAGTATGATAAGAGTCAGACAAACCTTAATAATTTTTAACAATTTGAGGCTGCTTTTGAAGATTTTTTTTTAATAGTTCATAGAAAAAGTATGATATTAACAAGTATGAGATTATCCAAAAATAATCCATTTGTCGAAACAAGTGAATACCTGCTTCATAAGGCTCATAATAAATCGCATATTCAATATCTCCAAGCCAAGACAAGAACATTGCAGTCGCAAAAACAACCCACGGGTCAGAGAATAATTCTCCTTTATAATTGATGATTAATATGGCTGCAATAACTAATAATATTATGTCGCCAACACCATATGATAAGCTTATAATATTTTCAATAAGTGGAATTGTAATATCATAATTAGTATAAATTGTAAAGTATGCTGTTAAAGCTGTTAATCCTACCATGGCTAATACAGTGAAAAAGAATTTTTTTGTTTTCAAATGAACTTTTTCAACTTTAAATTCTTTAAGTACGCCCACGAAAAAGAAAGGATATGCTATCAAGTAAAAAAAGTCTGCTATTGAAGGAAAAGCATCAATACCTGAGATTTCTAATATTACCCATGATAGTTCTCCTAAAAACCACATGCCAACACCTAATGTGATAAATAGTATTGCTTTTCCTCTATTAGTTTTAACATTATTTTTTTTGACTGCCAAAAAGCCCATAAATGTTGCAAAACCTGCAGCGGTTAAAAACACAATATTTTGCAATACATAAGAATTTTTTTCAGAGAACACGTTAGTAGAGTAAGCTAGTACGGTGAGAATAATGAACGTTATTAATAACACTTTTACTAGAAAACCTTTGTTTTGCATATTTAAACCTCTTTTTTAATATTATTGTTTCGGTATTTTATATACTTTTTTGTTATGCTACAATTTTATATATAATAAAAACATGACTTTTGTCATACTAAGAGGTGGTTCTAAAATGGTAAAAAAGCCAAAAAAAGGCACTGTTAAGTTTGTAAAGGACAAGTATAAGTTTGACGTGATGGACACTAATATTAGTGTTAAATGTTCAACAAAGTTCAAAAAAGATTTTTTCCGTTGGTGCAAAAAACACCGAATGACGCCAACAGAAGCTATCAGAGAGCACATGTTTGAGCTTATAGCAGAAAACTAAAAACTTTAAAATTTTATTTTTTTAATTTTGTTTTAAACTCTTCTAAATCTTTTAAGAAACGTTCAATTGTTTTTGGGACGTGTTCTGGTTGTGTTTTTAAAATATTGGCTGTTTCTACTAATGCGTCACCAACAAATTCTTCAGTAGTTGTCAAGTCTAATTCTTCAAGAGTAATGCTTTGTTTTCTTTTTAGTGCTTTGCGTGCTTTTTTCCACTTTTCGAACAATTCGCCAGCGCGAATTGGCACTTGACTCTCACTAACACCTAAAATTTCTGCTGCGCCATGCAACACATCACCTTTGCTTTTCTCGAAAGCTATTGCTGCACCTCCAGCGCTAAATTCAATTCGTACGATCGAATCTGAAATTTTTGATGATTTTAAAATAGTGATTTTTCCAGATTCACCAGTTTTTTTAAGATGTGTTCCTCCACAGGCTTCAATGTCAACACCTTCAATGTCTATTATTCGTATTATTTTGCCAGGCACTGCGCCGCCTTGATAAATTTTCATTCCATACTTTTTTTCAGCGTCACTTCGAGCCATAAAAAAGCTTTTTACTTTAATATTGGTATTAACTATAATGTTTGCTTCAACTTCAATTTTTTTAAGTACTTCATCTGGCAAGCTTTCAAAATGCGTGATGTCTAAGTGTGCTTTTTGTTCAGTTTTTTTAGCTCCTGCTTGGTAAACGTGATTGCCCAGTACTTTGCGTGCTGCAGCGTTAACGATGTGAGTGCTAGTGTGATGTTGTGCTAGTTGTTTGCGCCAATTAATATCTACCAGTCCTTTAATTTTATCGCCTTTTTTGAATTTTAATTTTTTATCGTCTTTTACTTGGTGGATTATTATAGGGCCTTGTTTTATGACATTAACAACTTCTACACCTCCAAGCGTTCCAATATCGTGTAATTGTCCACCACTTGTAGGATAAAAACTTGTTCGATCTAAAACAATATAATTATCTTTTGAGTGCAAAACTTTGCCTGTAAATTCAACACTTGTGTAATCATCATAGTATAATGCTGATGTTTCTGGCAAATCTTTTGGCAAAACTATTTGCTCTACAACGCCAGTTTTTACAGCCTGCTCTTTTTGTTCATGCATTGCACTGACTTTCGCATAAAAATCATCAGGTACTGTCACTTCAACTCCTACTCTTAATGCTTGTTCTTTTACAATATCTGGCGTGACGCCGCTAGAATCATAAGCCGTCAAAAGCATTTGATCTGTTATATTTTCTTTTTTAATCATTTGAGCTACTAGCTGTGATCCTCGCTCTTTAGTCTGCTCATACTTTTTGCGCTCAACATCAATAATGGTTTTGACTTGCTCCAGATTTTCACTAAGCTCACTAAATACTTCTTTTAGTTCGTCAGCGTGCCACTTGCAAACCTCTGCAAGGTCAATGTTCCAACCGTATTTATCAATAAAACTAAAAGCTCTACGAGCAAGAACTCTTAAATTATAACCTCCTCCAGTGTTTGATGGTAGTGCACCATCACTTAGGGCGATAAGTAACCCTCTTGCGTGCTCTGCGATACTAAAAAGAGCTGCATTTGGTTGAACTACTTGTTTTAAAGTGTCAACACTAACACCAACTTTTTTGGCGACAGCACTCCATGCTTTTGTTATGTCATCAACTTCGTCAATATTTAAGTAGCCTGCTAGTGGAACATACTTTTTTAATAGTTGTTCATCAACTTTTATTTTTACTCGTTCACGTAATTTTTTCATTACTTGTGGAAATGTAGCATCATAAATTGTTGGTGTTGCTTGACTAAACCAAGCGTTGCGCTCCATTCCCATCCCCATATCCAAAACTTTTAGTGATAAGTCTTTTGGACCGTTTGGTGTTTCTTCAAATAACATATAAACTTGGTTTCCAAGTTCCACTCCTCGAGAAAAGTATTCCATGCATGGTCCGAAGTTGCCGCCTCCTGCCCAGGCGTCTTCGTGAAATGTTATTTCATTATCGGGCAGTCCAAGACCATCGTTTAACCATTTTTTAATATCTTCAAAAACGCGTTCTTGATTCCAATCTTTTGGCGGCACGAACATGTGTTGTCCTATCATATTGAAACATGTCATGTGGCTGCCTGTGATTCCAACATTGTCTATATCGCCAAAGCGTAAGCAGAATTGTGGAATTACTAAAGGATTTGCTGGTGGTTCAACCTCGCCTGATACTATATATGGTTGAAATGCTGCAATTGAAGCGATGGTAAATTCCATATCATCGCGCCAGCGAGCGACTAGAGGATAGCGTTTTATCGGAGTATAACCTAATTTTTTGAACATTTTTGCAAATTCAATCCATACTTGTATAAAGCTCATGCTTTTTTTTACAGGATTATTTTCAAAGAATTGAAAGCCTCCACTACATGCTGAATCGCCACAGACTTTCTGGTTTTTGTTAGTAGTCCAAAAATAGATTCCGCAATCGCATTTTTTCCTTTCAAAACCATATTTTTTTAGTGTGCTAACTGCGTAATACTTTTGCGGATTTTTTGAAGCTTCTTTTTTAAATTCCGCTTTTATTTGCTTGTCTGTTCTCATTTTAGTAATTGTTTTTAGTTGTTATTGATATACTTTTTTATTCTTTTTAGCCATTCTTCTATTTTTTCACCGTCAAGTGTATAACTTAGTCTTATCCAATTTTTTCACCATAGATTATGTTTTTTTTAGTTGTTAAAATTAGGTCGATGAAAGAATTACAGTGCCGCGTTTGCGTCTAAGTCACCTGTTAGCCAACTTTTCATGATTAATATTATGTCCTTATGTATTATAAAAAGTTTTCTTTAACGAAAAAACAAAACATATATATCATTTGTCTTACAATTGTCTTACAAATATATGTTATTTAAAATACATATTTAAAAATAGTAACCTTTATATAAGAATAATATCACACAAATGTCATACAATAGTATATCTAATTGTATATTGGTACCATGAAAAAAGAAGTAGCTGTTATTAACGTACGACTGCCAAAAGAAATAGTCAGTTGGTTAGATTCTCTAATTAAAAAAAATCAATATTCCAGTAGATCAGAGGCATTACGAGAGTTTGCGAGAGAATACGTGGAGGGGCAAGAACACAAAAAAACCTAAGGTGAACAAAAAATTACAGATCAAATAGTAAGCATACGGGTGCCCGCCTCACTAGTTCTAGAACTTAAAAGACTGGCAAAAAATAATCATTACATGGACTTATCAGAATTACTTCGCTCAATCTCAAGAAAAAAATACTTACAACAAAAAGAACCAATAGCTGCAGAGTTGCAACAAATACGCCATGATTTAACATCAAAAGTCAAAAACGAACAAATGCGAAAACAACGAGACTTACTACTGAACCTAAAAGAATTACTTGGAGAACTAAATGATGAATAGTCAAAAAACTAAAAAAGAAAGCAATAACTTTTTAGTACTGTTAACATTGTTAATTCTGACAGCAATTCTAGCTACTAATCCAACAATAGTTTTAGCAGACAATTCATCAAACAATACTACAATAATTGACAATGACGGGGACGCTTACTCGCCACCAGAAGACTGCGATGACAATGATGCAAGCATTAACCCATCCGCTACTGAAATACCTTATGACTCAATAGACCAAGACTGTCAAAATGGTGATTTAACAGATGTAGATGGTGACGGTTATGACGCACTACAAGCTGGCGGCGCGGACTGCAATGACAACAACCCTGCAGTACACCCAGGTACTGTCGAAATACTTGATAATGGAGTTGATGATGATTGCAATGGTGCAACGCCAGACACATTGCTACTTGAAGTCATAACAAACAAGCAAACATACAGTTTAGGTGATGGCGGTAGTTTTACAGCAATAGCAAATAACGGCGCTGACATGACAATCAGCATTCTAGCGCCAAACAGTTTTTACTACGAGTGGAACTATTTCAACCAAACATATCCTGTAACAGAAATAATGCCATACATAAGAAAAGTCGGAACATACACTCTAGTAGCACAAATAACTTATGGTGGCGCCTCAACAAGCACCACTAAAACATTCGAAGTAACAAATAATCTAGCAGCAGACATTGATTATGATAGAAAAGTACAAAGAAAAAAAGAAACAACACTAAAAGCAACAGCAAGCGGAGGAATAGGAACTGTTAATTACAGGTGGAACCTTGATGGAGTTTCAAAAACTGGCAGTGAAATAACACACACTTTTGATGAATTAGGAAGCGAGACTGTAAAGCTAACAATCACAGACTCAGAAAACAATACATTGATTGAAGATTTCACAATAAAAGTTGTTAACAAGTACAAACTAATAGTCAATGTGTTAGACAGCACAACAAACCATTATGTTGAAGACGCAAAAGTAGAAGTCGATGACACAACAAAAACAGCTATTAACCAAGGAAGAGTAGAATTCATATTAGAACAAGGAACTTATGAAGTACACGCTTACAACGCAGGATATAAACACTCTTTTGTAGACGTAACACTTGACAAAAACAAAACAATAAATGTGAAATTAGAGCCAACAACCAATAGCGCGCCACAACTAACACTACACTCAACTAATGCACGATCAAACACTAACACAATATCATTAGAGTACTCAGTAATTTCTGATCATACAGTTGATTGTGAACTTTTAACAAGTACTGATAATAATTGGTGGTCTAGTAAAGCTGAACAAAAAACCATCACAACAAACAGCAAGTTAACATTTACATTACAAAACCAAGAACTAGGAAATTATTATTACAAAATAGAATGCACAGATGTAAACAATCAAAAAACCACTAGCAATACTGAAAACTATAAAATTATTGGAGAAGAGAATTATCAAAGCATAAGTACTCAAGACTATAATCAACAAATAGATAATGCGATAGAAGTAACAAAAACTGTCAGTGGCAAAGACGGACAAGTAATACAATTATTAAATATTGATCAAAAATTATACGCTGCCAAAAGACAGTTAGGAACTTACAACAGTGATATTTATAACATTGAAAATCCGATGTGTCCAGGACGATACTGTAATATTGCAAGTGAAGTAAAACAAGATTATTTGCGCGAAGTAGAAGAAAAAATTGAAAATCTTTCAAAGTACACAGTGTTGCGCCTACAAATTATCAGTGATGATAAATACGTAAAGTATCCGAGCGATAAAGAATTAGAGACAACACTACAAAATTATCTAAACCAAAAATCTATTGATATTAGCTCAAAAGCTTTCAAAAAACTTTTAAGTGCAAATGAAAAATTACAATCAAAACTTAGCACTACAAAAAAGCACTTCAAAGCAAGAATCACTTACTTGAATGGTTTAACTGAAGAAATAACTATAATATCGAAAGAATTGAGTGTAGGTAATAACACTCCTAAAAAAACAAAAATAGTGGAATTTTTACCAGAAAAACTAACACGCTCCAACATTGTATTTGTAGATGAGCCAATCAAAATTTTAGATGATAATCTAGTAGAGTATGAAATAGATCAAAAAACGATCACATATTATACTATAACTGCTTTGAGCGCTAGTGACGTTGAAAAATCACAAACATATCTTTTGACAACCGAGCAGCCAGCAAAAAATTCTATTACAGGATTTGCAATATTTGATGGTTCACAAAATAAAAAAGTTTTAGTGTTAATACTATTAGTAGTAATTGCATCAATAGCTTACCTAGTTTACAATCATGATATTCTTGATAAGCTAGCAATACTTAAAACATTATTAATAGGTCATGACAAAAGAGTAAGCTATGTTAATGTTCTAATAAATGACGCTCTAGATTATCTAAAACAAGACGACACTCAAAAAGCCGGTTTGATATATCGTGAAATAAAACTAACCTACGAACAATACCCGAGAGTTCTAAAAAATGAATTGTACGATTCTATTAGAGGACTTTGCGCACAATTAGATATTGTTTATGCAAAAAAACTAGTTGTTATTGCAAAGGCCCAAGCTAACAAAAATCAAATAACAGAATTAGAAAAAACTTACTCTAAATTAAATCTTGTTTATCAAAAACTACCAGAAAAAAACAAAGAAGAAATTATCAATTCAATAACTGAAATAACAGCTTTGCTAGGCGAAAAAACAACAGGTGAACTGAAACAATGACACAACAGCACAATTTCAAAAAGGCAGTGTTTTACCTAGTTGTTATACTGCTAGCAATTCTTAGTGTTAAAGGATTACTTATAGTATCACAATTTGTTGGTCATGCAGTAAGTCAAGTACTCGCCGGAAGAGTTTATGAAGTAAACCTTGAATTTCGCTATGATAGTACTGATTGGGCAGGGGCTTATGGTGCGATGGTTATGGACCCCGCGTATACTAACCAACAATGGACCACGGTCGGCGGCGGTGATATGGTTGAGCAAAACCTTATTTTTGAGTGTTTAGAACCTAAGATACAGCACGAAGTTTATGCCTCGCAAACACAAAACATTGATTGGAACACTATAAGCGCTGGAACTCCTCAATTAGTAGATCTATACATGGGCTATGATGGGACAGAAATAACTTCCGCAGCTAACACATTCACACAAGTTATTCCAAGCATAGAATTAGGGACACAAACAATCAACAATATTCCGGCAGCAAGACTTTACAAGTACGGTACAGGCCAAGATTTTTTAGTAGGCGTTCTACGCGATGGCAGCAATAATATAGTATATGTTGTACAAAAAACAGACTTTCAAGAAGGCTTCAATGATAGGATATATAATTACCAGTATATACTGCCAGTTAAAAATAATACTAACGCAACATATTACTTTTTTGCAGACCCAAACGATAATTGTCCATCAGGCATTGGAGTATCAAATGGTACAGGTTCAATAGATGGTAATGTTACAACTTCAATAGGGCTACCTATCGACACTGTAATAATCATGGTTCGAGGACAGGCCGATAGCACAGACTTGCAAGGACACTATCACATTGATAATTTAGACGCTGGAGAGCACGTACTAGTAGCATTAAAAACAGGCTTTGAAGTCTATTACGCAAACGTAACAATAAACAATACTAACACAACATATCATAATATAATTTTACTTCCAGAACAGAACAATATAGGACCAGGACAAACAAATTTTTCTGGACCTGGTCAAACAGACTACACAGGCCCTGGAAAAAACGATAATATAGGACCAAACTTTGGACCATTTTTTGAAGAGCCAAAAGAGTTAGAAGGTCAAGACTTTGTGATAAGTATTGCACAACTTAACAGATTCTTGCACGAAGGACAATTTATGCATGACACAATACTGCTTTACAATCTTAAAAACGAGCCTACAACAATATCTTTTAGAATTCTTGGCAATGCTTCAAGCATTATCGACTTGTCAACAACGCAAATAACAATACCTGCAAAGTCTAAAAGAGAATTAAATCTGACAATATTCGGTCAAAAACCACTTGGCATTTACAACGGAACACTTTACGTTGAAGGAGCAGTAAACGGAGAAATACCAATATACATTGAAGTTTCAGACAAAGAACGATTAGATGTTCAAGCACTACTTTTAGAATTAGAGCTTACAGATGAAAAATTAATAGCAGGCAAAATATTAGAGTATAAGACAGTACTAAGAAACCTTCTAAGTGACAAACAATATCCTATATACTTATTTTATACTATCACCGATCGTCAAGGTAACATAATGCACACTGAAGCACATAATGTATTTTTGAAAACTTCTATAACACTACTAAAAAATCATCGATTGCCAAAAGACCTAAAAACAGGAGATTATATTTTGCGAGTGCAAGCTAATTACTTAGACTTGGCAAGTACTGCTGACGTTTTATTTCAAGTGACACTACCATTTTACAAAGTACGAATTTTTGGTCTTATAGAAGTTTGGAAAATACTCCTGTTACTATTTTTGATTTTAGCAGGGCTAGTAACTTATTTTATTGTAAAGCGTCGAATTGAAGCAAAAAAACGGTATCACCTAAGAGTCGAATATGATACTTTACCAGGACCAGGACCGCGAAGTATTTTTGGCGGAAAAATCGCAGAGACAGATCATAAAACTTATTTTAACATGGAGAACTTCAAAACACACACCATTATTGCGGGAAGTACTGGTGGCGGAAAATCGGTCAGCGCTCAAGTAATCATTGAAGAAATGCTCAACAAAGATGTTGCAGTAATAGTTTTTGATCCTACAGCGCAATGGAGTGGGATGCTTAGAAAGTGTACTACTAAAAGCATGATAGAATTGTATCCAACTTTCGGACTTAAAAAAACTGACGCGAAAGCATTTAACGGTAACATTCGACAAATCACTGACGCTAGAGAAATAATAGATATCAAAAAATACATCAAGCCCGGCGAAATACAAATTTTTGCCTGTCACAAGCTTGACCCTAAAGACATGGACATTTACGTTGCAAACGCTATCAGAGAAGTATTTCACGCAAACTTTGATGAGTTTCAAGAATTACGCTTGATGGTAGTCTTTGATGAGGTGCACCGATTACTGCCAAAGTTTGGCGGCAGTGGAGAAGGATTTTTACAAATAGAACGTGGGTGTAGGGAGTTTCGAAAATGGGGCATTGGAATAATGCTTATCAGTCAAGTACTTAGTGACTTCGTAGGACAAATCAAAGCTAACATTAACACAGAAATTCAGATGAGAACTCGCGATGAAGGAGACCTTGAGCGTATTGCAACAAAGTACGGTAAAGAAGTATTACAATCGCTTGTAAAAGCACAAGTTGGTAGTGGAATGGTAGAAAACCCTGCGTACAATAGGGGCAAACCATACTTTGTAGCCTTTAGACCATTACTTCATTCTGTTCAAAGACTTACTGATGAAGAGCTCGAAAAGTACAACCAGTACAATGAAATAATCGATCAAGTAAGTTTTGAACTTGAACAATTAGAAAAAGAAGAAGGACAAGATGTTTTTGATATGAAATTAGAATTAAAACTAGCGCTTGACAAAGTAAAAAGTGGCAATTTCAACATGGTAGAAATTTATTTGGAAGGATTGACTCCTAGAATAAAAAAGTTATGGGATAAGATTGGCAAAAAACCAAAAAAGCTTGAGAAAAAACTTGTGGATGTTAGTGAATTAAAACAAGAGCTTGACAAAGCAAAAGAAGCTCGCGAAAAATACGAATCTGAAGAGGCAAAAAAAGAAGCTCAAAAACAAAAAGAAACAGAAGTACAAAAAGAGGTTACTACTATGGACCTTGTTGTGCCTTTTGATAAAGCACTAAATTTTAACAATGGTGCTACTGTTACAGCATTGCAAGAATTGATTGATGCTTTAGGAGGTATGAGTCAAGATATTTTTGTGCAACACGTAAATGATGAAAAAAATGAGATTGCTGATTGGATTGAAGCAAACTTTCAAACACCAAAACTTACAGAGAAAGTCAAGGCTGAAAAAATAAAAGACGAATTGTTAGCACGGCTAATGGAAGAATCGCAACACCCAACAAAAGTTGAAGCTCCAAAAGAAGAACCTAAAGCAGAAGAGAAAGCTGAGGAGAAAAAAGATGAATCAAAAATAGAAATCCCTCAAGCCGAGCCCTTGCAAGAAGAAAAACAAAAAGCAATGGCTGAGGGCGAAAAATTAATGCACCAAATGGAATCAATGAATGAAAAATCTTTCGATCAAGCAAAACAAGAACATCCTGAAATGAAAACGCCTGAAGGCGAGAATGTTGAACAGCCAACAATTCCAAAAAATGAAAGCCTTGATGATAAAGTAGATCAACAAAGAGATCAGTCGCAACAAACTGCACAACTTGTAAAGCTGGACTTTGAAAAACAAGCACCAGCAGACCAATATTTCAAACTAGAAAATGGACAAGAACTAAAAAGCATCAATGAACTGTACAAAAACATCGACGGTTTAGACGATGGAATTTTTGACAATCATGTGACAGAGCAAAAAAATGATTTTGCTAGTTGGATTGAAGGAGTTTTTGGATATGTTGACTTAGCAGAAAAACTTCGAGGAGCACATGATAAGGGTTCGATGAAAAAAGTTTTAGAGGAATCAACAGCATGACATCGCAAGAAATGGTTTTAGAAGATGAACGATTGTTTTTCAAAACAGTCGATGGAAAGAATCTTAAAAGTATTACAGAGCTAGTTGAATACTTGAAAAAAACTGATGAAAAAAACGTGAAATATCATTTGTCACACAAAAGAAATGATTTTGCAAAATGGTTAAAGGATGTTTTCAAGATGGATATAGTGAATGCTCGGTTGCAAAGCGCAAAAAATAGTGAAGAACTGCTAGAGATTTTAAAAGACAGTGATGTAAAGGTTCAAATAAATAATGGTGATGAATCTTTACAACCAACAATTCCCAAAACTACTCAAGAGCCTGCAAAAGAGCTTAGCGCTAAAGAAAAAAGAATACAAGAGATGGCTCAAGAAGTAGAACAAGCTTTTGGTGGAGGGATTGATAGTTTTGCACTAAACGATCGTTTTGAGGGCATAAAACAAAAAATGAGTAATTTAAGAAAGCAAGACTATGATATGTGGGTTCCACAACTTTTGAGCCAGAACGTTCAAGCAAAAATGCAAATTGCTCAAGCAACACAAGAACGTGGTGACTGGCAAAAAGTCAAAATTTTGCTTGATGATTTAGAAAAAGAAATACAAGAAGTCATAAAAGCAGATGAGAAAGAATTGTTAGATGGGGTAAAGCTTGGTCCGCAAGAAAAAAAACAAAGCATACAATTAGATTCATAAAAAAAGAGGCTAGAAAATGTTTGGCAAAAAAAAGAAAGAACAAGAGTCAGAAGAGCAAGATGATGGCACTGTACAAGAAGAAAAAAAGTCTGAATCAGCAGACACTGGAAACCCAAAATTAGACATTGAGCTGACAAAAATAAAAGCTCAACTAGAAAGTTTTGGCGAGATTCGAAAAGCTAATAGTGAACGCTTTAGTCGTATTGGAGAGCAAGTTGGAGAGCTACGTGGTATGATAATGGATACTAACAAGGCAGTAGGTGGTATAGAGGTCAAAGCAACAAAATCATCAGATCTTGTTAGTAGTGTCCAACCAGAAAAACTGATGATTGCAGTCAGAAAAAGCGAAGGAAAAGTTGAAGCGTTACATGCAAATATTGAATCAAACGAGACCATGATGAAAAACATTATGGAAGAGCTAAAAAAAATGCGTCATCAAATGAACGTTTTCAGGGGAATTGATCAAATAGTAAAACTTGCTGATGATATCAAAAAAGAAGTTTTGAACATGCAACGAATTGAAGGAACTGTTGACCGTCATGCTGACAAGGTAGAAACAATATTTATAGAGTTTAACAAGCGATTTAGTGATTTTGATAAGTTTAACGATTCACTAAAAGATCTCAATAAGAGTTTTCAAAGAATACAAAATGATTTTGACAAGATGAAAGTAACTGCTAATGAAAAAAGTGACAAAAAAGAAGTTGTTAGCTTAGTTAACAAATTTAATGATTTTGAAAAGCACACCACTAACATTTTAAAGCTTATTGACAAAAAAGCAAAACGTACAGACAAAGAATTAGATGATAAGTTCGATCAATTGCAAGAGCAATTAAGCGATAAATTTGATGTAAAATTTAATATTAAAAAGCGCGAAAAAAAGAATTTGCTCTCTAAAATGATTGACAAACTAAAAGGCAAAAAAGAAGAAGGCGAAGAAGAGCAATCCGGTGCAAAAGAAGTAACAGACGACCAAAAAGAAAAAGAAGAATCTGTCGATATTGTGAATAAATCATTAGACGAAAACAAAGAAGAACCAGCACAAGAGACCAAAGAAGAAAACCAAGAAGGAAAAAATTCTGAAGGTCAAGAAAATCAAGCAGAGAAACCTGAAGATAAAAAAGAATAGTACAAAGAACAATTACAAACTAATTGATCATTTAGCAACTCAATAATTCACGCTTAACATGTCGGTCGCGAAAGACAAACAAAGCCGCGCGAAAGCGGCAAGCATAGTAGTACTGAGCTTTTTGATAAGCTTAAGTGTTTTTGTAAGTGCAAACTATTTAGAATTAAACAAGCACGATTTTGCGGTTGGTGAAACAGTAATTATTGATGTTAACAAAACACTATTAGGACTCAATTCTGCAAACCTTATTATTGATTCTCAAGGTCGAAGATACACTTATCAAGGAGAATTGCTTGACAGAATATTATTTTCCGCAAATAACCTTGGTTCTTATACGGTAAGACTTGTTGATACAACAAATAGTAGTGTGTATGAACAAGAAAGTTTCGTAGTAACTCACAATAATCAACCGAACAACAACGGTGCAAATGAACAATTATTATTTTTGAACAAAAGAAATTTTTATGATGATGAACTAATACAAATAATTGTCAACACTAACAACACACAAAACTATAATTTAGTAATTGAAACAAATGGTTTTAGGACAAGCTATCAAGGAGTTGATACAGAACTATTATTCAGACCAACAAGAGTTGGAAATTATACTATTTACTTATATGATGCTTTTGGCAATTTAATTAATACTTTAACTTTTAGTGTAGTACAACGCTCGCAAAACAATAATTACGCTGATAATGGCCAAACTAATGACCGTCGAAGTGTGACAATTAGACAATCTGACATTTTACAATTAGAAAGTTCCAGCAACAAACAATTAAAAATAATGAATAGTCTTTCAGAGTTTAGAGAAGAAAATGTTGTGCTATTAGAAAACACTACTGAATCAAAATTATACTATTTTAATCCATCGCACAATATTGAGCTTATAGAATTCAAAAACATTGCTTATAATCAAAATGAAAGCCTTGGATTTGAAGAAGTACCGCTTTACAAAAACAAAATTTATGGTAAGGTCAACACCAGAGCCTTTGCAATAGATCCAACGCGCATAGATTTTCAAACAGCGACAGTGACTTTCACTGCACAAGGCGAAGAATTATATAAGTGTACAGATTATAATTTTACAACACAAAGTTGTTATGGCAACCAAACAAAAATAATGGATTTGGTTATAGGACAAGTTTATACTTTCAATTTTACAAGATTAGATCCTTTGTACACTCAAGTTATTTCTTCAGGTTGTAATTGTTCTGGTACAGATTCAGCAATAAAAGATAATCCTGGCCAAGCAACTTGCAACACTTATTGTCCGATAACAGTTGATGTCCCGCCAGGAGCACAAGATGGTTACCTTTTTGAGATAATTTTTAATGCTACAATAACAATAACCCCTGACGGAGGGGTTACTGTCAATAGTGCTGATCATCGTGGGCATTTTGATCATGATCAAACATATCTTAATAGTAACGAGTTGCGTGTTGGCTTATCAACGAGTACTACTTCAACAACAGTTAGTTGGACTCAAAGTAATTTGAATGATACAGGCAACACCAGTTTTACTTGGCTTGACTGTGGTAACTGGCCTGACAATTGTACTTGGTACACTCGTGTAGCATCAATTGTTGATTTTTCAACAAGTGGACGCTCAGTAAAGTATCTGACAACGCAAATAACCCTCGACAATGTTGAAGTAACATGGAATTTTACAGGACAAGGAGCTACTTCGGTAGTTCTTAACTGGCCAGAAAACAATGATTACACAAATAACCCTAATATGTTTTTTAATTTTACATCTCTTACTGCTTCAACATTAGATTATTGTGGATTGTACAATGATGATGGTGGTTGGAGCGAAAAAAACACTAATACTAGTCCACAAAATAACACGCCAACTTACTTGAATGATACTATTAGTGCTGATGGAACATATAGTTGGAATGTATGGTGCAATTCAACAGATAGTAGTAGTTCGTGGGCTCCAGCAAATTATACTTTTACGCTTGACCGTCAAGACCCGAATATTAACTTGATGACTCCTAATGAGAGCGATACTTGGACGAGTTCTAGTGTAGTAGATTTTATTTTTAATGCTAGTGATAATTCTGGACAACCACTAACAAATTGTTCATTATATATTAACGGGTCATACGCAGATACTGCGACTGATGTTTCACAAGATACTCCAACAACTTTTAATTACGCGCTATCAAATGGTGCTTATAACTGGTATGTAGAATGCTATGATATTGCAAGTAATAGTAATGTTTCAGTAACTCGTAATCTTACAGTTCAAGCACCAATAATATTATGGGGAGGTTTATGGTATGAAACTGGGGCCATAAATTATAATTATACAATTGCTAATATTGCGCTAGCAAATCAAACTGATGGAACACAAAACACAGTAAACAACAGTTTACTATCAGGAACAACTGTTGATTTAGTAAATGCTACAAGCCCGTACATTGGCAATAACGGAGCATTTATACCTTCTGGTTCAACAGTAACTTTTAGAAGTTATTTTACACTAGCAGAAGCAAATCTTTTTACCGACTGGACTTTTTTAACAGAATCAGATAGTGGTGCAAGAACAGATTATTGCTTTGCTAGTGACACTAGCGCGGTTCCAGGTGATGACACTTACGTTGAAGAAATTTGTACTTTTTCTAGTGATGTTACTATTGGAAGTTCAGAAAAGCTTGTTTTATTTTCAAACATCTCAAACACTCACGCATCACAAACAAGAGATTTTACTCATGCTTTTGATCACGCTGATTCTTGGATGAATTTTAGCAATTTTTACATGCTTGGAACTTTAAGCGCTAATATGACACAACCAAACGATACAGTAATAGTACAACAAGGCGAGACTTTTAATTTCACTTGTAACGTGACATGCACTCTTGGCTATTGTATTAACACTTACATTTACGCACAATACAATACTTCGGTTACAGCTTGGCAAAACATTACGACCTCTGGTAATTTAGTGCTTGCTGGCGGAGAAGTTAATCCAGCACTAATTGGAAATTTCACTGGTGGTGCGTTAGCTACAATACTAATGAATGGCAGTACTGGCTCAACAAATAACATTCGATGTTATGCAAGCTCAAGATTTGAAAATTATTTAGCACCACAATTACAACAAGTAATAGTAACTGATGCTGCGGCACCTGACATTAACTTAACAGCACCACCAAATACTGGTTGGATTAACACAACAAACATTACTTTTTACTTTGATGCATATGACGCTTCAGGACTAAATAATTGTTCATTGTATATCAATAATACTTTTAATACTTCAAAAAATACTTCAGAGTTAAATAATGGTGGCAGCAATAATCTTACAGCTTTAGGATTTTCTAATGGTTGGTACAATTGGACTGTTAATTGTACTGACACCGGATTTTATGAGGGTGCTGCAAATGACGGATCATGGTTAGTGTACGTTGACACTGCACCTCCTAATGTTACGCGATATTATCCAGGGCCTGATGAGAATATTAGTTTTAACTGGATTAATTTTAATTGGACAGTACAAGACAACATGGCAGTTAATTCTTCGTGTGACTTATATGTTGATGGTTCAATCAATGCTAGTGGTTTGACAGTGCCAACAGGCAACCCTTACAATCGTACAGTTGCAGGATTTAGTGAAGGATTGCATAATTGGAGCCTTAACTGTTGGGATGAAGCTAATAATTTAAACAGTACTTCAACTTGGTGGTTTAATGTCAGTAACACCCCACCAATAGTGACCTTGTATAATCCGTCTGACCCTTTTTGGAGCAATGAAAGCACGCTATTTTTATATTACAATTTCAGTGATAATAACGGAGCACAAAATTGTTCGCTTTTAATCAATGGCTCAATTTATAACACTACTTTTGGTGATAATGTCACTAACAATGACATTAATAATTTTAGTGTAACACTTGGTGATAACCAGTATAATTGGACTGTTGAATGTTATGATGGTGGAGGATTATATGACAGTGATACTGTTAGAACATTATACATTGACACGACCCAGCCTAATGCTCGTTTAGTAAATCCTGCTAATGAATCACAACTTGCAAGCGGAGATGTTAGTTTTACAATAAACGCAACAGATAATCTCGCACCAATAATTAATTGTAATATAACGCTTGATGGTCAATACTTGACAAATGTTAATGCAAACAACGGTGCGAACACTAACTTTGCAGAGCCAGGAATCAGTGACGGAGTGCATTACTGGAATGCTACATGTGTTGATTTTGCAGGCAATACTAACACAAGTTTAATACCATGGTTTAATGTTAGTCAAGCTCCAACAGTAGCGCTTAATAATCCACCACCAAACGCTTACCGTCAAGAAAACGTGACTTTTACTTTTACGCCAACAGATAATGATGGTTTTAGCAGTTGTGATTTAATAATTGATGGAGTTATTAATGATACTTTGCCATCAGCCAATATAACAAATGGTGGACTGACAAGTTGGACTATTAACTATATTGGCGCTGGAAGTCACACTTGGCAGGTTAATTGTACTGACAATGGAACTCATAGTAGTATTGGTTCTTCGGGGCTGCGGTTATTTTATGTTGACATGCAAAAACCTAATGTGCAACTTAACTTTCCAGGACCGTTTAATGTAGTAAACTTTTCATATGTGAACTTTAACTGGACAGCTGATGATGATCAAGACCTGACACCTTATTGTAACTTAACAATCAATGATATTGTTAACAAAACAGACATTGCTAGCCCTGATGGAGTGCCAACTAATTGGACAGTTGGAAACTTTACTAACGGCGAATATAACTGGAGTGTGACTTGTATTGATGACGCTGGAAACTTTAACATAAGTGATACTTACTGGTTTAACATAACAGTGCCGCCAACAGTAAATCTTGACAGCCCGCCACCAGAATTTTGGGATTATTATCTTGACCAAACACTTTACTATTATGTAGATGCTAATGATCCATTGCAAAATTGCACATTATACATTGATGACTTGTATAATGATTCAAATAGCACACCTGCAAACAAAGACTTTAACAGTTTTGATATAGTATTTGCTCAAGAAGAATTTTACAATTGGAGTGTTAGCTGCACTGATAATGGTAATGTGACAGGCTATAGTGAAGTTTGGAATTTAAACATTGATTGGACACTGCCAACAGTCAATTTGACAAACCCTTCCAATGATAGCATGTGGTATGATAATTATGTTGATTTGAACTGGACTTTTATTGATAACATGGCACCAAACGGCACTTGTAACTTAACAATAGATGATGGTGGAGGAGCATATGTTGAAACACCTTACAACATTATAACATTTAATGATACAGAGCAAAACATTACAAAATTATACCATGACGGACAATTTGTGTGGAATGTAACTTGTTGGGATTTAGCAGGCGTTAACGGCACAAGTTTTACATACAATTTTACTATTTACGCACCGCCAAATGTCAGCCTTGATTATCCACCAAACAATCATTGGAACAACACTGGAAATGTAAGCATTACATACACTCCTTATGACCCATTTTTTATTCGTAATTGTTCAATGTACTTAAACGATAATTTAGACTATAATACTTCAACTATCAACCAGGGATTGCCGAACTATTACACTTTTGAAAACCTTGCAAGCGGATATTATAATTGGACTGTTGGTTGTTATGATGTTGACAATAATTATTATCAGCCGCCAGTACAATGGTTTTACGTTGATGTTATAGAACCAACTATTAACTTAGTAACACCAGTTAACGGCGATAACTTTACTGTTGATAGTGTATTGTTTAATTTTAGTGTGACTGATGATTTTGATGATTATTTGAGTTGTAACTTAACAGTTGACAATATTGTGCGAGCAGAAAATGTTCCAATAGCAAATAACACTTATTATAACACAACATTAAATGGTTTTGGTGATGAAGTGCATTATTGGAACGTGACTTGTGTTGATAATGCAACAAATTATAATACTAGTGACACTCGTAGTTTTACAGTAAATATTACTCCAACAGTCACTCTTGGAGCGCCAGATGATGACTGGTACAATGACAGTAGCGTGACATTTTTCTACAATGCAAGTGACAATGATGGTTTTGGCAATTGTTCTCTAATAATCAATGATGCATTAAATGACACTGCTTATGATGAAAATATTACAGGAATTGATAATTTTAGTGTAACAGGTTTTAATCAAGGGATTTTTAATTGGACAGTAGGCTGTTATGATAATGGAACATACAATAATTATTATCAGCCACCAATTCGATGGTTTTACACTGATTGGACACCGCCAAACATTAACTTGACAACACCACTAAATGGTAATGTAACTTTTAACAAAAGTGTACTGTTCAATTTTACTGCTACTGATAACCTTGCAACAAATTTGACTTGTTATTTAACATTCGATGGTAGCATAAATCAGACTATGAACTTAACAAACAACAGTTATTGGAATAAAACATTAATCGTTGATACAGGACTGCACTATTGGAACGTCACATGTACAGATATTGCTGGAAACACTAACACTAGTAATACTTACAATTTTAGTGTTCCAAACCCGAACCTTTACATCAATAATTCAATGCTATGGTTTAATCAAACACTTTCTCAAGAAGGTCAAAATGTCACGCTTTACGCAAATATTACAAATGCTGGTGGTAGTGATGCGCAAAACGTTCTAGTAAGATTTTACGAAAACGCTATTGTAGCGCCAAACCAAATAGGCAGCGACCAATACTTTAATATTACAAGCACTCAAACAATCAACACAAGTGTTAATTGGACGGTAAAAATTGGCAGCAACACAATATGGGTTTTAGTAGACCCATTAAATGCTATTGGAGAGGTTAACGAGTCAGATAATAACGCGTCAATTATAGTGACAATAGCGGGTTATCATTTAGTAGCAGGTAATATCAGTGGAGAGTTAGTAATTGGCGATCAAGATTACAATTCTGTTTTTGCTTGGAACAAGTTAAACAGTACAGGTGATAACTTGTATGCAACAGACTATGACAGCTCAATAAACTGGCCTAGCCTACAAGCCATAGGGGTTAGTACAACTCAAAACTTTGCAGTTGATGACTGGCAAGAAATCGATGAGGCAATACTAATGAGTAATTTTAGTGATAGCATTAACGCATCATACACTCAAAACTTTGCACCACGAGATATCAAAACTTTTGAAGTTTTCAACAATCCAATAACAAATGTTTCAATAGTTAACAGTACAATAAACAATAATTTTGTTACAGGAATACTATGGGATTATGGTGACGGGGGAGTGCAGTACAACAATACACAAGATTTGGTATTTGTAACTGAAATAAATGTTAATACAACAGGACAATATGGAAATTATGATTTCGAGTTTAAAATACCTGCAAACTTACGATTATATTTAGGGCCTAACACTCAAACAGTAGCGTTTTATGCAGAAATAAAATGAAGCAAGTTAACAAAAAAATAAGTTGGAAGTTTTTAATAATTAGCACGCTATTTCTGTTAGTGTGTATTACACAAGTTTATTCGCTTGCAGTAACTACTGATAAAACACAGTATTCGCAATCAGAGCTTGTACTTGTTTCAATAATCACTACTTTTGAAAACGAGTCAGCAGATTTAACAACTTACTCTCTGAGCTTGAGCGGTCATGGGCTAAACCAATATTATGGTTCAATAACTTCAACAGAGTTTTTGTTCACTCCGCGCCACGCAGGAGAATACACCATTAGCTTGCATGATATTAATAGTTCGCTTGTTAACAGTACAATCTTTGAAGTTTTAAGCAATCAAAACGCTACAAGTAGTACTCAACCTTATAGTCATTTCGCGACCGACAAAACAAGTTATTTGGTAGGGGAAAGGGTTATAATAACTTTTTATAACCTAACCCCTGGCCAAAAACTTGTTATTAACAGCGAGGCCAGCAATTATGAATATTTAGGAATAATTAATAACACAATATCATTTTATCCTCAAATACCAGGCCCTTACACAATACAATTATTAGATGAGAATAACACTTTAGTTGAAGAGCAAAGAATACAAGTGCGCCCAGACAACCAAAACAGCACAAACAATCAAACAATTAATGGCAATAGTTTTGGCCATTACCTGCGAGACCATAACGGCAATCTTAGACTAATAACTTTAAATATTGAACAAACAGTTAATTTTTCACAATTAACTAATGTGACAGAAATTATTGCAACACTTGAGCAACCAACTAACACTATTGAAAGTATTGAGTTTGTTGGATTAAACATAAGCAATAGTTTTGACTTGGGAGTTGAAGACTTAAACACTTCAATGTTTAATAGTTTAAGCACAAAAATAGTTAGTGCTTACGCGATAGATCCTACACGTTTAGAATTTGTTAGTGCTACAGTTAGCGCTGTAGCTAAGGGTTTTGAGCTTTACAAATGCGCAGAGTGGAATTTTAGCGAGCAACGCTGTGATGGCTTATGGGTCAAACAAATGGATTTGATTGCTGGACAAGTCTATAATTTTAATATTACGCCAAACGATCCAGCATATGTTGAAATAACAAAAGATGCTGACGCTTGCTTTAACGAACAAGCAGGAGCAACATGCACAAGCGGCGAACTAACAGCAATTCAAACTGATGACAATAATTACTATCCTTTTTACAAAAATACAAACACGCCAATAAGGGTTAGTTTTGCAGATGTTAGTGATTTTATGGATCAAATTGTAGAGTGCACTGTAGAAGTTAAAGGATTGGACACTGAAGGTAACACGTGGAATTTGCAGCTTGGAAATTATACAGAAAACACTTGGGGTAGTGCAAGCGGGCAGTCAGCTCCAACAATAGAAAATTGGGTGTATTGGGATTGTTTATCATATTTTGCAACAGGCAATGATTTAGAAAATTTTAATGATTTTGGAGTTAGAATAGCATCAGCCGATACTGGTAAAGGGGCTACAGGTTCTTACATTGATGCTGTAAAAGTAACAATAAATTACTCCCTTTTAGATCAACAAGCACCAACTTATAGTCTTATTGAAACACTTTATGCTACTCCAACAGTTTACGGGTCTGCTAAAAAACACCAGTTTAACACCACCTGGACTGATAATGAATTAGTAGACGCCGTGCAATTTGAGCATAATTTTTGGGCTCCATTAAATAATTATAGTGTAACAGGCAATACTAGCAGTGAATACTTTTATGATGTTACAACGCTTGCTGTTGGAACTTACCAGTGGCGTACTTATGCAAATGATAGTGTTCCAAACAATAATTGGACTAGTGTACAAACTTATACTATAACAGAAGCAACACCTTCAGCGAATTTATTATTAAATGGTACTGATGGAGATTATACAATTAATGAAACACAATGGGTCAATATGACAGGAATTCGTGTTAGCGGAGAAGGCAACATTGTATTATATGTTGATGGTGTTTTGTACAACAACAATACGCTAAGTGTTGAAAATCTAACACAGTTTAATGATGACGGACTTTACAACATAACACTAAAATATTTTGCAACACAAAATTACACAAGTATTCACGAGACTCACTGGTTACAAGTCGATGATGTTTTGGCCCCAGGCAATATCACAAACTTAGCAGAACAATCAGTTGGGCAAACATGGATTAATTGGACTTGGACCAATCCAATAGACGATGATTTTGCACACATTGAAGTTTGGATTGATGGAGTCTTTCAAG
Source organism: Candidatus Woesearchaeota archaeon (assembly GCA_018221105.1). Lineage (GTDB taxonomy): Archaea > Nanobdellota > Nanobdellia > Woesearchaeales > JAAOYA01 > JAAOYA01. Next base: position 160,881 of record JAAOYA010000008.1, on the reverse strand, counting down.
AAAACATCACTAATACTACAAGCTCGTATAATGCTACAGACCTAGCGTCAGAGACACAGTACGAATTACAATTGCGTCCTGTTGATAGTGTTGGTAATATTGGTTATTGGACTAAAGACAATGCTACAACACTAGCAAGCGCTGACGTGACACCGCCAAGCATTCAAAATATTACAAATATTTCAATAACTGATAGTAGTGCTAACCTCACATGGGATACTGATGAGAACGCCGATTCAATAGTATTTTATGGTACTCAAAGCGGAGTCTATAATAATAATATTACAGATATATCTTTTGTTACACAACATAATATTTATTTGAGTAGTTTACTGCCTTCAACAACTTATTACTACATTGTCAACAGCACTGACCAAGCAGGCAATAGCAATCAAAGCATAGAATACTCTTTTAGCACATTGGCTGACGCTACAGCTCCTCAATGGTCCGATGTTACAACTTATCCTACGACACCAACAAATTATGACCCTGCGGGTAGCTATCAGTTTAATGTTACATGGACTGATAACGGCCAGCTTGATGTTGTCCAAATAGAGCATGACTTTTTTGGAGTACTAGATAATTATTCGATTAGTGGCAATGTTAGCAGTGAATACTATTATAACATTGGAAGTTTAGCAGCTGGCAGTTATTCTTGGAAAATGTACGCAAATGACAGCGAGGACAATACTGGCGTTACTGGACAGTTTAGTTATCAAGTGCAAAAAATTCCTGCAAGCATACAATTACTTTTAAACAATACTGATGGCAATTATATTATTAATGAAACACAATGGGCTAATATTACAGGATTGTTACTCACTGGACAAGGCAACATTACATTATATGTTGATGACTCGTTAATAGCTAATGGTAGCAGCCCATTGATTAATATTTCACAATTTAACACCCCTGGAAACTATGTTGTTAATGTTACTTATCGCACAACGCAAAACTATAGTTTTAATTCAAGTGTTCACACGCTAACTGTCAATGATGTTATAGCTCCAGAAGTTAACTTGACAACACCTATTGAAGGAGAGCAGGATGTTGATGGAGATTTAACTTTTTACTTTAATGTCACAGACACTGGAGTAGTTACTAATTGTTCGCTCTTTATCAATGATACTTTTAACAAAACAAAAAGTATAGCGACACAAGGAATAAATAGTTTTTCAGCAAACAACATGGTAAACGGTGCTTACGACTGGCGTATTGAATGTAATGATACTGCAGGCAATAACGGTATTTCACAAACACGTAATTTCACAGTTTTTATCAACGAGTTCTATCCTCAAATTTATCCAGTGCTTTGCTCTCAAGAAACAGGAACTTGTGATGTGACACTAGTAAATGTTAGTGACGCGCAATACGAAGAGCATAGTTGGGTTGATCGTCAAGACCGTGATAATTATGCATACTTTAATTTTACAAATCCTAACATTCCAGTAGGAGCAACAATTCACTGGATAAACTTCACACACCAAAAATATCAAGAATATGATAGCTCTGATGGGTTTTATGAAATGGACTGGTACAATATAACAAGCGGAACTTGGAGTAATTTATGTCAGCAGACAAGCCCGACACTTACTACTCCTCCAAGCTATGATCCTGTAATATGTAATTTTAATACAACACAAGATAATTTTCCAACAGTTACACAAATAAATGATGGATTGCAGCTTAGAGCACGATGGTATTATAGTGGTGGAGATGCTTCAAATAAATATTATGGTACTAATTTCATACAAGTTTACCTAAAATACACTGAAGATGTTACGCCGCCAACAGTAGATTTGGTAACGCCAACTTTTGGAGCATACTTGAACAAGGGAACTGTAACTTTTACATACGAGCCAAGCGACAACAATCTAGTCAATTGTAGTTTGTGGGGAGATTTTAATGGCACTTGGGCGAAAAACCAGACAAATAATACTGTCAATAGTGAACAAACTAATAGTTTTTGGATGTACTTAACTGAAGGCTACTATAATTGGAATGTGCAATGTTATGACGTTGCAACAAACAATGATTTCGCACTGCAAAGTTATACATTAAACATTACAAATCCAGACATCGTAATTCGTTCTAGTAGTTTACGATTTAGTGATGTGAGTCCAACTGAAAATCAAAATATTAGTATTAACGCGACAATTACAAACATTGGAAATGTCAACAACACAGAAGCTTTCAAGGTAGGGTTCTATCTTGGAGACCCCGAGCTTGGAGGAGTACAAATAGATGGCAATACAACAATAAGCGAGTTGAACATTGAACAAAATATCACAGTCAATACCACTTGGATAGTTACAGGCCCAGGACCTTTTAACTTTTTTGTAGCAGTAGACATACCATTACAAACTAATGGCAGTGTTGATGAGACTGATGAGACTAACAATAAACAAAATAGAGTATTAAACGTGCCAAGCTGGCATTATACTTATGGAAAAATCAATAATACTTTAGTGCTTGCAAAGTTTAACAATAAATCAATAGATGATTGGTTAGCACAACAAATAACAGGTAATATTTATGTTTTAGAAACAGGCAGAAATATTGGTTGGACGCAGTTACAAGCGCTTAGTAGAACAATAAGTGATTCTTTTGCACAAAACGATTTTGAAGATCTAGACACTGCACTAAGCTCAACAGCTTATAATGACAGTGTAAACTACACTTACACTGTTGGCGGAGCCCCAAAAAATACTGTTAGCTTTGATGTTTTTGGAGCGACAATCAATAACGTTCCATACGTTGAGAGCACTAACAACACAAACTTTGTCACGGGAATATTATGGGATTATGGTGATGGCGGAACACAATATAATGGTGCGCAAGACGTTGTTTTTGTAACGAAAATTAACCAGTCAAAACAAGGAAAATATGGTATTGTAGACTATGAAATAAGGTTTCCAACAAACTTGCGTGACAACTTAGAAGGCAGTTATGATACTGTAGACTTTTATTACGAGTTAAAATAAAGCTTTTTAAAGCAACATTTATAAAGAAAAAACACGAAATTTACTATAAGAGGTGGGCAATGGTAAAAAAAACTAGTAAAAAGAGGCGAAATAGTTCTAAAAACAAACAGCCTGCTAAAAAATTGAAAAAGGCTAAGCAAAATAAAAAGTTAGCAAAGCCAATAATAAAAAAAATAGTTAAGAAAACAATTAAAAAAATTATCAAAAAAGCAGCACCAAAAAAAATCATTTCCGCTCAAAAAGTTGTAAGGCCAAAACAGCAAAAGACAACAGGTTCTTTTTTACAGACAGGAATTCCTGGCTTTGACGGTTTAGTAGAGCGTGGGATAACAAAAGGTGCAGCGATACTTTTATGTGGCGGTCCGGGAACTGGCAAAACAACTTTTGCTTTGCAAACACTGGCCGTATCGGCAAAAAAAGGTGAGAAATGCTTGTATCTTACTTTTGAAGAAGAGCCAGAAAAACTATTAAGTCACATGCAAGATTACGGTTTTAAACCAACAGAGTTGCAAAAAAAAGATTTGTTCAGAATAAAAAAGTTTGATGCGTTCGATCTTAATCGTTCAGTTGAAGCTTTACTAGCAAAAGCTAGCGGCGAATTAATGATAGAATTAGACGAAGTTGAAGGAATAATACCTAAAGGCTTCAAACCAGATAGAATAGTTGTTGATAGTTTATCAGCTGTTGCAGCAGCTTTTTTTGGCAAAGAACAAGGCTATAGAGTTTACTTACAACAATTATTTGATTTGTTCAAGCGCGTTGGTGCCACAAGTTTTTTCATATCAGAAATTGATGAAGACACAACAAGATTTAGTCGTAGTGGAGTAGAAGAATTTTTAGCAGATGGAGTGTTCGTTTTTTATAATATTAGACAAAAAAGCGCTCGTGTTAACGCCTTAGAAATCATAAAATTACGTGGTTCGCCACACCAAAAAAAGATTGTTCCATTTAGAATACAAACTGGTAGTGGCATAATAGTTTACCCTTTAGAGGAAGTATTTACAGAGTAGGGTGGGTAGTAGTTGAAAAATATTAAATCACAACAGTTTTTAATAATCTTATTAGTAATCAGCACTCTTTTTTCTACATTATTGATTATTGCAACATCGGGGAATTATTCGATAACAAGCCCCTTTGGTTGTGGTAGCATTTGTAATGGTGGCTACGAGCTTGAAGGTCACACTGAACTATATTGTCAGAACAATCCACAAGATTGTTACAGAACTATTGATGATTGCAAAGACGGTAACAATCCATCTTATGAGTATATTGAAGATATCAATATTACAAACCTTGATAATAACTCTTTTAGAGGGGGCGACAATGTAGAAGTAACAGTAGTTTTTGACTGTGACGAAGAAGGCGATACAATAGCAATAAACTATCATAATGGTACAGCATGGACTAATAAATATTTAGCAAGTTGTGTTGTTAGCGCAAAACAACCAAGAACAGTTAATTTCACTCTTGATGACGTAAAAGATAATCATTCTGTAAGAGGAGCTATCGCTTACGGCTCTCATGTTAGCTTGCTTTGTAGCGCTACTGGTGATAACACTTATTCTGATAGTGATGACATAACATTTTTTGTTAATTCATCAATAGAGTTTAACCCTCCAAGCGTTAATCAAATAATCAGCCCGACAATAGCAAATACTTACGAGCTTATAGTGCCACAATACGTGCAATTGATTGTTGATGTTAGTGATGACACACAAGTGGACAGTGTGAGAGCGCAAGTTGATTGGCCTGGGGGCACAAAAACACAAGATTTAATTCTTGAAGTTGGAGGTTCTTACGAAAGACAATTCATTAACACCAGCACTGTTGGACGCTATAATATTACAATACTAGCAAATGACACAAATAGTAACACCAACAATACTGAAAAAACGTATTTTTTAATTGTTGATAATTCGAATATAACAATCGACAATCCTGTGCACCAAACAGTTTACCCAACAAGCGAACAAATAATTCAGTTTAGTATACAAAATAACACAGTCATTGAAAGCGTATCTTATGAGCATAACTACCAAAATTATAGTTTGTCAAATGGTGTTGAGTACGGAAATATTAATGAGTCACTAGCAAGCAATTCTTTTAACAATACTGATTTGAACTTGTCACAATCTTTTAATCTTTCAAGCACTATTTTTGCCAGACAAGTCGTGCTACGACTTAAAAAAAGTGGCAGTGGTGTTAGTGGCGCGCAAGTACAATTGCGAACAGACAATAGTGGCCAACCGTCAAATGTAGTGCTAGCAAATGCCAGTATTAATCCTTTGATGATTTCTAATAATAGTTTCTCATGGTATGCTTACACTTTAAACGAAACTTTACTTTTACAAGAAGATACTGTTTATTGGATTGTGTTATTGCCAGCGGCAGGCAGTACTGATTATTTTGAGTGGCAAGCAAGCAACAATACTTACTCACGCGGAGACTTTTTGCAAAACAATTCTTATGACCTGCTCTTTAAAATTTATGATTATTATAATTATCAAACAAGCATCACATTATTGCCAAGCACTAACTTGTTTCGCGCTTACGCAAATATTACATCAAGCATTATAAGATCGGCTCTTTTGACAGTTTATTTAGATGGTGATGACCCCCAAATATCACAAGTTAGTTACGTGCCAACAATCGCTCAAGATATTGATCCTGGCAGGGCTATCAATGTAACAGCAAAAATCACCGATAATAGTATTGTTGCGAATGCGTTGTTACAATACAAGCAGTCAAACGAGTCAACATGGAATAATGCTAGCATGAGCAATATTTCAAGCATTTACAACGCTAGTTTTATTCCAACAAATACTGGAGTGTGGCATTTTAGAGTTTTTGCAATAGACCCTTCAAACTATACTGCAAACAGCACAGTTCAGCCACTAAATGTTTACTATGAATATAATTGGAGCGTCACATCAACAGATTTAGGTTCAAAAAGCGCTTTTTTAAACACTAACAAAACAATTGACAATATTACAATTACAAGCAATGCCGACATACCATTAACTTTTAGTTTAAACAAAACTGCTAGTAGTGTGCCAACAGTTTACTATAATAATTCAGAGTATTACCAATTCGTAATTTATGCACACAAAAATGTTAGCGTGCAAGTAAAAACTACAGGGTTATCTAGTGAAAGCACTAATAAAGTCAGCAATTTATTAAAAGCATTAAATGCTAGTGCTAACCCACAACAAGAACAAATTAATTTTACACTAGTATCTTATGTTTCAGGACCATACTTGTATAGTGAAATTATAAGCTATGATCCTACAGTTACACAAAGCGATACAAGAATTAGTTTGCAAGCAAGCATAACTAACGTCGGCAATGAAACATCTTACAATAACACAATAATTTGGGTTTTACCCGTAGGTTGGAGTGCACGTGACAACCTTACAAAAAACGTTAGTAGTCTAGTGGCAGATGGTGGTTCAACAACTCACAACATTGTCGTTGACATTTCTTCAACTGCTCCAACTGGAGCTACAACAATTCGTTTGATAAGTAATAATTCTGCAGGTATTGACTCTACACAGTCAAAAGCCGTAACTGTCAATGCCCTAATAGTTAGTCCACCTCCGAGCGGTGGTTCTAGTAGTTCACAAGCCAGCGGAGGATTCGCAAGCAAATCTTACAATTTAAACATAACAATACCTTTTTGGGTTGAAGTAGTTAGGGGAACAATAACAAGTTTTGAAGTGACACTTTTTAATCCAGAGCCAACAACAGAGTTAAAAAATATTACTTTTAAAATTGAAGGTTTACTGCCAGTATATTACAATTTTAGCATTTCAGGTGTTGAATTATTAGGCTATAGAAATTCAACAAGTTTTTTTACAACAATAAAAACACCTTATTTTTTAGGAGAAGGCAACTACCCACTAAATTTTACAGTAGAGGCTATTGGCAGTGGTAAATTGCGAAGTTTTGTTGAGCCATTTAATCTTTTAGTTGTAAGCGAAGGTGTTGCTAATCACACGCAATGTTTGTTTTTGACAAAAGAAAAAATCGGTATTTTACAATCAATTGGTGTTGATCCAACAATCACACTTGAGCAGATTGATACATTAACAAGCTTGCTTAGCAATAAAAACTATTTATTGTTTGAGCAAGAATGTGATGAGCTTGTGCAAATTCTTGATACTGCGTTAACTATTGAAGAAAGTATTGAAAACATTAAAACTAACATGCAACGTCAAGGCAGCAATTCACAAGCACTTAATAATGCTTTAGATTTGGTTAGGCAAGCGTATGTTGAAGGTAACTTACAATTAGCTGTCAAAAGAATTAATGATGTTGAATTAATGATTGAAAGCCAAGAGCGCAACTATAAAAGAAGTCCTGCTTACTTTTTTGGACTTTTAGAAAATTACTGGTGGCAAGCAATTTTAGCGTTAATAGCTAGTGTTCTCGTAGTTTTTACAGTTTATGCAAAAACGAGCCTAGCATATGTTAACAAACAACTTAACAGTTTGCAAACAAAGAAAGAAAGAATTCATGATCTTATTGGTCGCTCGCAAAAAAAACATTTTAAAGATCGTGTTATCAGCGGACGTTTTTACGAGCAAATAATGCAAAAACATCGCGAACAACTAGGTCTTTTGGAGCTTTCAAGACAAAAACTTATTTTAAAAGCTGCACGCCTAAAAGGCCAGAACAAAAAGCACGCTCTTTTAGAGCAGCAAAAAACACTTCAAAATCATAAAAAGTACTTGCAAGAAAAATATTATGTTCAAAAATTATTAGATCGCAAGACTTTCATGCAATTAATAAAAGAACACAATAATATGAAAGCTCGTATTGAACAAGAATTAGGGTTATTGAAGAAAAAATGACTTTGAAAAAAACTATTTTAATAATTTTGCTCTTGGCACTAGTTTGTTTTAGTGTTGTCGCAGAGTATACAAGTATACAATCATTACTATATTTAGAGCAAATCAGTGACTTGAAAGAAAAAATAACAGTTTTAAACATTCCCGCGCAAAGAATTAGTGATTTAGAATCGCAAGCTAAACTAGAGCACCAACAACAAAATTATGATGCAGTAGCACAATACTTTTTTCAAACGCAAAAGATTTATGATGCGGGGCTTAAAGCCAATAGACTTCTTTTAAGTTATGAGGATAATTTGAATATTATCAAACCGCAAAACGAGTCTTTTAATCAGTTTTTGACAATTGCTAAGCAAGAATATTATTTTGAAAACTTTGAACAAACTGTAACTGTTTTAGAAGTTGCAAGCAATGATTTGCTTGGACAAACTTTTATCAGTCCTTCAACAACTAAGCTTGAACTTTTAAAATTGCAAAAGGCTGAAACTAGTTTAGGTTTGCAGCCTATTATTGCTGGCAGCATTGCTAATTACAAAACAGTTTTTGCGTCTTTTGACTATCAAAGAATTAAAATAGCATATCAAGATTACAAGCAAACAACTAATACTTTGTTACTTTTGAACACTTCAAAATATTATATTGATGGCCTTTCAGGTAACAACGTGTCTACTAGTCGCTTAGAAGACACATATTATTTGGCAGTAGTACAATACAATAATGGTCAAATTCTAGCAGCAAAAGACTTTGCAATGCAAACAATCAATGTTTACGAGCTTTTTTTGAGCACTAAAAATATTTTATCAAAAACAAATACTAGTCTGCAAGCACTAAAAAATGATGGCAAAACAATCACTGAAGATTTTTTAACTTATCAAAAAGCTCTTGAAGAGTTTAGAGCTCAAAACTATGAGAGCGCTAGCCAAGAATTAACAACACTTCATAACTCTTTAGAGCAAAGAAGAACAGAAGGGCTTGTAGGACTAATTGATGGTGATCGCTCAAACAATCTTGCGATTTTGGTAGCTAACAATAAATTAATTAGTGTAGCACTTTTTGTAATTCTTTTGGTGATAATAGTTATTGGACAAGTATTTTTTAGAAAACACGCTCGCACACAATTAGAAAAATTGTACCTTAGAAAAATTGATGCTTTAACTGATAGTGTTAAAAAATTACAGCGCGAATATTTTAAAGATCGATCATTATCACGTTCTGATTATGATACTTTGCTTGATGACTTTGAGCAAAAAAAGGCTGTTTTAGAGGAAAAACTAGTAATGTTCGATAGAAATAGAAAGAAATAAAAAACAAAACCTTTAAACTACTAGTATGTTAGAAAACGAAATAAAAAAATCACAAGTACTACTCTTGACAATGAAAAAAAGTGATTATCCAAAAAAGCACTTTTTACTCTTAAAAGCATTTTCAAAGGCTTCAACTATGACTTGTTATGTTACACTAAGCAAGCCTGCTGATTCTTTGATTGAAGAGCTCGATAAATTAAAGTTAAAATCTCAAAAGTTTCATTTTATTGATGCAATAACTAAAACTGTTAAATCAGCTGAAAATACTGATCAATGTTCTTTTGTATCATCGCCAACAGCACTTACAGAGCTTAGCATGACTTTTTCTGATACAGTAGTCAATTTTAATTGTGATAATTGCTTGGTAGAACCATTATCGGCTTTGCTAGTGTATCAGGATATTAATAAGGTATTACAATTTGCACAAAACCTTATCACTAAAGTGCGAGTGTCAAACATAAAGGTCAGTATACTAGTCTTTGAAGATGATAATAAACAATTAGTCAAAGATTTACACATGTTTGTAGATAAAGCAGTAAAACTTTAGTATTTTGTTTTAATTTCTAACAACATTCAGTATTTTTTGATATTAAAAAAGAGATTATTAATATTATCATACCGCCAATAAAAGTGTATTCTGCAGGTGATAAGAATTTTCTAAAAAATTCTATGTCATAGCCTAGTCCTAGTGCAAGACCTGCAGGGTGAAAAATCATTCCTAAAACTAATAAGAAAAAGCCTAATTGTTTTATTTGTCCAAGTCCTCGCATTGTGCGTTTTTTGAACAAGAAAGCCATAAAAATTACTATTGTACTATCGCCCAGCAAGTGCACGTGAGCACTTTTTATTTTGTCACCTGGCTTTGTTTCAGTATAATCATACTCTCCACTAGATAAGTGGTATGACATTTGCATTCCCAAAATTAAAGCTGTTGTAACACCGATTAAAGCAATTATTATTATAACATCTTCAAAGCTGATGTTTTTTACTGATTTTTTTGTTGTTGTCATTTTATTAGTGAAAATGCTATTAGTGTTGCTGCAATAGAGCGTAAAGTGTGGGTGACATAGTTTATGTTTTCAGTATATAATCCTGTTAAAAAAAGTAGTCCTGTACTACTAAACACTATAGTGTACAATGCAAAACCTATAAAAGCATGATAAAATTTTGGGTTTTCACGATACTTTTTTAATAACACTTTTGTTAGTAAAAAACTAATATATCCTCCGATAATATGGAATATTCCTCCTGTAATTAATATTGATTCTCCATAAAGAGCACTCACTTTTTATACACCCCGAGCAAGAGTATCATCCCTGTTAGATATCCAAAATCCAAAAAGTAAAAAATGATTCTTAAAAAGCCTTCAATATCCAAAAGGTTTCTTAAAAAAATTGCTACAGCTGATACAAAAAACAAACCAAAAGCGATAGAGCCCAATAATATTTTTTTATTTTTTGTTGCAAAATATGATTTTAGTGTTAAGAATGTTATAGTTGCGAGAGTTATTATTTCTACAAGGTTTAATAATAAATAGTTTTCCATATGTTGCCTCTTTGTTTACCGTTTTGATTTTCATGCTTTAAATAGTTTTTGATAATTTATTCGAAAAAACCAGCAACTTTTTCATTAATAGGTTCGATTAATTCTTTTTTGTGAAGTCTCCTAACAGCTCTCGCAATATCAAGTTTTTTCTTCTGATGAGATTTTCCAAGTTCCTTTCTTAATTCTTCATGACCTCCTTTTTTGAGTTTTAAGCCTCGATGTTTCAAAGTAGTATCGAATACTTTCAAATATTTTTCGTAGCGATCAACATGCTTGATTTTTCCTTTTGTTGGAAGTACAAAGTAGAATGTTGAACCTTTGCCTTTTTTTGATTTTACACTTATTTTACCGTTCATTGCAGTGACTAAACCTTTGCAAATTGCAAGACCAAGACCTGAACCGCTGATTTTTCTTGTAAGCCAAGAGTCTACCTGATAAAATCGATCAAAGATTTTTGTTTGTTGTTCTTTTTCAATTCCAATTCCGCTATCCGCAACACTAAAAATAATGTCTGCACCTTGTTTTTTAACATTGACTAATATCTTGCCATTTTGGGGGGTGTAATGTATGGCGTTGCTTATCAAGTTAATAAGAACTTGTGCTATGCGCGCTTTATCACCGATGATTGTTTTAGGAATATTTTTTTTGACATTATACTGTATTGTCATATTTTTTGTTTTTGCCAAAGAAGACATTTCTCTTTTAATAGTATCAAAAACGTTTCGTAAGTTTATTTTTTCAAAGTAAAACTTTAGTGTTCCAAGATCCAAACGTGAAACATCAAGAATATCTGTGATAAGTCTTGACAAGCGTTCAGTGTCTTGCAATATTATACTCATATAATTAGTTCTTTTCTTTTCATCACTAAAAACTTTTTTGTCCTGCAATAATTGTATAAAACCATGGATCGATGCAAGAGGCGTTTTTAGCTCGTGTGCTGTTATTGAAGTAAACTGATCTTTTTGCCTATCGAGAGCCATTAATTCTTTGTTAGCTTCTTCTAATTGGTTGTTCAAGCTTTCTACTGATTCGCGTGCTTGTTGTACTATTTCTTTTTCTTCACTAACGTCTTCTAATATGTTGAGCATTGCTGAGCGAGAATTTTCTAAATCAGTGATTTTTGTTCGTAATGTTGCAGTGCTTTTTGTCACTTCCATTGCCAGTATCTTAGAGTGCTCTTCGCTTTTTACATGGGCAATCTTTAAATCCTCAATCATGTTATTTAATGAATCGCTAAGTAATCCAATTTCATCTTGTGATTTTACATCTATTGTTTCATATTGTCCCTTACTAATCTTTTCAGTGGCTGAGCGAAGTTTAACTATTGGTTTGATAACGAAAGTGTTTAATAGCACTATTATTGAAAAGAAAATTACTACCATTAATATTATTAGAATATTTAATAATGTGAATAGTGATTTGGCATTTCTTTGATCAATTTCACTTTTAAGCTTTATTAACAACTCATCAACTTTTTGTTCTACTGTTTTTGAAGTTGCCGTAAACTCAGATACTGGACTTGTAATACCGACACTCCAAATAATATTATTATCTTCTACATAACTTGCATAAGCTGTGTACTTGTCTATACCTCTAAAAACGTACTGTCCAATGCCGGTTTCTCCTATTTGTTGTTTCTCAGACAATATTCTTAACTCTTCAAGTCCGTCAACGTCTATTTTGTATAAAGTTGCAGGGTCCATGTTGAGAACGAATTGATGACTGGGATGTGCTAGTGTTATTCCTTGACCTGCAATATAATATTCACTGTCAAGTATTGTTTGCTGCAAGTATGCATAACCAGTATCTTTAATTTTTACATTGTTAATTAGTTTCATTAATGACAAGAAGTCTACGTCTGCAACAACAATTCCTTTGAAAGAATCATTTGCGTAAACAGGTGTTGCATAACGAATATAACCTTGAGTAAATCTTTTATAATCTGTAACATTGAGTGCTAGTATGTTTGTATCAGGACATTCTTCAGTATTTTTGTATAATGGCTCTCCAATAATTGTTGACTCTCTTTTAGTGCAATCCCAAATAACATATTCTTTTTTCTGAACATAAATTTTTCCATTAGCAAGATTTTTTGTTGCGATATAATATTGAGTGTTTTTAACATTTTGTAAATCTGATTTGGCAACTATCTTGCTATTTTCAACTTTTATTTGTTCCATTCCGAATTCATCAATATAGGTTAAGGCCTTAAAAGCTGAAACAACTTCAATATCTAGAATATCTTGCTCGTTTGGAAAAGATACACTTTCCTTTGGCGCACTATCCAGTTTATTGTGAATTTTTGCTTTATGTAAATTATAAAATGTTAAGTATGACTCTGAATTTTTTTCTATTGTGGTAAGTGCAAGCACATTTTCTCTGATTTTAATTATATGATTTTTAATATTGTAGGCTTTTTGCTCAACGATTTCTATCAAGTATTCTTTGGCTTGATCGTTTAAAACTTTGGAACTTTCAATCACAGATAGTTTGACAACATCTTCAGAATTTTTCTTGATTGATGCTGCTAGATTTTTAGCATTTCGCACTGAAGAATTTATTGCTATAAAAGAGAAAACGAGTAGTATAAGTAACAAAACAGAAAATATTTTGATTGATAACTTTGAATTATATTGTGTTCTTTTTTTTCTTATCATTTTCTTTTTTTAGCTGTGATGTTAATTCTTTTATTTTCTTTTTTTGTTCTAACATTTTTAGTTCGCGATCCACTACATACTTGTGAAATTTTTCTAATTGAGTGATTTTTTTTGTTAATTCTTTTGTTCTATCTCTAACTATTTCTTCAAGATTTAATTTGGATTTTTGAAGGTCATTAGCCATTGTATTGAATGATCGACTGAGCTTTCCTAATTCATCGTTGGATTGTGCTTTTATGTTAATATCAAAATCATCTTTTGCTATCTGATCTGCAGCATTTGTCAGTTCTAATATAGGATTTGTAATTGTTTTAGAGAACATATAACCAAAAAAGATTATCAATGACATAATCACAAAGTTCAAAATGATTATTGTATTTCTCAAATCTTTTACAGGTCGCAAAGCTTCTTCTTGATCAATTTCTGCAATCAAACAAACATTATGTTCTGACAACCATTTGTAAACACCAATTACTACATTGTCTCTATAATTATCATAAACCCCAAAACCATTATTTTTATTCAAGCAATCCTTCACGCCTTCAGTATAAATAGTTTTTTTTAATGCATAACCTTTTTCAAATCGTGAATCAGTGATCATATAATTAAAACTATTAACAAGATATGTTTCGCCAGTTTCTCCCAGACCGTGACGTTCTTGCATTAAATTATTAATTTCTCGCAAGTTCACGTTACCTGCTAATACTGCAATGACATTATTTTTTGAGTCTTTTATAGGTGTTGCAATAGTAATTGCCGGTTGCCTTAAAGTCAATGAATAGTGGAATTTTTGAACAAATGATTGAGTAAGGCCCTTAATAAAGTATTCATCTTTTGTTTTTATTTTTCCTTCTTGATTTTGGTCTGTTGATATGTGCACGTGACCATCAAAATTTATAATATATAATTCAATAAAATCTTGTCCCATAGTGGTAAGTTTGACATTCAACCGCTTTCTGAATTCGTTGTGAAGTTGTGTCTTTTCATATTGGTGTATTAAATGGTCGTCCAGCATTATTTTATACTCGTTAACAAAAAGATCATCTAACGCAATGCTTTCCAGATCGCCAATTTCTTCTTCGATAAAACTTGTTAAGTGAGATTCTTTTAATACTACAATACTCTCTAATTGTGCGATAGCACGCTCTTGCATTGCATTACTTGCCGTAAAAAAAAGCACTATGCTAGTAAATAGAACAGCAATTATTGCAATGACGCTAAAAAAAATGAGTAGTTTAGTTCCTATTTTCAATTTATCAAACCCTTATAACTCTTATTATTGTTCATAAATTTTTAGCACAAATTCATTAGTGTAAATTTCTTCTATGAAAATTTTTTCTGTTAACATATTCTGTTCTAACAAAATATTTTGTACATTTTCCCATTCTTTTTTTTCCATGACTCCAATTGGTGATTTTCCTGTATGTATCAATGGAATCGCTTGATTTAACATGTATGCTTCGTGACTTTTAGTTCTATCAGTCGCGTACTGCAGAACAATGTCAACAGTTTCACCCTCATTTTCAATTGCATAGCGCCACCCTTCTAAAGTCGCTCTTAAGAACTTTTCAACAAGTTCAGGTTTATCATTGATTGTTTCTTCTGTCGCAAACAAAACATCAGCATAAGTGTTAATACCGTAATCTGCAAATAAAATCGTGTTTACTTCATGACCGCTTTCTATTACTTGGTGCGGTTCATTAATAATATATCCTAATGATACATCCGTAGTGCCATTAAGTAACTCTGTTGCATCATAACCAATGTATACTTCTTTTATATTGGTTCTATCAATGTTTAATCTTTTTGTCATAAGATAGTATAGTTTTTCTCCACTAACACCTGGTTCTATACCGATTGTTTTTCCTACAAAGTCTTGTGGCTTTGTAATATTACTATCTTTTAAAGAGTATGCGCAATCAGGAGAAATCTTAAAAATAACTGCGAATGCTTTTAAAGGCAACCCTTGTGCTTTTGCCAGCATTAATTCATTAGCTGATGTAATGCCAAAATCAGCATTACCTGTTATTACAGTTTCAATTGTCGGATTTTCAAAAGAAAAAGGTTCTATTGTCACATTCAAACCTTCTTGCTCATAAAAACCCTTGTTTTTGGCAACATAATTTCCTGCAAACTGTGATTGGTGCAACCATTTAAGCTTTAAATTGACATCTTGTAATTCTGTTTGTTTTTCTTGCACTGCACAAGCTGTCAACATAAAACTAATCAGCAAAAGCCCAACACATATTGTTATTTTTTTGTTTTCATTTTTCATTTTTCATTTTTGTAAGTTGATCTTTTAATTCCATCATTTTTAATTCTCTGTCAACAACTATTTTGTTGAATTCTTCTAATTCTTTTACTTTGAGTTTCAAACTTTCTTCAGCTATTTTTCTTTTTGTTATATCATCAAAAACTGTTGCAAAATAATTCTTTCTTGGAGAGTAAACTGTAATTGAATACCATCTTTTAAATGGAGCAAAATAAACTTCTAGTTTTTCATCGTTGCCTGTCAATGCAACATTACCATAAATGCTGATAAGGTCTGGGTTTGCATTTTTTATTCCTGGAATAACTTTTGTAACAGTTTTACCAATTATTTTTTTTCTTTTGAGGCCTGTTTGATTTTCGAAAGCTTTGTTAGCTTCCAAAAAGACATAGTCTACAGGACTATTTTTTTCATCAACAATTATTTTATGATAGGCAAAACCATTAGTCATATTTTCGAATAATCCTGCGAGTTTTTCTTCACTTTCTTTTACTTTTAATTCTGCTTTTTTTTGTTCTGTTATATCTTGAACAGTTCCTGTGGAAATATACGGTTTTCCTGCTTTATCATATTCTGTCTCACACCTTTCGAGCACAATACGTTCTTTTCCGTTTGCCAAGACTATTCTATGATCAATTTGGTAAGAGGTCTTGTTTTTCAGAGAATCAGAGTAAGCTTTGTTAACTTTTCCCCTGTCTTCTGGATGTATTCTTTCCAAAAACTCTTTGTAAGTTGCTTTAAACTCTTGCGGTTTAAGTCCAAATATGCGATAAATTTCATCAGACCATATAAGTTTATCATGCACTATATCCAACTGCCAACTTCCAATGTGCGTTAGTTCCTGTGCTCGCTTCAAGTTTTTTTCACTTTCAATCAATTGTTTTTCTGTTTTTTTTCTTTCACTAATATCTCGAAAAATTCCTTGCGCTACTTGTTTGCCGTTATAAGTTGTTATGCTTGAGCTAATTTCAACAGGAATTAAAGAACCATTTTCGTGCTTTACGTAAATACCTGTTACAATGTTTTTTTTGTGTTCTATTGATGCTTTAAATTGTTTTATGACATTTTTTGCATCAGTTTTAGAGTGTAGTTTTGATTGGTGAAGCCCTATGAGTTCTTCTCTAGTTTTGCCTGTGAGTTCTTCTGCTTTTTTATTAATTTCTAAAATGATTCCTGTTTTTGCGTCTGCAATAAATATTGCGTCATTGGCTGTTTGCAATAGTATGTGATAGTTTGTTTGACTTTCCATCCATTTTTTTTCTGAATTTTTTTTCTTTGTAATATCCTCGCCAGCGCTTAAAGTTCCAATAACATTATTCTTTTCATCATACAATACTGAGTTGTGCCATTTGATGGTTTTTTCTTTACCATTTTTTGTTAATACTTGATTTTCAAAATATTCGTAAGGTTTAACCTGTTTATTGATTATTTTATTAAAAGTTGATTTTATCATTGAGCGTTGTTTTTTTGGGATTAACAAAAACCAATCATGGCCAAGAAGTTTTTTTTCACTGTAGCCAAGAATTTGACAGCCTTTTTTGTTAATAAATTCTATTTTTCCTTTTTTGTCAAGAACAAGAATCATTACTTCTACAATGTCGAGGTATTGTTGTATTTTATTATCTATATGGTTTTTTAAAAATTCTTTTACCATGATGCCCTCTTTTTACTTTTTTATTTGCAAACAACCATTTATGCAATAATTACATTATTATTCGAAAAACGCGTATATAAACTTTTTGCTTTAAAATTATCTTAAGTATATATTGCACAGAAACATCTTTTTTTATCCATTATTTTTTTTCTAGGATAAATGATTGCAAAACTATAAATACTAGATTTTTGTCTACTACTACACTGATATATTTTAGAGGTTAATTTATGGCATTGGTACAAATCAATAATACTAAAAAATTTTCATTACTTATGACTTCTGAAAAAAATTACTATAAGCATTTGAACAAAATAGTGCAAAAATTTAATCAAAAACACATAATTTGTTATGTTTGTCTGGCAAGACCTTACATGGAAGTGATTGAGGATTTCAAAAGTGAAGGAGTATCAACTAAAAATTTTTATTTTATTGATGCTGTAACAAAGATTCAAAAAAGCATGGTTTCAACAGAGAATGCTACCTTAATATCCTCTCCAACAGTCATTGCTTTAGAAAAGTCTATAAAAAAAGCTATCAAGGAAAAAAAATGTTCTATGCTATTATTTGATACCGTATCAGTTTTATTAATGTATGAAAAAAAACAGGATATTCTAAAATTCACTCACAATTTATTATCTAAAGATGAGTTTGAAAATACAGTCAATATATATATTGTAATAAAAGATTTAGGAATAAAAGAAGAAGAAAACAGGTGTTTAGTTAATGATTTGCGAATGCTTGCCGATGAAGAATTGTTTTATAATTAGAAAGTACTTGGATGCACGAGAAATATTATAATTACACAAAAGCTTATAAATAGATTTTGAAAAAAGGATTGAAGGAAATAAAATGGGATCAATAATCAGTTCAAAAGTTCGTGATGACAGAAAAATAATTTTTGAGATATGTGTTGACCAAGAAGAAGCACTACAACTTAAAGGTTTAGTCGATAACATATACTTACTGTCTGATAATGCTGAGCAAATAGAAACCAATGTAGTCCAAAGAGGAAAAAATGAAGCGACGATGTACTTTCTAATACCTAAAAATATGCGCTCAAAGCTTAAAAATACTTCAAAGGCAAAATTTCAGAAAATAGATTCAAAAGATAAAACAATGTACGTTTATACTGTAAAAAATGAATAAAACAAAAACAGGAATTAAAGGTTTTGATGATTTATTAAATGGTGGGATTCCAACAGGTTCGATTGTATTGGTTAGCGGAACTCCAGGTACTGGAAAAACAATTTTTGGGCTGGAATACTTATATAGGGGAGCTCTTAATGATGAAAAAGGTCTTTTCATAACTTTTGAAGAGCCAAAATCTAATATTGCCGAACAAGCTATGCAGTTTGGTTGGGACCTTGAAAAGCTTGAGAAAAAAAACATTTTGCACATACAACACATTTCTTCAAAAACAATAACTAATGCTACATTAAAAGAAATTGTTAATTTTGTAAAAAAAGAAAAAATTAAGCGTTTAGTGATTGATTCAATATCGACTTTAGCCTTATCGATTCCAACAATTCATAATAAGGTAACAGAAATTACTGATTTCGCAATCAAAAGATTTTTGCACCAGTTTTTAGAAGACTTGCGAGATTTTGCAGATACTACAACTTTGCTTATAGGCCAGACTACAAGTGAGAAGCACTTGTCAACTGATGAAGTTTCAGAGTTCATTGCTGATGGAATAATACACATACTTTACGAATCGCTTGGCAGGGATTACTCTAGAAGTCTTATAATCAGGAAAATGAGAAAAGTAAAAAACGATGAAGATATTCACCCTCTAGAAATTTCTAAAACTGGTTTGACAGTTCATACACTAAAATAGTTTTTTTTACTAGTATAAGCAAGGTTTAAATATAACACATCTAATTTTCTTATTGTTTTTATAAAGGGTTTTTTTGATGGACAAACACACGAGTATGATACAAAGGGTTGTAGGACTCAAACAATTACAATTTTTGGACAGTGGAGAAATTAAACTTATGGGCATTAGCGGTATTTTTTTGCCATTAGTCACTTGGGGTTTTTTAATTAAATTATTTGAAGAAAAAATTGGTAAAAAAGATTCTGATAGCATTCTTTATTTTGTCGGAGAAAATCAGGGAATACAGTCTGTTAGATTACTCTCAAAGAAGTTTGGTTATAAAATAGACTCTAAAAAAATAATTGATCCTTTAATTAACCAAGGACCATTATTAGGGCTTGGCCAATTAATACTTACTAGACTTGATGAAAAAAGAAAAGTTATGATTATAGAAAATCCTACAAGCCCTTTTGCTTTGAATTACCGTCAAATATTTGGCATTCAAAAAATGCCTGTTGACATGTACTTGCGAGGACTTTTGGGCGGTGTGGCCAGAGAATTATTCAATGCTGATATGGTAGCAGTCGAAAGGACTTGCGTGGTAATGGGCAAGAATAAATGTGTTATTGAAATAAAAGAAAGAGAAAAGTTTTCTACTGATGATGATTTTATAAAAGCGCAACTTCCTAATGTATCGCTTCGGCCAACAGAGATTGAGCTTAGCAAGTGGTTTACAAAAAAATAATAGTTTTATGGAGGATTGTGAACAACGCTTTTTAAGTTAGGATTTTCTAAATCAATCAATGTCATGTCAGGTACGACAATCAAGTCATCAGTTTTTCCAATGAGTATTTTGATGGTGTTATATGCTAGCAGGCCGCTTGAAATTGTTGCTGTTGTTGAAAGCGTGGGAATGGAAGCTTTTCCTTGCACGACTTGTTCAAATCTTTTTTCAAGCGCGGGAGACATTTTTTGTGGATAAAATCTTTCAATTGGTATTTTATAATCAGGCCATCCGCTTAGGTCTTTTGGCGCCCTAAAATAGTCTTGGGCAGTCATACCATTAGGTGAAAAAATAAATAATGCCGCGCTTGTGAGCGGTATGGGGCCTGAGAGCGTGTACAAGTTTTTTTCTCTGGCTTTTCTAAATAGCTCCATTTTTTTGTCAAAACCAAAGTATTCCATCGCATCAATCACCACATCAGCTTCTTCAAGCAAATCATCTAACGAATAGTCGGACTCGCAAAAAGCGATTACATTGGCAAAAGGGTTAATATCTTCTAACAATTTCTTCATAACCAAAGCTTTATTTTTTTCTAAAGTACTTTTTTTTGCACCGTACTGGCGGTTAAGATCACTGGCCTGAAAACTTTGAGGGTCTGCGATTCTAAAGTTTTCAATACCTGTTCTCGCGAGGGAGACCGCTTGAATGCCGCCAACACCCCCAAGGCCCATAATAGCTACTGTTGATTCTTTTAGGATTTCTTGTTCCTCTAGATTTATAAGTGGATAGTTTCTAGAGTAGGCTTCTTCATATGAAAGAATCATTTTCAAGCAGCGTATCTTTGCAATACCTCAACTTTTAATTTATCAAGTTCTAGCATGAAAGGCACGAAGTCAGCGTTTAAGTGTTTGTATTTCTGCTGATTGCCTATTTGTTCACACCCAATGTTTACCAGGTAACTGCTCACTTCAGGATTGCCAGTCAAAAAGAGCTGTTTTAATCCTTTTCTTTTTGCGTGTAGGAATCCTTCTTTTGTTAGTTGAGAACCTATTTTTAAATGCTGGTGTGTTGGTAGCACGTACCAGCTGTATAATGTTCCAATAAGTGCTTTGTCATATTTTATGAAATCAGCTATGCGCACTATTTCTTCTATAGGTAATTGTTTTGACATTGTGTAATCGATAAAGCTTACAACACCCGCTAATGTTTTTGTGCCGTCTTTGATGGCTATAAAGTGATGTGCTGAATCATCATATTCAGAGTGAATATTTTCAGAATCACTAAGCAAGTTTCGCAAACAATAGTTTCTAAGCTCTTTAATATTTTCTAAATGTTCATTTTGATTATCCCAAAAATAGTTTATTTTTGGATTGCAACTTTCTTTTAGTGCAATAAATAAGTTGTTTTGGTCACCGTATGTTGGTGTCACTGAAACGTTTTCAAATCCTATAAATTGCAATAGTATTTTCTCTAACTCTTCTTTAGAGTAGACATTCATAGTTTTTGAAAGATTTTCATTAAATCTTTTTATCAGTTCAAAATCTTCTTTTTCTGATTGACTTAAGTTTTTTGTTTGCAATTCGATTGTTAATTGATGGGTTAATTCGTCAAGTGAAAAATCTTTTTTTGGAGTTGACACCAGCAGACGACCGCCATCTTGCAACAAACTATAGGCTTTTTCTAGGACATCCAGAGGTCTTTGGACAACATTTAACAAATTATTTGCTATTATTGTTGAAAACTTTTGTTGAAATTGATATTTAAGAAAGTCGCCACAAATAATGTTTGTTTTTGTAGGATTTTTTTGTCGTGCTAGTTTTATTACTAGTGGATTTTCGTCAATACCGTATAAATTATTGATTTTTTTTTTGCTTGCTTTTGTTAATAGTGATCCTGTGCCACAACCAATTTCTAGTAGTGAATCGCAAGATGGCGGTAGTTTTGATAGTATGTCATCAATTGAGTTTTGGTATATTTTTGTCGGAAAAAGAATTCTTTCGTAAGCTTCTAGTATTTGTTCTTTAAAATTTGTATGACTATTTTCGCTGAGTGTTTTTAAAATCAATGTTAATGTCGCCTCTTTTCTATTTGTTTTATGAATTGACATTATTTAAATTTATCTTAAAGTTTTATCCTTTATTTTTATTTTCGGATAAATAACTTCTACTTTCGGCATAATATTTTTTATTTTCTTGTCTTTTTCTTCTTTTTTCGATATTTTCTGGTTTATAATAGAATTAACATTGTTGCTAAGATAACGATTGGTTTAATTATAGAATGAGAATGGTGTTGATTAAAGAAAGAGCGTTACTTTGCTAGTGCTTTTTTAACCCTTTTTAAGAAGTCTTGATTATCAAATGGTTTTGTTATATAATCTAGTACGCTTAAATCATTTAATAGTTCTTTGCCGATTTCTGAAAAACGTGCAACTGTGACAAATATTATTTTCAGATTTTTTGTTTTTGTGTTTGCGCGTATTTTTTCTGCTAGTTCGCGTCCGCTCATTCCTGGCATCATCATGTCAAGTATTGTAAGATCTGGCGTTTGTTTTTCTAGAACTTTTAGTGCTTCTTCGCCGCTCGTTGCCGACAGTACTGTGTAATTGTTTGTTTCCAGGATTCCTTTTTCTAGTTCTACCATGTGTGGTTCGTCATCAACTATTAGTATTGTTGTCATATGTTGTGTTTTGGTATTGTCCTTTAAATATTTTACTGTATTAACTACCACTGCGCCAATATCAAGTAATAATTAACCACTGATTAGTAGTTAATTATAGATAGTTTTATATACTAAAACAGCATTACCAATCGTATGTTTGGGGGTAATTTAATAGAAAAGTTAGCACTAGCAATCTTTTTTTTAGTTACAGGACTATTAATTGGCGCATTAGGTCAAGAACTATACCATCAAAACAGCATAAATCAAGATCAATTAACTACCGATTATCTAGCAATAGAGAACGCGGAAAACCTGCAAGAACAAAGCAAAAGCATATTGTTTGATGGAATATTAGCAGCAAAAGAAAAAATCAGTCCGCACGATAGAGTAAACGAAGGCCAAATACATGTTTTAAACGACAAAATAATAATTGACGTGCCAAACGCTCAATGGTCAACATTTTCAAACACTAATTCAATGGATCCAGTAATTGATATTGGAGCAAACGCACTGCAAATAGTGCCAAAAAATGAGTCTGACATTCAATTAGGAGACATTATTTCTTACGAGTACAAGAACAGTATAATAATTCACAGGGTTATAAAAATCGGCCAAGACGAGAATGGTTGGTATGCGATAACCAAAGGTGATAATAACCCTCAGCCAGATCCAAAAAAAGTGCGATTTGAAAGTGTTAGGCGGGTACTAATCGGCATAATATATTAAAACCGACCAGTACCTTAACTTCCTAACTCAACATAAAAATAGTACGTTATCGCTGTTGCTGCTTGTGAGTCAGCAACCATTGCTTGAAAGTCGTACGATTCGTTGTTATAACCAGTGGTGTCGTCGTTAAGTAGTGTTGTGTACACTAAATTTCCAAGATTATCGCTTAATAATATTTCTTGGTATAGTGATGCTTCACTAATTGTTTGCGCGTTGTCGATGAGGTATGTTGCTATTGAGTAGCAACTGCTGTTTTGTATTGGCCTTCCTGCTACGGTAAGTGATGCGTGTGTAGTTGCTGAAAATGTTTTGTTGATACTATCATCATTTGCCGCGTTGTTGCCAATAAATGTGTCTTCTGTTTCTTTTTCTGTAGTGTTTGTGCAATTTACTGTAGTCCACTGTACTGTTTGGTTGCGACTTATGTAGACTTCTCCAACAATAGTAATGCCTGTCCAATCATAAATTGTCCAGTTATCGCTATCATCAAGTGTTAGTTTTCCAGTCACGTTTCCAACGTACGCTTTCCAATTCTGTACTTGTTGTGAAGTGTTTAACAATAGTGTTGTAATGTAACCTCCTGGGTCTGCCAAGCGTTCGGTTCCAGTACCAGAATTTGGACTAGTACTGTTTTCAACATGTGTTAGCGTTGGCCCTGAAGGCAATCCATTAACTGTCAAGGCTAAAAAAGCCACTATTAACACTACTAACAAGTGTTTTACTACGTTGTTTTGTTTTCGTTGTCTCATTTTTTATCACTATTCTTTCGTGTTTTCCTCAAATGTGTACTATTGCTTACAATTCACTGTTTCACTATTATCTTACGCCGGTAAGATAAACCGGAAAAAAAATTAAAAAAGTCCCGGCTTATTGGATTTCGACGTAAAAATAATAGTTAGTTACAGCTGCTGCTCTACCGTCTTCTCCAACCATCATCTCAAAATCATACGTTCGAGTATCAAAACCCGCTGCGCTGTCTTCGAGAAGCGAAGTGTATACTATGTCTGATCCTTCATACAATAGTACTTCGTTGAAAAGACTTGCTTGTTTTTCTTCAGTGCTGTTGTGCAGGTTTGTTTCATAGCAACCTCCTGCTGGAATTGTTGCTCCTGCTGCAGTGAACTGTGGGTGGTTGTCTGTCACGTTCGAAAAAGTGTTGGTTATATTGTCCGAACCTCCTGCAGGCATGTTAAGATTTGTTTGCTCTGTGGTAAGCTGGGCAAGGTTTGCACAACCAATACTTGTCCATGTAACTGCATTGTCTCTTGACGCGTAGATTTGACCGCTTGGTGTTGCAGCACTCCAATCATACAATGTCTCGTTTAGACTGTTTGCAAGCACTATGGTACCTGAAACATTACCGTAAAAACCAGCCCAATTAGCTGTTACTGATATTGCGGTAAAGTTTATCTCTGTGACATTGCCGGCTTCTGCAGTCGCGTTGTAGTAATCTTCTACAGGTCTTGTGCTTGTAGATTGTTGGGTCCCTTCAGGGCCTACAGGATCTGCCGCCAGTACTGTCATCGCCATTAGTGCAATCACTGTCAATAGTGCAATTACAATAGTCGTTGTTTTTGTTGTTTCTTTCTGCTTCATTTTTTAACCTCCTCTCCGAGTGTTTGATGAATCTTATTTTCTATGTGAAGAACGTGATATTTCTCAAAGTCTGCATTTGTTGGATTGTCTTTCTTTGCAATTACTTTGATTTTTTGAGATTTTAAGTCACTAACTTTGCTGCTTGTTGAGCGTATTTTTTCAGCAGCAGTAGCGCTTGAGCTAAAAATGATTAGTTCGTTTTCATAACCTTCTTTTATTCCAATAAACAAAATATCGCTTAATTGATCTTCAATAGCTATTGCAAATTTTTCTAGCGGTTTGTGAATTCTCGGATCTTGCAAAAACCAAGAACTCATTATTATTCGTTGGCGCGTTGATAGTTCACAACGTTTTTTTGCTGCAAAGCCTGGCATAGTGGCTATTAGAAATGATTGATTTCCTGCAAGGCTGTAAAGCAATCTTGGCTGTCCTTTATCACGGTTTGAGATTCTCTGGCTTTTTACAATTCCTGCAAGTTCTAAAAAGCGCAGCTGCTGGCTTACGTTTGCGATAGACGTGGAGGTGCTTTTAGAAAGCTCCAATGGCGAGCTGCGCTTTTTAGATAGTTCGAGTATGATGTCCCATTTTGTTGCTGAATAAAGACTTTCTTCTTGCATGTTCAGGTATACCTTTTTGTATATTGAGATATCTTAGGAGAGAACTAGTATATAAATATTTCGTTTTATTGTTAATTACTGTAAAAAATTTAATATTTTATTATTTATATTAGAGTATTTATTTTATTAAATTATTTTTTGTGATTCATTTATTTTTGTTATTTTTTATTTACTTAGTTTAATTGTTTTCTGTATTATTTTTTATTCTTTCATTAATATATTTTTCTATATTTTTTATTTCAATGATTAATTAATTTATGAATTATAAGGTTTTAGGCCTTCAAACTATAGAATTTGGCATATTTTGTTTTTCTAACTTATGTTAATTCTACATAGAAATAGTACGGTGTAGGTGTTTGACTGGTCTCATCTTCAGGAATAATAATTTGGAAATCATAAGTGCTAGTATCAAAGCCTTGCTGGTCTTCCTCGATTAAAGTAGTAAATATCAGGTTACCTGTTGAATCTTGCAATAATACTTCTTGGAATAGCGATGCTTCACTACTTGCTTGGGCTTGATCGTTGACATAAGTTGCTATTGCTTGACAAGTGCTATTAGTTATTGAATTGCCAGCTGCAAAGAATGTTTTGTGGGTTTTGTTAAAGAATGTGTTGTTAATACTGTCAGCATTGCTATTGTTGATGTTAAGATAGCTTTGTTCAGCTCCGATAGTTGATTGATTTGCACACTTTAAATCATTCCAGTTAATGTTTGTGTCGTTTCTTGAAACATATACTTCTCCAGTTATAGTTGCAAGTGACCAGTCATAAATTGTTTGATTAGTCGAGTCATCAAGTGTTAGTTTGCCTGTTACATTACCAGCGTATGCTTTCCAGCGAGGAGTTTGAGTAGTGCCATTAATTAGTAATGTTGTGAAAGTGCCGCCACTAGTGTTCAAATATGTTCCAGGCGTAACTGGAGCGGTTTCTGTGCTATTATATAATATTTGAGGGCCTGCTGGTATGGCTGCTGTTAAGCTTGCAATCAATAGTAACATTATGATTGCTAAAATGCTAGAGGTGTTTTTGAATTTCACTTTTTCACCTCCTTTTGCTTATAACGGTTGTATACTGTCCAAACTGTCTTGGGGTTTTTGTTTAGAACAACGCCTATTTGGGTCAGGGTAAGGCTTTTGTTTTCTTTTAAAAACGCTACAACAGTCTCTAGTATTGAATATTTTCTGTTAGAAAGTAAGTAAATAGGGATTGAATATTTTGACTGCTTTAGTGGCTTTGAAAGTTTTTTCTTAGCATTGTGCAAAGTTAACCAGATTGTTCTTTGATCTCTGTTTAATAGTTTGCCAATTGTTTTTAAGTTTAGGTTGTGAGCTGTAAAAAGGTGTAAGCAAACTGATTCTAGAGGGCTTTGATTGTTTGAGAATATGCTAATGGGTATTTGCAGAGGTTTAATTGCTAGTACTTGATTGGGGGTTAAGTTGTACTTTTTTAGAAGTTTTGATAGATTACTCTGTAGTTGTAAGAACTCGTTATCACTTGTTATTTCTATGTTTTCTTGTTGCAATTAAAACCCTCTGCCTAAAAACCCGTTATTACTTAATTTGTAGGAACTTCTTTATATATCTTTCTAAAAAAATGGTTTCTTTTATACTTAATTTGTAAGAAAATATGTTTTTTAAAAAAAGAATTAAAAATTGGGATTGCTTTAAGTAGAAAAATAAGAACTGGTAGCTAAAACTTTTAGCTTCCTAGTTCTACATAAAAATAATATAGTGTTGGTATCTGGCTTGCTTGGGTTTCAGCAACAATTAATTGAAAATCATGAGTTTTATTATCGTAGCCTGTCTGATCAATTTCCATAATAGTGGTGTAGGCCATATTGCCATCATCATCGCTTAATAGCAGCTCTTGAAACATTGATGTTGTTTCGTTAAGAATTTGCGCAGTATCATTGACATAAGTTGCAGTTGAATAACAACTGCTGTTTTGTATTGGTCGCCCAGCAACAATAAAAGGTTTGTGTATTGTTGAAGCAAACGTTACGTTAATACTATCTTCTGCTTGTTGATTGTTTGAAAAAAATGTATCTTCAGCGAGTTTTTCAGTATAATTAGTGCAGTTTACGCTAAACCAGTCAACTGTTTGGTTGCGACTAACATAAACTTCTCCAGTAGTAATGGATGTTGACCAGTCATAAATAGTCCAATTGTTAACATCATCTAAACTTAGTTTTCCTGAAACATTTCCAACGTACGCTTTCCAACCATAGTTTTGCTGAGTGGTGTTTAGTGTAAGGATTGTTATAGTGCCTCCTTCATCACTGCTACGCTCCGAACCAATACCTGAAGAGGGGCTTGTTGAGTTAGAGATATAAGTGATGGTTGGTCCCGATGGCACAGCCAATACAAAGCTTGCTATTGCTAATAGACTAACAAAGAGCAGCAGTGATTTGGAAGCACTATTTTTTTTCATTGTCATCTCTTTTTTCCCCAGCAAAACATTGGGACTTGCAGTAAAGCATTATTGCTTTACTCGATTGCTACCCAAAAATAATACTGTGTTACGCTGGTGTCTGTTCCGTGGCCGTCTTCAGCAACTAGCATTTCAAAATCCCAGTTTGCTCCGTTGAAGCCGTCTTCGCTTTGCTCTAACAACGCAGTATATATCACATTGCCTGTTCCTGAACTGTCGGCTAGTAGTACTTCTCTAAAGACATCTGCTTCGCTCTCTTCTGAGCTATTATGTAATGTTGTCCTATAGCAAGTGTCGTTTAGTATTTCTACTGAACTGACATAGAATGTTGGGTGTTTTTCAACATTTCCACTGTTAGGGTTTGCTGTTCCATTAAAGAACGTGTTATTGATGTGGTCTTCTGGAAAGTTACCATTGGTGTCTGTATAGTTTACGCCCATCCAATGACCTTCAGTTTGTAGAGTGTCCCATGATGCGCATAGTACATCTGTCCAAGTAATGCTGTCAACTCTTGCAGCATAAATTTGACCTGAGGGATCTGCTACTGACCAATCATATAGTGTTTGGTTTAGGCTGTTTGCAAGCACTATGGTACCTGAAACGTCACCGTAAAAACCAGCCCAGGATCTTGTAATTGCCCAAGTGGTCATGTTTACTTCTGATACATTACCGGCTATTGTAGATATGTTTAGTGATGGGTAGGCTCCTTCATCAAGCTTATCTGTTAAAATTGTGCTTGTTGATGGTCCTACTGGCTCACCTGCAAAAACAATAGCCGCACTTATAGTTATAAGCGTCAATATTATTATTGTTTTTAGGTTTTTCATTATAGCACCTCTTCGTCTATCGCAATAATTTATGTCAGGATGACGCCTAACGTAAATTAATATACGATTGTGTATACTCATATATAAATGTTTCGGTAAGATATACAAAAATAGCTCTTCTTAGACAATACTGCTTAACAAATATATGTGTGCGAATTATGTATGCAAAATTTTATTTTCTTCTCTTAGAACTAGCATTCTTAGCAGTTTTGAAAGTTTCTGCCAAATCAATAACATATTTTCCATCACCAAACTTAAAAACTAAAGGATCTTTTTTAAACAAGTGCACTAAATCAATCTCAAACTTTCCTGGTTTTCGAACATTAATAGCCTCAAAATCTAAAACCACAGGACTCATGTCATCACGCTTAATTTCAACAATATCAAAAACATCCTTTTCAATCTGTTTTTTCTCTTCAGGCTTTAATTGTTCTATTACTTCTTCAGCCTGTTTTAATTTTTCTTTTTTAATATAAAAAAATAGTCTGGCGCCACAAGAACAACCTTTTAAGATCTCTTTAGCTCCATCTTCATAAAATTTATTGCAACGAACACATTGGTGTGGCATACTGAGAACAAAACCGTTAGTATTTAATTACTTTTTCTTTTTGCTAAGTGGCTTATCAGCCATAAGTAATTGAATCTTATTAGGATCACGTTTTATTTCTTTGACTAAAGTTGCAGGACCAATAATTGTGAAGCCACCTCTATTGCGAACCAAAAAGTCGGCCAGTTGTCCGCGAACTCGACGCCATAAGTCTTGCTTTGATTGTTGTGGGTTAATAACTGCAAGTTCAATTCCTTTAAACTCTTCATTAATCTCTTCCATAGTAGTTTTGATAAGCTCTGCTTCTTCTTCTTTTTTAAGTCTTCCAAGAAGCACTACAATTTTATTCTCCTTTGCAATCTTCAACAATTTTTTAATACGTCCAATAGAGCTTAAACTCTCAATTTCAGTGTATGGAACAAATTGTAATGTTAATGTTTTATCTGCACTCATTTTGCAATCTTGAATAATGCCTCATAAAATTTATTAATGTTCTTACCTTTTAGCGCGCTAATGCCAACAACATCATATTGTGGAAAAGCAGATTGAATCTTTTTAAGACTAGCCTTTTTTAAGTCAACTTTGTTGCCAACCAAAAGTACTGGTATATCACGAGCTTGCAAATTGCCAATAATAGTAATATTAACTTGAGAGTAAGGATCTTTAGTAGCATCCAAGACCACTATGACAACATCCATTTCATCAAGCCATTTAATAGCGTCAATAACTCCTTTAGTAGCTTCTTTAGCGCGCTTTTTAGCTTCCTTTTCTTTCATGCCGGCTTTTACAAAATCTTCATAATCAATCTTTGTTGCAATTCCTGGTGTGTCAACAAGATTAAAATTAATAGTTTTGCTGCCCTTTTTTATTATAACATTTTCTTTTTGTTGAATAGTACGGGTCTCGTGAGCAACCTTAGAAGTTGATCCCATAGTTTCACCAAGCCATTCTTCGCATAAACGATTAGCAAGTGTTGTCTTGCCACCATTTGGCGGGCCGTATAATCCAAGCTTTAATTGGCGACGTCGTTTGAAAATATTAAATAATCCGCCAACTCCTTTAAAAGCATTTTTTAAGCGTTTTAACATTGTAAGTTAGTCAAGCCTCAATGTTTATATACTTTATGGTTTAGAATATAGTTATGAAATCATTAATACGAAAAGATATATTGCAATTATTAAAAGATTTAAAAATAGCCCTTGCACATCAGGATTTTAGGAGAATCAAAGAATTATCAGATCACACATTGCACAATAGCAGTATTTTTCAAGATGAAGACAGTATCAGTGTTGGAGTAATAGTGTACGCTCTTGCAAAACTGTTAGAGCGTTACCCGAACATTAACCTGCATCTCATTAACGGTGAAGTAAACCAAGCAATAAAAAAATTAGAACACCAAGACTCCAGAGGATTTCTAAAAACACTCAAAAGCCTGTTTACCATAATAAAAAAAATCGATAGTAAAACAACAATGTATATTCAACATGTTCTAGAGCAATCAGGAATAAAAAAAGGCAGTCGCATTTACGAACATGGAATAAGCCTGGCGCAAACAGCAACAGTGCTTGATGTTAACCAGTGGGAATTGATGAATTATGTTGGAAAAACAAGTTTTATAGAGCGTGAAAAAGACACTGGCTTGCTGGCACGATTAAAACTTGCAAGAAAAATATTCAGAAAAAGTTAAGGTAAAAATTAAATGAAATCAATAGTTTTTGATACTGGACCAATAATAAGCTTGACAACAAATAATTTACTTTGGCTACTAAAACCATTAAAAGAATTGTTCGGTGGAGAATTCTACATTCCAGAATCAGTAAAAAAAGAATTAGTAGACAAACCATTTCACACTAAACAATTCAAGTTTGAAGCATTGCAAGTTTTAGAACAAATAAAAAACAAAACATTAGTGGTTCTTGATGACGATCAAATCAGAAAAAAAACCTTTCATTTATTGACAGTTGCCAACTCAATATTTTCAGCTCACGGCACAAGCATAAAAATAGTGCACTTTGGAGAAATGGAAGCATTAGCCACAGCAATAGTGAAAGGCTCGCTAGCATTAGTTGTTGATGAGCGCACAACCAGAAAACTAGTCGAAGACCCAGCACAATTGCACGAGCATCTTCAAAGAAAACTTCACACTAAAATACTTGTTGACAATGTTCAATTAAAAGAAATGCGACAATTGATAAAAAACATTGGAATTTTGCGCTCAGTAGAGCTTGCAACAATGGCTTACGAGCACGGATTTTTAGACAAGTACTTACCGCACACGTCAATCATTGACAGGCCAAAAAAAGCATTGCTTGAATCAGTACTGTGGGGTATTAAGTTAAATGGTTGCGCAGTAAGAAAAAAAGACATTGATAAAATAGTGCAAATAGAGCTAAAAAAAGGCGTTTTTAGACGATAATAAGAGAAAAGCTTTTATAGTGGCAGTGTCAAAATACTATATAATTCATCAAAAACTCTCGAGTATAAGAGTTTTTGCATGCTAACCAAATAACAAGGGAGGTTATACACATGGCTGAAAAAGTAGCAAAAGTAGGAGTTAAAAAAGAGGGTGGATATTTGTACTTTGTCGATAAGCAAGGTGATGTTTCACGTGCAGTAATGGCTCGTGGCGGTCGCAAAAAAGGAGCAACACAGGTAGAAAAAGTTGCAAAAGCCGGAGTTAAAAAAGAAGGCGGGTACTTATATTTTGTAGATAAAGAAGGCGATATTTCACGTGCACAAATGGCACGCGGAAGAAAATAAAGCTTAAAACAATAGTTTTTTCTTTTTTTTTCTATTTTTTTTTTGTTAGTTTTGACAACAATAATTCTTAAATAAAAAAATAATACAACATTGTTTATGAGAGGACAAGTTATAGGCGGGCAAGCCGGTAAAATAATTGCAAGACAAAAAAAAGACAGTCCTATAGAAATTGGAGAATTACTCATAATTGATGAAGAAAACTTTTATACAATACTGCAATGCTATGATTTAGCCCACGCTTCACAAATATCAGACTCTAACTTAGAACTAATTAGCGGTTTTAAAATTGAGGAAAACACTGACGTATCATTTTTTGATGAAAACTTGCGAAATTATACTTTAGCAATATTAAAACCGATGCTCACAGTGCAAGACAAAATTGTTAAAAGTCCGAAGTTTTTACCATCTTTTTTTTCACAGCTTAGAAGCATAACAAAAAATGATTTGTCATTTTTGACAACACCAGAGCACTCACTTTTTGTCGGAAGCTTGCGAAGCGGCTCAAAAACAGTCGACGTCAAAATAAGTCTTGATGGCAGAAAAGTTTTATCGCATCATGTATTAATACCTGCGACTACTGGTCGTGGCAAAAGCAACCTGGTAAAAAACATTTTGTGGAGTGTCAATGACAATGATTATTGTGGGATGCTAGTATTGGACCCTCACGATGAGTATTACGGGCGCAATAGTTTTGGACTAAAAGATCATCCTAATAGTATTGTTTACTATACTCCTTTTGATGTTCCTGTTGGCGGGCGAACACTAAAACTCAATATTAAACATTTAAGACCTGCACACTTTAATGGAGCTGTTAATTGGAGTGACGCACAACGAGAACTCTTGAGCGCTTATCATAAAAAATTCAACAATAATTGGGTTGAAGCAATAATTTTAGAGCGTCCACTAGACTTAATGTTTAATGAAGCTACACTTGGAGTTGTTAAAAGAAGGTTGATGAACATGTTAAGCTTGGACTTTAAAGAAAACAAGTTATTAGAGCTTGGAGCTTTTTCACTAAAAGCAGGCGAGAGCACACTGCCAGCGATAATTCGTGATTTGGAAGACGCGAAAACAGTTATTGTTAACACTAGTTGTTTTAGTGGTGCTGAGGAAATACTTGTAGGATCATTTATTGCAACAGAGGTGCTCAATAAATATCGCTATTACAAAACTAGTGGCAAACTTTCACAAAAACCAGTTATTAGTATAGTTTTAGAAGAAGCACCTCGTGTCTTGGGAAAAGAAGTTTTAGAGAGTGGACCAAACATTTTTTCAACAATTGCACGAGAGGGAAGAAAGTTCAACGTTGGCCTTGTTGCAATAACACAATTGCCTTCACTTATCCCGCGCCAAATATTGGCTAACATGAACACAAAAATCATTTTAGGCCTTGAGATGAAACCAGAGCGCACTGCGATAATTGAATCGGCAAGCCAGGACTTGTCTGATGATGAGAGAGCTATTGCAAGTTTGGATATTGGAGAGGCAATTATAACTAGTAATTTTGCAAAGTTTGCAATACCTGTCAAAATTCCTTTTTTTGATGATTTAAAAACACAAACAGAAAAGAATAAAAAGCAGCAACCTAAAATAGATACACAAGAACTATTCAAGGAGTGAAAGTAATGAGCCGACTGGTAAAACTAGCAAAAAGACTTGAAGATGATCAAAACAGAATAGAAGATTTGTTTGATGATGAATTGCAATTAATAAAAGCTATTAGAAAAGAAGTCCTTTTTGAAATTCATGATATACAAAAAGTTCTTGATCCAAGAGTTACTAGTGTGTTGTATACTCGCTTAGAAAAATTCAGAAAGGATATTTTAGGACTCTTAAAACATACTGCTAACCAACAATTAAAAACTGATATTGATCAAATTGCTCAAAGAACAATATCTTTCATTACTGAGTTTAAAGCAGCTACTGCTCAAGGACTTTACGAAAATGATTTAAAACTAAAAATGAGTTCTCTAAATACTTTTTTAGAAGGTGTTGTTGGTTTGATTACAAGAGATTTGAGCTCGGAAGAATTAAAAGTGCATCAATTACAAGAGCAAGACAGAAAAACCGTATGATGTACTAATTCATCACTATGTAATAGTAACATTTATAAATAGGTTTTTGGTTTCTTCTCATATGACAACAGAAAAGACAATTCAAGAATCACCCATTCAAAAAACACTAAGTCTTGAAGTTTTAGGAGTTATTGATGAAGAACAAAAAGACTTAGGATTGCATATATTACATATTCTTTTACATGATTCAACAGACGAAGAAAATCTTAGGGCGTGGGACATGGGAATTATAGATTATCAAGAAATAGCAAGACAAACTGGACTATATGCTCGACAACAAGGACTAAAAGGCTATATTAGCACTAATCTTTTAGAGATTATCGGCAGAACATTTAATAAAATAGAAACTTTAGAAGAAACTGAGCAAACAATAGTATTGTGCAGTGGATTGCAAAAAACACTTTCTTATGAACTATTAAAACTAAGAGGCGGTTTTATACAAGTAAAACATCAAATAGACATTCCTGATAGCTATATTACAGGAGATGATGATTTTGAACAAGTAAAACAATTAATTCATCAACCAACTACAGAAGAAATAAGCAGATACGGAATGTTAAGAGTAGTAAAATAATCTTATATATAACAATTTAATTCTTATCTTCATGAAATTTGCTCATTTTGCTGATTGTCACATTGGCAGTTGGCGCGACCCACTACTCCAAGATGCTAGCACTGAAGCTTTTGAAAAAGCAATCGATGACATAATACTAAAAAAAGTTGATTTTCTACTAATTACTGGAGACTTGTTCAACACTGCACTACCATCAATTGACAAACTAAAACGTGTTGTTAAAAAATTAAAAACTCTAAAAAATAATGATATACAAGTTTATATTATTGCGGGCAGCCATGATTATAGTCCTAGCGGTAAAACAATGCTTGATGTTCTAGAAGAAGCAGAGCTTTTTGTGAATGTTGCGCGTGGCAATATGATTGATGACAAATTAGAATTAAATTTTACAACAAATAAAAAAACAGGCGCTAAAATTGTTGGAATGCCAGGAAAAAAAGGCAGTTTAGAAAAAACTTTTTACCAGCAATTAAACAGAACACCTCTAGAAAAAGAAGAAGGATTTAAGATTTTCATGTTTCACTCGGCAATCGATGAACTAAAAAGTGAAGCACTAAAACAAATCGATAGCACGCCATTAAGTTTGCTGCCAAAAAATTTTGATTATTATGCAGGCGGACACGTTCACGAAAGAATACAACAAGACAACATAGTCTATCCAGGACCACTTTTTGCTAACAATTTTAAAGAATTAGAAGAATTAAAACACGGCACTTACGTATTATACGATGATGGAGAAATAAGTTTTGAACCAATAATAATACACAACGTTCAAAGTGTAGAACTTGATTGTACAGGTTTAATAGCAGAGCAAGTGATTGAAAAACTTAAAGAACAACTAGCAAACAAAGAATATTACAACACAATAATTACAATACGATTAAGTGGTCAATTAGTTGAAGGAAAATTAAAAGATATAAACCTGCAAGATTTCACAAAAGAATTATACAATAATGGCGCATACTTTGTAATGCGCAATACCAGTGCGCTAAAAAGCAAAGAGTTTTCAGAACTAAAAGCAGACTTTTCAAGCATTCAAGACATAGAACAAAACATTTTAGCAGAACACTTAGATCAACTACCAAAAAAATTCAACAACTTACAATTATTAAAAGACTTACTTCAAGCTCTTTCAGAGCCAAAACTTGAAGGCGAACGAGTCACAGACTTTGAAAAAAGAATAATACAAAAAACACAAAGCCTGCTAGAAAAAACTTAGAATCCTTCTTCTTCAATAAAAGCTACCATTTCTTGAGGTTTTTTTGTGCTTTTCAATTTGCTAGCAAGATTTTTCATGTTAAAAACGCCTTCGACCCAACTAGCAAAATCATTGCGTTCTTTAGTCACGTGATGTTCAAAAACTTCGTCTTTCATATTCATAAGTGCAGTCTTCAACTCAGTAATACCTTTTAATAATCGACCATCAGCAATACCAAAATACTTGTCAGGACTAATAGCAATGTTTGCTTCGCGCAAACGCTTAAACAATGATTTAACTTCTTCTGCCAAATTGCGAATTTGATTTTCTTTTTTTAACAATAGCAATTTTAAATCATCAAAAATTTTCCTGTTCTCAAGCCATTCACGTTCAAAATCTTCAAGCTCACGAATCTTTAATTTTAGCAAAACTTCAATCTCACCTTTAGAATCATCAATAATTTTAGCATTAGGATTTTTCGAATAATAATCTTTCATATCATTTAACAAGTCTTTTGACAAAATATCATTAATTGCTGCTTTATCATCAGACATTATGTTTTCTAGCTTTGCAAAATATTCGGCTTGTGGCTTAACATTAACGGGCGGGGCTGGAATAGAAGATTTGATTTCTTGCATTGCTTTTTTTGGCTCGTTAACACTAATAGATTCTTGGACAACTAGTTTTTTTGCGCCAGGCAACTCGTCAGGAACAATAGGCTTTACAGGTTCTTTAATGACATTTTCAACTTTAACTTCTTCTTTTTGAGAATTTGTAGCAATACTAACATCTTGCACTAATTGTTTATCATCTTCAAATAAGTCTTCAGCCAGTTCTGGAACTTCTCTGGGAGTATCAAGTAACTGTTCTTTTTCAGAAAAAGTCTTTTTAACCCGCTCTTTTAAATCTTTAATGCTCATAATACACCCCTTTGCTTATTGTTTGAGCAATAGTCTTTAAAAATGTTTTTATAACAAGACAAAACTTACATCACAAAGTTTATATATGGCCTGGTAACTTACAAGTCAAGGGTGGAATACTAGTGAAAAAACACATTTTAGCTTTAATATTAGCAATTTTTTTAATAGTAACAATTGTTAGTGCACAACCACAATATATTATTGCAAATTCTAAAGATTGGCGCGATGTTTATTCAACAATAGAATACGCGAACTTGCAACAAAAAAGTTATGCTTTTCTGACAAGCACACGTCATGGTCCGATAATATTAAATGCTGTTCCATTAAATGTTGAAAATATTACTGCGGT
Source organism: Candidatus Woesearchaeota archaeon (assembly GCA_018221105.1). Taxonomy (GTDB): domain Archaea; phylum Nanobdellota; class Nanobdellia; order Woesearchaeales; family JAAOYA01; genus JAAOYA01. Next base: position 123,801 of record JAAOYA010000008.1, on the reverse strand, counting down.
CAGTTCACGATCAGAGCCTTATGTTGTAGGCTATGACACAATAATCGAGTCCAGAGGTTATAATGCGCAAGAAATAGTAACACGTCAAGCAAATATTGAATTAGCAAGAGAATTAATAGGCACTATTAGTAATTTTATAATAATAGATGATTCATATGGTTATAACGCTATATCGGTAGCACCTTACGCAGCAAAAACAAATGCTTATGTATTATTTGCTGATCGTGACAACATTGATGATGTAGTGGATTTTCTAGCGGATGCCAGCGTAAATGATTTACTAATCTACGGTCAAGTAGACCGTGAAGTCAAAACAGCATTAGAATTTTACAGTCCAACAATAATCCATGAAGGAGACCGTTTCGATAACAATATTGCAATAGTAAAAGAATACATAAAACTAACAGATGCCAAACAAACAATCATTACAAACGGGGAATTTATAGAAGCAAGCATTATGAGCGGCAATGACCCAGTACTATTTTTGGGACGTACTAACGTACCAGATAAAATACGTGATTACATAGAACAAAGCGACTTACAAGTAGCAGTACTTATAGGAAATGAACTTGTAGGAGCAGCAACTTTTATCAGACGGCAAATTGGCATTCCAGTTTTTGTAAAGTTCGGACAAGGAGCTAGAATACCATCAGGAACCATTTCATCAGTTGAAGACTTGGACAGGTTTTACTTGCCACGTTACGTGTTACAATTAAACATATCAAGTGTTGAATATAATCAAGCAACAGGATTATTGGAAGTTAGTTATCAAAATCTTGAAGAACTAGCAGCTTATTTTAAGAGCACGATAACTGTTGACGCTGATGGTCAAGAGTTTGTGCTTAGAAAAATTGATGAGCGAACAGGACAAATTGATGAAGAAGACAATCCAATATTTATTGATGGTTTAGAGTCAAAAACAATTCAATACCAGTCAGAAGAAGCAATTGGCGATTTTAACACACTGATAGCAAAAGTTTTTACAATATATGGTGAAGCTCCAGGAAGCTTAGAAAATATTTTAGAAGCAACACTAACTGTTAGCATAGTAAGAGTTTTTGATGATTCACAAATAGAAATCAAAGATTTAGTTTATGATAAGAGCGGAGAGTTCTTGGTGACTATTGAAAACACTGGAGAAGTTGACGCTTATGTTTTTCCAGAAATTATTAATTTGATAGTTAATGGCCAAGATTTAATTGTTGGAGCTGACGGAACAACATTTATCAAAGTTGGTAAACAAAAAAAGATAGGTATTGAGGCAGAATTACAAGAGGAAGATTTTGATGACAATCAAGAACTAACAGTTCGCGCGTATCACGGAATGCGCGAAAATGCATTAGTGAGAGTCACTTATGCAGACTTCTTATTCAAACTAGCAGGAATTGATTACGTGTTCTGGATACTTTTAGTGTTGCTTGCAATATTATTATTTTTGATTTACAAATCAATAAAGAAAAAATGTCCGAATTGTGAGACAAAAAATCATCCAAAAAGAAAAACTTGCAAAAAATGCGGACATCATATAAGAAAACATTGAGTTCAACATCATAAATCTGTACATGAACAAAAGTAATTTTTTTCGATGATTATTTATACCAGTTGAGCACAATAAAATATTATTATGCTTCCATATCATAAAAGGGTTAGACTGGGATTATTGGCTACAATGCTAGCACTAACACTTTTTTTTATAGTAGTACTATTTTTTTTTGATGCTGGAGTAACAGGTTTTGTTGCAGCAATAGTCAATATTACTGGAACTAACAGTTATAATTGTCAATTTGATTTTTATCAAGGTGATAATCACGTATCATTTTATTGCGTTTACCTGTCACGTCCCATTGAGACAGTTTTAGAAAATATTAGTGGAGAATATTATGGCGCGTTCTCGTATGTTGAAACTGATAATTTTGACCCTTGGAAAGCTTACAAGCAAGGACTGCCAGCAAACGTAATTTTTGATTTAACACATATCAATCGTGTTGATGGTTATATAATAGAGGCATATAATGACACTCCATATTTTTATTATGACGTTTTTACAAAACCAAATACAATATGGCTCTACAGTGGCTGGAATCTTATAGGATACCCTGATAATACAGTACAGAATATTACTACTGTACTAGCGCCCATAGCGGGACTTTTTAGTGAAGTGCGTTACTACAATGCATCAGACAGCACTTGGTATTATTATTATCCTATTGGTCCTAACACAACACTAAATTATATGGAACCTTTTAGCGCTTATTGGATTTACATGCTTTCAAACAATCAACTAACATTTAGTTAGACTGCATAAAATAAATAGATTGTAAAAAAATATTAAAAAATGTTGCTTACAAAAAAAACATTCATTACTACAACAATGATTTTAATACTTTTTAGCAGTGTGCTAACTCTTGCGTTGCCACCAAAATCTATGGAGTTCTACGGGGCCTTTACTGATGTGAACTCTAATACTACTTTTGGCTACACGCTTTATGCTGTTGACCCTAACAATACTCTTTGCGGACAATTTACAATAGTAAATAATAACTATTATGGTCTATTATCGTGCAAAGGTGATGATCCTCAAACGCTTGCTGATGAGGGAGCAGAACCAGGAGATATAATAAGATTTTTTTATAATTTGCAAGAAGCAGGACCTTCAGGAAACGTGAATTGGACTAGTGGAGTTTTTAGCAATGTTAATTTTATCTGGCCACGCTTTTATTGTGGCGACGCTATTTGTACAGGTGCAGAAGGCGAGAGTTGTATAACTTGTCAAGCTGATTGTGGAGTTTGCACCCCCGGAGGAGGAGGCGGCCCTGGAGGTGGAGGAGGTGGAGATGTTGATGATCAAGAAGTAGATGTTGGAAGACAAAGCAAGACTGGAAGAACATTATTTACCTGTGTTGAAGACTGGCAGTGTTTTGAGTGGGAGCCTTGCCAGCCAGACGATACTCAAACACGTAGTTGTTATGATAAAAACTTTTGCAGAACTTATTTTAACAAGCCTGAAATGATACAGTTTTGCGAGTACAAAGGAAGCTGTGATGATGGTATTCAAAATCAGGGAGAACAAGGCATTGATTGTGGCGGCCCGTGCACGTCTTGCCCACAAGAATTACTAGTTCCTACTTGCAATGACGGTATTCAAAATCAGGGAGAAGACAGTGCTGATTGTGGCGGCCCGTGTATACCTTGTCATGAATTAGAAAAACCAATTTTTGAAATGCCAACAATAATTGTTTGCACAAAACCTTTTGAAGATTTTGGTATTCCACTATTAATATTTTTTGCGATAGTTATAGTTTCGATTAGCACAAGACTTTATTATGGCGGGCAAAAAATTAAAAAAATTAAAGAAAATGAAGAATTAGATGATTTAACAAAAGCAAAGAATTATTTGGCAGAAAGAAGAAAAAATTATTTATTTGCTTTTTTAATAAGTTTGTCAGGCAGCTTACTATTTTTGTATTATTACTTTTTCTTTTTGTGCAATGATTACTTAACAAATTTTTTACTGCTTTTGATTTTGACTTTTGGAATTATTCCAGCAGGGTTTTACGGGTTTTTAAAATATTTTGAGTATGATGAACACAAAAAGCTCAAAAGCCTTAACAAATTTCATTTTACACACCATCAACACATACAAATGCTTATTGATTTAGAAAATGATTACTTGTTGCACTTAGAGCAACAATTGTCTGAAGCGCTTTATGATATTTCAAAAAGTGAAGAGTTCAAAAAATATTTAGAAAAATTTGATGGTCTAAAATATTTGTATAAAAAAATCTTAGAGCTTCATGATAAGTACTTGGAGCACAAAAACCCTTACAAAACTGAAAAATTAGTGTGTGATGAGATTTACGAGTTGGCAAATGATATTGATTTTAAACAAGCTGCTAAAGATTATCCTCCACTAAAGAATATTTATAATATGCTTGTGGAAGTTTACGATCAGTATGAAGAAAAGCAAAAGCTTTATGATCAGTTGGCTGGAAAAGAATCATCAGATGAAAAGAAAAAATCTGATGATTCAACTGTGAACGCTGAAGATTCTGGTGTTAGTTCTGCAAAAAATAATTCTAAAAAAGAATTGGATGAACTAAAATAAGTAAATATGTTTATTTTTTGAATTTCTCGACAATAAATGAAATGATTTTCATCATAAAAATGATAGAAATATTTTTATGCTATATTTTAGTTATATCATAAAAAATAGTAAAGTTTTTAAATCATTTTAGTTAGAATGATTATGAAAGTGACTTTTCAAGAGTCGTGACTAGACAAAAACTAGATGATTATACTATAAACACATGAAAAGAGTTAACATAAAACTAGCAGGGAAACTGCACACAAAGGCAAAAGTGATTTCTGTGCTCAAAGGCATAACACTAAATGATTACTTTGAAAAAGCTATCGAAGAGCACATAAAAAAAGATCAAAAGCTAATCGACAACCTATCAAAATAAACAAAAAAGAGGGTTGAAAGCGCAGAAATCACTAAACGAATAAATCAAAAAACCATGACAAAAAAACAACAAAAAAAGCATATCACTCTAACAATAATGTTAGTAATACTTACAACAGTACTGTCAACTTTTGTTAGCGGAGCGACAATTGAAGTTGTTAGTTTGACAGATCCGCTAGCTCATACAAACTTGCAATTTTTGCGAGCCAACATTACTTCACAAAGCCCGCTAACAAATGTATTTTTGGAGTTTGAAAATCAAAATTATTCAATGAACTATAATTTTGGTCTTTATGATTATAGTTGGACTCCAACAAATATAGGAGTCAATAACTACAAAATATATGCAGTTGAGAACTCTCAAAGCACAATGCTCTCTGATAGTTTTACAGTCATTGACACGACAGCTCCGATAATAACTTACAGCCACCCGCAAGGATTAACATTTAATACCATTGCGACAATAATAACAGCAGTCACTGACGAGCAAAGCTGGTGTAAATACGATTATGTTGATACTACTTATGCTATAATGATTTATTCTTTTGCAGGCTTTAACACTGCTCATGACGGGACAATTACTGATTTATCACAAGGCACTAACACAATTTATATCAGGTGCGCAGACAATGCGGGCAATGCTATGAGTTCATCGCACACGCTGACTTTTTATGTTGATTTTACACCTCCTGCAATAACCAGTGTTAGCCCAACAAGTCTTATCAAAAGTGCTAGTACAACATTACAAGTGACAACTAATGAAAAAAGTAGTTGTAAAAATTCAAAACAAAATATTGGTTACGCCGACATGACTAGCAACCTGCAAAGCAGTGATTCAATAACGCACAGTATAACAGTCAGTGATTTAGTGCAAGGAATCAATAATTATCATGTTAGATGCATTGACTTAGCAGGAAACATTATGTTATCAAGCACGCTCATATCTTTTAGTGCCACGCTGCCGCCAACATCAAACATCAACTTAGGTGAGAATACTCCGCTACAAGAAGGAACGGTCAAGGTAACACTAATTAGTTCAAAACCATTAGTTAACACTCCAACACTACAATATAATTACAATGATGATAGTGCAAAAAAAACAATTTCTTTAACTGGCGGACCAACAAATTGGAACGGTTTTATGATAATACCAATCTATGATGTTGACAAAATAGGAACTTTTTATTTCAGCGGAGTTGATACTGAAGGACTAGCAGGCAACCAAATTACTGGCGGAGAAATATTTTTAGTAGATACTTCAAAACCAACAGCCCCAACAAGTTTCAGAGTGGAAAATGATGATGACAGAATAAAAATCAGTTTGTACTATGATAGTGAACAAGTTGACAAGTATAATATTTATAGACGTGAAAGTCCTGGGGTTGAATTTGTAGACTTTTATGATGATACTGATGATGAACATTATTATGACGATGATGTTGAAGAAGGTTTGATTTATTATTATAGGGTTGCGGTTGTTGATGATGCTGGCAATGTTGGACCATTATCTAGCGAACAGTTTAGCGCGATATACTATGATGATAAAAAACAACAAGAAAACATTGTTGAGTCAAAAGGATTGAATCCGAAATATTATCCTCTTGTCAATACGACAAAAAAAATTATTGACAAACAATTAATAGATGCTGATTGGTTGATAGGAAATCTTGAAAGCGAGACTGATCCTGTAAAAGTAACTGTTATCAAAGAATTGAGTTTGATGCAAAACGCTATAGAAGCTCGAAACGCTATAACTACTTATCAAAGCCAGGCACAAGATTTGCTAAAGTTAGATCTTGACGAAGAACAATTGTTAGAGCGTATACAACAATTAAAAGAAAAAGCACAAAATGCAAAAAGCGGCATTGTAACGCACATTGAAGTATTAAAAAAGGCTGATTATACTCCACTAACGTCTGGCAAGCAAGCTGTTAGTGAGGCTCTAAGTGAGATTATTATAGGGTTAGACTTGCCAAAAAAACAACGCTCACAACTAGAAAAACAAAGCATTGAATTTAATGACTTGATAAGCACCACTAACGTTTTTATTAGCGCAAGATTAGATTATGGAGAGTTTAAGGATTCGCAAGATTTTACAATTGTACAAAAAACTATTAGTGCTACTAGCGAGCAATCAAATGTTGTACTGGTTGAAAAAATTCCAAAAGCTGTTGTTTTTGATGCTTCACAAATAAGTTATTCCAAAGAGCCAACTGTGCTAAAAAAAGATCCTGTGGTATCTTGGGATTTTGCAACACTTAAGAGTGAAAAACTTAGTTATGTGATTGAAAAAATAATTGATTTTAATGATTTAAAAGCTATTCAAACTGTTTACGTACAAAACCCTAGTGTGTTGGTCCAAAAAGAAACAGTGGATGCAACTGGCGAGTCGAAAGTAACAGGTAATGCTGTAGCGCAAAGTGATGGTTTTGTAAAAAGCATTTTTAGCAGTGTTCCACTAGTCTTAGCTTTGATTGCGATTATTTTATTAGTGGTCTATTACACTGTAGTGCTTTCAGACTCTATTAGCACAAATAATAATGTTCTGCAAAAAATAAAAACTATTGCAAAGCGCGATAAGACAATTATCAGCCATGAAAAATCTTTTGAAGGCTTAAGCGCGTTGCCAGCACCAAAAAGTTTAATTTATCAAAACTTAGAGCTTGCAAAAGAAAAACTTCGAAGTCTTGACTTTGTTAGTGCATATGATTTGTACAAGCAAAGCCTAACATTAGAGCCAAGCACTATTTTTGAACAACAACTAGTACAAGAAGTTTATAATCAATTGATGATGGTATTTTATCTTGGCAGGGCAAAAGCAGCACTAATAGATAAAAATCATGATATTGCGCGAGAACACACAAGAAAGGTTGAAAGCTTGTATCATAGGGCTGGATTGCAGCCTGCAAAGGATTCAAAACTCATAAATTATGTTCATGAAAAATATGCTAGAGTACTTGATAAAGTTTAATCGAAACATTTATATAGGAGTACGCATCCTAATATACATAAAGCTATACTGATATATAATCCAACAACATTTAATAGGCAAAAATGAGTCAACAAGCAACAAAGGTGTTAATACTTATTTTATTAACGGCAGTAATTCTTTTTGGACCAGCACTAGCTTATAATTTTGAATACGTCAATGTCTCAACAAAAGTTAACGTGACAAACACTGGTCCTTCAATACTACAAGTTATAGTAAATCAAGGCTCAAACATAGTGCTAAATGCTGGTAGAACAATAGCAATTAATTGTTCAGTTAGCATACTAGATTATAATGGTTTTGGCGATATACAAGGTGTTAACGCAACATTCTATTACAGTTTAAACGCTTCAAATCAAGCTAATGACAATAACGAACACTATAATGACAGTACTTGTACTGAAATAGATACTGATGGAAATTATGCAAATTATACTTGCATATTTGATGTTGAATATTATGCTTTTAATGGCACTTGGTGGTGCAATGCAACAGTAATCGATGATTGGAACTTTACAGATATTGCTTGGAATAGTAGCACTATCAGTTCTTTATACGCTATCAATGTTACACCTGGCTTGTTGGATTTTGGCAACTTATCGGTGGGGGATAACTCCACCACCATAGTTGCCAATGTAACAAACTGGGGCAATCGCAACATTAATGTTACAGTAGAAGGCTTTGGAGTAACACCAGGTGACGGACTGGCAATGGATTGTCCTGTTGAAAATATTACTATTGAAAACCTAAAATTTTCATTAAACGCATCAGATACACTAAACCAGCGTACTAACCTAACAAGTGGTTCAGCGCTTAATGTTACTAACCTTACAATCATTTCACGACTTTCTGATAGCACTGTAACTTATAATTCTACATACTGGCAATTATATGTTCCACCGAACCCTTTTGGCGTGTGCACTGGATTTATACAATTTACTGCTTCGATAGCATAAACTTTTTAAACCTTTAAGTGCAGTTTTCTAATTGTTGAACAATAGGAGATTTTAGGGGTCATTGAATTGAGAAAAAACAGGGTATCATTACTACTTATTGTAATATTATTGTTTACACTAATTTTTTCTACCAGTATACAAGCTATAGTTCTAACACTCAACGCTACAACAGCTACTACGACTCCACTAAATTTGTGGGCTCAGGTTAGTGAGGCAAACCTTGGAGTTCATGACCAATCAACTTTTAGCGCGACGCGCACGGGTGTAGCTTACGAGACGACAAAAAGAGACGTGCTGCACGCAAATTTTGCAAACTATTCAGGTAGCGGAACAATAAATAATGTTACTTTGATTGTTTGGGCTGCTTCAGATGTCGCAGCAGCAAGTGAAGGTATAACACTACAAATTTATTTAGGCGGGTCTGCTTACCCTGGTGCTCCAGCAACTTATGCTACTAGCACAAGCTTTCAACAATTCACATACATTTGGACTCTTAGTCCAGCAACAGGTATTGCGTGGACTTGGAGCGAAATTAACAGCACTATTAGCAACATTGACACCATTGTTAGTGGCCGACAAGATATTACTGAATGGCAGGTTGATGCTATGTGGTTGCAAGTCGATTATAGTCCTCCAGATTTGGTAGCTCCAAATGTGTCGCTTGGCAAGCCCGACAATAATACTTTTTGGCTTAACAATTTATTGAATGTTAATTTTACGGCAATCGATAATTCACTAATTGCTAATTGTACTTTAATACTAAATGATACTCGCAATGAAACAATACTGAATGTGTTAAATAACACTGAAACAAACATTAGCACTACAATAACTGATGGCGTTTGGAGTTGGACTGTTAATTGTACTGATGAGAACAATAATGAAGGTACTAACTTTACAAAAAAAATTGTAAAAGTTGACACGCAACCACCGCAAATAAAATTAGAGTTGCCAGGCAATAACACTGATTGGACAGTTTCCCCATCTGTTTTTTTTGAATTTAACGTCACAGACAGGATGACGACTATAAGTTCTTGTGAGTTGATTGTTGATGGTCAAGAAAAAGATACTTTTTCTAGCCCTCAAGAAGGTATCGCACTTAATACTTCTGTAAGCTTAGCTAATGGTCAACATAATTGGAGTGTTAATTGTACTGATAGTAACGGTTTTGAAAACAGTTCACTAGTTTATAATTTGACTGTGAATTTTTTTGGTCCTGCAGTGAGCACAAATTTTCCAAACTATGAACAAGGAGGGCAAGTTAACATTAGTGGTGCTAACTGGAATCCAACAGTCACAGTGACTTTACGCTTAAACTGGTCTAATGGCACAATAGAATTATGGAATGAAACAACTAGTGCTAGTGGAGATTTTAACAGTACTTACTCGCTTGCTTTTAATCAACCTACAGGAAGTTATGAACTTTACGCTTATGAGTTTGGCAACGAAGCAGATAATGCTACAACAACTTTTAATGTCAATACCAGGCCATCAGGTGTTAACGTACAAAATAGTTATTTTCAAGGAGAATTCGCTTTGATAACAGGCTATGGATTCTCACCTTTTAACAATGTAACAATCGATATTGTGTATCCACTTGGACAAAACATTACTAACCTAACAGCCAACAGCACAGGTGGTATAGTTTATGTTTTTCCAATAGGCTACAGTGCTATCTTAGGACTTTACAATGTTAGCGTTTTTGACATATTATATTCTAATCTTAACGGAACTGATAATTTTACAGTAAACAATCGAGTTGCAACGCTTAGTACTGACCAAACAGACTACTTACCGTATGAAAATGTTACGATAACAGGACAGTGGTATACTGTTAATGGTACCCTAAGCTTAACTATTCGTGATGAAGACTCTTTAGAATTAGCACCGGGCTTTCCAATAACAGTCTATGCCAACAGTACCGGAGGATTTGTAATTGATTGGAATGCTACAGATACTTGTTTTGGAAATTTTAGTGTAATGGCAGAAGATCAGAACCACACAGAATTAAACGCTACAAGCTATTTTAATATTACGGAAGTTATAGCTTATGATAACACATTGGCTTATGCTATTAGTGAAGGTGACGGTCAAGGCACAACATTAAGCAATGTTTTAACGCCAGGGGATAGCAATTATGAAACACTAGCATTAACTAACGGGCAGACTGATTACTTACAAGCAAACTTTTCATACAGCCTGCCATTAACAACTGACGTAAAAACCGCCAGGGTCTGGGTGCAACACTATGTTGGAACAAAAATAAACTTTGATCATTTCGAATGGCGCAATGACAGCACTTGGCAGACTGTCAGTTGTGCTATAACAAGTCCTGTAAGTAACACTTTAGAGTATTGCGACCTTGATTTTTTAAATGCGTCACAAGTCAACAGTTTAGATATCAGAATATTTTATTATCGCGAACCAGGTGGCAACGATGCTTATGTTGACTGGTTCCAATTTAACATTAGTTATGGTGGGGGAGGTACTTGTACAGAATGGGGCGATTTATCGCCAAGTGTAGAGTCAGTCCTGTTTGATGACTTTTTTGCGCCAGTGCCAAACGAGATAGATTTGCTGGCAGGAATTTTAACTCCTGTATATTGCAATGCCAGTGTTTACAAGTTTAGTGGAGCGGCAAACATTGACAGCGCTAACGCTACAATTTACTATTATTTAAACAAGTCAAATGATGCTGATGATAATAACACTCACTATACTCAAACGAGTTGCGCAGAAGCCGGTTCAGCTGGTAATTATAAAAACTTCACTTGCGATTTTAATGTTACATATTATGTAAATAATGGTACGTGGTGGTGCAATGTTACAGCACTTGACACTGGAGGCTATACTGACTCGCTAATAGATAACGTGACAATTAATGCTTTTTATGCTATTAATATTACGCCGCTTATTGATTTTGACGATGTAGAATTAATGCAAACATCGCCAGATGTCATAGCAACAGTAAACAACTTTGGAAACTCGCAAATAGACTTACAATTAGACGCGTACGCCGTAAACGACAATGACGGTTATGCTATGAATTGTACAGAAAATAATATTTCTTACAGTGGAGAGCGTTACAGTTTAAGCTCTGGCCAACCTTTTATTTCAATGACCCAGGTCAGTGACAGCCCTGTAACGCTATCCACTTTTGATCTTGTAAAGCAAACAAATGCGACTCCTTCAACGCGCAATGTATACTGGAAGTTACAACCCAATAATCAAGCAAGAGGTAATTGCACAGGAATTGTGGTTTTTACTGCTACAGCATCATAAAACTTTAATATTAGCACACAATTGAAAATGACAATGAACAAAAAAACAAGCTTAGCATTACTCAGTTTTTTACTACTAATTTTTTTCACTTCAACAGTTTATGGTATTGGTCTTGGTGTTAGTCCTGCATCACTGCATTATCGTAATGTGCTAAAAGGTGGTTATGCTCAGGATCAATTAGCAATATCTACAGACACTTCTGATAATTTGACAATTCTTTATGAGTTAAAAGGCAGTGTGACTGACTGGATTAGTTTTGAACCATCACTTGATGACATTGAAAATGTTGTTATCAGTGCAGATAAACCTCTTTTTTTGCAAGTTATAGTACAGCCACCGCAAGATATTCAAACTGGCAATTACACTGGAGAATTAAAAATTATAACGCAACAAAAACCGCAATTTGAAAGTGGCATGGGTAGTGCTATAAGAGCTGCTTTTTTGATAAAAATAACTGTTGAAATTACTGGAGAGCAAATTGTATCATGTACTATTGGTGGGGTAGAATTAAAAGATAGTGAGATTGATCAACTAACATCTTTTTTTGCAACGCTTAACAATAAGGGCAATGTTAGGTTAAACCCTGAGGTCACTTTGCAAGTTTGGGATCAATTGCAAGAAAATATTGTTCACACGCAGCGTTTTAATCTTGAACAGACGCTGCCAACAACCACTAAAACAACAGAGCGATTGCTTGATCACTCACTTGATATTGGACAGTACTGGGTTGACATAGTGGTTGGCGAGTGTGGTTATACTGGCTTGCAAACATTTAGTGTTCTTGATAGAGGTCAACTTAGTGATTTTGGAGAGCTTATACGCATTGAAAATCCTCCGTGGGCATTAACTTATGATGTTGTACCTATAAGCGCTGTTTTTAAAAATAAGGGCGATACTAGTGTTAGCGCTCGTTTTAGGGGTACTGTGACTTATAACACTCGTGTTGTTGAAATTTTAGAAAGTGATGAGTTGCTTGTGCGCCCTAAAGAAACTGTCAGACTGGATGATTTTTTTGAGCCTTTGGCTGTCGGACAATACTTTATTAGTGGTAGAGTGGTTTATAATAATAAATTGACATATGAAAAGGGCGCGGTGCTTAATGTTAATCTTGGCGAGAAGCCAACAAATACTACTTTGTTGATTACTTTGGTTTTAGTGATTGTTATTTTAGTATTGCTTATTCTAATTAGAAAGAAGAAAAAATTGAGTTGATTTTTAGAATGAGGGGTGAGTGGGCTGTCAACAGTTGATTGAAGGGTTTTTAGGGAGGGGTGGTCGTTTGCAGAAAGAAACATGTAAACGCTTGCTGACAGCCCGATGAGCTTGAACTTTTGTTTGTTTCTCTCGTTTATTTGTTTATTTCTCTAACCCACATCAGACCGATGCGGATTAAGTTTTTGTTGAACTTGTCTGATATTCTATAATTTTTTTTGTACAGGTCATAATCTACTAGTCCCATACTTTTCATTGGTGTTAGGATGCGATCATAAAATTGTCTTTTATTGTAGGATATTTTCATTTCTTTCTTTTTTGGCCCTGGCATGTCACTTTCTTGAACTTCTACTAGTGTTCCGTCGTGTAGTTTTGTGGCGAACATGCTCATTTCTGTTTTGCCAATGACGTCATCGTGTTTTTTCATGTATTCTATTAGCATTGAAGCAACGACTTTTTGTTGTTCTGTGGCAAAGATTATTTCGAATATGTCGTCTGGAAGGTTGAACTGATCGTATAGTATTACCATATTAATACATCTCCTAATGTGTCTATCGCAATATTAAAAGAGACAAACTAGTATATAAATGTTACGTTTTGTATACGTTTTTGTATACTAAAGTAGATTATTTACTTTTTTTCTTTGAAGAATTTATCGATTCTGTCCTCGAAAAGCTTTGTAATCTTAAAATCAACCTCTTTTGGAAAACAACGCTGGTATTGTGGCCAAGCAAAACGCTCATCTAAAAGCACGATAACACCCCTATCAGTCTCGCTTCTAATGCAACGACCAGCTGCTTGCAAGACCTTACTGACTGCAGGATATAAGTAACCATAATCCCAACCTCGACCAAAGTTATCATCATAAAATTTTATTAACTCTTGAGTCTCCAAATTTGGCCTGCTAAGAGGTAGTCCAACAACAATAACACATTTTAAGTAATCGCCAGGAAGGTCAATTCCCTCACCAAAACTTCCGCTTGCAACACCTAAAAGTAATGCACCTGTTTTTTTGTACTCTTTAAAATTTTCTAGCATTGCAATTTTTTCTCCTTTAGAAAGATTCGGAACCTCTAAAAAAGTAGTCTTTTTAGAAAGCGAGTGCAAATGTTTGTAAATATCATCACGCACTAAATAACTAGGAAAGTACACAGCACTATTTCCTGGAACACTGTTAGTTATTTGCGAGACTATTTGCGCAATTCTTTTGTACTGTGCGTCAGAGCGAGTTGAGTACTTTGTTGATGTCTCTGGAATTATAAGGTTTAACCTGTTGTCTTTTGGAAAAGGACTTTTCATGCTAACCTCATTAGCTTTAGTGATGCCAAGCAAATCTTTATACATGCTAGTCGGTGTTAAAGTGCCGGACATTAAAATGCTGCTTGAAGCCTCGTCAAAAACAGGCTTTGTGATACTTGATGGATCTAAACATTTGTACCACAAAAAATTTACAGGTTTTTCTTTTGTTTGGCGAACTTCCAAAATTCGTGCAAAACCTTCATCTTTGCCATTCCATGCTTCTAAAAAACTAGCTATAGCTCCTGTTGAAGAAGTTTTTTGCAATTCGCGAATTTGCTCTCCTGCAAAATCCAAATCACCGATTATTTCATCATAATCGCCAATAGCATTGATTTGTTGTCTAAATTCTTGTTTTGTGACGAGCTTTTCTGCACTAACATTTTTTGCAAGTTCTTCTAAAACCGTTTGTAATTGTTCTAATATTTCTAAAGCTGTCAAATGATTATATTTTTTGCATTCTTTAATAGCTCGTGCTACAGAATTAGTAGTTATTGAGTGAGTGAGCAAGTCTCTAACTCTTGAAGGTAGATTGTGTGCTTCATCAACAATAATTATGCTGTCCTCTAGAGAGTGATTGGTTTTTGATAAAAAATTATTTCTAATAGTAGGGTTGAACAAGTAAAAATAATCTGCAATTACAACATTAGCTTTGACTGCTAATGATAATGTTAACTCGTACGGGCACAGTTTTTCTTGCTGTGCTAACTCGTAGAGTTGTTCAGTGTCAAGAATTTGTCCTTTAATATCGCCAAGAATTTTTTGTGCTTTTATTGAAAGCTTGTTGGCTTTTTTCGTGTTAGAATAGTATTCGCATTTGTCATCTTCGCGTACTTTTTTGCAATATTCTGCAAATTCACTGCTGTAAAGAGCTTCAATGCCAGGCACAGCACACAAGTATTTTTTTCCGATAATATCGACAGCTTTTAATGGTTTTTTCAATTTTTGGTTTATTAGACGAAGAGTGTCGATAGCTATTTTGTGTTGTGTGTGGCGACCTGTCAAAAAAAACACTTTTTTATTGTTTTTTATAGCTTCTTTTAATGTTGGAGCCAGTGCTGCTGCAGTCTTTCCAAGGCCTGTTGGAGCGTGCACTAAAAGATTGTTTTTTTCTTTAATTGCTAAATTTACGTGTTCTAAGAGCTCATCTTGGTGTAAGCGTAGTTTTTCAAATGGAAAATAATTCATTTTTAATGGGTTTTTGTGATTATTTTTAAAATTATGTTTGACGAACATTGCAAAACATTTATATATAAGTTATTATGATACACAATCAAAAGAAACAACATATCCAAAAAGTTATATTGTAAAATAACTTTTTGAGTATACGAAGGTTTATAATTGTAAAATTGTACAAAAATAAGTGGGGGATGTGACTTGTCCAAAGAAAAAATATTCAATGTGTTTTTTAGAGAAAAACCTGCCATGATGCTGGTAACATTAAAGAATTCTAAAAATGACATTTACGCCTCCAATGTTGCAAAAGTAATTGATTGCACATATTCTCATGTTGTAAAATTATTACAGGAAATGGAAAAAAGCGGTCTGATAAACTTTGACAAGCAAGGAAGATTAAAACTATTAACCTTAACAAAAAAAGGCCAAGAAGTCGCTGATCACATTGAAAGAATAAGAACACTTCTATAATTTTAAAATAATAATAAAAAATTATTAGCTTTTAAGATAACCTATCATAAAGGCTTCTTCTTCGTCATCAATCAAGTCAGCATCTCTAAGGGCTTGCAGGGCTTGCTCACAATAAAACTCTTCAACAGGTCCTCGTATAATTTCAAT
The DNA here is from genome assembly GCA_018221105.1 of Candidatus Woesearchaeota archaeon. GTDB lineage: Archaea > Nanobdellota > Nanobdellia > Woesearchaeales > JAAOYA01 > JAAOYA01. The sequence continues at coordinate 107,810 of JAAOYA010000008.1, read as the reverse complement.
TTCTGTATCCATCATAACCACCTATCACTAAATTGTACCTCGAAGCTTTCAAGACTGCAGGTTTTCATTGTCAAGCTCTTGATTTGTTTGTAAAACAAATCTTGAATTGTTTTGTTACTAACATCAATACTAGTCATTAATATCACCTCAAAGTTTATTTTGTTTAAAAAGTAGGCAAGGCGAAGGGGTCAAGATGGTGCCCTGCCAAACTAAAAAAACAAATTTTATAGAACTAGTATAGTTTTGGTCCTTTTTATAGCTCACACGCACTTGTCCAGTGACCAGTGAATCATAAGCTTTTTAAATTCTAACAAGCTAAGCACTTTTAATGATTGATTTTCAACTCTTATTAGTTAATGAGTACATAAAAGCATTATTTGTACTGACAGTGTTTTTTATTGTAGCACAAGTCTTTGACATTGTAGCACGAGTGGCAATAAAAAGAATTGCCAAACGCACAAAAACCGATATTGATGATGTAGTTTTTGGCATTGTTGAAAAACCTATTTATTTAATTATAATTCTTATAGGAATATACTTAGCTATTACTGAGCTTTCGATAATGCAGCCTTACAATTCAGTGATTAACAATTTGTATTATGTGATAATGGTGCTGATAGTGGCTCACGTCGCATCAAAAGTCATAATAGTACTGGTAAACAAATGGTTTAAAGTAACTAAAAGATACCAGAAAACACCAAAACTTTTGACCAAGATAGCAAGCGTTGTAATATACATTGTAGCTATTTTAATGATTCTTGGCCATTTTAACGTAGAACTAACACCGTTAGTGGCAACACTTGGAATTGGCGGTTTAGCAGTAGGGCTAGCTTTACAAAACACATTAGCAAACTTTTTTGCAGGACTTCACATCATCACTGACAAGCCAATAGAAGCAGAAGACTACATAGAAGTTGATGGCATTAGCGGTTTTGTAGAAGAAATCGGTTGGCGCTCAACACGCCTAAGAACACTACCAAACACTAGAGTAATAATTCCAAACGCCAAGCTTGCAGAAAGTACTATAATGAATAAGTCAATGCCAGAACAACAAATGAGTGTTGTGATAGGGTGCGGTGTTGATTATGGTGAAGATTTAGAAAAAGTAGAAAAAATAACACTTGATGAAACAAAAAAAGTCATCAAAAAACTTGAAGGCACAGTAAAAGATTATGAACCACTAGTACGATTTAACAATTTTGGAGATTCAAACATTGACTTTAACATAATTTTTCGCGTCAAAACACCAGTTGATAGGTATCTGGCAAAACACGAGTTCATAAAAGCATTAAAGAAACGCTATGATAAAGAAAAAATTGAGATAAGTTGGCCGGTAGTAAAAGTTCACAACATAAAAAAATAATTCTGAAATCATTATTTTATTTTTTCTTCAATACTAACTTGTGATAAAATTTTTTTGGCGGTTTCTATGAATTCTTTTTCACTACTAGTTTTAATTAATGCTCCGCTAGCGTTTTGGTGACCTCCACTCTCGCCACCAACAACATTAACTATTTCAGTGATTATTTCTTTCAAATCTAAATCTGTGCTGCCAGCAATGCGCAGTGAAACTTTTGTTGTGCCATCAAAATTGCGCGCTAAGCTTAATACTAGAGTTCCATCGTCGAGCTTTCGACCCTTTGACAGAATGCTTGAGAGTGTTCCAACAATTGTAGGATTAACTTCGTCTTCACAATTAATTATGATAAAACCACTACCTACAAAAACTTTTTTATTATTGTTGCTGTTTTGTTCATACCATGACAGTGCACTGCTAATCTCTGCCTTATAATCGTTTTGTCCTTGCAAAGCTTTCTTTTTTAGTTTTTCATCACCCAAACAAGCTCCAATACCAACACTTGCCTTGCCCATTCTGCCACAAGCGTTCAGTAGTGTTGCAAATTCTCTAGCATCACCAAATGGTGTGCCGCTTTTCTCGCGTGGTAGTTTGTAAATGTTTCCAATAATATTTTGTGGATTGTCAAGTTGTGAGCGCTTTGCTAAAATAGCGCTTGTCAAACGCTTTGATTCAACTTCAGTCAAATCAATATATTTTTTGAAAATAGTGCCGTTTTTCGGGTTTATTCCAATTTCACTCAAAAATTGTATTGCAGCACTTTCACTGCCGCTAACACCAGGTATAGGATTGTCAGTTGAATACTCTAAAAGTTTGTGCAATGGTTTTGTTTGACGACCAAAAAAATTAAGTCCTTGTTTTACACTAATACTGCCGTTTTCTTGTGCTATTTTTAAAATTTTATTGTTGAGTTTTTCAAAACCATTATTTTCTTGCACGTCGCCAATAGCTCCTATGATTGCAAGTCGTGCCAACTCCTCATTTTTTTTGTTTAATTCTAGTGTGAACAAAAAAGTCACTCCAGAACCACTGATTTGTTGTGAGCCGTCAATGTCAAAATCGTGAGGGTTTAAGTGATTGATATTGTCTGCTAAATTTGTTTTTTCGATGATGTGATGGTCTAGGACAAAAACTGTTTTATTGTTTAATTGTTCGCTAATGGCTTTTAATTGGCCGCTTCCAAGATCACAAAAAATGTATGTTTGATAATTTTCTTTTTTTAGCTCTGCAAGTAATTCGTTTGTTAATTGGTGCACTATGCTAGTGTTATAATGGTAGTTTTCACGACTTAAAGCTTTGCTTAAAATGGCGCAAGCGCTTATGCCGTCAGCGTCCAAGTGACTGATGATTCTTAATGGTTTGCTCTTATCAACTTTTTTAAAAGCACTAACTACTTTTTTTATTTGTGCACTAAAATTTTCATAGTTCATTGTTGTTCACTATTTTGTTCTTGTTTAAATTACTTTTGTTAAAATCAAAAGTAGTAAAAAAATAATAAAAAAAAGTTTTATTCGATAAACATGCGTGCTTTTGATGGATCATACTTCCAATCAGCTGGCAACTTATTAGTTTTCTTGTAATATTTTACAAGTCGCAATATCTTGCTCTCTGTTAATTGCAATCCACGCTTTGCTGGCATGTCCTTATGATTTTCTTCTAAGTGTTTTCTAATATCAACACTTTTTCTAAGTAGTGCTTGCAAATCTTCAGGTATTTCGCCAAGCAAGTTTTTTTCTTTTAAAATCTGGTTTATTTTCTTGCCTGTTATTGTTTTAACATCAGGAATACCATAATTATCTCGAAGGTATAATCCTATTTGTGAAGGATTCTTTACTTCTTTTGCAATTTTTCCAATCAAGAGCTCTACTTCTTTTGCAGTATAGCGAAGCCATCCTGGCTTTTTCTTCTCTGATGGCTTTGTTGAAGCGCTCTTGCCTTTTTTTCTTGAGTGCATTCGACTCATAATATCAACTCCAAAGTAATTTTTTCGATTAAAAGAGTTAAGAACAATGATTCTTTTCTCCAGCACAAAAAAGCCAATTTGACCGTTTTGTCCATCGAATAAACAGTGTATTTGCGTTTTATTTATAAAGATTGTGCTCTAATAATGTTTTAAATTAACGGTTAAAGTGTTTTCGTGGCTTGTGAAAACTTCTTTTTTTAAAAGAAGGTTTTTGAGAAGTAAAAGAAGATTTGCCTTTAAATGTTTTCTTGGTTTTTTTAAAATCTTTAATGGTGACCTTTTCAAATTGTGGTAGTGCTAAACGAGTGATTTTTAATTCTCTATGACTTGTTATAATACTAGAAAAATTGTCGTGGTCACGGTCAGCTACAAGATTTACAACACTGCCTTTTTTTCCAGCCCTGGCTGTTCGGCCAATGCGGTGAATATATTCTTTGCTGTCTTGTGGCAAGTCATAATTGTAAACGTGTGAAACGTTTGGAATGTCCAAGCCCCTAGCAGCGACGTCAGTGCAAACCAGAATGTTTGATTTGTTTGTTTGAAATTTTTTCATTGAATCACTTCTTTTAGCTTGTGTGAAACCGCCATGAATTGGCACTGCGCTAATTTGTTGTTGTGTTAAATTTTTCGTTAGAAAGTCTACTTGGCGTCTAGTATTGCAAAATATTAGTATTGAGGAGTATAAATCATTTTTTAACAAGTGTATTAAAAGTGAAAACTTCATTTTTTGGTTGGTATCATAATAGCTTTGTGTTAGTTTTGTTGGATCAACGTGTTGTCGTGCGCTGATTCTTATTGGATTGTGCATGAATCGTTGTTCAATGTTTTTGATATCTTGTGAGAGTGTTGCAGAAAAAAGTAGTGTTTGACGTTTTCTAGGACATTGTGTTATAATCTTTTTTACATCGTCAATAAATCCCATGTCAACCATCCTGTCAGCTTCGTCTAAAACAAGTATTTGTACTTTTGACAGGTTAATTGTTCTGCGCTCTAAATGATCTAATAACCTGCCGGGTGTTGCAACGACAACATCAGCTTTTTGTAAACTATTAATTTGTGGGTTGATGCCAACACCACCATAAACCGCTGTGATTTTTAAAGGTTTGAGCGTTGAAAAACTTTGTAGTGCACTGCTAACTTGCTCTGCAAGCTCGCGAGTCGGGGTTAATATTAAAGCTCCAATACCTTGTCCTCTTCTGATATTTTGTATTATTCCAGCGCCAAAAGCTAAAGTTTTGCCACTGCCAGTTTCGGACTGTCCAACAACATCTTCACCTTTTAAAATGTGCGGGATGGCTTTTTCTTGGATATGGGTAGGACTATCAAAACCTTTGTTCTCTAAAGCCTTAAGTATTGAGCTTTCAATACCGAGTTGTTCAAATGCTTTCATAGCTTTCACTTCTAATTGATTTTTTGTAAATATGTAAAAAACAGTCATTAGAAACTATTCTTCAAGTAGCGAAAAATTTAATCATTTATAAACTAAACGGTAAAAAGAGGGCAAAAACTGTTCTGATTGAGAAATTGACTAGTTAATTAAAGATTTTATGAAAAAATAGTTTTTATTTTCCTCCATAACGATTTTTTAATGTTTTTGTTGGGATTAAATTTTCCTTCAAAATATTTTGTTAGCAAAGAAGTTGTTTTTTTGTTCATATTTCTACTCTTTGCTAATTTTCTTGTAAGCGATTGCCTTAATAGAAAATCATACTCTCTAAGAATATATTGTCCTTTTAGTAGTGTAGCTCTTACCATTACATGCTTAAAATCTGGCTTTGGTTTTGTTTTGATGTAATTTTTTACTTGCTTGAATTTTTTCGGTTCAAGCTTCATAGCAATTGTAGAATGAAAATAGTATTTTCTTTTGTAATCAAGGGGTTTTAGTTTACAGTATGAACGTAGTTTTTTTGATAATTTCCATCTGAACTTATTGAGTTCTTTGCATGGTTTTATATCGAGATAAACAACTCTGTTATTCTCGAAAGTGCTAAATCCTTTTATAGTAAATTTCATCAAAGGATAATCCGTGCATAACTTGTTGAAATCGCTAATCAGTTTTGACTCTTTTTTCGTTGTAAAAGGGGCGACTAAAGTGATATGAGGTATTGGTCTTTTCTTTTTTGCGTTACCTATTCTGCATTTTTTATCAACATCCCATATTAGACTTTTAATTCTTTTTTTTGCAATACCTTGAAATCTAAACTCTATAAGATAATGAACCATTTTCATTTTAGTCTACTGTTTCTATTGGCTTGTTTACATCTATGTATTTTGTTCCTTCTACTTCTTTTAATAGGCCTGTAATTTTGTAAGTTTTTTGCTTATTAAATCCTCTGGGCGTTTTTAGTAAAAAGTATATGTTATAACCTTGGTTATCCGCAAGTTTATCACGTAGTGTTAGATCATCGAACTCTTTTTCTTCAAAGCGATACTTTCCAGATATTGTTACTTCCGTATTTATAGAGCCGGCCTCTAATAATTCTTGAATGGGTGACTTTATAGTGTTTTGAACGATCGGTTCTTCAATAGTTTCAACTCTACTGGATTCTTTTGATAGTTTTTCCATAATTAATGGTTTATAATTTTGAAACAAGATAAATCCGCCATATGCCAATCCTGCTATGATTGCTATAATAAAAAGAAATTTCAATAATTTTCCAATTCCACGTGTGATAAGCCTAAAGACATCGCTAATTCTGATTTTGTCCTTTTGACGTGCATCTTTTATATGGTCTGGCCTATGACCTACATAATCAAATCTATGATCTTCTTTATACTTTGGTTTATATTTCTTGCCAGACGATGGCTTTGTAGCGTGCTTTGCAAGCCAATCTCCCCATTTATTATCCTGTGCTTTCTTCTCATGAATTTTATGTTCTGCGTATACAGCGCAAGGATGTCCCTCTTCATGTTTTTCGTGTCCTCTGGTGCTCATTAGTGAAGGCTCAAAAGGTTTAATGTGTTCGTGACAATAATAGTTTTTGCAGTGCGGACACTGTTCAAGCTTTCGTTGTTTTCGACACAAATGATAATTGCATCGAGTTTTATCATCTTTTGATTTTCTGCTTTTCTTGAAAGTATCTTTTGCATTTCCGTCCACGTGAATAACTCCTGGGCCGGCGTGAAAGCCTGCAACCTTACTTACTTCTTCTTGCCTATAAAACTCCGGACTATGATCTGCTTTTACTATGTGAGAAACTTCATGAGCAGCTACTTCTTCAATGTCATTAAAATTAAGCTTTACAAGTTTTTGTTTAGAAACACAAATAGTGTTAGAACCAGGATGATAATGCGCGAGTTCGTCATCGCTTTCTTCAGAACAACCATTAAAATTCAAATCAGGAATAGGCAACTTTCTTCTTTTACAAATCCTGTGAACAGCTTCAAAAAACTTCTTTCTTTTAGACTCTAACAAATCATCACTAAACTTATCTTTAGCCATGGAATGCTACAAAAATAACAATATTTAAAATATGCGTAAAACAAGCGTTAAATTTAACATAGTAAATGACATTCGTGTTCAGGCACTATAGTAATATTCCATTCTTGTTTAATCAAGTCACAATTATTGCGAAAATGATTATCGGCACTAATAAAAAATTTATTGCCCAAGCAATTAAAAGAGTTTAATCCCCCAATGATTTTACAATCATCATTATTTGGCACATTAGTTGGTACTTGACAGTTTTGTTCAAAAAACTGTTTAATATTCTGAAAATTATCATTCTTTTGTATTGTGTTAAACACCTTCAAAACTCCTTTAAAAGAAAATTTCAAACTTTCTATAACTTCTTTTTTAAATACTAAGTCCATGAAAGCAGGGTTTATCTTTGTTTTAATCAAAAGTTGATTAGCATGTTTAATCAAATTACTATTAAATTTTTCACTTTCTGGAATAAAACGATAAGGTATAATATTTTGTTGATTCAATGAAGCCATTAAACGAACTAATTTTCCATAATTATAAGACCTTAAACGATTAGTGCCAAACATCTCGCTCCAAGAGTTAGGGATATTAATTTCGCACAGATTAAATATTGAACAATCATCAAAGGAATAAGTGTTATTATCATATAATGTCATTTTAAACTATTAAATCTTTTAAATGTTTATTATCAATTGAAAAAGGATATTTTTGTTCCTTAATAGACTGAACAAAATACTGATAAAATTTGTTTAACAAAGTTTCATCTTTCTTATCAACACCAAGTTGTTTTTTAAGGATAGGGATTATTTGTTCTAGGTTATACAAAAAATAATAATCGAACATGTAAGCATCAAAATCATAATCTCCAGCGGTTTCAATATTCTTAAATCTTTTCTTCATAAAAAAACTTGAAAGATAAAAACAATACTCTACTAGTGCGCTAAATGTTATGTCTGCTATAGTACTAGCTTCTTGCTTCTTTACTTCTTCATACAAATCTAAAAAATCGATATGAACAGTACGTATCCTGCTTATTAGATGAGTTCTGTCATCTATATCAACAAATAACATTTTGTGTTCGTCATTAGATAATTCATCAGCACGCTTCTTGCTCATATCATTTATTTCGTCTTCTAACTCTTTAATTTCTTGAGATTTCATTATTTCTGAAAGTTTAGTAGTTACAACTTCTTTTGCAAGCTCCCGACCTTTTTGTACAATGTGTAGTCCTTTTCCATCACCGAAACTTGCAGGATACTCATAGATATTATAATAATCGGTAGATTCTAATACTAGGTCAGTACTGAACGAACCATATTTATTAAGTCTGAAATCTACATCTATCGGAATCATGTGAAGATTTAGTCTAGCAAGGATTTTGTTCAGTTTAGTTATTGATGTAATTCTATTGCGTTCAGAATAGTATAGTACTAACGATATTGCTTCCTCTTTTGAAAGAATCATGTACGCACAACCCTGTGTGTTTTTTTCACCTTGAATACTATTCCGAAAGTAATGCTTTAAAAAACTTTCCTTCAAAATATTATTGACGAGGAAGAGTTTATATTTGTTTTATAGTGAAGTAGTTTCTGTTGTATTTATGTTCTCTACAAACAGTGTTTTTACGTTAAAGTAGCCCCGCGCGGATTCGAACCGCGGTCCATGCCTTTCTATGGCGAGAAAGACCAGAAAATCTCTGATTTTCGTTGCCTCCAAAGGGCACGATGATTGGCCACTACACTCCGCAGAATAACAGCATTACCTGTTTATTCTTCCACGGGGCTATAAAAGTTCGAATCCGTAGAGACTGAGGTTCAAGATTTGGCTTATATATTTAAATTTAATGCTTTCTGTCGATAATTTAAAGAAGATTTTGGTATGTAATATCCATATTTTTTCCAGAATAAATATTTAGTTTTATGAACAGGATTATTCATTCCAACAAGTTCTATCCACTTTTCTAGATTTTCTTTTCCGCTTATTTGATAGTATATGAGTCCGTTAAACCTTTTTTCTTTCCAAATTCCTACTTTAAAATCTAGTTTTTCTATTAAGTCTTTAATACTGTTAGAAAAATTTGTATCTCTAAAACAATATTGGATTCTAGGATAATAATTTTTGTTTTTTGACTGTTTTGAAAATTTTAAGCAACCATCAGTATCAAATAGTCCTCTTAGAAAAGGAGAGATTAATTTTTTATTATTAGTAATTAGTTTTGGGATTTTTGCGTTAACTTTATTACCTCTAATTAAACCTGCTTTTTCCGTCAAATAAATAATTGTTTTTTTACAGTTAAAATCAATGTAATAAGCATTTCTATCATTTCGCTTTCTTAGTGCAGGTTTAACATTAAATACTGATTTTATTAATGGAATAACATATGTTTCATAATACTGCTTATCCTCTAAGCTGCCAACGATAGTGACACAATTATTAGTCTTGTGTAAATTGCCATCGCCTAAAATAATTCCTAATAACTCTGCAAGTCTTTTATCATACTTCATAAACTTGTTAAGTTATAGTTGTTTATATACTTCTCGTGCACAAATGTCCAGTGACCAGTGGATTTAGAACTTGTTTTAGTGTAGTATTTTCACTCCAAGTTTTTTTAATAAGTATGGTTTTAGTTCTCTGAAAGTTTGTGCTTGTTTTAGTATTAATTGTTCTGCTTCTTGACAGGAGTGGTTTATTGTTTGTTTGATAAACGAGATGTTGCGGGCAAAATATAGCGGTTTTAAGCATTCTACGATTTCTAGTTTTTGTTTTGGGTTATTATGGAATGCTATCATGAAATCATAAATGATTTTGGCCCATTGTTTGCTGTCAATGTTGATATTGTTGTTTTGAAGCATTTGTTCGATGCTTTGATAGGTTTTCTCGTCTAAAATGTTGTAAATTAGTGGTTTGTACTCTTCGAATAATTCAATGGTGTTTTTAATCATTACATTAAGGTCTATGCCTATATCTTCTAATGTTAGTTTTTTTGGAGTGCCCATTTCTTTCAAACCGCTCTTTGGCACTTCGAGTGTTTGATCTTTTTGTTCGAATAAATGATTGTTTTGTAGTAAGTTTTCAAAAAGTGTGTCAATAACTTCTACAAACATATAACCTAGTTTTGGAGCTGAAGGTTTATGATCTTTTACTCCTAGTCCTGTCTGGCATACACTAAAATCTCCCATTAGAGCGTGCAATGTCATAAAATTGTCAATTCCAAATTGGTGAGTGCTTTCTTTCCAATCTTGTTCTAGCCAATGGCTTGCCAAGCGAGTTGAGAAGGCGAAGTCCCCGCCTATTGGTTGGCGGATGTTTTTGCCTATTAGACTGAACACTAAAGGATAAACTAATTGATTGGTGATTGTTCCATCATACTTGTGACGTAAGTATAATGGGCTGATAAAATCATGACCGTTCATTACTTGTCCTGCAAGGTGTAAAACCCATTCTGGCGTGATGCTTTTTAGGTCTGCGTCAACCACCACGGTTGCTTGAGGGTTTAATTGTTGTGCTAATAAAAAAAGATTGTGAAAGTTTCTTCCTTTGCCTTTAGTTTTTGGCGGAGTGCTAATATAATGTTTTGGAGTTTTTGTAATAGTTTCCAAGAATGCTTTTTTTGTATTGTCCGGACTGTCATTGTCAACGTTGACAATTAACGCTTTTAATGTTGGAAAATATTTTGTTATTCCAGCATCAACTTGTTTTACAACGTATGATATAGAATCTGCTTCGTTATAGCTGGGTATTCCTACTATTAGGTCACACCCCCCGGTTCTGGTTTCCGGGCTTAGTTTTTTCTTGTCCACTCGCTATCAACTACCCACTGTTTTTACTAAAAATCCCTATATTATTATGGTAGGTACTGGTATATAAATTTTTGTATATACCACTTTTAAGAAATTTTGTGTTGCTCAATCATTTCTTCTTCAATAAAATGCAGTTTAGAAGGAATTATCAAAGAGTGCAATGGCGCTCCAAAATCAATGTTTAACAATTGTTTAACACTGCCAAAAACTATTTTTTGATCATTTGCGCTTAGTCGAGCGCAACCAATGATTAAAGTTTCAGTTGTGAATATTTTTTGTTGTTTTTTATCTTCAATTTTTAACAATAATTCTATTGCTTGGTTTACTGTCATGTATTTGTTCTCATCGGCTTTAATATCTAAAAGCACTAAAGTGTGAAGGTTAATTGACTGATTTTTTTGTATGTCGTCATAGGTGCTTGTTGGTTTGTAGGAGTCAGCCCAGTATGGTAGGCTTGTAGTTTTTCCAAACTTGTATAATTCTAAACCAGTGCTTGATACTGCATTGATTATTGAAGTATTATGAACGATTTCTACTTTGATGTTTTCTTTTTTTGCTCTTAGGTATAAGTCTGTGTGTGTTGTTGCTCCGAAAACGTCTCCAACAACTAAAAATGCCACGTTAGATGTTTTTGCGTTTTCTAATATTTCTTGTGCGTTTTTTTCTACTAGTTCACGATCTGCTAAAACGATTTCTTTTTTGTAGAGTTGTTCTAGTGTTTCTTTGCTGGTTGTTAGTTTGCTAGTGTAATCTTCTAAAAAAACAGTATTGCAACTCTTGATTGCTTCTAATCCTCGCAATGTGATGCCTTTTTCGTCACCAAGCCCTATTCCTATCATGTACAATGTCATGGTTTGAGAGAATTATTTGCTATTATTAAGTTTTGCTTCTAAGCCTCCAAGAGGTAGTGCTAATTGTTTGTCTCTTTTATCAATTCTGTGAAAATATCTGCCTGTAGCTTTTTTATGCGGATAATCTTGTTTTTTTGGTGGTGGTGGCAGACTAGTGCAATACTCTTTTGCAGGGCACAAATTTTGACAGCCAATACTGGCTGTTTTTTTTCTTTTAAGGTTTGGAGAGCAAACGTAAGCGCCTAAAGCCCAAACTGCTTCTGTTAGTTCGAAAACAGAAATGCTTTGTTCTTGTGCAAACCATTGATATAATTCTAGTGCTGCTCTTTCAACATTTAATCGATTAACTAAAGGGCCAGTTTGAAATAAATCTAGTGATATTGGTATGCGGCTTTTATGAATGTCAATTTTTGGATATCCGCCTTCCAGTTTTTCAATAAAGCCTTGCTGTGAAAAATAACAAATAATTTGTGGCGCTAAGTGTTCACCGTAGCCAGGAAATCTTTTGATACGCTTAACTGCCTCATCAAAATGTTCAACACCGTCAAAAATGTTCAATGGACTTCCATCATATTCTGTTGTTAGTATTGTTGCTATATCTTGTAGTTCTTGAACTCGTCCATTCATGCTTAAAGCCATTGGGTCGGCAATTGTTTCACGCACTGTATTAAGACTTAATGCATTAATCAGTCCAGGGTCAAAAATGAATTTTCCATTTTCTTCTAATTGTTTTTCTGTTAGTTTTCTGGCTTTGCCCCATAACATGTTGGCTTCGTGGCGGCGGTCTTGACTGTTGACAAAGAATTGGTATGTTGCAAAACGCTCGTCATCATCTTCTAAACCTTTTGGTCTGATTAATTGTGGAAATAATTTAGGTTCTGAAAACAAACCTTGTTTTTTATCATAGGCTTGCCAAATTAATCCTAGTGCTTCAGTGGCTCGCTCGTAATCGATGGTTATTGATGGTTGTGAACTCATATTATCATGCTGCTTTTAGTTTTTTTAATTCTTCAAATTGGTTTGTTAGTCCTGCTATTTGTTTTAATGCTTTTTTATGAAAATCATTTTCTTGCATTCTTAATTCTTCGTAAGCAATGTTGAATTCTTCCATTGCTTGCATTAATTGCTTACTTACTACTACTCCTATTCCTTTTACTTCATCAGGAAAAAGTTCTGATTGTTTTTTTTGTTTTATTAGTCTTCTTGTTTCTGTTAAGCCTTGATTTTTTATGGCTATTTCAACTGATAATTCGTTTTGTCTTTCTTCTGATAATTGTGCTAGTGTTAAAGCGGTTGTATAGTTCAATACATTATAATGTACTAGTTTTTTTACTTGCTGTGTGACTTGTTCGTTGTATCGTACTGCATCAACTGCAATTTGTTCGTTAACACCTATCCTTTGAGCAAAGTCTTCAATAGAGCTAATAACTCCAGCTTCTTTTAGTCTATTATAATATTTGTAGTGTGCTGTGGCCCTGTCTTCTGCTGAAAAAGCTTTTTGTGAAGCTTCTGTCATTTGAAGTGCAAGTTTTTGCTGACGTGTTAGGTTATTGACAACTATAGCGGGAACTGTTTTTTCTTTAGCTTCTTTTGCCCCCAGTCTTCTAATATGTCCAAAGACAACATTGTAGCGCTTACCTTCTTTTTCTAATAGTAAAGGATTGATTATCCCGATTGACTTTATTGATTTTGCGAGTTCTTTAACGTTTTCTTCTGTTATTGTTTCATTACCCCTAGCGTTTTGTGGGTCTTCATCGATTAATTTTAATTGAATGTTTTCTACTAGTGTATCATACAAACAATCTGGTCTTTTTGTTTTTTGTTTTGTTTTTGCATGTTTTTCTAATGCATTATTGTACACTTCTGTTATTGGAGCTCCAACGCGAGCTCTTTTTCGTATGAGTTCTTGGCGAGCAAGCAGTTTTTCTGGTTCGCTTTCAAATTTATCGCTCAATTCTTGTACGTAAACTTCAAACTTATTGATAGTATCTTCTAAACTTTCTCCTGAATAATGATCTTTACACGATGTTATGGTATCCCATGTTACATCTTTAATATTGCTAAGAGCGAGTAGTGTTGCAAGTCTTTGCACTGTAGTGTCTAATGCTTGCGTGACTTTTTTAACTCTTTGAGTTTCTTCTTGTGCTTTTAGTCCTTCTTCTGTTTGAATTGTTAATTCTAAATCTCCTGCGGACTTACTTTTTTCTTCTGGTAAATGTTTTTGCACTTCTAACTCTGGCTTTATTTCTTTTTTAGCAATTTTTAATGCTGCCCTGTACTGGTCTTGATTGCTAGGAATTTTGTAGATGTTATCGGCTGCAACTTTATAACCAATTTTTCCATCTATTACAAGATTTTTAACTCCTTGTGTTACTTTATCAACGTATCTTACTGCTCTTTCAACCGATGTTCTTCCATAACCAAAATGTAGTGCCACGTCTTCTTGTGTTATAGAAGGGTCTTCTTGTTGTGCTAATCTTAAAAAATCAACAATGTTCTCTGCTACTTTCCAGGACTTGAAAGGCTTTTGCGAGTCTTCATGTATTTGTATTTCTATACGTTCTAAATCAGTAATGTCTTCAACCACTCTTATTGGTATTTCATTGTAACCATTCATCAAACAAGCAAAATATCTTCTGTGACCAACAATTAATTCAAATGTGCCATCAGGCATTTTTTGGGCAACTGGTGGGACTATTAGGCCTTCAGCTTCAATGCTTTGAGCTAATTCTTCAAGCGATATCTCGTTTAAGTGTTGTCTTGGTTGTTCAAGATCAGGCTTTATTTTATCTATAGATGCCCATTCAATGTTGTATTCTCTGTTAACAATGTTAGAATAACTAGTGGCAATGGTTTTTTCTAATCCTCCTTGAGCTACTTCTTGCATCATTTTAGGTTGCAATCGTCGCAATAACTTTTTGTTATTTTTGTGCCGTTAGCACTTACTAGTTCTCCGCATATTGTTATTTTGTTTTCTTGCCAGTAGGGGTGTATTGTTGTTGGTAGTGGTTTATTGTTAAAGAATGCGTAGTCTCCGCTTTGATGGTTTAAATTTTCGAAAAGTTCTATTGTTGAATGATCGCCTTTGAAGTCTTCCCAGTGATGTCCTCCTAATAGTTCTGGTGTCATTGCTTTGTTTTGTGGTCTTATTGGTATTAATTGTATTGGCAGGCCGTCTTTTATTGCTTCACTAATTCTTTTTTTTGTTAGATTATCGGGCTCTGTTGTGATGTCGGCGATTACTTTTAGTGAAGTGTTGACTCCTGCTTGTTGGTAGTCTCTTGCAAGCTCTAATCTTGTTTTAGTGTCAAAGCCTTCGCTGACCGCGCCACGCTCTAAGTGCTGCCAGGGGCTTATGCTATAAGCCAAGTGTACTCTTGCTTGCTGTAATAGCTTTGCAATTGCAGGGTTAAAGGGCAGCATTTTTGTCGGCATTATAGTGCTAATTTTATAGTGGTCTGCCAACACTTCTAAAGTGGTCATTAATTGTTTGTGAACTCTTTGATGTCCTGGGTCTGTTCTCTTGCCAAGGCGTAGTGCTGCAAAGTCTTGAGGGTCTAGTTCGGGATTATAAACTGGTGGTTGTTGACTGTAATCAACTTGCAATCCATTTATTAGGTCCTCATCAAGAAGTTGTGAGTCAATGCTTTTTGCTTGAAATGGTCTGCCACGATTATGTCTTTTCGCATAACAATAATCGCAACCTCCAAGGCAGACGTTTGAAAAATCAAGATTTAATCGTAAAAGACAGCCATCATGAAATGCTCCTTTGCCGTCAGTCAAATAGTTAAGTCCTCCAATCTTAGCAGTTTTTGTACTCTGAACTTTTTTTGGGTGTTTTGTTGGAAGTTTTGCGTTTTTGGGTTTGTTTTTTCTTATTGCGTGCTTTCCTATATCAAGAAGCGCTGCTTCTATTAAGTCATCTAACTCTCGCTGCCCGATTATTTTTGATTCTGGAGTGTATTGTGGGTCTTCTGGAAGAAAATTAATGTTATTAGCCATTGCATGCAATAAATCGCCTCCTGCACTAACATGTCTAAAAATTGTGTAATTGCCATTGCCGTTTGCTAAAACATGCATTAACTCTTCAGGATCTTCTGCGTGATTGACTAATAATAAATCTGTTTTGCCGTGGCGTGTTACTTTATACTTTAATCGTGCAACAGTTGTTAATATTTTTTTAAGTTCTTCTGGCAGTTCACTTCTAAAATAAGTTCCCAATCCTAAGATTCTACCGTCTACACCTTCGTAAATGCTGCCTTTGACTGTTACCACAAATACCCCTCGAGGATTATTATTATGTCTTTGTCGTTAGAAGTTTATTAAATTGTTTATTGTTGACAGATATTGATATACTAATTTGTATACTGCAAAGTATGTTTTAGAACTTGATAATGTTTAAATACCTCTAATGTGTTTAAAATAAAAGAATTTGTTGAGAAAAGTTTTTTGGCGAAAACTTGTCTCGAGTTGACGAATTTAATATTGGCGAAAAATGTTTTTTCTATAGAAGGTAGTACGCAAACTACTATATAAAGTTTTCGATACTTGCCTTTAGATTGCAAAATAACCTATCAAGGGGGAACGAACAAAAATGGATTTCATCGTAAAACAAGCGGTTGACGCACAAGGACAAGAAACAGAGACCTACGAAGTAGGACAAGCCAACATTAGGGTAATAGGAGTTGGCGGAGCTGGTGGCAACATGATACACTGGCTTTACAAAAAAGGCATCAAAGGAGCAGAAATACTAGCTACAAACACTGATAGCCAACACTTAAACATCACAGAAGCTGACAGAAAATTCTTGCTGGGAAAAGACGTGACAAGAGGACTGGGCTGTGGCGGTTTTCCAAACAAAGGAGCCGAAGCAGCACAAGAGAGCATGGGACAAATAAAAGAAGTGCTAAAAGCATCTGACATGGTATTTGTCTGTGCTGGAATGGGCGGTGGCACTGGAACAGGAGCCGCACCAGTAATTGCACAAGTTGCAAAAGAAATGGGCGCAATAGTTATTGGAACAGTAACAATGCCATTTAACATTGAACGCGCAAGAATTGACAAAGCAGAATTTGGACTTCAACAATTACGACAAGTCTCAGACACAGTAGTAGTAATTGACAACAATCGATTAGTACAAATTGCTGGAAACCTGCCAGTGCAACAAGCATTCGCAGTAGCAAACGAACTAATCTCTACAATGATTAAAGGAATTGTAGAAACAATCGCAGTGCCAAGCCTAGTAAACTTGGACTATGCTGACGTCAAAACAATAATGACCAGTGGTGGAGTAGCATCAATTGGCGTTGGAGCAAGTGACACTAACAACAGAGTAGAAGAAGCTGTACGCGGAGCACTATCAAACCCGCTACTCGACATCAACTACGAAGGCGCAACAGGAGCGATTATTCACGTTCACGGCGGGCCAGACTTGACACTTGAAGAGATCAACCAAGTTGGAGAACAAGTAACCGAGACAATGGACGAAGACGCAACAGTCATTTGGGGAGCACGCGTGACAGAAGACATGAAAGGAAAACTAACTGTCATGACAATAGTGACTGGTGTTAAAAGCCCTTGGATACTTGGAAAAGTTGACAATAGAAGCGGCAGCCCGCAATCAACTGTTGTAAGCCAAGAACTTGGAATAGACGTTGTACGATAGGTGCAGCGCATAATTTTTTTTTGACTTATTTAATAACTCATGTTCACCCCCCCAACATATAAAGACTTGAGTTCTGCCCGCGCCCGGGACAATGTCCCGGACAAGGGCACCCATTTTGTCAAAAACATTTAATTGTTTTTGAGCATCCTGAAAATTTTTAATTTTCATGACTTTTGCAAACTTTTTTAAACAAGCTTTTCTATAATTTTTCTATGGAAGTTTTGGATATCATAAAAAAACGTCGAACAGTGCGCAAGTATTTAGAGGTGCCTGTAGAAAAAGAAAAAATCGCGTTGCTACTCGAGGCAGCACAAGCAGCTCCAAGTTCTGGTAACTTGCAAAATTGGAAGTTTATAGTTGTGACAGATCACGATATTAAAGAAAAAATTTCAGAAGCGTGCCTTGAACAATTTTGGATGAGCAATGCTCCAGTACACATTGTTGTGGTTGCTGAAATGGCCAATGTAAAACGTTTTTATGGTTTGCGCGGTGAGCGATTGTATGGCATTCAAAACTGTGCAGCTGCAATACAAAATATTTTAGTTATGGCCTCAGCACTAGATTTGGGTACTGCTTGGGTTGGAGCTTTTGAAGAAAACATGCTCTGCGATGCTGTTGGCATTATTGGAGAAGTACGACCACAAGCAGTAATAACTGTGGGCTACGCTGATGAAAAAGTTCCAGTTCCACCGCAAAAAAGCTTAGAGCAAATTTGTTACTTGCAAAACTGGGGCAACCGCTTAGAAAACCCAGAAGACCTAATAGGACATTTTAGTCCTAAAATTAATCGTTTAGTAGAAAAAGGGAAAAAACTTCTTAAAAAATAATTATTTTATAGAACTCTCATAAGCATTTATGATTTTGTCCAAATCACCTTCTGGTATTTCGTCAACAAGTACTCTACGATCTCGACCTAAAGTATGATATAAAACATCAACTCGGTGAGGCTTTACACCCAATATTAGAATATCTTTTTTTTAGGATCGCTTTCTAAAGTTCTAACAAGATGATACTTCATATCCGTCATTTAGGATTTTGTAATTAGCTAATTTATAAATTTTTTTAAATCTTTAATTCATAAAAAATAAAGTAACATTTTTATAATAACCAATCTGTTCTAACTTATGCAATACTCAGCTCTTGTTAAAGTCTACGAAGAAATAGCTAGCACGACAAAACGATTAGAAAAAACAAAATATTTGTCAGTTCTACTAAAAAACACGCCTTCACAAAACCTCTCAACAGTTCTACTATTATTACGCGGCAGGGTGTTTGCCACGTGGGACAAAAGAAAACTCGGAGTTGCAGCACGACTAGTCTTGAAAGCAATAAACGTGGCCACTGGCATTGACGCGAAAAAAATCGAGGATGAGTGGAAAAAAACAGGCGATTTAGGAATAGTAGCAGAAAATTTAGCTGGCAAGAAAACACAAGCAACACTATTTTCACAAGAGCTTGATATTAAACAAGTTTTTGACAACCTGCAAAAACTATCAACTTTAGAAGGTGCTGGAACAGTTGACAGGAAGATTAAATTAATAGCACAGCTTTTAACTAGTGCAAAACCAGTAGAAGCACGCTACATCGTGCGAACAGTACTAGAAGAATTACGCGCTGGCATAGGTGAAGGAAGCATTCGCGACGCAATACTATGGGCTTACTTCTCAAAAGAACTAAAAATTCATTATGACAAAGAAAAAAATGAATTAGTAATACCTGACAAAGACAGAACAAAATATAATGAATACCTTGATATTGTACAACGAGCGATTGACTTGACTAATGATTTTGCAACAGTAGCAAAAATTGCTTCAACTAAAGGACTTGAAGGATTACAAAAAATTGAGTTAAAACCACAAATTCCTGTTAAAGTAATGCTTTACCAAAAAGCCAAAGACATAAAAGACGCTTTTGAGAGAGTTGGCAAACCAGCAGCTTTTGAGTACAAGTACGACGGTTTTAGACTGCAAGTACACAAAGTTGACAATAAAATTAGTTTGTACACTCGCCGTTTAGAAGAAGTAACAAAACAATTTCCAGAAGTAGTAGAATACACAAAAAAACATGTCAGTGGCGACAGTTTTGTTCTTGACGCTGAAGCAGTAGGATTTGACAAAAAAAGCGGAAAATACTTACCATTTCAAAAAGTATCACAAAGAATTAAACGAAAGTATGGCATTAAAGAACTAGCCGATAAAATGCCTGTTGAAGTAAACGTTTTTGATATATTACAATATAATGGAAAAACACTGCTTGATGAACAATTCAAAAAACGACGTGCGATAATCGCAAAAATTATTGACGAGCAACCAAAACAAATCATATGTGCAAAACAATTAATCACCGACAGTGTTAAAGCAGCACAAGAATTCTACGGGCAAGCACTAAAATCAGGTGAAGAAGGAATAATGGCCAAAAATTTGAGCAGTCCTTACAAGCCAGGCTCAAGAGTGGGTTATGGAGTAAAAATAAAGCCAACAATGGACGAATTAGACCTAGTAATAGTTGGAGCAGAATGGGGCGAAGGAAAACGCAGCGGTTGGCTTACAAGTTTCGCCGTCGCGTGCCAAGACGAAGACGGTAACATACTAAACATTGGAAAAGTCGGAACAGGAATAAAAGAACTAGAACAAGAGGGTGGTGTGACTTTTGAGCAGTTAACAGAACTTTTGAAGCCTTTGATAATTAAAGAAAAAGGCAAAACTGTAACAGTAAAACCAAAAATCATTATTGAAGTACGATATGAAGAAATACAAAAAAGTCCAGCATACAAAAGCAGTTACGCCTTGCGTTTTCCACGACTCGTGCGACTTCGTGAAGACCGAGGCCTTGATGACATCAGCAACTTAGAAACAGTTGAAGACCTTTACTACGGACAAAAAAAATAAATACTAGTTCTCCATAAAATAATTTTATGGCAATTCCATGGATTATGATATTAATACTAGCATTGATTGTTATACTGGGCGTTATTGCATATTTTGCAACCAAGGGCGAGAAAAAAGAGCCTGACTATTACACATTCTTCATCATTGGTATAACTTGGATACCACTAGGCATTGCAACTGATAACCCAGCTTTTTGGATTATGGGATTAGGGTTAATGGGATTAGGCCTTGCTAATCGTGACAAGTGGAAGGAGCGCAAAACCTGGAAGGATATTAACAGCAAACAAAAAAAACTACAAATAATCATACTAACAACATTAGGAGTAGTACTATTTCTAGGACTATTAACATTCTACCTTCTAAGAAAAGGAATAATCTAAAACGTCACCGTGAGAACGACAACTGTTTAGGTTACAATTCCTGGTTCTTTTTTTCTAAATCTTAAAAAATTTCCTAAAATTACTGAAAGAATTATTAATGAGAAGGATACTATCGAACTTAACACTATTGAGATGTTCTTGTGCATTTTATAGAAAAAGCATTTGTTTTCAAGTTGATCAGGTCCAGCGTTTATTGACCGAACGTTATACGAATAACAAGCTGTTGACACTATTAATGAAGCTGAATTTGTAGCAAAAACATTTTCTTTTATAATGAATGATTCGTTTCTTGCTCTAGTTTCAACTATTTTTTCTTGATAAGAATTCATTAGGTTTAAAGATATTGTTGATGACATTAAAACTAGCAAGAAAACAATTAAAAGCCATTCTTTTATATTCTTTTTTACAAATAAAGAGTATAAAAAAGGAATAACTATAAGTGCAATAATAGTTTTTGGTAATATTGAATAACTTATAGCAGAGAATTTCTTACCAAGGTAATAGAAAATCATTCCTGTTATTAAAAACAACAAGTATAATGCAAAACTATGAATTAGATTAAAAAGAATTTTTTTAATTGAATTTTTATTAAGAGTTGGTTGTTCCACTTTGTACTCTTTGTATGCACTGTTCTTTTTGCTGTATTACTTTATCGTTTAAAACTCGCTTGCAAACATCATAATATAGTGCGTCATCACTGAATCCGTACCTTTCTTGATATTCTTGTTTTCTCGTTGCTAAGTCTCCGACAAGCATTGGAGGATATCCTTCTCTGTTCTCGTAAAAAGCGTATAATGGTGCAGTGTTTTGGTGAAGTTGAAGTGGTTGTCCATCATCACCAAATTCTTTAAAATGTTTACATCCACTACCTGCGTAACTAACATAATCATCTAGTATCATTTTAAGATCTATTTCTTCACAGTGCTCTAAACTTGTAGGATTATGAAGTGGGCTACGCATTGCTTTTTCAACGTCATTTTGTAAAAATTCAGGTTTGCAAGCAATAAACAAAGATAATAACAGAATAGAAATTATGATTAATATTTTTTTCATTAAATTAATTCTTTTTTTCTTGCTTTTTATATTTTTCTAAAAAGTCTGACGTCCCCGCGAGGATTTGAACCCCGGTTACAGGCTTATTGCAACAAAAACTTGTTTTTTGTTTCCGCAAGCCTGCGTCCTATCCGACTAGACGACGGGGACGTGGTGTTATTTAGAGCGTTGAATCTTGCGCTTTTTAATAAACTTTTTGAAAATACGGCTTTGATTCTTAAAAGTTGTTATTGGGTATTTGGCGTGTTGCATTATGCTTTCTGAGTGGTGGAACACGTGATTGAATACTGAAGCGCTTTTTCCAACAATGAAAGCTTTCTTGCGTAGTACTTTGTGCAAGAATTGGTCAACATCGCTTGCTACAGTGCAAGTTAAAGCGTTATTGAGTTCCATTATTGTGTGGCCGTCACTGCCGCCAATCATTGGCTTGCGTAATTTTTTGTTTAGTTCTATTGCGCGATTGTTGTAAAATTTTGGTTGTGAACTGTTTAGGACTTCTAGGGCGTCTATTTTGGTTGTTAGTTCTCGTTCTAACATTCCTTTTTTTAGTGCTTTGTAGAGTCCGTTGAGTCCAAATCCTAGTGGGTGTGCTGCTGCTGTGACGCAATTGTACGCTTTTGCTAAGTCTAATAGTTCTACTGTTCTAATATTGGTTGTTGAATTAGGATTTTTTCCTTTTTTTGGGTGTATGTATTTTGTGTAGAATTCTTTGAGCTCGTTGACATCGTAAAAGTATAATAATATGTGATAGCCGCCGCGCGTAGTCACTTCCATTCCTGGTATTATTGGAACACCTGTTTTTTTCCCAACTGCTAGTACTGCTCCTT
Organism: Candidatus Woesearchaeota archaeon; assembly: GCA_018221105.1. Taxonomy (GTDB): domain Archaea; phylum Nanobdellota; class Nanobdellia; order Woesearchaeales; family JAAOYA01; genus JAAOYA01. The sequence continues at coordinate 85,599 of JAAOYA010000008.1, read as the reverse complement.
TAATTTCGTTATGATCGGTGATTGCTAGTCCTGTGTTTTGGCGCGCTGCTTTTTTGAGAATTAATTTTAGTTTTGTTCTGGTGTCGGAGTATTGTGTGTGAAAGTGCATGTCATAGCAAGAGTAACCTTGACTTACTAATTTTTTAATTTCTGGTTTTTGAAAGTATACTTTGTTATAATCCATTGTAGAAAATGTTTTTTTTGCCTATTTTTAAATTATTCTTTTACTGCTATAGTTGATGGTCCCCTGCGACCTATTATTGGACCGTCTTCTACTTTTAATCCTGCTTTTTGCATGTTTTGTCGTACCCATTTTGCACAACTGTATGTTGTTAGCACACCGCCTGATTTCATTAAGCGCGCAATATCTTTAAATACTATTTCACTCCAGAGTTCTGGTTGTTTTTTTGGATCAAAAGGGTCAAAGAATACTGCGTCAAATTGTTCATCTAATAATTTTATTGTTTGGCGTGCGTCACCAACAACTATTTTGATGTAAACATTTTCGTCTTTGTATAATAGTTTTTGAGCTGCCTTTTTTATTATGTTATATTGTTTGAATGGCGGGTTTAAATCTTGTATTTTTTTTAGTATTTTAGAATCATTTTCTAATCCTATAATAGAACATTTTTTGACAACCTCTAGTGCTGCCGCACTGTTGTAGCCTAGCCCGAAGCAAAAGTCTAGTATGTTGACTCCTTCTGCTAGTTTTGCTGGCTCGACAAACTTTTTGATTGCTTCTTCTACTGCTCCACTTGTAGAGTGATAAGTGCTGCCTATTTTTTCACTATAAAGTGTTATTGAGCCATCATCTGTAGTTACTTGTTTCATTTTTTGTAGTCTTGGATGTTTTTTTGTCCTTTGCGCTTGTTTGTTTTTACTGGAATTGTTTTGTCGCCTACTTGTTCTTTAATGTCGAGTGCTATTAGTTTTCCTAAGAGTTGTTGTAGTGTTGGTAGCGCGACTTTTTTGACATCTTTTAATGTTTTGATGTTGTTTGAATACATTTTTCGCGCTCTCACGCGTCCAATGTTGCGTAGTTGTAATAGTGCTAGTAGTTCTTCTTTTGCGCCGTGCTTTAGTCGTAATCGTAGCTTAATTATTTCACTTACTTGATTGTGTTGTTTTTGTAGTTTTGCAATTTCTTCTAGTGAGTATAGTATCCAATCAGCAGTGTCTATCTTGCTTCTTACTTCTCCTGGTCTTATGTCATAATTTTCTAATAGGTATTCTTCGTCTTGTTCGTTTATCCAATCATTAAAAAACATTGTAGTTTTTACAGAATCTAAGTATTCTTGGTATTCAAAATCGTACATTGTTGGAGGCTTGCAATATAAGTTTTCTTCTTCTTCAACTATTGTCTCTGTTACTAATTGCATGTCTTTTTGGCGTGCGCGAAGTAATGGTCTCATTTCTAGTGTCCAACTTATTAGTTGTAATAGTGAAAACACGTTCTTGGTTTTTTTGTCAGCTCTTGATAAGCCATTAATTAAGTATTGTGCTGTTAAGGGATCAAGGTAAAGTTGTGAAACGCGCCTTCCCAGTAGTGTTGCATTAACAGTTTTCCCTGTTAACTCATTAGCGTCAACAAAATCACGACTTGTGCTTTCTGTTTTTACGAATTCCCATTTTGAAAGCAATCCTAAAACTTTGCCTAAAATGCTTTCAAGTTTTTTTGTGTCTTTGAACTGATGTGCCCAAAATGTTCTCTCGTAAAAGTCTTTAATGTGAGGCTCTGTCCTAATAATTTGTGTTGCAATAAGTGATAATAGGCTAATTCGCAGTGCTGGCTCTACTGCTAGCTTGGAATAAATTTCTTCAGCGTCACCCAAAATGAATTTTTCTGTGACGCGTTCTTCTTCCTCAGGTGTTGTTGTCACGATTATTGCTTCACCAAACTTTTCTTTGCCTGGCCGCCCGGCGCGACCTGCCATTTGATGGTATTCAAGCACTGGAATATCGCTAAGACCCCAACTTGTTTGGCCGAAACGTTTAACGTCGCGAATAATAGTACGAAAAGCTGGCAAATCTAGCCCGAAGGCTAGTGTTGGTGTTGCAGCAATAATCTTTATTTTGCCACTTCGAAAGTTTTCTTCTATTAAATCACGCTGAGAACTCGTTAGGCCAGCATGGTGAAATGCCACACCTTTTCTCAAAGCTAGTGCTAAGCGTCGGCATTGGCGTGTTGGACTAGTCAAAGCTTTCAATGCTTTATCTGCTAGTTCAGGCGTTTGATCACTTTTTATTTGTTTTGCAATGTCCTCACTTGCTTTTTCAGCGCTACGCCTGGTATTGACAAAAACTAACGCTTGCTTGCCAATTTTAATGGTGTCAAGCGCTAAATCAACAGAACCAGTTTTAGTGACTTGCTCTACCTTCATCAAAAAAACGATATCATAACTTTATTTAAGGTTTTAGAATGGGCCCGCGGAGATTTGAACTCCGGACCTCACGATTTCAGTCACAGTTAGACTGTGTTATCAGTCGTGCGCTCCACCGGACTAAGCTACGGGCCCAAAATAAAGGCGCCTCTGAGCAGACTCGAACTGCTGACCTTGCGGTTACAATCCCTCAAAAGAGGTTAACAGCCGCACGCTCTACCTATTGCTCCACGTTTTACAATTGCAAAACATGTCTAAGCTACAGAGGCACTTATATATTCTTTTAGTTTGTGTAGAGCAGATATTTGGTATTTTTCAATTATTTTATAAAACTTTCTGTATTTATAGGGGATAAAAAAGCAAACTGTATAACCTTTTTTTTGATAGTCTACAAGCTTTTTTTGTAATTGACTGATTTTTTCTTTTGATGGGTTTTTCCACTCTGTAACTTCTATTATCACATTTCTGTATAAAAAGTCTGGAAAATAAGCTTTTCCATCAATATTTAAGTATGGTTCATAATTTGTTTTCGGAAAATGTTTTATTAAAAAATCACCGACTTCTTTTTCTAATAAGTTTCTAACTTTTGTTCCGTTAGTTAATTTATACTTGTAACCGCCTCCTATTTTTTTGAAACGTTCATACTGCCACTTATGATATTTTTCAAAATGATTCTCTTTCATATTTTTATGCCATTTTGTCATTCTTGTCGAACTGGCTTTTTTGAGTTTTTCTATTGTTTCAGTCATGGTGCCTTCATCTTTTTTCTTTTTGATTAAGTTTTTCCCTCCTTTTATTTGTCCCCAGTTTGTTGAGAGAACTTCTCTAATGTTCAGTTCTTCTTTATTTTTTATGCCTAAAAATTGCACGAGTTTTTTTAGGTTCTTTTCTGATAAATTCGTTTTTTCAAACTTGAGAGCGTATAAAGAACCTTTAGGGATTTGTATTTTAACTGCTAATTTTCTTTCAGAACCTGCTTTTTCAATAGCTTTCTCTATAAGTGCTTTTTGTTTTCCTTTTTCGAATTTATAATACATTTTAATCGTGTTACTTCTTTAGAATGTTTTTAAATTTAGGAATGAATTCTTATTAGTAAGCTGAAAAGGCAGGCTTATTTATATAGTTTTCCTTGTTTTTTTTGGCAAAAAACTTAAAAACAAGAACTCATTGTTCTACATTATGATATTATTATGGGGTTCGGTGATTATTGCTTGGCTTGTTGCTGGATGGCTCGCATTTTACAAATTTTATTTTTTACGCGATCCTATTAGAACAATTCCTCCTGGCAATAACATTGTTAGTCCTGCGGACGGTAAAATAATCAAGATTATCGAGTATGATAAGAAAACTGTCAAACTAAAAAAGGGGTTGTTTGGCAAAATCATAACTTTAAGTGATGATGTTGCACCGACTGGTTATTTTATCAGTATAATGCTGACGGTTTTTGATGTTCACTTTCAAAGAGCTCCTATAACAGGACAAGTACTAAAAACGCATTATAGTAAGGGAAAGTTTATTGACGTTGTGAACAATAGAGATTCACTTTTAGTTTTAGAAAATGAGAAAAACGAGATATTATTTAAAAACAAGGATTTGAAGGTTAAAGTGATTCAAATTGCTGGTTTTTTAGCTCGCAGGATTCATTGCTTTGTAAAAAAAAGCGATCAAATGCTCAAAGGAGAACGCATTGGACTCATTAGTCTTGGAAGTCAAGTGGTGTTGATACTTCCAAAAACAGTAAAGCTTAAAATACAAAAGGGTCAAAGAGTTGTTGGAGGGCAAACAATCATAGCAGAATACTAAAATGAAGCAATTAAACATTCCTGTTAAACTACCTGATTATTTCACATTGCTCAACGCTCTTCTAGGATTGTTCAGTATTTTTTTTGTTTTGCGTAGTGATTATTCAACTGCTGCAATATTGTTAATAATAGCAGTGCTTGCTGATGTGCTAGATGGCAAGATTGCAAGAGCCATCAATCGAGAGGGTGACTTTGGAAAAGAATTAGACTCTCTTGCTGACATTATTAGTTTTGGTGTCGCGCCAATAATTTTCGCGTACACATTAAACAATTCTCTGATAGGACTTATTGCTTACTCGCTATATTTAATTGCTGGGCTTATCAGACTTGCACGTTTTAACACTACAACTAACACAGGAGCTTTTGAAGGTGTTCCAATAACAACTAATGGAGTATTATTACCGCTAATTTATTTTATTGGCTTGTCAACAACTTATTATCCAGCGTATTTTATTGTTATGGCATTTTTGATGGTGTCAAGTATTAAGGTGAAAAAAATAAAATGGTGAACACAACACTTTATATCATTTTAAGCGCTCTACTATCATGGTTAACAACTAAATTTATCAAGTGTTATGCTGATAGAAAACTACCATTTGTCAATTCTTTTTTGAGCGAGGGCGGTGTTGTCAGCAGTCATAGTGCTTTAGTTGTTGGTATTGCAACAAGCATTTTTTTAGTTGACGGTTTTAGCACAACTTTTGCGCTAGCAACAATTTTTGCGTTGATTGTGCTCCATGATAGTACTAGTTCACGTTATGCTGTTAGCGAGCACGCAAAAATCTTGAATAAATTACAAAAAAAGATTAAACTAAAAGAGCGTTTTGGTCACAGGCCAAAACAAATGTTTTATGGAGTTTTAATAGGTTTGATTGTTCCGGTGGTATTATGGTTAGTGTTATAATTAAAGCATTGTACTTTTTTTTGCCAGCATACTTTGCTAACATGGCGCCAGTACTTTTCAAGAACAAATTTTTGTTTTTAAAAAAACCAATTGATAACAACTTACAATTTAAGGGCAAACCATTGTTTGGAAGTCATAAAACTTGGCGTGGTTTAATTGTTGGAATAATGCTTGGATGGTTTGTGTTCTGGCTTCAAAGATTATTTTATGCTGATTACGCTCTTTTTCGCAATATTAGCTTGTTTGATTATAGCACTGCGCCAATAACTCTTGGTTTATTGTTAGCTTTTGGCGCGTTGTTTGGTGATTTGGTTGAGAGTCTTGTCAAAAGAAGAATCAGTATTGCTGCTGGGAAACCATGGTATTGTTTTGACCAATTAGATTATGTTATTGGAGGATTATTATTATCTTTGATTGTTTACACTCCACCATTTAGTGCTATTATCACAATACTATTATTTTCTCCATTACTGACAGTGTTGGTTAATTATTCTGCATATTATTTGAAGATCAGAAAAACAAAGTGGTAATTGTTATTATTATGCTTACTACTGCGAACCAATAATGATTTTTTAATGTGTACTTTAACAACGCAATTTTTTTTATTGTTAGCTTGTCTTTTTTTACAAACTGTGTTGCTATTAGTGTTCCTGTTGGTAGACTATACAAGAATAGTAGGCTGGTGCCTAATATTAATTTGTTTGTTATAATGTATGGTATCATAAATACTGGCAGAAAATAGTATAGTTCTTTGTTGGATTTTATAATCCAAGAAAACATTATTCCTAGACTGATTCCTAATAGTATCCAATAACCGTCAAAGGCTAGAATAATAATTAGTGCTAATAATATTTTTTGTAGTAACAAAAAATGTTTTTTTCCAGGTTGTAATTCTTCTGGCGCGATCATTGCTAATAGATTGCCGCCAAATAAACCTAGAAAAGCAATTAGTAAACTCGTGATTGTTCTTAACATTTTTTTGCGTACGCTATTACTTTTTCTAAGACTTCTTTTTTTATTAGTGGGCTAAAACGTATGCTTGCTGCGACGTCATGGCCTCCACCACTAATTAATCCTTTTGGTAAGGTGTCTTGTAATTTTTTTATTATTTTGTTGGCTTTGAATTTGTCATGTGATGAGCGCAGTGTTATCATGCTTTCATTGTGGCTTATAACAATTACTGGTTTTTGTTTTTCGTGTTTTAACCAGTCGAAAAGCATTCCTGTTGTTTTGCCAACTCCTGGGTACGCTCCTCTTTCTGAAACTTGTGAGTTGTCTACTGTTGCTATAATTGCGTTTTTGGTGTTTTGTGTTTTCGTGATGGTTTTTGCTAGTTCGAAAGCTGTTAGCTTGCGTCTTTTCATTTCATCGCTCATCACGCTTATTAGTTCTGATTGTTTTTTCTTATCAGCTCCGAATAAGTCGTTTACTAGTGTTCTGCTATCACTAAATCCTAGTGTGTGTGCTTCAAAATCCACGCAGTCTGCTAGTATTTCTATGAATTCTTTTGAATTATTGCTTTTTTTGATGTAATCGTTTAACTCGCTGCTTTTGATTCTGTCACCAATTCCCCCAATTGCAGCTAGTAATGCTGGATTTTCAATTTTAGGGTTTAATTCATACGCTACTTCGCTTGCTAGCATGCTGGCACTAAAATCGTTTTCTACTCCTATTAAGTGTTGGTTGACATGCGCTATTAGATAATCGTTTACTTTTGGGTGTGCTGGATGGTGGTCAATAACTATTACTTTGGCGCCATAGGTTGTGATTTTTTTCAGGCCTAATAGGTCGCTGTCTGTTGAACCATTATCAACTATTAGTATTAGTGGTGTTTTATGATCAAATCTTTTGATGTCTGCTAAATAATTTGTTAAATCTTTTGTTGCGTCAGAATAATCATAATATGGTGCTTTTGATGGTAATCGTCGATAATAATTGTATACGTCGCGCTCGCGTGTTTGTTTGTTTTCTATTAGTGGTAGTATTGCTCGCTCTAATACTATTGCTGCACTGTAGCCGTCAGTGTCTGCGTGGTGTCGTAGGTAAATTTTTCTTTTTTCTTGGATGGCTTTTTTTATCTCGCTTGCAGCTTTTATTATTGCAGGTTGTAGTTTTTCTATGTTTTTTGATTTTATTATTGCCATTTTGCGTGCCCCCAATGTATTAATAGGTCTGCGTCTTTAAAGTTTGGTAAATCGCATGCGCCATAATTGCTTCCAGCCCAGATTAGTATCGTTGCACTAGTATTTTTTTCTAATGTTTCTTGAATCGAATTAGCTTTTGGTTTTAGCCCGTCTGGTAATTGTATTAGCACTGTTTTTGCTTTAGCCTTTTTTATTTCACTAATGGCTTTTTCTAGTTCTAAGTCATATGTGTTTGTCATAGTATAGAAGTAATGAGATGGTTTTTTTAAAAGTATTGAAAATAAAATATTAAAAAATAGAATTTAGAGTAGTGGTTCTTTCCACTTTGCTGTTTTTTTCCATTTTTTACCGTCTTCGCCGTTTGGTAAGTCCATGAACATGCGTGTATCTGTTTTGCTTCTGCGCCTTAATGCCATATTGTTTTCCCCCAGTGTTTGTGAATTTACAAAAATAAGTCGTCCATTTCTTGTTTAGACAGTTTTTTGTTTGATAGAGCTTTGTTAAGTGATGCTCTTGGTCTTTTTCTGATGTGTTCTAGTACTTGTTGGTCTTCAATGTCGAACATAAAAATTCACCTTTTGTTACTATTCTAGAAGAGTGACTACTATATAAAACTTTCGGTTCTTTAACCACTCTAGAGTGAAAACTAATATTTGTATTGAGAAAAAATTAGAAAAAAATAACTTTTTAATCTTCGCCTGTGAACTCATCTAACAAGTCACTAGAACTCTGCTCGTGCTGCAATGTTCCTTCAGTGCCACAATAAGGACATCTAAAAGGCAAATCTTTGCCCTCGCGTGTTGAAGAGCGATAATTACACTTTCGACAAATGTATTTCATACTAATAACTAGCACAATGCTGGTATATAAAAGTTATGAAAAAAAGATTAACCTTGTCTTTGGTGTGCTCTACGAGAAGGTCGCATTTTTTCAGCACCCTTGCCCTTTTTTCTAAGGCCACGGCTCTTTTTTTGAGCGCTAGTCAAGCCTCTTAAAGCACGGTTTTTTTCAGTGCTGATCCAATTAATCTTCTTGTCAGCCAAGATTGATGGATTAGTCCTATCGACTAAAATTACTTCATACCACTGTTGTTTTCCATCCTCGCCAACCCAATAACTGTTTAAAACTTCACAATTAATGTATTTTTTAGCAGCACGCCGCTCGCAAATAGCCTTGTAATTAAGTTTTAAAGTCATTGTTTGACCAGAGTGAGCGCTACGCCGACCAGCTTTAATTTTTGGTCTTTTGTGACCGCCCTTAGAAACTTTTTGTCTAACTATTACAAAACCAGGTTTTGCTCTATAACCTAGTGAGCGAGCACGATCTAAACGAGTAGGTCTTTGTATTCTAACAGTACTATCTTCTTTGCGCCATTGTATAAGACGCTCTCTTGTTAGCTCTGGCATGTTAGCCTTAGGCTTTTTCCAAAGCTCTCGAATCTTTTTATAAAATCCCATATATTTAGCCTCCATTATTATAATCTTTAATTCTTACTTCAGCAAAGCAACCTGCCACATTGCAAGAACAAGTCACGAGAAACCGCCCCTATTTATAAAGCTGACGGCCAACACTAGCATAAAACTTATAAATATGATGACCAACCAATTTAAGATGGAAGGGGAGCAAATAGATTACAAACTTGACAAGAGCCAAATGATTAAAGTTTTAGAAGAATTTCCAAAACAATGCCGTGACGGATTAAAACTTGGAAAAAGCATTAATTTTGGTGACACTGAAATAAAAAAAATTGTGATTACAGGAATGGGCGGCAGCGGAATTATTGGAGACTTACTAAAAGCTTACAATTATCACTTAAAAATACCATTACATGTCAACAAAGGATACTTCTTGCCAGGACACATTGACCGGCAAACTTTAGTTATTGCAATATCATACTCAGGCAACACAGAGGAAACAATTAATTCTTACCGCCAAGCAAGAGGCCAAGGAGCACAAGTGTTAATAGTCGCAAGTGGTGGCAGCATGGAAAAAGCTGAAGGCTCAAGAATACACAAAATAACAGTGCCAAAAGGAGTACAACCGCGCAACGCAGTAGGATTTATGTTTTTTTCAATACTAAAAGCCTTAGAAGTCAATGGTATAGTAGAGACAGGTGATGAAATAGTTTACACATTAGAAGCACTAAAAAAACCAGGCTTTAGAGATAAAGGATTGGACCTTGCAAAACGCTTTGTACAAAAAACACCAATAATTTATACTAGTCAACGGTTTAAAGCAGTAGGACTGCGCTGGAAACAACAATTCAATGAAAACGCAAAACAAATGGCATTTCACAATACATTTAGTGAAATGAACCACAACGAACTAGAAGCCTACGAGTTCTTGCCACAAGGCTATGAAGTGATAATAATGCAAGACGAAGACGATTATCACAGAATAAAAAAACGCATGAGTGTTTTCAAAAAAGTTATTAAAAACAAAGCACGAGTAACAGAATTAAACATTAAAGGAGAATGCTTTCTATCAAGAATATTCACCCTGATGTATTTAGGAGATTGGACCACTTACTACTTAGCACTACTATTAAAGCGCGATCCAACACAAGTAGACTTTATTGAAAACTTCAAAAAACAAATAAAATGAATTGTCCAGCTTGCAACAGCAACAATATAAAATGCACTTCTACAAAAGGACCAGGACCTTACCAGACAATAAACTGCAAGTGTTTAGATTGTGGCCACAATTGGACTATTAAAAAATATTATAGAACACAATGAAATACGCAATAGGAGTAGACGTTGGCGGAACAAAAATAGAAAGCGTTCTAATAACAAATAATGGTAAAATTCTAAAAAAATATCGAACGCCAACACAAACTAGCAAAGGAAAAAAAACAGTTCTACAAAACATTGAACTAGCAATAAAAAAAGTTTGGGACAAACCAATAGAAGGAATAGGAATAGGAATGCCAACAGTAATAAACGAACAAGGAGTGGTACTACCACCATCAAAAATGCCATTTTTGCACAATTTTAACATAAAAAAACACTTTCAAAAAACACTCCACACAAACATAATAATAGAAAACGACGCTAACTGTTTTATCCTTGCAGAGCATTCTTTTGGAGCCGCAAAAGGAGCAAAACACGTAGTAGGAGTGATACTGGGAACAGGAGTTGGTAGTGGAATAATAATCAACAACCAAATTTATCATGGCAACAATTTTGTAGCAGGAGAAGTAGGATTCATGCTAGTAGACCCTCACTCAAAAGACAGGACAACTTATTCATTTGCTGGAAGTTTTGAAAACTTTTGTTCAGGGCCAGCAATAGTACACTATTACAAAAAGTTCGGCGGCAAAATAAAAAATCCTGATCCGAAAAAAATCTATTATTCAAAAGAACCAACCGCAAAAAAGGTCATTGATGAATTTATAGAACATTTAGCAATAGGGCTGGCTAATATTGTAGTAGCATTAAACCCAGAAGTTATTGTTTTAGGTGCTGGACTGTCAAACTTGCCAATTTATCCAAAATTGCGTAAAGAATTCAAAAAAAGAGCTTTAAAACCAATGCAAAACACAAAAATAGTAAAGCACAAAATTAGTGATTCTTCTGGCAGCATTGGAGCTGCAGCTTTAGTCTTTAAAAACGTGTGAGCAACTTTTAATAATAAGTACTCATTTGCGCACTCATGATACTCAATTCTATAATTGTCGATAACATTCGCTCTTACACAAACCAGAAAATTGTTTTTCCAAAAGGCAGTGTGATGTTATCGGGCGATATTGGAAGTGGCAAAAGTACAGTATTGTTAGCAGTGGAATTCGCGTTATTTGGCTTAAAGCGAGGTGAACTAACAGGTAGCACGCTACTGCGCCATGGCAAAAACACGGGCTCTGTAACACTAGATTTTAACATTGAAAAAAACAATTACATAATCAACAGAACACTGAAAAGATCAAAAAACAGCATTCAACAAGACACAGGTTATATCATACAAAATAATAAAAAACTTGAGGCTACACCTGTTGAGTTACGCTCTAAAATATTAGAAATTCTTGGCTACCCGCCAGAGCTTGTTAGTAAAACAAAAGATATGATTTACCGCTACACAGTCTACACGCCACAAGAAGCAATGAAAGCAATACTGTTCGATCAAGCAGAAGATCGACTTGACACACTACGAAGAGTTTTCGGAGTTGAAAAATACAAGTTAATACGTGACAACACAATAACATATGTTCGATACTTGCGAGACATTAACAAAAACTATCAAGGACAAATAATTGATTTGCCACAAAAAAAAGAACAACAAAAAGAGTTAGAACAACAAAAAAAAGAATTACAAACAAAACAAAAAAACTTAGTCGAACTCAAAGAAAACAAAAAAAACGATTTTGATAAAATAAAAATTGAAGCTGACAAATTATCCATTTTGCTAAAAACCCTGCAAGAAAAAAAAGAGCGTTTGTTAGTGTTAGAAAATAATATATTGCAGACTGCCAACAACATATCACAAAATAATTCTGATTTGGCACACGAGACAGAACAATTAAACATTACAAAACAAGACTTGATAACAAATAAGCCCTCAGAAAAAAAGCTTGATGAAAAAAAGCTTTTTCTAGAGTTTGAAGAGTTAAACAAAAAATATCAGTCAATGTTAAGTGACCGCGAAAGTTTAGAAAAATTAGAAAGCGAGCAAAAAACTGTAGAGCAAGAAATCACAACAACAAAAACTCAAGTTGAAACTAATAACAAAATAATTGAAAGCGTGACAAAACTTGACGAGTGCCCAAGCTGCTTGCAAAAAGTCCCACACGAGCATAAAACAATTGTGCAAACAGAAAACAAAAAAATTATTGCAAAACTAAAAGACAACTTGGAACAATTAAGCGAGAAACAAAAAGAAATTATTAATAAAGTGCACGCTGAACAAAACACAAAAAATGAACTGCTCACAAAGCAAAAAAAACAATTAGAACATTTGCAAGAGCAATTATTAATAGCTAGAAGGCAGCAACAGCGTTTTTTACAATATGAAAACTTGCAAAAAAACTTTTTAGAGCGTCAAACACGCGTAGCACGATTAGAGCAAAAAATTAAGGATTCAAAAATAATACTTGGCGATTGCAACAAGGCAAAAATGGTGCTTGCAAAAGAATTAGAACAGTTTAAAGTACAAGAAGAAAAAATCAAAATTTTAGAGCAAGGCGGGCAAAAAGCACGTGATGAACTAATAAGTATAGAAAAAACTATTGCAGAGTCAAGTACTGCAATTGAGTACACTCAAAAAGATTTAGGGCGATTAAACATTGAAATAGAACAAAAAAACATTATCCAAACAGAATTAACAAAAAATGTTGAAATGATTGATTTTTTAAACACTCAATTTATCAAATTGAGCAGTATAATAGAAAAAAACATACTATTAAAAGTGCACCGTGAGTTTGAAGAATTGTTCAAGTCATGGTTTTCGATGCTGGTAAGTGATGAAGTGTTAAATGCCAGACTTGATGAACACTTCACGCCATTAATAGAACAAGATGGCTATGATACAGAAATCATAAATTTATCAGGTGGTGAGCGAACAGCAGTAGCTTTGGCTTACCGTCTAGCGCTTAACAAGGTAATAAATGATTTTATAACAACAATCAATACACGTGACATAATAATACTTGATGAGCCAACAGACGGGTTTAGCAGTGAACAATTAGACAAAGTTCGAGAAGTCTTAGAAGAATTAAACATTGAACAAACAATAATAGTCAGTCACGAGCCAAAAATTGAAAGTTTTGTAAATAGCGTTTTATATGTTGCAAAGCAAGGTCATCAAAGCAGCATAAAAAACTCTTTTTAAAGACTATTAGATACTTTTAAATACTATTATTCTAGAGTAAATTGTATGAGTTGGTTTGCAACATTAGGCTTTAAAGACAATCCTTTAGATATTAGACCAAACCCAACACTTGTCGGTTTGAATAATGAATTTGATAAAGTAAGAAATCATATTCTAAAAGAAGAAATTTGTTTTCTAAACGGTTTAACCGGTAGTGGCAAGACTTCAATGCTAAAAAAACTTCAAAAAGAACTAAAAAATCATAAGTTCATATACTTAGACGCTCACGACTTGCCAAAAGATTTCAGTTTAGAGCAAGAACTGAGCAAAAAAAGAGGTTTTTTTGATCGAATTACACTAAAAAAGTTTCCAACAAAACAACCAGTGCTAATAATCGATGAGTTTCAAGACACTGACAAAAACATTGTGTTGCAAGCGCGTTCAAGTTGGGAGAATCCTAACATCAGAAAAATTCGCAGTATTGTAATAGCACAAATTAGTCCAAGATTATTAAATGTTACAGACAGTTTTAAAGAACGATTAGGCAATAGAATGGTGCGACTTCGAAGCCTTGATGATGAAGAATTAAAAACAATGCTTTCAACGCGCCTAGACAACAAAAAAGAAAAAACTAATTTTTACAAAAAACTGTCCCCCGAAACTGTTGATTTGTTAATAGAAGTTTCAGGCGGCAATCCACGACGATTATTAGAATATGCTGATTTGATTTTTGATTTTCACCACCGCAAATTCAAAGAGCATAACCCAGTACTCAATGATGATTATAAAATATCATATCACGGCGCTAAAGAAATATTAGATTATCATAATATTGTTGTAGTAGAACAAAAAGTTGCTAAGTCAAAAACAGCAACCGCTAAAGGAATTGGAGCATTTGAAAGATTATACAATCCAATAGAGCAAAAAGTATTACGTTACTTGTTAAACACTGGAGCTAGTGATTACTTAAGAATTTCACGAGCGACAAAAATTTCAATGTCAAGATTGCGCACTATGATACCAAAACTCAAAAAAAAGGGCGGTGTTAAAGACGCTGGCATTGTGGATCGCAGAAAACTTTTTGATATCACCCCAAAAGCAAAGCGTTTAACAGTAAAAGTTTAAAAATATTTTTCCAACACGAAACACTTGATGTTTTTAGCAAGGGCTGAGAATAAAACAAAATGAATAAACAGGAACTTATTGAACAATTGGAGAATACAAAATATTGGGAAGACGATTTCATATTGAAATATGACGATGATAGCATATGGGAATTGTTAAAAAGTTTATCGGCAGAAAAATATGAAAAAATAAAAAAATTATTGGCTGAAAACATTTCAGACACTAGAAAACACCAAAAAATTCTCGAAGATCTTATTAATGATATAAAAAGTGATAAGTATGAACTCTGATGCAATAATGGAATTATTTACTGATTTATTAAATGCTGAAAAAGCAGTGCTTGACACTTACACAAAGATTATTGAAGAGATTAAAAATGAAAAAATAAAAAGCGTAATCTCAGGCATTGTAAATGACGAACAAAAACATATTATGAATGCAAATAAAATGTTAAATATACTACAATAAAACACTTAAAAAAGTAAATGGAGGTGAGTGATATGGACATGAAAAAACATAAAGGATGTATTTTTATTTTAGCTGGAGTATTGCTTTTGTTAATGTCTTTTGACATTTTTGCAAGCTGGCTAAACATTGAGTTCTTCTTTGCTGTGATGCTGCTAACAATTGGTTTGCACGTACAGTTTTGCAAAGACTGTTGCAAACTACCAACGAAAAAATAATTTTTTTTCTTTTTTTTAGTTAATTTTTTTAATACACTGCTAATTCTTCATAGTCTTGGGACTGTAGTGTAGTTTGGTATCATTCACGGCTGGGGGCCGTGCAACCGGGGTTCAAATCCTCGCAGTCCCATAGAATGGGGCTTAGCATTACTTGCTAACGTCCCATAATATTCTTTTGGTCCAGCTTTTTGTAAAAGATGGGTTCTAAATCTTCGCAGTCCCACTTACTTTTTTGTTCTTAGTAGTTTTAGTTCTTCTAATTGTTCGTAAGCTATTTCTTTTAGAATTCGTACTTCTTCGCGTTGTTCTTTGATGACTATTGATAATTCTTCTTTTTGGTTTTCACCAGTTGCAGCTAGTATTATCATTATTAATAGGTTTAGCCATAAAAAGATTGTTATCATTGCAAACCAACTGTAACCTTCGATTTTTAATTGTGTGTTAATCATCCAATAACCAAATATTGCCACGAAGAATCCTATAAATAATAATAATTTTTCAAAAAGATTGTACTTTCGATAAAACTTCATTTTGACCTCTTTTTAGTATAAGTTCCTGTCGTGATATATAAAGTTTATTGTTAATGATTAAGTTTATATACGATTAATGCTAAAAAGTTGTTAATAGTATAAAACAAGGTGAGACTATGAAAAAACTTTTTGTGCTACTAACAATTTTGACGGCAATGTTTTTGGTAAGTTGTGGTCCTATGGATCCTTTAACAATACTCAAGGCTAACTCTCAAGTCAAAGATTTTCTTGACCAATACCCTGATGCTGACGTAACAGTTGCACGGCTAACAGCCACTCAAAGTATGCTAGAGAATGGTGTTGTTCAAGAGTTGTGCGCTATAAGTTTAGAAAATAAGTCTCACTATAAGATTACAATGACTGACGTGACATCTGGTCTTGAAATTTACTCGTATATTGACACGCAAAGCCAGGAAATTGTTTGTTTAAAAAAAGTTGGTCGGCAAAGCGCGCCAAAACAAGATTATGAAGATGAAGGATATGATGCTGATAAAGATTACCCTGAAAAAGATTATGATGTTGATAAACCAGATTTTAAAGAAGAGCTTGAAAACGCTCTAGATTGTGAAGATACTGTTGAATTGGCTGGTAAAGCTTACGAAGAACAAGTGCTTTTAGAGTGGAGTCCTTACACTTGTCCAGGTTTTGAAGGTTACAAAGTAGTATGGTCTAATGAGGTTGAATGGCCAAAATACCCAGAGCAAAAATATGTTTCGTACATAACTAATAGGGATAAAACTGCTTTCAATGATCAAATACGAGGGGAGTTTAACTATTATTCTATAACTGTCCTGACGTACGAAGGAAAAGTTTATAGTAATCCAATAAAAGTTATAGCAGAGCACTTTGAGGGCAAAGAAGAACCAACTTGTTGGGATAGTGATGGCTCAAAAAATTATTATACTACAGGAAAAGTCATTTATGATGAAGTAAAATATTATGATGAGTGCGAGTACAATGTGTTACTTGAACAATACTGCACAGACGATGGCACAGTAGCAAAACAAGAGTACACTTGTGATTATGGTTGTGTTGAGGGAGCTTGCAAAGAATACAGTTCTCAAGAAACAATTTACTTGTATACTGATCAAACAACAAGTGTTGGAGAGCACGTGGTAGAACTCGAAAATGTTGGCAGTGACGGGTGGACACTGATTTCAGTTGATGAATTCAAAGGAGATCCTAGAGAAGGAGAATCTGAAATTATTGGGTGTGTCAAAGTGACAGTTCTTGACACTTATTATGCTGACATGTCTACAGAGCGTAAAGCAAAATTGTTATTAGCGCTGACTGACGAATGCTTAAATCAAGAACCAGTAACAGAAGACTTTTTACTGGGTATTGGCCAAGAAGTAATTTTTAATGAGCGAACAATAACATTAGTTAATGTAGGCGAAGACGAGGTAGTAGTAACTGTTGGCGATGTCACTAGCGATCCTATCATTGTAGGACAAGCAGAAGAAATCAATGGTATACTAGTAGAAGTGCTTGAGACGCATTACGCAGAGCTTAAAGATGAGCGAACCGCTAAAATACTTGTCAGCTAACGAAAAGCTTTATAAAATCTGACTGTGATTTTTGTTAACTTATGAGGGTTGGTCACAGATTTGGCAAGTTCTCCCTTCAAAAAGAGGTAGGTGAGAAAAAGCTTTTTAGTATTCTTTCAAATAAAACAGGGGCTTATTTTATGCAATCTTTAGGATTGCAACAATCAAAATTTCAAGGTTTTCACATACCGCTGCCAACTGTTGATGGTTGGGATTTGGCAAAAATTATTGATCGATTAGATTCTTCAAATAAAGTAGAAAGTGTTACCAACGAATTAACGCAAGTGACACTGAACGGCACTTTTGAAGAAACTTTTTTCATGCCAAAGGATATTGGAGCTTTTAGTTATCAAGCAAAAAATGCTGTTAATCAAACACTAGACTTAGTATTGGATATGCGTTCTATTTATGATTTTTCTACAACAGGAAGAGTTTATAATAGGTCTCATCAGGATAATAAAATTATAATTGAGTGTCGCGGGTTCTTCTTAGTCATTATGACCAACCTCAAACATGTTTTTAATGGCGTGTGGGAGCCTGCTGACTACTCATTTGATGAGACCCGCGGTGAGAACATGGCGTGGTGGGTTTATCGTGCTTTGCGTTTTAATTTAGAAAATGATTCACTGATTGTTTTTGCAGCTTCAACAGATTTGGAAACTGCAGAAAACCAGGCGACAAACATTTTTAGAATGCTTGACACTCACAAGCACTTACAAGAGCGAAGAGTAGAAAGATTGACCACTTCAGAAAAAGATTTTAGCACAATAAT
The DNA here is from genome assembly GCA_018221105.1 of Candidatus Woesearchaeota archaeon. Lineage (GTDB taxonomy): Archaea > Nanobdellota > Nanobdellia > Woesearchaeales > JAAOYA01 > JAAOYA01. The sequence continues at coordinate 67,909 of JAAOYA010000008.1, read as the reverse complement.
AGCAAAAAAAAGCTTGTATGATTTAGTACAAGACATGCCAGGAGTTGGTCGCGGAATTTTTGCTGGCCTGCCATGGTTTTTTCATTATTGGACACGTGATGAATTAATAAGTTTGAAAGCTTTAATGCTGCAAGAAAAATATTCTGTTGCAAAAGAAGTGCTGTTTAAGTATTTGAGAGCAGTGCAACCTGATGGTAGAATACCTAATCGTTTACCGCATGCTGATTTAGCAAGTAGTGATGGTATTGGATGGTTATACAAAAGACTCTACGATTATGTTAGCATGCTAGAAGAAAAAAAATTAGTGGAAACACATCTTCCTATGACTGACTTAGTGTTTATTGAAGGAACAATCAGTTATTCAATAAAACGTTTAATGCACAATCATTACACTAGAGGACTTTTTATTAGCAGTCCGCAAGAAAGTTGGATGGACACAAGAGGTGATTTAGACCCTCGACTTGGCGCTCGCGTAGAAATTAATGCACTAGCGTTTAACGCATTTAAATTATTATCAAAGCTTAACCTGTTAATGGGCAATGACAATCAAGGCACGCGTTATCAAAAAGTTCTAGTTGAACACGTGGCAACTTTTAAGAAAACTTTTTTTGATGGCAAAAACCTTTTTGATGGTGAAGGAGACGACACTATCAGGCCTAACATTTTCTTAGCGTGTTATGCGCTTCCAGAACTCTTAACAAAAAAAGAATGGCAAAAAATATTTGTTAATGCTTTGCCAAAATTGTGGTGTCAGTGGGATAAAAATAAAGGAGGACTAGCGACTATTGACAAGTCTAGCTTATTATTTCGCACAGAGCACACTGGAGGCGATGATGAGAGTTATCATCGTGGCGACAACTGGTTTTTCGTAAACAACATAGCTGCAATTGCATTGCAATCGGTAAACGCTCGCAAGTTCAAAAAAGAAATCAAACAATTGCTCTTTGCTAGCGAGGAAGACTTACTCTATAATTTTGGCATTGGTCATGCTTCTGAAATTTCTAGCGCCCTAAACTATGAGCCTTTTGGTTGTCCAGCGCAAGCTTGGAGTGCTGCAACATTTATAGAGGCTAAGAAACTAATAAAATAAAAGAAATAATTTATCTTCTACTTTTGCTTTCTCCAGGTTTCCTTGTATGAAGCACTGTTTCTGCTGCAGCTTCTTCGTGTGTTAAACCGCATCGTCTTGCTGAAAAATACGCTGTATCGAGCTTATATCTTAAATCCGCTACAGGGTCTTTTTGGTAGACTTCTTCAAGCTGTTTTGCTTGTTCAATAGCCGCTAGTTGTTTTTCTAGTTTCATTTTTTTACCTCCGCGTTTTTAGCAACTACTAAAGAGTAATAGTTACGTATTATTTAACAACTTGCTTAAAAAAAGGCTTATAATAAGCAAAAAATATATAAATAATGGCTTAAATAATAATAATATTATGGATTCAAAAAAATATAATAAAATGCTAATAGACTCTAAAGATAAAAAAATACTGAAAGCTCTTACTCAAGATGGAAGAATGAGTATTTCTCAATTAGCAAAAACTACTGGCTTACAAAGAGATAGTATTGCAAGACGTTTAAAAAAATTAAAAAAAGAAAAAGTGATTTTGAATATAATACCGATAATTGATCCTGTATCTTTAGGGTATCCTAATATTGCTTCTTTATTGATTAGAGTGAAAGCTGGAGAAGATAGTAAGAAAAAGTTTCAGCAAAAAATGGTTGCTAATGAATTTGTAACTTATATATCAAAACTAATTGGAAAATACGATTTTTACTGTTCTTTTATTTATGAAGACACTCACCATCTAAATAGTATTGTTAAAGAAATTAAAAGTTATATTCCTGACTTTATTGATGAGCTTGAATTATTTAATGTTGTAGAAGAGCCAAAGTATGAACAAATTGATTTAATTTGATTGACTCTTTTACTCTTTTTTCATGAAAAACTTTATAAATAAACCGCTATTCACATCGTTTCTATGGTTATTATACAATCAAAATCAAAGCGTAAGGCTAGCGGTGGTCGCTACAAAGTTCGTAGTTTAAAGAGAGCTTATGAGGCTGGTCGAGCGCCTGTTCACACTAAGGTTGGAGAGCGTAAAGCTAAAAGTGTTCGCACTGGCGGAGCTAATAAAAAAAGTAAGTTACTTTCTGAAAACAGTATTAATATTTTCAATCCTAAAACTAAAAAGATTGTTAAAGCATTGATTAAAACTGTTGTTGAGAACCCTGCTAACAGGCATTTTGTTCGACGTAATATTTTAACTAAGGGCACTATTGTTGAGACTGATAAGGGTAAAGCAAAGATAACTAGTCGTCCTGGTCAAACAACTGTTGTTAGTGGTGTTCTAATAGAATAATTATGAGTAAGGGTTTTGTGCTTCGTCTTGTGCTTTGTCTAATTCTGCGTCAGCTAAGGCTGTAATTTGTTCTGCTGTCATTGTTGGCTCGTAAATTGCTATCCCATGATGGATTTGTACTTTGACATCGTCAATTTCTCCTTTTCGATCTTCTGTTATTCTTTCAAGTTTTAAAGGATTGTTATCGAGCCATTTTTTAATCCTGTCTCTTACTATTTTGTCAGCTTGCGCGCGTCCTTGTTCTCCTGTTGGTATATTGTCAATAATAAAATAGAATTCGTCTCCTGAAGGACTAAATGCCGAATCATTAGCTCTTAATTTTTCTTTAGCTGTTTCTGCAACTTGTCTTATTGCAGTATCGCCTCCTGCAGTTCTGCCGTAAGTGTCATTTATGTGTTTTAGTTTTACAATGTCTGCTGCTACAACTGCGAAAGTTTTTGATTCTTGTGTTTTGTCTGTTGATCTTCTTTTTTCTTCGGTATCTACAACATTGTAAGTGTCAATTAATTTTTCGAGAGTTTCTTCATAACCTCTTATGTTTGCGATTTTTGATATAGGGTTAATGCCTACTTTTGGTTCTAGTTCTGTGACGTAAGCTTCTAATTCGTTTATTCTTTCATCTTTTTCTACTTCTTTCCTTCGCTCAAAGTTTAGCTGTCCTGATAGCATTCTTAGTGCGTACTCTTGTCTTTCTTGCTTTTCTCTAAAACTCATTTTAACCACTCTTTAGTGACAAAGAAAGCTTTGTTTGTTTATAAACCTTTCGCTTGTTTTCTTAAAATAATAAGCTTTAAATAATCAACCAATACTCGTTTGCTTAAGGGAATAACAGTGGTCAACACATTAATCATTATTGCAGTAGGATTTTTTGTAGTTCTTATGATTTTATTTGCTGTTTTGCGAAAAGTTTTCAAATATTTTTTTATAGTAATACTAATCCTGATGGCTGTTAGCGGTTATTTTGGATGGATTATTTTTCAAGATGCAATGGACCTCAAAGAAAAAATGCCAACAAGCGATATTTTATACGTTTTAGAAGATGATGGCACAGCAATTAGTGCTATGGCTTTTAGTGCTCAAAACCCAGAGCCCAGCTTTTTAGTATCTGAGGAACTTGTAAACTTGACTTATGACCCAAAAAGTGTTAGTAATACAAATTATTACAAGTATTTTGTAATTGACATTGCATTGATTGAAAACAACACTCAAAGTATTGTTTTTGAACAAGTTGCACTCACGCCAGAGCAAGTTACTAGTCTTATACAATCACCAACTCCTGTACTGGACTTTGCAAACTTAATGATTCCTGATGATTACCCGTCAGAGTACCGTCAAGTGGCAATAGACCAAATAACAGACCAAATAATTGATGAACAACTAAAAGCAATGCTTTTTGCGGCATCGTTGCAAGAGACAATGCCCCAAGGCGGAGTGCAAGAATTATTAACTAGTTATCGCGATGGAAAGATTAATATTTACCCAGAAACTCCTGTTTTTAAGTTTATAAAAAAAGTTCCACAATTTGTGATTGATGAGGCGATTAAAAGCATGGAAGATGAAGAATAAAACAATAATACTTGCACTACTATTGATAGTAATGAGTGCTCCAGTAATAGCTTCAGAGCTTATAGCTGACGAGACTATTTTTGAAGGTTCAACTATAAAAATAGAAGATGATTTTTTCACGTTAGACGTTGACCCTGCAGGCTCAAAACTATCACTTCGCTCTGATTTTGACGCTTACTTTATTTACCCTGATCGTTGTACAGAACAAGGAATACTAAAAGTTTGCGCTTACGCACTAACTTATGATGAGGAGCGTGACCAGTACAAAGCAAGAGTCAAGGCCTATCACAATATTGCAACAGCCACAATAGAGCGCGAGTTCACAAAAGAAAACGTTTTCTTGTTCGAGCCATTGACTGTCACGACAACTATCACAAACACTGGAGACACTGACGCTGATAACATACTTTTCACTGATGATTTTCCAACAAGCATTAAAGTAGAAAGTGCAAGCGGCAAAGGCTGTACTTACGGAGCTCACACAGTGCGCTATCAAGGAAGTATTGCAAAAGGCGATAGCAGAATTTGCACTTATGAACTCTTGCCTTCAGAAAAAGTTATTTTTGATAGTGTTGCAAAAATAAAATATTTTAATGGCTATGAAATGATTGAAACGTTTAGCAGCACAAAAAAACTAACAGTAAAAAACCCTTTTGATATTACTACAATTGTGCCAAAAGAGCGCCTTGAAAGTGGCGAAGAATCATTTTTTAACGTGACTTTTGAAAATCTTGAAGATCAAGAATTAGATGTTCGCTTTGAAATACACTTTCCAGAAAACTTAAAAATTTTAACTTTTGGTGGCGGACTAAAAAAGTCTACTGGTTACAAACTAATAAATGACGAAGTTTTTAGTCCTGGCGAATTGGAAGATTATCATATAACTTTTGAAACATTACACACTGGACCAGCACAGGTAAAACTTGTTTACGAGTATGAAAAAGATAAAGAATTAGTTCACCGCGAAGAATTTATTGACTATGATGTTAATGTTACGGGATTGATATCTTCAACAAACTTAGAGGACAATATTGAATCAGGAACAAGTTATAAAGTTCGCGCTTGGATTGAGAATCCTAACGAGCACACTGATTTTTATGACATAACAGTATATTATAATGGCACTTTAGGGTATTTTCCAACTTATCGCCAAACACTACTGCAAGCTGATAGTTTTGCACAAATTTTAGACATTGAACTTCCAATGCCAAAAACCGCTGGCAATAAAGTTTACTCTTTTAGCGCAATAGTGAGTTATCGTGATGGGTTTGGAGTACCCTATATTACTAAAATTTCAGAGTCTGTAAATGTTATAGCACCAAAAAAAGTTTCAATAAAACATACTATTGATGAAGAGCGCATGACTGCGGGCAATAACACGAAAATTCTTGTTGAAGTAACAAACAATCGCAACATTGACTTAGAAGATGTTAACATCACAGACAAAGTTATTGGAATGATTATTAAGGGAATGCCTGGGGTAGTGCTCGATATTGTTAGTGATCAAACAAAAATAGCTTACACTTATTATGTTGTGGCACCATTTGTTGAAGAATTAACATCTTATGATGTGCAAACAATTATTGAATACGAGTATGATGGAGAATTGTTTACTGAGACAAAAAAGAGCAAGATTGTAGTCTATGAAGACCCTAACTATAACTATAGCATTATTCCAACTACCAGTCTAAAAATCACTCGTGATATTGATGAAGAGTTAGAGCAGGGAAAAATCTATCAAGTTCCTTACACTTTAGAAAATGAGGGCGATCAAACTGCTAAAGGCGTAAGATTAGATTATGCTCTTGGAAGATTCTATGATGTTATTGGTCCGACAACAAGAATTATTGGTGATTTGGGAGGGCGCAGTCAAATAATCATTGAAGGTGAGAGGGTTCGATTCAAACAAATCGGTGATTTCACAATAAATTATAGCAGTGCAAATTACAAATTAGAATATGTAGGTTACTCTAATGAGACATCTCTTGATGCTGTAACTGTAGAGAAAGGCAAACTTGACGGTCCAGCAATACTATTAACTAAAAAAGTAACAAAAACAAGTCCTAATGCTTACGAAGTTTTTATCATAGTACAAAACATTGGACGTGATAGTGCAAACGTAGAACTTTTTGATGTTGGAAAATCCTGGAATATTACAATGTTTTCAAACGCTCAAAAAACAGTCAGTTTCAAAGTCAGCACTCCACTAGCACAATTAATAGCAAAGCCAGCAATTGCAAGTTATTATTATCGTGATGAAGTCTACACTACTGCGTCAAATAGTGTGACAATAAATAATACTAGTGGTGATGTGATAAGCCAAAACCTTGATGAGGGCAAAGCAATAGTTGATTTAGGTGAGGAAACAGGACGCGAAAACACTACGACTGTTGGTTTTTTTGAGCGGATTAAAAACTTTTTTAGCAATATTTTTAGTTAAACATTTAAAACAGTACATCAATTATTGATTAAAAGAGTGTGAAACAAAATGAGTTTTTTTGGAATTTTTGATAAGAAAAAAGATGAATTCGAGCCATCTGTAGATGATGCTCGCAATCTTCCACCGCCAGACGTTGCACCGACGGGCTTTGACAATCCAATAGGTCACAATCCTAATCAAGGCCTTCCTCCTGTAGGACAAAATCTTCCTTTTAACCCAACAGACCCCGGCGTCAGCGTAAACCCTCTCAATGCTGGGCCAATAGGAGCTGATAGGGCTGTTCACGCTAAAGATAAAGATATAGAATTAGTCTTGAGCAAGCTTGATAGTATTAGAGCTCACATTGACGCTATTAATCAACGACTTGAAAATATTGAGCGAGAAATGCACAATGAAAACAAGGATAAGCCATGGTAAAAAAAACCTTTTTTTGATTTTAGTGATTGTTCTCTTTGACCAAATAACAAAATATTTTGCAAGAGTTTTCGAGTGGAATTATTATTTTTTATCGTTCACTACAAATACTGGAGCAGCTTTTAGTTTACTTAGAGGTAATAACGTGTTCTTGCTGGTTTTCGGGCTGTTATTATTGAGTGTTTTTGTTTGGCTTTTTTTGACTAGTGAGAAAAAGTATCAATTGCCACTAGCGTTGATTATTGCTGGAGCGATTGGCAATCTTATTGACAGATTGTTTTTTGGCTATGTTATAGACTTTATTAATTTAAGAGTTTGGCCGGTGTTCAACATTGCAGATAGTGCGATTACTATAGGGGCGATAATGTTAATATTGATTGCTTTTAAGAAAAAATAATTCATTTAGTAATGGCCTTTTGCTTGAGCTTCTATTTTTTTAAAGGCTTTATCACTAATTGTTTTGAATTCTTCTCTTTTTCTCAACCAATTAGTTAAAGGATAACAAAGAGAACTGAAAGAAATACTTTCTTTAGGATCTTTTACCATGGATGTTCTTTCTCCTATATTTTCAAATTCTAGTAATAATTCTTCTATGAAATTGTCAATGCAAGGATCTTCAATGCCTAACTCTTCAACAATTGTTGTGTATACATGTCCTAAGGGTGCATTCATTGCTGGATTGTAAAGGCCTAATTGCTTTCTCATTTTTGCAAATATTGCTTTTTGCTCTGACATACTAGCTTCTTCTAACATTGAATGATTTTTTGATGCGTAAGGTTGTTGTAGTCTTGTGCGTTCTTCTAAATGATTTTGGTGAGATTGAATTGCTGTAGGTTCACCTCTGACTTGTGCTCTAATAGTATTGGCTGCTCTGTTAGCTTCTCCCATTAATTCTGCTGATAATTCTGGATTATTGTCATAACAAAGAGCGGCCATTTTACAAGCAGCTGTGCTTTCTTTTAGAAGTCTTTTTTCTTTGCGCGTTAACATTTTATTTCTTTTTTAGGCAACTGTGTTTTTTAAAACCATGTCTTTGTGCTTGTGCTTCTGTGTCAAACCATGTTCTGCGCTGTTTTACTATTTTTTTTGCCCAATAACATTTTGGAGAATGATAAACATTAGAGCCAGTGGACGCTACGTATTTTCCTGGTTTGTAAGTTTTGCTAACGGTTTTCTTAACAACTTTTTTCTTAGTAGCTTTTCTTTTAACAGTTTTCTTTGCTGTTTTTTTTCTTGCGTTGTAAACTTGTAGTTTTGATGGTTTGTAGTTTTCAACAATGTATGCTGGTTCTGTGATTGTTGTTTCTACTTCTAGGTTTTCTGGCAGTTCTGGCAGCTGTGGTGGCAGCACTAAACTTTTTTTCTTTTCTGTTAGTGTTATTACTAGTCCTATTGATGCTATTAGTGTTAGTAGTGGTACTAGTAGTGTTGGGTTTTTGAAGTAAAAGTAGTTGCTGTTGGCGATTACCGCACTAAAAAATAGTGTTTGCATTATTGTTTGTTCTTTGCTTTTGTCGAGTGCTAGTGCTAAAGAACTTAATACTATTAGTCCTGTTAGTAGCACTGCTTGTATTATGAAGTCGAAATTGTTTAGTTTTGATAGTAGCACTAAAATTAGTATTAGGCTTGCTAGCATAGAAATTTTTGTTGTGATTTCGCGCTTCATGACGTGATGTCAAGAAAAACTATATAAAAATGTTTCTATTTTATAGTGGTGAATTTAGAATTCTTCGAAGTCGTCAAGTTGCTTTAAAAGACCCTTTTTTCTTAAATAATCAACTTGTATAGGGCGATATTTGAACACAATATCGCCTTTTGCGTCACCGCCATACTCCCAAGGCTCCACTATAACAATATCGCCTTCTCGAACCCACAACCTGCGCTTTAATCTTCCTGGAATACGACAAATGCGTGTTTTGCCATCTAAACAGCGAACTCTCATGCGATTACCGCCAAGACGTTGGTCAATAACACCAAAACTCTCAGGTTCTTTAGGAATGCGAGTGCGGCGCAGCATTGCTGCTTGCTCTTCAGCACTCAATTGTGGTTGTGGCTTTTTCTTCATCAAAACGTGCAAAACCGCCGAGTATTTATAAAACTATTCCCGCAACTAACAATTAACTATAAAAATAATTAAAACACTTTTAGAAAATAATGGCTAAAAGACTAGTTTTTGAGGCAACGCCAATGCGACGTTTATCAGCGTTTATTATTGACATGATAATATTATGGTTTGTTGTAGGAGTGCCCTTTAGCAGTTTATTTGAAAGCCTTGCACCATCGCGCATGATGGTAATAACACAAGAGTCACTGGCAACTTTTAAAATACAGTTTGTCAGCTTGGTACTGTTCTTATTTTTCTTTTTATACTTTACAATATTAGAATATTATTTAGGGCAAACACCAGGAAAAATGATAACCAAAACAGTACAAGAGCACAACGGTTTTTTATCGTGTGTTATGGCAAACCTTTTTTTAATACCAATATTTCCTTTCATAATACTATGGTTTATTGATCCAATCGCGATAGTTTTAAAAAATAAGACATTATCAAACATATTATCCAAAACACGATTATTACATGTTGACAAAGAAATAAAAATTTTTGACAATTTAGATATTGGTGACGTTAATGGTTAAAAAACAAAACATAATATTAAAACCTCAAACAATCAGGCCGCTACGCTTTACAATAATATTTTTGATAATACTATCAATATTTGCAATGTTTATCGCGTCAACTATTGAAAGCATTTGGGGCGAGACTGGCAACACAGCAATAATACCAATAGAGGGAGTCATCTCTGACGGTCAAGGACTATCAGTTGGCAGTGCTGATGAAGTCCTAAAATTCTTAAATGATGCTAATGAGAACCCTAAAGTCGAAGCGATTATTCTAAAAATTAATAGTCCTGGCGGCACAGCGGTTGCTAGTGAAGAGATTGCTCGCGCAATTGCAAAAAGTGACAAGTTAACAGTCGCGTGGATTCGAGAAGTCGGCGCCAGCGGCGGATACTGGGTAGCCTCCTCAGCAGACGTTATAGTAGCAAGCCCTTTGTCAATTACTGGAAGCATCGGAGTCATTGGCTCATACTTAGACTTTTCAGAGTTTTTAGAAGAGTACAATGTTTCTTATCAAAGACTTGTCTCAGGAGAGTTCAAAGACATGGGCACACCATTTAAAGAATTAACACCAGCAGAAAGACTATACTTAGAGAAAACACTTGATGAAATGCGCGATTATTTTGTAGCAGAAGTCGCTACCAATAGGAATTTATCATTCGTACAAGTTGATAGACTGGCTGATGGTAGAATTTATTTAGGTTCTAAAGCAAAAGAACTAGGCCTAGTGGACGTTTTAGGCAATCAACAAGAAGTACTGCAAGTAATAGAAGACACGTTAAACATCACTGTGACAACTTACGAGTACAAAAGACAACCAACAGTCTTCAACCTATTAAGCGGGTTCAACAGCAAACAAGGACTGATAGAAGGACTACAAATCAAAACATAATTTTTTATATACATTTTCTTTCCAATTTTCAATGTCACAAGCTGGAAAAATAGTTGATAGTGTAAATAATGAGTTTGGCGTTGATGGTTTTAAAAATTTATTAGTTGCTACTGCAACTGACAGGATAGAAGCCATTACACAACTCGAAGATTTAGGTTACATTAGAGAAAGCCATAGGTACTGTTTACCAAATATTAAAGCTTCCTATGCAACTGTTAGTAGTGTTGACGATTGGATGCTAGAAGCATTATGTGCCAAAAGTACTGTTGAGAGAGCTTCAAAAACACTTTTTGAAAGTTTTCTAACAAATCTAGAATCAGAAAATGTAGAAGAATATTTTAGTATATTAGAACGTTTTTTTGACGGGTTATTACGCGGTACTGTTCCATTTCACGTTTACCTACCAAGTATTAAGAATAGAATGCCATTTTATAGACATGATAAAAAATAATCATTATTTTTTCATAAAAAAAGCTTTCTGTTTTTTGTTTAATCTTTCTATTGAATAGCGTAGCATTGTTCTTGGCATTATTTTATAATGAGTGTTTAAGAATTTAATTAAAGTGTTTTCGTCTCGTTTTCCGACTTCTCGCAGCATCCAACCAACAGCTTTCTGTATTAAGTCATGAGAATCAGTTAGTAATAATTCGCTAATCTTTATTGTGTCATTGAATTGATTGTTGCGAATGAACCAGTGAGTTGCAAGAATGCTAATTCTTCGCTCCCACAAATCTTTGCTTTTTACAAGTTTGTACAATATTGACTTATCTTTGTCTATTAAGTACGCGCCAACAATTTTAGGGGTTGTGACGTCAACTAAGTCCCAATTATTTATTGCTTTAGTGTTTTTCAAGTAAAATTCGTAAATCTGTTTTTGTTCTTTTTCAGTCGCTTTTTCATACTGATATGTCAGTATTAATAATCCTGTTAGGCGGTGCTCGTGAAACTTGCTGTTTAACAATTCTTGAATATTATTAAATGATAGGCTAACGTATTGTTGTGCTATTTTGCGTTGGTCTGGAACTACAACACCTAAAAACACGTCTCCTTCACCGTACTGTCCTGGTCCTGTTTTGAAAAAGCGTTGTAGGACTATTGCTTTTTCTTTACTAGAAGCTTTTACTAAATCTTTTTTTAGTTTAGTCAACATTTTTTAATAATTCTTTTACAGTGCCATAATTTTTTGCAGGTCCTAAGCTATCATCACTAATTTTTTTTAGTCCACCATACACTAAGGCAGTTGGTTGAACGTTAAGTTTTGTTACTATTTCTTTCAAATGTTTAAAAAAGGTTTTTTCTGCTTTTTCTGTTACGCTAAAATCGTAGCCTACATAGAATCCAATGTTGCCTTGTGGGTCAACACGGCCGCGAACGTTTTCATTCATAAAACTGTCATCGTTAAATTTCATCCAATCTTCGCGCTCAAACCACACTGCGTGAGAGTATGCAACACCCTTTGGGGCAATAAACAATCGATTGTCTTTGATGACAAACATTATTCGCCCACGATGAAAAGCTTTTCTTTTTTTGTCTTCTACAAAACCATACTTTTTTTCAAAGTCATCCATTATTGTTTGACAGAACTTGTAGTTTATAAAGTTTTTACAAAAAATTATAAATGTTTAATAGTATAAAACTTATTGAGGTATTTTAAAATGAACAGTTTAAACCAAATGGTACACGCTACAACAGATTTGATATACCGGGGACAAACCACTGATATCCTGAACATGTCTGATCAAATAAGAGTTGCTTGCAAACAATTATTAGACAAGCATGGCAGTAAAGGTGATGTTGCAAAAAAACTAAAAAATATTATTGATGGCACTAAAAATTTAAGAGAATATGTGGAAAAAAGTATTAATCCAAAACACATGTTAGATACTGTTAAAGCAATGAGTTTGACGATTCAACAAATTGCGCAAATTCTTGACATTGAATTGCGAGAAGTAGCAGCATAACATTAGTTTAACACTTTAAACTGGTAACCTTGAATTCTTGATTGTTCTATTATTATTGGCAGTGCTTCTAAAGTATTATTTCTGTTGCCAGTGTGATCATGGAGTACTATTATTGCTCCTGGCCCTAAATTGTCCAACACTGTTTTTATTATAACATCTTTTGAATTTTTGTAATCGCGTGGGAAAATAGTCCACGTGATGACTGTCATGTTTAGGTTTTTTGCTGTTTTTATAGTGGTTGGTGTTCTAAAACCGTAAGGTGGTCTGAACAATGCTACTTTTTGATTTGTTATGTTTTCTATAATTGTTTTAGCGTTTGACAATTCGCCGTGATTATTATTGAATAAGTATGGGTGTGTCATAGAGTGAACACCTATGGAGTGGGTTTGAGCGACTATTTGTTTTGTAATTGTAGGGTTTTCTAAAGCGTTTTGTCCTATTAGAAAAAATGTTGCGCTAACATTATGTTTTTTTAATATTTCTAATACTTCTAGTGTGTTTTGGCTTGGCCCATCATCAAATGTTAAAAAAACAGTTTTCTCTGTTGTTATTACTTTGCTCGTTACCTGGCCAAAGATTTGAGAGCACGGAGCAAAACCAGCAAACCCTAGCAGAACAAAAGATAAAAGAACAACACCAACAATTAATAATATTTTCATAATAAAATAATATGTTAAAAGTATAAAAAAGGGCTAGTTTTATAATAAACCTTTAATACACTCTTTGTATGGTAAAAACTATTGCTAATGAATGCATTGATGAGTTTGTAGCACTTGCTAATGGACTTGTAGTGAGTCATGGTAAAGACCCATTAAGTGCATTAGAAGAGGCCAGTGAAGAGGGTCATGATAACCCAGCACTATTTTATAATTCTAGAATACCATCACTTTTTCACATATCAGGCGATGATATCAGAGTTTTTGACCCTTTAAGAATGCTTGAACAACCACCAGCTTACCATTATCAAATGCCAACTGTTGAGAGCGATCAAACATTCACAAAACCAGAACCCTTGCCGGTGCAACCAGAATCATTTTATACCAGAGCAAAAAAAGTGTTACGAGAATTCTTCAGAAACGATTAATTTTTTAAATAAGTTTTTATTATAATATTCATGGGAGATCTTATAATATTGCCATCAAAAACTAAAAAAGAAAAGGTTTCTTTTAATACAGTGATTGAGGGATCGTATCCTAGTCCTTGGAAGCAAATGTTTTTCAAACTTACCAGTTTAGATATTCCACAACATACTGCTGTTATTACTGATGGAGTTTATAGTTTTGATCTTTGTTGGACAACTGAAAATTTTAATGATTTAGAAAGCACTCAAGAAGTTGATGGTTTAGAAACAAAAGTTAATTACCTGCCATTTTGTGAAGGAATAGTAATACCAAGAAGAAAAAATAGTCCTTATGATGGAACAAGCCTTGAAGAACCATTGTTTCTTTTGGACCGTCCAAGAACTATTTGCTTAAATGATGGCAGAATATTTGTAGACCCGGAAATGTTAAGCATGCAAGGCTATGATGATGCAATACCTTACATTGTAGGCATTGCAGGTCGATTGTTTGACGAGCAAAGCTTTCAAAAAGCTTATCAAAAAGCACAAAACAGTGAAAAATATTGGGCGATAAAATGAGAATCGAAAAAAAGACTTGGCCACAAGCTTTTGAGTTTAGGAATTTACCTTTTTATTTGATTAATATTTTCGATAGAAATCCACGCAGACATAATACCAAATCCGATCTTATCTATAAAAAAAGGAGATATTTCTTTAATGTTTTCTAAAAATATCAAAATGCAGTAACGCTTAGATTTAACTTCTTCAAAAAAAGTTTTCAAATCTTTTATTCCAATGTCCTTACCAAATTCTGAAAGAACAACTTTAATTTTATTTGGAGTCAAATCATCATACTGGATAACTTTTTTTACTTTTGATTTGAGAGTTACTGCACATCCTGAATTTTTGAAATATACAAAATCTCCTTTTCTTATTTTATTCCAAGGAGATATTCTTGAACTATACCATCTTGATTCAATTACTTTTTCTCCAGATTTTATTTTTTCAAGATAATCTAATGACTTTTTCATTATAGCAAGATGTTCCATAATCTAATAAGCTGATTTCTTATAATATAAATATGTCGACAGATGAATTTCGTTAAGAACTCAAAATGCCGTAGGCTTTCAAGTAATAAGCTTAAAAGACTAGAATGGAGGGCCTAACGCTTTTTCTTCGAGTTGCACATCACTTTTTAATTGTTCAGCTTTTCTTAACACTTCTGCCAAGCCAGTACTTTGAAGGTAATTTGAGTCAACGTCGTAAGATTCTATTAATTTATCAAATTGAAAGTACATTTGATCAAATTCCTGGCAGGCCATTAAACGTTCTTCTTTAGTTCTTAGACCATCAAAAACAGCTCGTTTTTTAAGCATTAATTGTGTGTAAGAAAGTGTCACTGCTGTACCAATAGATATTCCCCGGTCTAATATTTCTAAAAGTGTTAAATCACCATCAAACTCCATAAAACTCTTTAAAATAACTTATATAAAAAACTTAGGAATATTTATTAATAAGTTTTTTTTTCATAGTTGATGACAACAATGCACCCAGTCATGAAGGTCAACAGAACTTTTGTTGATCACAAACCACATTACGAACTTGTTCTATCACCGGAAAACTTTAACTTTTTATGCGCTGGAGCTCCAGGAGCCGACGCTCTTGTCGGGATGTCACCAGGAGGCACTGAGTTTTATTTATTTCCACATCCTTTTGAGAATATGCCTGAGTCTTTTAGGTTAATGCCTGACGCAATGGGATATTTTGCTTACCTTGGCGCTGAAGTACCAACTCTTCCGGGTAGAGCATCAGATGAAGATTTTGACGTGCTAGCACAACAAGCCAGTGATAATTTAGAAAGAGCGATTAATGAAAGCATTAATATTCCAATAATAGAAGAAACAAGCGTTGGAACACTAACAATGGGCTACGTAACAATGAGAGTCGAAAAAGAAAATTCTCAAAAAACACAAGAGACTCAATAACACTAGTTTTTTCGTAAATTTTTGGTGACAACAATATTTTTTTAAATAAGTTTAATTTTGAGTTTTGAATGATTGACGTTATAGGACTTAAAGTTGTTGACAAAGAAGGTTGGCAAGTAGAACCGGCACAATTAGAAAAAGCTCTTCAAGAGCTTGATCCAGAACTAAAGTTTGGTGTATTTTGCACTTTTCAAAGCCATACCTCAAGACCTTACGGTTTACTTGATGGTAGGATTGACGCTGTTTATTTTCTCCATGAAACAACGCTTACTATAAGTGGTACGACAGCAGAAGAGATTGAAAAAGCATTAAAGACAAGAACTCCATTCACTTATGAAGATAGGGGAAAACAATAAAATGCGAACGCCAAAAGATATGACAATAACAAGTTTTCCAGGACCTTACACGACATTAAAACCTTTAGATGTTAGTGTTGTATACGAGGGTGAAGGGTTTGGCTATATTGCTACATCTAAACAACTGGAACATTTCATTTTAGGCGTTGGAAAAGATGCACAAGACGCACGTGACGATCTTGCAAGTCAATTAAGCGAATTGTTTAATGACTTAGAAGGAAATGAAAGATATTTAGATAATTTTAAAAGTTCCCTGTTAGGAATTCTAAGAAATTATATGGCAAGAGAAGAATAAAATGGGTCAGTGGTCTAGAACTTTTGTTCCAATACAACAAGTATTGTTGAATGGTGGCAAGATGAAATTAGACGATCTTGTCAACAAATGTGTTGAAATAGATCCTAGAAGGTTTCGAGATGGTGTTAGCGCAATTGTTGATTCAATAGACGATTTAAGCGCTTGTTTGACACTTGACGATAAAGGAATGGTGCGCTTTAACAAAGAAGCAGGCAGTTATTCTAGATTAGGACTTTTCGAGCGAAACATTCAATACGAATTACATCGTTCAATAAAAGACATGCAAGATTGGGAGTTGTATCCTTTACAAACAACTGAGAATTCTCAAACGTGCTATATTGGAATTAAATGGACTGATTTGCCAGAACCTGATGATGGAGAACCATACATATTATTTTGTGATTATAGAATTACAGGAGACGATAAGTGCAGTGCGGGATGCAGGGTTAGCGAGGATGTTTTGAAATCTTACGGGTTATTAGAAGAGCCACAACCAAAACCTAAAGAGCCTAAAATGAGTCATGAAGATTTTCTCAAAATGATAGGCTTTGACGACCTAAAAGACTAAAAATTAATTCTTCAACAAAAAAGAAGCTCTTTTCGCGTGGTGTATTGCGTGAGCGCTTGAAGAATTCATTGCTTGCGCTAAAGCTTCCCTGCCAATTAAAGGATCTAATTTGTATAATGAAACAATGGCGTTTTCTAAAATCATTGAAGCTTGCCTACACTCTTCCCATTTTGGCTCTTCAGTTAAGCATTGTTTTTCTAAATCCTTGATTATTGGCAGTATTTCATCAATTGAATCCCTAAGATAAGGTATTGCAACAGGATTATTTAATTCTCCCAAAGTTTTCGCTGCTATTTTTTTAACCCAAGAACTTTTATCATCGATTAAAATTGTGGCAATTCCTAAAGCTTGCTGGGACACTCTTTCTTTCATTAATCCTAAAGCTTCAATAGATATTGCTCTCATTTCTTCGTTTAAATCGTGAGTTGCAGCTTCTAATAATTCATCTTTTGCTTCGAAGTACTTGATTTTTCCTAAAAGGTAAGCGTCCATCACCCTGCCACCCTGAAATCTAGAATTACCATTAAATTCTAATCTAACATTATATGGAATGCTCTCATCAAGTATTGATTTTCTTAGAAGCTTTGCTTCCCGTTGTGCTTGAGCGTAATCAAAAGAATTACTTGCTACTGCCCAAATCCTGTCAGGCCAATCCCTCGTTGGAACAACAACTCCAGAATCATCCTTTCTATAATGTCGATTCTCGTGAAGAAAGTCCTTAGTACCACATTCAATTTGCAAAACATCATCCAACCAACGCATAAAACACACAAAACAAAGTTATATAAAAAAGAAACGGTAAAAAAAGAAAAAAAGTTTTGGGCTTTAACCCAACTACTAGTTTTGAAGAAGGCTTAAAAAAAAACTATACAATGGTATAAAAAACAATAACATAAACTTTATAAACTATTTAACGTATTTATTAGTTGTAAATTATCAAATAGTGACTATATAAGACTATTTAACGAAACTTTTATATATATGTTATGTTCTACTGAGTTGTAGGTGGTTAAAAGTGGAATTATTTTCAAACCAGGACAACAGGATAAAATGCGGAAAATGCAACACAGAATTTGATTTGAATCAAAATAAAGATGGATGTCCGCTGTGTGGGTTTGGCAAAAAAAGCCAGAAAATTATTTCTGATGAGATTAAAATAGTATCTGCTAAAGTTCAAGAACATAAGACAATAGAATATTTACAGATTCCACCACCAATAAAATTAAAATCTGGCTTAGTAATAGCAGATGATGAAACTAAAACATGGGGAGCTTGGTTGATGTTCAATGATTTCTTTGCTCCCAAATTTTTAAGCAGAGTTTTAGCTTGGAAATTGCATAAAGAGAGTTCTGATACTATAGTATTGAGCAATTTAATGAGTGATTCAATTAATTTAATCAGCAAACATAATTTATCTCACCTTAAAGGATTTCCTAATCTTAAAAAGGATAAGGAAGGTAGCAGATTAGTACATCATTTTCTAAGGACATTTGCGAACATGGGGTTGGTCACTGCTGAGCCAATCGAAAAAGCTATTGATGATGTGTGGAAAGAAAAATGGAATAAAATCAAAGTCTCATTAACAAAAGAAGGACTGGAGTTTGCACAATTAAAAAATAATGTATTTGATGAGGGCAAAACAGAACAGATATTAACTCCAGAAGAAAAGGATTGGTTTGTTGATTATTATAAGAAACTAGACAAAAAAGGGTATAAAGAATATTCTGTCTTGGAAGAAGTTTATAATTTTCTTAAATCAGGCAATAATGGTAACAAAGATTTATGGAGTTGGTTTGAGAACAATGAAAAGTTTAAGCAACACATTTTATCAAGAAGCGAAAGAGCAAGAAATGATGAAAAAAAATTCAAGAAACAACTTTACAATTATGCGAGGAGCTTTGCATCTGCAAAGATTTCCTTATTGAGAGAATTAGGTATTGTTAAAGATAAAAGGAATGATTATACAATTATTGGAGAACTGTAGGTGGTAAAATGGAAGATGAAGAAACAAGCATACCAGATCAGAATGAAGAATATGTAAACACCCCTCAAAATGATTTGCAGCAGATTGAACAGATTGCTAGGGAATATGAGAGTGAACCAGCAAAAGGTATATCCCATGGAATACAAAAAGATGCAATTCAAAATGGGGTTGGAGCTAGATTACATGGAAGCGAACCAAACTCCTATAAGAATTGGTGTTTCAGATTCAAACTTTTTAAGATAGACGGGAAATTTACTCTTTCTTTTACCGACGAAGGGACAAAAGGTTTAACTGGCGAACTATTATCTGTTCGAGACATTGATAAATGGTCTTCAGAAGGAAAACTGACTTCTGAACAAAACTTAAGCAGATTCTTAACAAGATTTGATTCAGGTGGCAACTATGGACCAGGAAGTTTTGGTAGGGGGAAACTAATATTCCAAGCAGCTTCTAAATCAGCCGCAATTTTATGTGATTCGCTTAGGTATGATGATTTAAAATATATTGCTTTTGAGCGAAAATTAATAGGAAATAGTCTAAAGCAAAATCCAATTCCTCTTCAAGATGAAGACGCTAAACAATTCGTTAATAAACTCGGCAAGGGGGTTATAACCCCATTGGATAAGCCAGGTACAAGGATTACTATTTTTGATTTGAAAGAAGAGATAGTCGATTCAATTATAAATTCGTTTAGAGAAGATAAACTAGAGATTATGAATGATTATACTTTATCATTTATTAAGATGATAGAGGAAAGTTGGTGGGAAATAATACAAAAGTTTAATGCAAAGATTACTATAGAATTTGATGGAAAGATAAAACAAGTCCAATTAAGCGACCCACTTAAGAGCATTGTAAATGCAGAGGAGAATGGAACTAAATGGAAAATCTATAAGCAACAACATGTACCTATAGTTGTTCAAAATGTAACTTATAAAATTAAAGAATTAAGGCTGGCTCTATCGCCTGATTTGTTGGACGATGATTTAAGGGGATTCTGGATTCAGAGAAAACGAATGAAGATAGGATACATGAAAAGCATATACCCTAATCATACAATAGTTAAAAAAATATGCGGGTATGTGGTATTAGATTCTGGTCTCGAAGAAGAAATTGAAAAGAGTGAGGGAACAACACACTATAGTTTTAACTTTAGACATAGTGCTCCAAATCAAATTAGACAAGTAGTCAATACACATTTACAAAGATTCCAAGAACGCTTGGGCATAAGAACAACAAGTGATGAAAGACGTTCTCAACAAGACATGTTGGACGCAATGAAAGAGATTAATGAAGTTGCAAGGAAATTGGGATTGATTTCTGAGTTTTTTGTTGGACCAAAATCAAAAGATGTAGAGATTACAATTGAGTCATTTAAATTGCCCCATGAAGGTACAAAAAGGATAGATTTTGGAGATTCTGTTGGTCCTATGGTATATGAAGTTAAAAATAATTCTAACCGGTTACAACAGGTTGAACTTTTCTTAACTGCGGAACAAAGAGGACCTGAAAATAAGATAAAAACATTGTGTAAGAAAGAATTTAATCTGCAACCAAATGAACGTAAGAAAATTAATTGTGAGCCCTTTGAAATAGAAACTTGCGATTTTAGAAATGGAGAAGGACTTATTGTTTTTGCAAAAGTAAATAATAAGAACTCAGGAGAGAAGATGTGTCAAGTTTCAAGAATGCTTTGGTTGGGACGAGAAGAACCGAAAAATAAAGAAAGTCCATTTACAGTTACAGCTTATGCTCCTTTGTTTCCAAGAGCTAAATCTAATCGTGTTGAAATAACAGAATCAATAAGGAATATAATGTTTAAAGTATCCAACAAAAGTGCTAGAGATGTTAAAATTAATGTAGATTTAGTTGCTAGAAAATCTCCTAGCACATCCGGTAATGTAAGGATATTAAAAGAAATTAGAACTGAAAGAGAATTTAAGTTGCAAGCAATGTCGGATATTGAATTTGCATATGATGCTTTAGATATTTCTGGAGAGCAGTTTATAGCTGTTAATGAAGGTCCAGCTAATGCTGATGAACGTAAATGTGAAATTTATTTCAGTGTCAGACTTTTCCAAAATGAGCCAGCCCTTAATATGATAAAAGGACAACACTTAGGGAAAAAGAATATTATATTTTATGTTGGTATGGATCCTCCAGGAAGGTCAATTTTTAATAAAACATTAATGGCGGATGATCCTAAAGATGGTAGGCGTTCATGGTATCAAGGAGATCGGGCTTCAGGATATACTTTTGTTTTAAATGACGGCCATCCTTCATACAGATTTGCAAATTCATATGAGTCTGAAGTTAAACAAGAGTATATTAAAGAACAAATGTTGTGTCAGGCGTATGCAATTGCTATTGTCGAACAAGAATTTACTGGTGTAGCTGAAAAATTCAAAGATATCCTTTTAAATCCTGATACATCACCTGCTGAGGCTTTTTTAAAGATTCATGAAATTGTAGGTGACGCTTTAATTGAGATGAATTAAAAATGACAATTATTGTTGAAATTGATAAAAACGGAAAATACCTTTTTGATTCTATTAAGGGAATAGGTGGATCTGAAGAAGATAAAAAAAAAGCAATACAACTTAATGAAATAGTAAAAAAAAGATTGATTCAGTTGACATCAAGACTTAAAAATCTAAGAATAGTTGTGGGAAATAGAACAAGAAATAAAGTTGAGGCCTACTGGGAATTTGGACTGACTTTAAGAAAGATTTTTCTTGAATCTGGTTTGGTTGAACCAAGCGAAAAAAAATTATTCTGGTTGAATGTCGGAATCCATGCTCCAGAAGGTCTTTTAGCAAAAGATAGGGGACCTAACAGAATTCATGTTGCATATTGTTTTAGACTTGCAGGTTATCCAAAAAAAATTGCTTTGAAAAGAAAATGGAGTGAATGGGTTTACTTATTTGACAGTCCATTTATTAACTACGAAGAAAGATTTGATAGTTGGGACAAAGAAAAGATTGAGACGGAGCAGAATTACACATCTAGAGAGAATACTCGTTTGTTTATCCAATGTTTAAACTCGATTTTAAGCGGTGTAGAAACAAAAGATCTAAATGACGAAGAAATAGTTAGGTGTTATGATGGCTCACTGAAGCTATCAAAAAAATTAATTACTGGGGATTACCAAAATGATTCTGATAATTTCAAAATTATGCTTAAGAAAGTAATTTCTGATGAAATTAATTCTATTGGAAAACTTATAGATGGAAGCATAACGTCAGAAGAACTTGCGAAGGTGATTACTTCTAAGATTTAAGTTATCATGAGTCTTTTGTTTTTAACTTAATTGTATAATTAGATATTTCGAATTTTTCTTCTTCGATGTCAATTTTTTCATTGAAAATTTTCCCTTCTATCTTTTTTAATTCTTCATGAAGCTTTCCAATCTTATTATGGGTGGATGTAGGGATTTTGGATATAGCTTGTAACATATGCCATATTGAAGACCAAGCCGCCCTTTTATCTGGCTTAACATCTGTGAAAAACACATTGTGGCGGCAGATAACAAAAATAAAGACTTTTGAAGGAATTATATTTTCTTTTAAATCAAGTCTTTTTAGTAATTCTGCACTGTTCGTCTCTTCTACCCATTTTTCAAGTTTGTCTAGCCATTTGCTTACTGCAGGATATAAATTAGAAATTCTACTGTATCTTTCCTTTAATGATCCCCCAAATACATCCTGCCACTTAAGCTGGAACAAACCAAGAATGTTATGTTTAGAATCATAAATTGTAGCATCAATGTCAGTAGAACCTTCACTAGATTTTATGTAAATACGTGATTTACTTTTAAAATAATAATCTTCAGGAAAAAGATGATATAATTCCTTTCTAAATTTTTTCTCTCTAGCATTAACTGCGTTAAAATAATCTTTTTTAAATCTTCTCTTAAGCTCTTTATTTAGAAATTTAATCGGTTGATTTGTCGATCCAATGATGGAGTGTGCTAGACTATTCTCTCCAACTTGGATATAAGGGGGAGATACACCTTCTGGAAGAGAAGTGTGATGCTCGTAGTTTTCAGTTGACAGTGTAAGACAACATAAGATTTGCTCGGCTTCCTTTTCAGATATTCGTAAGTATCTAGCCGAAGAGGTAATAACAGACTTTCTGTCTCGCGGAATTGTAAATATATCTCTCGAGTCAATGCCCTTTTCCTTTTTCAACAATTCATGGCAAAAATAATAATGCTTAAGCGCTACAGCGCATTGGATGTGTACAAATTTGCAATAAGTTTTGTATTTAATTCCTCCAAATTTCGCATCTTGAGGAAATTCACTATACATGTGTTTAGAAGATATGGAATAATAAGCTAATTTGTCAAAATATTTATCTATTTCTGGATTAGTATCATATTGAATAAAATGATTCTTCCACTTGGCTACTTTATTTCGTAAAAGCTCTTTTATACTCTCAATATTTCTTTTAATTTCATCAGTTTTTGGTTTAAAAACATGTTTATCAACTAGATTTTGAGCCCAATCATATGCCTCAACATCTGCTTGTTCGGGCACACCGCCTTTTTTGAATATAACTTCAATAATTTGATTTCGTAGCGTGGCATCTGCTAGATTAGCCTCAATAAAAGATATAATTTTTCTGCAAAAACCGATTTTCCCACAGTGTTGTATGATAGAATTAGCATAACTCCAAGTGTGTTTAGTTGAATGTAATAGTGGAAATCTGCCTTTATTCACATAACTCCCATAATAAATCCTTAAAGCTTCATTAAATCCAAATGTATAATTCGAAATCATCTTCTTTTTATTCGTTTGAAACAAGAAAAAAAGATCAAAAGCTCGGATTAGCTCGAATAGAACTATCTTTTTATGTATGACTTCATTAGTATATTTTAATTGAGATATCTTTTTTTCCTCTTCATAGATGATTTCCTTTAGTTTACTAACAACTTGTTTATTTGTATTTTTCAATTTTCTTAACACATTTCTTGAGATTTTTCTTAATCTCATGTTCCCATAATTTTAATACTTTATAACCTTCTTTTTTCAAGTTCCTTTCATTTCTTTTATCCCTTTTAACATTATTCTCTATTTTAGGAATCCAATATTCCATTCTTGTTTTAGGTTCCTTAAAACATTTTGGGCATCTATGCCAAAAACACCCATGTAAGAATATTACAGTTTTATTTTTGGTTAACAGAATATCGGGACTACCAGTAATATTTGGGTGCATTTTGTGTTTTATTTTATTTCCTTTAAGATAGTTATGGATTTTACTCTCTTGTGTAGTCCATTTGCTCCTAATATTAGACATGCAATAACTTCTTTGACTCTTAGTAAGATTATCTGACATAGTTAGTTAAGAATTTATAATGTTTTAATAATTTGCGCTCCAATGGCTTGAGCTAACAAAGGAGGGACAACATTAGCTAGTTGTTGTTGTTGCGAACTTATTCCTCCAGTAAATACAAAAGAATCATTAAATGATTGTAATCTAGCGGCTTCTCTAACTGAAAGTCCCCTATCCTCAAAAGGATGTATCATCATAGCTTTTCTAAAATTAGCAATGGTGTTGGCAGGCGAATTTGGTTCCAGTCTTTTGTACAAATAACTGTGTCCTCCTGATTCTTTAACACATTTTGACTTAAGTGAATCGGGAAGTGCGCTCCAATTCTTTCCTGGCGGAATTCTTGAATATCTTTCAAGAATTAATTTACTGCTCTTTGTAATTAAATGATTATGCACACTCTTTGATCTTCCTCTCATTTTCTTTTGATACTTATTTTTTGGCGCGGTAGTATATTCACAAAATGCATACCCTCCAGTTTGATTATCTATTTCAGGCAAGTCACCTAAAGCTTCTTCTACAGTAATATGGGGTTTTTTTTCAGTTCCAAACTTTTTTTTTGGAATTTCTATTTTCTTACCTATCCTATTGCCTATGAAAAATACTCTCTTTCTCTTTTGCGGTACTCCATAATCAGCGGCGCAAAGTGAGATAAAATCTATGGAATAACCATGTCTTCGCATGTTTTTTATGATTGAATTTGTGAATGAACCATTATTCATGTGAATTAGTCCTTCTACGTTTTCCATTATAAACCAAGAAGGTCTGATATCTTTAACCAATCTGATAAATTCAAAAACAAGGTTATTTTTAGGATTGTCTGCTGTTCTTGTTTTAATATTTGCTAATGAGAATCCTTGACAGGCTGGTCCGCCTACAACTACGTCAATCTGGTCTGTTCCGCATACTTGAAAAATTTCGTTAGCTGTTAAATTACGAATGTCTTTTAAGATGCAGGGAACTTTTGGAAAGTTCTTGTTGTAGGTTTCTTTGCAGTGCTTATCAATATCATTAGCGGCTAAGATCTCAAAGCCAGCTTTTTTAAATCCTAAACTTATACCGCCGGCCCCTGCAAAAAAATCAATCACTGTTGGTTTACTTCTCATTATTAACCTCGTTTTTCATCCATTATTTCTTAATATTGAAAAATGTCCTAATTATCTTTTTAACTGCATCAGATTTATTCTTAAGCCCTTCTTTTGCTTTGAATATTTCTATCTCTTTATTTTCTCGAGAATCAAAATCTACAGTGATTTGTGGCATTTTACTATGAAATATGATAAACTACTATATAAACCTTTTGCTAATTATATCCTTATTCTCCACTTCAATAATGTTAAACATAAAGTGCGAAGCACCTTCTTGAGTGTGCCCTAAGTAATATTTTGGTTAACATCGGAATTCCTGTTAAGTTCTTTTCCCACACTTTGTATGGGAAAATTTCGACCGCAAAGTAAAATTTGAGTTCCCAATCAATCTGCTGAAGGCAGGCTATATATCCGAAGGACTAGAAACCCCCATACTTTAGCTTTATTCTTCTTTGTAGAAGCGAGCTGCGTTTTCTGGTGGTACGCTGTTGATGATTGTTCCTGTGGAGAGCTCGAATCCCGCCCACGTTGCTAGTCTTGGGGTGATTTCTAGTTGGAGATGTAGGTCTTTGTCGCCTGGCCCGTAGTGGAAGTAGTAGTTGAATGGCGCTCCTAATTCTTTTAGTTTTGCGAGTATTGGTTTTAGTATTTGTCCTAGCTCGCAGAACTCTCTATCAGTTAACTCCTCCAACTTGGTAACGTGGCGTTTTGGCATTATTAGTACTTCGAATGGGAAGCGCGAGGCGTATGGTGTAATCGCAATAAACGTTTCATTTTCACTAACAAAACGTTCGCTTCCGCGCTCGCGCTCTATGATTGCACAATAAGGACAAGAATCAAATTTAGTTTTACAATCTTCAATTTTTTGTTTTACAACTGATGGCAGTAAGTTATAAGCTACTACTTGGCTGTGTGAGTGTACTACTGATGTCCCGGCTTCTTTTTTGTGGTTTTTGAATACGTCAACATATTCAACACCATCTTTTTTAGATAATGTTTCAATACGGTCAGCGTAAACTTTCATTACTTTCATCAAATGGTCTTCTGATAGGTCCCAGAGTTGTTCAGTGTGCAAAGGTGTTTCTACTATTACTTCGTGGTAGCCAAAAGCTGAACCCCAAGTAAAAAAATCATTATCAGTTCTTAATGGAACATTTTCATCATGACTCACAGCAGAAAATTTATTCGCGAACCACCTAATCAACCAGTTGCCTCTATCCAAAACACTGCCGATTTCTGGCGGTGTTAGTTTTTCGTTTCCTGGGCAAAAAAAGCATTTTTTGTCGTCTGGCTCGCGTGAACTTTCTTTTTTGAACTGATCAGGTCTTTTAGCTCTCTCCGAAGCTATGATTACAAATCTGTTTAACACGTAGTCTTTTCGTAGTTGGTTCATCTTGTCAAGGCTAAATTATGAGCGTCAATATAATTTTTTATTAACAACCGCCAATCTGCAATAGTAGATAAGTTTTTAGCTATTATTTTTTGCTTCACTCGTTCTGGGCGGTGCATTGTCGCGTAGGAGTGTAGTATGCTTGTGAATTGTTTTAGTTGGTCTTCTTCACTTTTATGATATCTGTCAAGAACAAATATTCCTTCGTTTTTTGTGTTTTTGCTTTTTATGAATTGTCCAAAGCCTGCAAGGTCAGTTGTTAGTGCTGGTACACCCATTGCAGCACTTTCCAAAGGAGTGTAGCCCCACGGCTCGTAATACGACGGGAATACTCCGAAGTGGCATGCGTTAATAGCCTCATAGTACGAAAGATCTAACAACCCGTCAACACCTGTCAAATAAACCGGATAAAGTATTACTTTTACACAATCCTCAGGCCTATTCAATAAACCATTTTCATAAAACGCTTTTATTGTTTCATTGTTGCTTTCATCACCAATGTTGTGTGAGCATAGTGGTGGATTGTTGTCTTTTTCAAAGTTTAATTTCAAGCGGTTTAAATCGTTCAGGAAGTCTTTTGTTATTAGGTCTTCGTCAATTTTTTCTTTTTTTGTTAGTATGTTTTGGATTATTTTGTGTGTCATGTGGTGTGTTTGTGCTTTTACTTCTTCGTGTAATTGGTAGAAGCTTATTTTGTTCTGACTAACTTCTGTTTTTGTGCCTCTGGTACCTAATGGCATCCAAAAGAATGTTACGATTGTTTTTTTGTGTTTTTCTTTTTTCATTTGCTCGTTTAAACGACCAAGTGATTTGATGAAGATGTCAAAACCTTTATTTCGAAATTCGTTGCGTCCCATTATAAAAAAAGCAAGGGACTGTTCAATATCGAATGTGTAATATGGGAAGAAGTAGTACATTATGAACTCTCGCATGCGCTCCCTATGAGCATGATGCTGCACTGAGGCTTCTTCAAATGTTGGAAATTTAGAAACATCCAGTCCATTAAGTACTAAAACATCAGGCTTTTTACCTAATAACTTTTCAGCTTCCATGCCTGTTATTTCGCTGACAGTTGTGAATACTTCAAAATTGTTAGCGCAAGCCTTCTCAGTGAAAAACTTTTCTTTAACTCCAAACTTGTAGGCAGCGTCAACAGCATCAATTCCTTCAAGCATGTCGTACAGTGGTGAGCCGCTTCCCGCTATTGCACGACCTAGCATTGTCGCGTGTGTTGTGAAAACAGTTTTAATAGGCGAACTAACACTTTTCAAGTATAGTCCGCTGACTCCTGCCATCCACTCGTGGCAGTGCAAGACTGCTTTTTTACCTTTTAATTCTTTTGAGACTAATTCCAGAAGTAATCCGACACAATAACTCCATACTATTGGCTCGTCAAAGTCAAATGGTGCTCCCATTGAATCAATTCCAAATTTTTCATACAACCATTTTTTTATGTTGTTTGCGTTGTGATTGTAGTTTTGAAAGTCCACAAGTATTGTTATCGGCTCAGTTGATGTTAACCATTTTCCATAGTAGCATTTCACGCCTCTTTTTTCTAATTCTTTGAAAGCTTTAGCAAATATTTTGTCTGGTTTTTCTTCTTTGAAGTTGAATTTTGCTTTTTCTTTAACATATGGTCCTATAGGGATGTAGTTAGTATAATATTCGCTCATCAGTTTTATTTTAGAAGTTATCACGGTGTAGATGCCGCCAACTTTGTTACATACTTCCCAGGAAGTTTCAAATAAGTAGTCTGCGTTTGCCTTTAATGTCAAGCGATTACACCTCTTTTTATTACCTAGTGTCTATTGACTTTATAAAATTTGTTACAAAAAAAGGTTGTTGTTACCGTGTAGTGATGTGTAAGCTTTATATACAACAGATTACAGAATTAATCTTAGCGCGCAATTCACAACGCTAGTGTAACAAAAAAATACTACATTAGAGGAATACACAGATGTTAACAGTAATAAAACTACCTTTCTTTTACAAGCTTTATCACATATTATTATCTAGTTCTGTTGAGGTGAGTTGGTGAAGGTCTTAATGTTTGGCTGGGAGTTTCCACCAATAAAAAGTGGCGGTCTTGGAACTGCTTGTCGAGACCTCGCTAAGGGGCTTTGCGCAATTGACGTTGATATCACTTTTGTCATGCCTGCTGACACTGAAGGCATTTCAAGCCCTTACGCAAAACTTATGGGCACTGCAAAACTTACAGGAAAACTAAAAATTAAAGGTGTAAACACAGTACTGACACCTTACCAGACAGCTCACGGTTATGATGAAATGATTCACAACTTTGATATCTTAGGTACTAAAGGAGAGAAAGATATTTATGGAAAAAACATTTACGCAGAAGTTGAACGTTACACAAAAGCAGCACTATTAATAGCAGCTCAAGAACCTCATGACGTGATTCACGTTCATGATTGGATGACTTATCAAGCAGGAATTAATGCAAGAAATGTTTCAGGAAAACCATTAGTGGCCCACATTCACGCAACAGAATTCGATAGAACTGGCGGCAATCCTAACCAATTTATCAGCCACCGCGAATTTGAAGGTTTGCAAGCGGCTGACGTTATAATCGCTAACAGTGAGTACACTAAACAAAACGTTATCAAAGCTTACGGCTTAGACCCGGGCAAAATTCAAGTAGTGCACTGGGGTATTGAACAAGAAAGCCCTCATTATGGTATTGGCCAAGAATCACCTTTTAATGAAGAGCACGGTACAGTATTATTTTTAGGCCGAGTTACAATACAAAAGGGCCCTGACTGGTTTGTAGAAACAGCAAAAAAAGTAGTAGATCATCACCCAAAAACAAAGTTTATAATGGCTGGCAATGGTGACATGCTGCCGCGAATGATTGATCGCGTTACAGAACTAGGACTTCATAATCATTTTGTCTTTACAGGATTTTTAAAAGGCGCTGACGTACACAAGGCTTTCCAGATGGCTGATCTTTATGTGATGCCATCAACTAGTGAACCTTTCGGTCTTGTTGCGCTAGAGTCGTTGAAGAACAACACGCCAATTCTGATCAGTAAACAGTCTGGTGTTTCAGAGGTTGTGAACAACGCGCTAAAAACCGACTTTTGGAATGTCGACGACATGGCCAACAAGATCGTCAGCGTCTTACGTCATAAAGAATTACATCAAGAGCTTCAAAGCAACAGTTATCAGGAAGCATTTGACCACTGTATTTACAAGCCTGCACAAAAAACAAAAGACATTTATAATCAGGTTTTGATAAATAGTGGTAGAAACTTAATAGGATGGGGAGGATGAATGATGAGTAATATTTCGTTTGTTGATTGGGGGGAAAACCCTGATTTAAAATTTTGGGCTATACACGCAGCAATTGAAATTGATAATGCTCAAAGAGGAGTAAGTCAAAGCTATGAAAATGTACAAAAAATTGCAGAACTTTTGGACGTTTCAGAGCAGCGAAGAGTTGGAAAAAAATTACTTTTGGATCCTAAAACTGCAAATATATTAAAATCTAGTATAAAAAAAGAAAGCATAGTGCCTCCTTCGTTAGACCAATTATTGAATGAGTCCATTACAATAGGTAGGCAATTAAAGGATTTGACAGAAGAATTAGTATTTGGTGATGATCCGCATACAACATACTTGCGCGATTTTTGCGTTGCATTATCAAGTGCTGTTAGCGATTATAATTTTAATATTCATAGGAGGTTTGTGGCATAATGGTAAGCGTGTGTTTTTATTTTCAAGTGCATCAACCTTACAGGATTAGAGATTACACTATTTTTGATATTGGAAAAAAGAGTGATTATTTTGATGAAGAAAAAAACGCTGGGATAATGCGCAAAGTAGCTGACAAATGCTACCTTCCAACTAACAAAGTATTACTTGACCTAATAAAAAAACATCCAGAGTTTAGAATTGCATTTTCTATTAGCGGAACTGCTTTGGAGCAGTTTGAGCAGTACGCTCCAGAAGTACTAGAAAGCTTCAAAGAACTGGTAGCCACTGGCAATGTTGAAATGCTCACAGAAACATACTATCACAGTTTAGCGTTTATGTATTCTAAAGATGAGTTTGACCGCCAGGTTAGAACGCACCAAAAAAGGATTAAGGAATTGTTTGGCCAAAAACCAACAATTTTTCGCAACACCGAATTAGTCTACAGTAATGAAGTCGCAGCTCACGTCGAAAAAATGGGCTTTGACGCTGTGCTATGCGAAGGAGTGGATCGTATTATGGGATGGCGAAGCCCAAACTTTGTCTACCAGCCGCCAAACACGAAAAAAATCAAATTATTAACCAAGAATTATAAACTCTCAGATGATATCGCGTTTAGGTTTTCAAATCGTGGTTGGAAGGAATGGCCTTTAACTACAGAAAAATTTGGTCATTGGATTAGCAGTGTTAATGGCAATGGAGAAGTCATTAATTTGTTTATGGATTATGAAACTTTCGGAGAGCACCAATGGGAAGACACTGGAATTTTCGAGTTTTTAAAAAAATTGCCAGAAGAAATCTACAATCACCCTGACAACAATTTTCTAACACCATCACAAGTAATCAAAAAGTATGACGTCAAAGACACTTTAGACATTCCGTACATTATTAGTTGGGCAGACCTAGAACGAGATTTAAGCGCTTGGCTTGGCAATAAAATGCAACAAGCAGCAATAAAAGAATTATACTTGCTTGAAAAACAAGTTTTAAATAGTGGCGATGACAAACTAATAAGAGATTGGAGATTACTCACCACCAGCGATCACTTTTATTATATGTGTGTCAAATGGTTTGCTGATGGTGACGTTCACAAGTATTTCAACGCATACGACAGCCCGTATGACGGGTTCATAAATTACATTAACGTGCTGCACGACATTGTATTAAGGCTAAAAAAGCTCGATGACAATTTTGAAGTTCCAAAAATCAGCACTTTTGCAGATAAATTAAAAGGGGTGAATTAAATGGCAAAAACGGTTGCAAAGAAAAAAACCGCAAAGAAAGCAACAGCAAAAACAGTGACCAAGAAGAAAACAGTTGCAAAGAAGAAAGTTAACGCGCCAAAACAATCGTATTTTTACGTGACAGATGGTAAAGTGCTCAAAAATCTTAAAGATTTAGCATTAGAATTAGAGCACATTGCAGACAACATTTTTTACAATCATGTCAACGCTGTCAAAAACGATTTTGCAAATTGGGTTCGTGACATTTTCAACGAAGACAGTTTGGCGCAAGATTTGTGTGAAGCTAGTGATAAGCATGAATGTCAAAAAGTGGTTTTGAAATTCATTGTAAAAAATCAATAAGGGGTGTGTAATATTACGAGAGCAAAAAAATTGCTCGCGCCTGTAGAGCGAGAAGGTTTTTTTCGTTTGCACTTGGGCGCTGAGATTGAAAGTTTAGAAGAGTTAGCTGACGCTTTAGAGGTGATGGATGACGTGACTTTTAGCCATCACGTAAACAAAGAGCGTAATGATTTTCACCCTTGGATTTTAGATGTTATACAAGATAAAAAACTTGCTACTGTCATAAAAACTGCCACTACTAAAAAGATGATGGCACAAAAAGTTCGACGCCGTGTTGGACAATTGCAAAAAAAACTTTTGGCATACGATGCTACTGATAGTGTGACGATGCACAATGGCATGAAAGATTTTTTATTAGGGCTTATTGTTGGATTATTTATTGGTCTTGTTGTTTCTATTTTGTTGCGTGGTTTAGCATAATTTTTTTAATTAAATTTAACATTCTCTCTTTCTCTACAAATAATCAAGTTATAAGTATTTTTATAAGTTTACTAATAACCTAAAATATAAGCTAATATACGATAAAGTATATTAATAGAAAAGTTTATATAATAGTTATCATATTAGTTCTTAAAAAGATTAATCAAAAAATACTTATTCAAAGGGGTTTTCCTCGGTTCTATACCACCACACACCCCTCCTATAAGCCCCTTTGAATAGTAAAAAAACAAAATGCGAGAGCTCAAAAGAAAATTATACAGGCGAGGCAGCAGTTTTGAAACTACAATACCGATGCCACTACTTTTTCACTTAGATTCAAAAAAGAAATACTATGTTAGATTCAACTATGATAAAAAACAAAACCGTTGGTACATAGACTTTGAAACAATAAAATGAAAATAACAATACACGGCGCGGGAAGAGAAGTTGGAAGAAGTTGCATCCAAGTAACATCTGGCAATACAAACATATTATTTGATGCAGGACTAAAACTTTCAGAAGAAGGAACAGAATACCCTCAAGCTTTTGATTATTCAACAATTGATGGAGTGCTAGTAAGTCATGCTCACTTAGACCACGTAGGAGCACTGCCACTATTTTTTAGTCAAGGACTCAAATGCCCAATCTACACTACAGCGCTAACAAAAGGACTTTCAAAAATATTGTTAAAGGATTCACTAAAAGTCGAACTATTAAACGGTGAGCACCCAAGCTATGACTATCAAGATATCAACCTCACACTAAAAAACATGCAGACAGTAAACTACCTAAAAGACTACTCGCTAAAAAACGCCACTTTCAAATACCATGACGCAGGTCACATTCCAGGAAGCGCCTGCATAGAATTAAACATTGAAAACAAAAAAATAATTTACACAGGAGACATAAAAAAGACTCCAACATTACTGCAACGAGGTCATAACGTGCAAGCACAAAACGTTGACGTGCTAATAATAGAAAGCACTTATGGCGATCGCGACCACCCAGACCGTCAATCACAAGAACAAGACTTTCTAAACACTGTAGAAGACCTATCGCATCGCGGGCAAGTATTAATTCCAGCCTTTGCCCTTGGAAGAAGCCAAGAAGTACTAATGATGCTAAACACGATAAAACTAGAAAACAATATTTACTTAGATGGAATGGGCAAAAAAATCACCAACCAATTTGTCAAAATGCCAACAAACCTAGCTGACGCATCAAAATTAAAAAAAGCCTTGCAAAACACTATAATGGTTCGAAGCCCAAGACAGCGCAAAGTTGTAATGAAAGAAAACTCCATAATAGTCACAACCTCCGGAATGCTAGACGGCGGCCCGGTAATACAATACTTGACAACACTTTGGAATCACACAAACACCGCCATCTTGCTAACGGGCTATCAAGCAGAAGGATCAAACGGCAGACTACTACTCGATGAAGGAAAACTATACCTTGACGGCCTAAAAGTACGCTATAAAGGAACAGTAAAAAAATACGATTTTAGCGCTCACTCAGGACAACGTCAACTACTAGAGCTTGTAGCACAATTAAAACCCAAAAATGTTGTCCTAAACCATGGCGACCCACAAGCTATAGAACAATTTAGACAAAAGATTCTAGCACAAAATCAAAACATTAAAGTTTTTACTCCAAAAAATGGTGAGGTGATAAATTTATGAATGTCAGACAAGCAATAACAGGCATGGACTTGCAAGAGTTAAAAAAGGTAGAGTTTGATTTGCAAACAGGCGGCAATCACATGAAACAATTAATACAAAAGCGCATCGTTGATTATGAAACACGCAACAGTTTTTGCGCAGTATGTCAAAAGCCATTGTTTCGAGAGTACTCATATACTCTAACTTTTGGGCCTCCTGACCTTATGAAAAAAGCGTCTTTTTGCGCCATGGACTGCTTGGATTATTTTTTAATACAAGTAAAAAAATTGAGTAAACAAAGAGAGGAATACTAAAAAAATGCCTTTTGCAGATATAATGAGAGCATTTGAGCAGCGAAGGGTTAACCTTGCGCAAATGCTTTATGATAGAAAGCACGAAATTGATCTTTCACGACAACACCAAATTTATGGTGCTATAAAAGAGGTTGATGTTTTTTTGCAATCGCTAAGAGAGCAACAAGTGCGCTTTGCTAACAAGAAAAGTTTTGAGCTTGCAATGCCAAGTCAACTCGAAGAAGCAAAAAACCTCTTAGAAAAACTAAAACAACGATTTTTATAAAATATAATAATAAAAAATTAAAATTTTATTCCGCTGACTAGTGGGGCTATTAGTGTTTGTTCTTTACCAGTAATTGTTTGCTCGTCGTTGATGACGTGCTGTACTAATTGCCAGTAATCTTTTGCACCGCGACTTTTAGGATCCAGAGCGTAGATGCTTTTGCCGTGTTTTGGCGCTTCCATCAGTTTGCTATTGACTCTTATCGGATCTGTTAGAATCGTGTAGTATTCATCGCGCAGTTTTTGCAAGCTTGCCTTGCAGATTTTGTTTCGTTGATCGTACATTGTTGGAATGATTTTTGAAACTTTTAATTTGTGCAGAAAAGCTTCGTTGATTGTTTCAATTGCTTCAATCATTTTTTGCAAGCCGTCAATCGCTAAAACGTCAGCGCTTACAGGAATGAAAACTTCTTCAGCATACAAAAGAGCGTTTTGGTTTAATAGCCCGAGTGATGGTGCACAATCTATTAGTACGTAATCATAGCCTTTGATACAATTAAGTTTTTCTTTTAGTATTTTTTGACAGTTTGGCTGTCCTATCATCATAAGCTCTGTTTTTGTTAGTGTTTCCTTGCTTGTTATAACATCAAGGTTTCGCCCAAGTGGCACTATTGCTTCTGTTGCGGGCATTTCAGTTGTTAGAACGTGGTACATATCATATTTAGAGTAGGTGTGAAGGCTACTTTTGATGTTGCCTTGAGGGTCTAAATCTATTATTAGTACTTTTTTATTTTGTCGTGCTAGTCCTGCTGCCAGGTTCACTGTTGTAGTGGTCTTTCCAACACCACCTTTTTGGTTTATCACTGCTATTTTTCTCATTACTATGCACCTCCAAAATGCTGTAAACTAATATTGTAAATCAAATATCAGTATGGGAATATGTATATTAATATATAAACCTTTCGCTTTTATTGTTTAAAACAAAACTTTTAAATATGGCAAAGTGCCTAAGTAAACATACTAGTTTTAGGGTGTGAAAAATGAATCAGCAGCAAGGAGTAGATTTTTTTAACGACGTAAACTACTTAGAGCCAAAATGTCCAAAGTGTGGTGAGACATTAGACTACGATGTAAACACCCGATTTGACGATGAACACGATGGACATGTATGCATCAAATGCAACACCCCAGTACGTTAAAGTTTATAAATAACCCAGTTCTCAAAATTAAAATGACAAACAGTTATGTTGCCGACAAACTAGAAAAAGAAATTCTACAATTCTGGCAAAAAAAACAAGTCTACAAAAAAGCCAAAACAAAAAATAACACGAAAAAACGCTTTTACTACTTAGACGGCCCGCCATACACCAGTGGCAGAATACACCTTGGAACAGCCTGGGGCAAAGCACTACGCGATGCACTAATGCGCTACAAAAGAATGAAAGGTTATAACGTGTGGGACAGGGCAGGCTTTGACATGCACGGACTGCCAATAAGTCATAAAGTAGAAGAAAAACTAAAACTAGAGAGCAAAGAAGAAATAGAAAAGTACGGCGTTGAAAAATTTGTAAAAGAATGCAAAAAATTAGCACTACAAAACATGCACTTGATGATAGAAGACTTCACAAGAATGGGAGTGTGGATGGATTTTGAGAATCCTTACAAGTCAATAGACAATTCATACATTGAAGGCATCTGGTGGCTGGTAAAAAAAGCACATGAAAACAAAAGATTATACGAGGGCCTAAGAACTTTGACTTGGTGTGCGAGTTGTGAGACAAGTACAGCAAAACACGAATTAGAATACAAAAACGTCACAGACAATTCAATATTCGTAAAATTTCCACTAGAAAACCAAAAAGGAGAATCATTAATCATTTGGACAACTACTCCTTGGACAATAGCATTTAATTTAGCAGTGATGGTAAACCCAGAACTTGATTACGTGCGCGCAAAAGTCGACAATGAAATTTGGATTGTAGCAAAAGCACTAGCAGCACCATTAATCATAGGGGTTGCCAACAAAAAATACAAAATCATAGAAGAATTCAAAGGAAAAAAATTAGAAGGCATAAAGTACGCTCACCCGTTTGAGGACATCATTGATTTTCCAAAAGCCAAAAAATTACACACTGTTCTTATGAGCACAGAGTATGTCAACACAACAGCAGGTAGTGGTCTAGTGCATTGCGCTCCAGGCTGCGGGCCAGAAGATTACGAAGTAGGAGTTCGCAACAAACTACCAATTTTCAACCTTGTGAACGAACAAGGAAAATTTAATGGCATCAAAGCTTTTGAGGGATTGCAAGCAAGAGTTAACGACAAAAAATTCACAGAAGAACTAGACAAAAGAGACGCATTAATCGCGACCACACCAGTAGAGCATGATTACGCGCATTGCGAGCGCTGCAAAGAACCAATAATCTTTCGCGCAACAAAACAATGGTTTTTCAAAATTGAAGATTTAAAAGAGCGAATGAAAACCCTTAACAAAAAAACTTATTGGGTTCCAGATTGGGCTGGCAGCAGACAATTTCATTCATGGCTTGACAACCTACGAGATAATAGCATAACAAAACAAATCTATTGGGGCACGCCACTACCAGTATGGAAGTGCGAAAAATGCGATGATTACACAGTAATCGGCTCAACAAAAGAATTAGCAAAACTCGGCGTGAAAGTTCCAACAGATTTGCACAAACCATATATTGATAGGGTAACACTAAAATGTAAGTGTGGCGGCACAAAAAAACGTTGTCCTGACGTTTTAGACGTTTGGGTAGACGCGGGTTGTAGTAGTTGGTTATGCCTTGATTACCCAGTTCGCACAGACTTGTTTGATGAAATGTTTCCAGCAGACTTCATACTAGAAGGAAAAGATCAAATACGAGGCTGGTTCAACCTATTATTCGTTGCTAGTATGGTAAGCATGAACAAACACTCTTTTGACGCAGTATACATGCACGGATTTATCAACGATGCAATGGGGCGCAAGATGAGCAAAAGCTTAGGAAACATCATAAGCCCTTTTGAAGTATTTGACAAGTACGGAGCAGACACATTCAGATATTACACTATTGGCGCAGCAAACCCAGGGTTGGATTTGAATTATAATTTTGAAGACATGAAAGTAAAAAACAAAACCTTGTTTATACTATGGAATTTGCAAAACTTCCTATTCGATCTAACAAGACAGCTAAAAATTAATCCAACAAAACTAACAAGCAAAGACTTAGACATATGCCTTGCAGAACAATACATGCTAAGCAAACTAAACAGTTCAATAAAAAAAACAACAGAATTATTTGATGTGTATAAATTAAGTGAGACACCGCAAGTCGTAGAACAACTGTTCTTAGAGTTAAGCCGCACCTACATTCAATTAACACGCGACAAAGCAAGCCTAGGAAACGACAAAGAAAGAAAAACAGTAGCGTACGTTGCCTATCAAACAATCTACAATACACTATTATTGTTTGCTCCAATAGCACCATTTATCACAGAACAAATTTATCAAAACTTCAAAACAGAATACTCGCTAAAAGATGAAAGCATTCACTTAATTGACTGGCCAAAAAGCGATACAAAAAAAATTGATACTGCTTTGGAGAAAAACTTTGAAATTGCAAAAGAAGTTATCAGCTCAACCTTAGCCGCTCGCGAGAGGGCAAGCCTTGGAATACGCTGGCCTGTACAAAAAATCATTATTGCAACAACAAACAATTCAGTAAAAACGGCCGTGAAAAAATTGTTTGGCGCGATAAAACAACAAACTAACGTAAAAGAAATAGAATTTGTAGAAAGCTTCAAAGCTGCCAGTTTTGACGTCAAGCCAAACTACAAAAACCTCGGACAAGTTTTCGGCAAGGACACTGCAAAAGTTGGAGAATTAATAAAAAAAGCTGATAGCAAAAAACTAGTTGCTGGTCTAAAATCAAAAGGAGTTTTCAAAGTTGGAAAGTACGATATTAAAAACTCTCATGTTAGCATTGAAGAAACAGTAGCAAAACCATACTATTTAGGAGACTTCAAGTTTGGAAGCCTATACATTGACAGCACAAGAACACAAGAGTTAGAAAGCGAGGGTTACGCTAGAGAACTAATGCGCAGAATACAAGTAGCTCGCAAGAATCTAGGATTGCAAAAAATTGATGATATCAGATTAACACTTGTTAGCACAGAAGGTTTTAATAAAATGTTAGAACAATATTCAGAATTAATTCGCGAAAAGGTTGGAGCAAAAGAATTAGTCATCACAACAAAAGAGCCAACACACAACGTTGACTATCACAAAACAGAAAAAATCAAAACAGAACAAGTAAAACTATTTGTTGAAAAACAATAAGCTTTATTTTTAAAGAATTCTAGTTCATCAACAGCATATTCTTCGTCTTTTAGAAAAAGTTTAATAATTATTTATTATTAATGTATAACATGAAAAAAATATTAATTGGATTGATTATACTTTCTTTATTCTTAGTAGGCTGTAGTCCTGAGTATAGTGTATATGAACAACAATTAGAAAAAGATAAAATATTATTAGAACAAATGAGGGAAGAACAAAAACAAAAAGAACTACAACAAGATATGATTGACGATATGAGAAGAGACGCTAAGTATAATGATATGATGAGGGATGCGATGTATGATGATATGAGAAGGGATATGTACAAGTGTGAATATGAAGCTGAATATGACTATATAACTGATAAGGTGGAAATGGTTCTTAATTGTCCTACACTTCCCCCAGATGATGAAGATTTAATTGATATAGAACCAAAAAAGTATAGAGTAACAAAGGTTATTGATGGAGATACTATAGAACTTGAAACTGGAGAAAGAGTTAGATTGATTGGAATTAATTCTGCTGAATTTGGAGAAGAGTGTTTTGAAGAAGCAAAAGAAGAACTTGAAGATTTGATATTAGGAAAAGAAGTTACTTTAGAAGTAGATATTGAAGATAAAGACAAATATGGCAGATTATTAAGATACATTTATGTTGAAATTGATGGAGAAGACAGATTTGTAAATTACGGGATGATAATTCTGGGTTTAGCGTATTCTTATTCTTTTGGCAATACCTATGATGATTTGTTTGATGAAGCAGAAGAACTTGCTAAAGGAACTAACAATGGTTGTCTATGGGAAAATGTAGAAGATGATGATATTTTATGCTTTTCTAATTATTATAATTGTGAGGATTTTGATACTGAATTAGAAGCCCAAGCTGTTTATTATCATTGTAAACAAGAGGTTGGTTTAGATATTCATCACTTAGATGGAGATGATGATGGAAAAGCTTGTGAAGCCTTACCATAATAATTTTATCAAAAACAAATTATTACAATAATTTCTAACAAAGTTTAATCATTCACTGGACATTCTTTTAACCACGACAAAACAATCAGTTGTTCACTGGACACGCACGCGCCGAGTATATAAACCAAAAAAACAACACTCTTAGTATGAAAACAACAATTTCAAAAGACACTCCCTTGCAAGAGCTAACACTGCGCCGTTATGAAAGACCGTATGACCTTGGCAAGCGCGAGATAGTACGAAAACTATGTTTAACACTAGGATTGTTGCAGCCTGGTGACTCGCGCGATGTCATAGTCGACGTACTATCAATACTACTCGAAAACCAGCAAACACCAGAAAAAATACCTAATTTAGTCATTGAACATCGTAAAAAGCATCGCAAAGCACAAGTTGGAATAGCGCCAAGCAACATACGACGACAATTAAAAAGACTCAAAGACTTGTTCATAATAGAAAAACATAATGGACACTACAGAATCACTGAAAACATGACGTTAGCTGAAATCTTTGAAGAAAAAATAATTAGGGTGTTACTGCCAGCACTAACACAAAGAGCCAAAGAATACGCAAAAGCGGTAGACCAACACTACAATTAAGCAATTCAATAATTTTTTATAATCAATAATTCTATAAAGTTTTAACATGTTTTTTTCAAAAGAACAAAGACTATTAAACTATGTTAAAAGAAATCAGTGGTTCACAGGAGTTAGGACTACTGATAACCTATTATTTTTTAGTCTGCGAACAAGTGGCGAGAGAAAACATGACAAGAAATTTATTGAACGTTTATTATTACCAATTGATCAAAAACACGTCAGAGTATTTAATTTAAAGACTGCAAAAACATTTCATAAATTATCAGCAAAACAATTACTCAAAGACAAAAAACTATTAAATAATACAATACAAAAATGCGAAACCTTAATGTCCGATATGCTATTATTAAGCAAACAATCACTAAAAAAGCCGACAAAAAAGGGTGTTAAAAAATTACTAGTTATGTACGAGTATTACTCGTATTTATTTATGAAAAGCTTTTCATTAGGATTAATGCTCAAGCAAAACAAGAAAAAAAATAGTTCCTTAAAAAAACATAATCTTTGGCGCAACACAATAGTATTCAAAGAAGAACAAGCAGAAAAGAATATTAAAAAAGTCTTAAAAAAAATTATTCCAACACTTGCAAAAAA
This sequence comes from Candidatus Woesearchaeota archaeon, assembly GCA_018221105.1. Classification (GTDB taxonomy): domain Archaea; phylum Nanobdellota; class Nanobdellia; order Woesearchaeales; family JAAOYA01; genus JAAOYA01. The sequence continues at coordinate 27,191 of JAAOYA010000008.1, read as the reverse complement.
TAATCAATTCTTGTATTTAACAGACATAGAACTACAAATAGTAATCGATAATAATTATAAAATTTCAAAACAATTATTGAAACTTATTGTTAAACGAAAACAAGGCTTTGTTTTTATAGCTACAAAACGACAAGCAGCCCTAATTTACAAACCTGCAATTGTTAAAGAATTAAAAAACTTTTTTTCAAAAACAATAACTGAAAGTTTATTGAAAGGCCAGGTTGCAAGCAAAACAAGAAGCAAAACAATAACTGGAAAAGTCAGGGTTATCCGCCACTCAAGAGACCTCAAGAGATTAAAGCATGGCGAATTATTAGTTGTTATTCAAACACTACCACAACAAATTCCTTTAATAGCGCAAAAGCATCCTAAAGCAATAGTGACTGAAGAAGGAGGCCTTACCTGCCACGCTGCAATTCTTAGCAGAGAATTAAAGATCCCTTGCATTGTTGGAGCAAAAAACATTACAAAAAGGTTAAAAACTGGTCAACAAATATTGTTGGATATGCGTTCTGGTACTATAAAGCTACAAAATGATAAAACAATTAAGTGATTTAATAAACAATGATTATAAAATTGTCGGTGGTAAGGCAAGCGCTCTTGCAAAACTTTTACAAAAAGGTTTTAATGTACCACAAGGTTTTGTCATAACAACTGATGAACAAAACAATTTAGACAAACAATCGAATACTATTCTTTCACTTTTTGATGGATTAAAAACTGGTAGTGTTGCAGTGCGCAGCTCAGCAAACCTTGAAGATTCCAAAAACTACAGTTTTGCAGGGCAATTTAACAGTTATCTAGGAGTACGACGCGACCAACTAATCAACACCATAAAAAAATGTTTTAATAGGATAAATAATCCTTCAATACTAGCTTACTCTAAACTCCAAAACATCAAAAAATCCAATTTGCAATTGTCAGTGTTGGTTCAGCCAATGATCAAAAGCAGTGTTTCAGGTGTTTGTTTTACCAAACATCCAGTAAGTGGCGATACTAATACTATATTTGTTGAGGCAGGAATTGGTTTTGGAGAAGCATTGGTTTCAGGGATTATTACTCCAGATCAGTATTTGATTGATAAAAAATCATTGAAGATACTTGATAAAAAAATCAGTGTTCAGGACAAAATTATTTGTTTTGTTAATGGCAAAAAAACAATTAAAAAACTTGTTGGCACACAAAAAAATAAACAAAAACTTTCTGACAAACAAATATTACATGTGGCAAAACAATCAATTAAAATAGAGCGATTTTTTAAACAAGTAGTTGACGTTGAATATTCTTTTACAAATAAAAAATTTTATGTTTTACAGGCAAGAACAATAACTACTTGATTAACTACTATTAAGTAGTCAATAAGAATAAGTTTTATATATTCCTACTATATTCAACTTACTATGTCACTAAACATACTAGTATTAGACGACCACGAAACACTACACAATAGAATTGCTTCTATAATCAGTCTAACATTTAAAAACCCTCAAATAAGCGTAATGAGCACTTATAACCAAAAAGCTGCCAAGAAAATATGCTCAAAAACAAACCCTGCATTAATAATCAGCGACATAAACCTCAACCCAACAGACCTATCGAATGTTGAAGGATTAGAGTTCATAACACATTTAAGACAAAAAGGTTACACAGGCACAATTATCGCGACAAGCACCAACCCATCATTTGAAAAAAAAGCAAAAAAAGCAGGCGCAGATTACTTCACCCACAAAAGAGAATTATTCTAAATTGTATTTTTATTATCTTTTAGCAAAACTTTAAAAAATAAGACAATAACATAAAGACGAGAAGATGATAAAACTAACATTTCCTGACGGCAAAAGCAAACAGTACAAAAAAGGCATCACTGCATTAGAGGTAGCAAAGAGTATTGGCCCACGACTAGCACAAGACGCAATAGTCGCAAAGCTTGACAATGAACTGATAGATTTAACAACCAAAATAAACAAAAACGGCAAATTTCAAATATTCACATTCAAAGAGCCAGAAGGTCGAGAAACATTCAAACACTCGGCAAGTCACATACTAGCAAAAGCAGCAAAAAGACTATTTCCTCAAATAAAACTAACAATTGGTCCGGCAGTTGAAGACGGTTTCTATTACGATTTTGATTTCAAAAGAGCCTTCACACCAGAAGACCTAAACAAACTAGAAAGCGAGATGAAAAAAATCATCAAAGAAGACATTGTATTCGAAAGATTAGACGTAAAAAAAAATGAAGCAAAAAAACTACAAAAAGACCAACCCTACAAACTTGAGATGATTGACGAGTTAGGAGACGAGCAATGCACACTCTACAAACACGGAAAATTCGTAGACCTATGCCGTGGACCGCACGTGCCAAGCACAGCAAAAATAAAAGCAGTAAAACTAACAAAACTAGCAGGAGCATACTGGCGTGGAGACGCAAAAAACAAACAATTACAACGCGTTTACGGAGTAGCATTTCCTGACAAAAAAGAATTAAACCAATACTTGCACTTACTCGAAGAAGCAAAAAAACGCGATCACAAAAAACTAGGAAGAGACCTAGAACTATTCAGTTTTCACGATGAAGCACCAGGCTTCCCATTCTGGCACCCAAAAGGACTACACTTATACAATACACTAGTAGATTACTGGCGCACTGAACACAAAAAAGAAGGTTATGTTGAAATCAGCACTCCAATAATATTAAACAAAACACTTTGGGAAAAAAGCGGTCATTGGAAATTATACAAAGAAAACATGTACTTGACAAAAATTGACAATCAGGATTATTCAATAAAACCAATGAATTGTCCAGGTGGGATGCTAATGTACAAAGAAAGAGTACACTCCTACAAAGAATTACCACTAAGAGTTGGCGAGTTAGGATTAGTGCACCGCCACGAATTAAGCGGCACATTAAACGGACTATTTCGTGTTCGAGCTTTCACACAAGACGACGCTCACATATTCATGACAGAAAAACAAATACAATCAGAGATAACACGACTAATCAAATTCACAGAGCGAATCTACAAAATGTTCGGCTTTGAATACAAAATAGAACTATCAACACGACCAGAAAAAAGCATTGGAACAGACAAACAATGGGAAACCACCACTAAAGCATTAGAAGAAGGAATAAAAAAAGCTGGAAAACAATATTACATAAATGAAGGTGACGGAGCATTCTACGGACCAAAAATCGATTTTCACATTCGCGACGCACTAAACAGAACATGGCAGTGTGGAACAATACAATTAGACATGAGCATGCCTGAGCGCTTCAAACTAACATACATGGGCGAAGACGGTGAAGACAAACACCAACCAGTAATGATACACAGAACAATTTATGGCTCGCTAGAGCGATTCATAGGAATACTAGTAGAGCACTACGCAGGAAAATTTCCATTATGGCTCTCGCCAACACAAGTACGCATCCTGCCAGTAGCAGACCGATTTGCAGATTACGCGTACAAAATCGCTAAAGCTTACGACGCAAAAGGCGTCAGAGTAGAAGTTGATAGTCGTACTGAAAGCATTTCAAAAAAAGTTCGTGACGGACAACTAGCCAAGGCCAATTACATATTAGTTGTTGGAGAGCAAGAAATAAAAAAAGGCACTGTAGCAATACGCACTCGCGACAACCAAGTAATAGGCGCCAAGAAAGCTGACGAATTCTTAAAACAATTATTAAAAGAAATAAATGAAAAGAAATAATTATAAATAACTATTTTTGAAAGTTCTATTATGAATGAAGACAAAATATTTGATTTAATGACTAGACTTAATGAGTATCTGCCTGATCAAGAGTGGCCTCCTAGTGAAGAAACTATAAGATTGTTGGCTGGAGAAGAACGCGCTAGAGATATTTGTGAAGCTATAAAAAGACAAGTTCCTAACATGATACTTTCACAAGATGAAAATATTCTAGTAATGACAAGTCAAGAAGACGAGTTAATGATTTTAGTATACAAAGGCGATATTGGACATATCGGTGTTGGAAATTTAGATTATCATACAATTTATGGAATGCCTGAAATATCAACACCTCCAATAGAACAATTAAAAGCGGTACTGGAACATCCAGTTAAACAAAGACCTCCAACATATAACTTAAATGGTGTTAAAGGATTAGATAATGGTCGTGTTGGTCGCGGTCGACGCTAGTTTTTTAAATAATTCTACAATACACTTTTTATGATTAAAATAAAAGAATGTGGTGAACCACTAGTTGATATAAAAAAGGTTTGTCCAAAAATAATAGTTCGTTTAGGACCTTACAGCAGACCATCAGATTCTAAAGCTTACGCTAGATTAACTGTTGCAAAAAAGCTTTGCCAAGCACAAAAACATTTGCCAAAAGGGATAACATTTGTTGTTCGTAGTGCTTGGCGTTCTCCAAAACAACAAAAAACTATTTTTGAAAATATAGTGAAAAAGTTCAAAAAACAAAATCCTGATTGGACAGAACAACAAATCATCAAAGAAGCAAAAAAATATGTTGCTCCATTTAATGGTCTTGAAGCTTCAGGACATATTTGCGGTGCAGCAATTGACGTTCGACTAGTACGAAATAATCGTTTGGTTCCAATGCGATCAAAAAAACTAACATATCAAGAGAATTCTAAAACAAAACAATCAAAACTGCCAAACCACATTCAAAAAAATCGTGATTTTTTGATACAAGCTTTAACAAAAGTAGGTCTTGTAAATTATCCTATGGAATTCTGGCATTGGTCTTATGGTGACAGGCAATGGGCTAAAAAAAATAACAAAAAAACAGCAATTTATGGTGTCGTCGACAAACCATAGGTACTTTTATAAATAATTTGGAGTTCTAAAACAGTATTATGGTACTTGATAAGCTAGGAGGGTCCTTAAAGGACACTTTGCAAAAAATCACTAACGCAGTATTAGTAGATGACAAACTAATAAACGAGCTAATAAAAGACATACAACGAGCCTTGTTAACGTCAGACGTTAACGTACAATTAGTCTTCGAGCTTTCTAACAAGATTAGAGACCGAGCAAAAGAAAAACCTACTGCTTCAATGACTAAAAAAGAGCAATTAGTCAAAATTGTCTACGAAGAACTAGTCAATTTCTTAGGTGAGAAAGAAGAAGAATTAAACACAAAAAAAGGTTCAAAAATAATGCTTGTGGGACTTTTTGGTAACGGTAAAACAACAACTGCTGGAAAACTAGCACGTTACTATAAAACAAGAGGTAAAAAAGTAGCATTGTTATCAACTGACACTTGGCGCCCAGCAGCTTACAAACAATTAGAAACTCTAGGCAAACAATTAGACGTGAAAGTTTTTGGCGATCCAAAAAGCAAGGACCCAATAAAAATCTATAAAACTTTTGAAAAAGAACTATCAAAGTATGATTTAACAATAGTTGACACAGCAGGACGCGACGCCCTAAGCAATGATTTGATTGAAGAATTAAACAAACTAGCAAAAGTAGTAAAGCCAACAGAAGCACTACTAATAATTGGCGCTGACATTGGACAAACAGCACAAAAACAAGCACAAGCATTTCACGACGCAGTAAAAATCACAGGAGTAATCATCACAAAACTTGACGGTACTGCTAAAGGCGGCGGAGCACTAGCAGCATGTCAAGTCACAGGAGCAAAAGTAAAATTCGTAGGTGTTGGCGAGAAAATTGATGCTTTTGAAAAATTTGACCCTCAAGGATTCGTATCAAGAATGTTGGGAATGGGCGATATTAAAGCATTATTAGAAAAAGCAAGTGAGGCAATAACTCAAGAAGAAGCACAAGACTTAGGAAAACGATTCTTAAAAGGAGAATTTAATCTTATTGACTTGTACGAGCAAATGCAAGCGATGAGCAAGATGGGACCGCTTGGTAAAGTAATGGAATTGATTCCTGGAATGGGACAATTAAAAATGCCAAAAGGAGCATTGCAAGTCCAAGAAGGCAAACTAAAAAAATGGCGTTTTATACTTGATTCTTGCACAAAAAATGAATTAGAAGATCCAGAAGTTTTAGATGGTGATAGAGTAAAACGCATCGCACAAGGCAGTGGAACAACAGTTCAAGAAGTACGAGAACTTTTAAAACAGTACAAACAAGCAAAAAAAATGACTAAGATGTTAAAGGGTGGCGGCGAGAAAAACCTTCAAAAACTAATGCAAAAAATGCCAAAAGGAATGAAATTCTAAACTTTTCTTTCTTTGTGTTGTTCTCTTATAGAATTAATAATTTCTTCTAGTATTGGACATTGTGATAAGTTTGCTCTTTTAGAGTATATTGTCATATCTGCTTTTTCAACTTTTAGAGCATCACAATCCAAACCTTCTTTATGTAAACTTGATATAGTAGTATAAAAAGCTCCAACTTTGTTGGTTGGATTAAATAAGAAGTAAGCCCAGTCTTCGCGCTCTCCTATGCTAATAAGTCCTTGTTCTAAATTGCCTTCTTGTAACATTAAAGTAGCTCTTTCTACAACTTTAATGTATTCTTTTGCAGGTAGTTGTGTTGCACATTTGTTTTTAGTCACTTTTTCAATCCCGACAAAAACTCGTCTATTGAATCGAGTTGTTCTTGAGCCCGACGCTCTGTCTCTTGTGTTCTTATGGCTTCTATAAGAGTTTTTTCTTCTTGTACTGCATTGCCGTTGATTATTGGAATGTCACGTTTTCGTGATTGTTCATCAAGAGTTTCTGGTGGTATGTGCCAGTAAGCACGAGGATGTTCCATTGTGCCATCGGTCATTAACATATAAGCTTCACCGTCAATAGCTGCTACTTTTACTTTTGGCCTAATACTTGTTTGTTGTTCTATACTTTTTACTCTATCTCTGAGCTCTTTGTATGTATCCACTCTTTGTATTTGCAACATTGAAGTTGAATATTTGTTTGTCATTTTTTTCACCTTTGAAAATTGATTTGCGGGACCCACGTCAATTCAAGGGAGGGGTGGGTCAAAACTGAATTAAAAACAGTTGAGCCCCGCAATCAATATGAGTTTGATTAACTTATCGCGCATAGGTACATTGCCTGGCTCCATCCTAGTGGAGTGTTTTCATTGTACAAGTTGCTTTTGCCGTAGTACAATTCTGGCAGTTCACCTTTTGCGTTCATGGCATCGTGTGTTTTTTTTAGGTAGTGTTTGTAGCGTGTTTTGTTGCCTGCGTCTTTGTAGATTTTTGCAAGCCATGGAAATCCAAAGCACCATTCTGCTTCTGATACACCGTTGTTGAAGTAGTAATCGTCGTGGTATCGGATAACTCCGTTTTCACGTACTAGTTTCATCTCTACGTTGTAGAGTATTTGGCGTTTTTGATGATCGTTCACTACATTGAACGGGTAGATTAATGATAATTGTGCTAGATCAACTTCTTTTGTAATTGACTCTCGTGGTAATAGTTCGTTGAGTTTTTCTTGTCCTTTTTTGATAAGTTCTTGTGGTACGTCAACATAACTGCTGATTTTTTGCAGTCCTGCAAGGCAAGCGCCGACAGAAGATGAGTGTATTTCTTCGTTTTCTTCCCAGATGCCGTTGTCTTCGTGCTGCCAGTACTCAATACTTTGTAGGTATTGTACTAGTTTTTGTAGTATTCTATGATCGTTTTCATTGCGTACTAACTCGATATCTTTTTCTTTTAAGTCTCCGACTTTGAACAAGAATGCTCCGACTGCGTCGTTTTGCATGTTGCCCCAGTCTTCATGAAATTCTTCTAGTGTGTTAGGACAGTATCGTGCGTGAATGTACTCGTGTTTGTATAGTGGTTTTTTTGCTATTGCGAAATCGATTTTGTATTCGTGTTTTAAGAATATGTCAAAAAGAGCGTGATAAGCCTTTTGTACTGATTTTAAGTCTTTGACTTTTTCTAGTCCTTTGGCTTCATAGATTGTGTCACGAATCCAGGCTTGTCTTCCGTAGTGTGTTTTTTTAGCGTTTCCACTAGCTACGAATAAACCGTTATCGTGCTGTAATTGTTTTAATATTTTTTGCGATTTTTTTTTGTAAAGCATGTTTAGCAAGTTAGACACCCCACCATGATTTGTTACTACTAGGTAGTGTATACTGATATATAAAGCTTTCGATAAATTTACCACTATTAAGTAACACTATATGGTTTTTTAAGTGTAAAAAAACAAAAAAATAACATGCTAGCAATAATCACAACAATAACAATAACAGCACTAATAATAGCAACAATCACAGACATCAAAACACGAGAAGTACCAGACTGGCTAAACTACGGATTAATAATCACAGGTTTTGGCATAAGAGGCCTACAAAGCATCAACACAACAAGCTTCACACCACTACTAGAAGGACTAGCAGGATTTGGAGTATTCTTCATAATAGCAGTATTAATGTACTACGGCGGCCAATGGGGCGGCGGAGACTCAAAAATGCTAATGGGACTAGGTGCAATGCTAGGACTGCAACTAACACCAAACTCATTTCTGATAAGTCTACTAGCCAACATGCTAATAGCAGGAGCATTCTATGGACTGGCCTGGAGCACAACTTTAGCAATAAAAAATCATAAAAAAGTTTATGCTGAAATAAAAAAAATCGCTAAAACAACAAAAGCAAAACACTCAAAATATTGGGCATTAAGCATAACAATAATACTGTTAATCATCACATTAACAACGCCAAACAAAGCATTACAAATCAGCACCGCGATAATGACCATATTATCAGCTACAATCCATTACTTATGGTTGTACGTCAAAGCAGTAGAAAACACTTGCATGTACACAACACTACCACCATCAAAACTAACAATCGGAGACTGGATAGCAAAAACAGTAAAAATCAACAATAAAATAATCGTCGGACCAAAAGACTTAGGAATATCACAACAACAAATCAACACACTAAAAAAGCACAAAATAAAAAACGTGTTAGTAAAAGAAGGAATACCATTTGTTCCAAGCTTTCTAATAGCATATTTGTTAACACTATTTTTTGACAATATACTATTAAGATTTATAGAATTAATTGTTTAAGGAATACGTCTTAAATGCTTTAATTGATAATTCTTATCAGGCGGCACAGTAGAACTAACCTCTTTAGGTTCAGTATCAAGTATTATTTCTTGATCAGCAAAACTTTCCTCGCCAACTTGTACTTCATTTAAGAGTCCTAAGAGCTCATCAAGTTTTTCTTCAGGATATTGTTTTGGCTGCCAATCAAAATTCAAACCATCATTTGCAAAACGCGGCAACACATGCATAGCAAAATGTGCGTCAGTCTGACCAGCGATAGTGCCGTTAGGGGCTATTATATTAGTGCCCTCAGCCTGCAAGGCGTCAAAAACAAAACCAGCCATCATTTTAGCCTTATCAAACAATTGTGACAAAACTGCTTGTGGAACTTGAGTAATAATTTGATGATGCTCCTTTGCAAACACTAACACGTGACCTTTAACAGTTGGTTTTGGATGCATCGCTGCAACAACATAATCATCACTGTAAAGCAATTTACCGCTTTTTGCTAACTCACAAACTTCACACATTGTCTGACTCCTCATACAATTTATTAATGGCTTCTAATGAAACCTTACCATCATCAAAAGCATCAATTGACTCTTGTACAACTGGTGCCGTCACTTCAGATTCGCTAACAGTTATTGGTGCCTGCGTCTCTACTGGTTTTGCCTCGCCCCACGCGTTAACTGAAAACTCTTTAATTTTGCTAAACGATTCTTCGTCAACTTCAGTGCCTTCTGGAAGGTTAAAGTTCAAACCATCACCCTCAAAACGAGGAATAACATGACAAATCATGTGAGGCGCTTTCTGGCCAGCAACAGTACCATTAGCAATAAAAACATTCAATCCGTGAGGCTTCAAAGCTTTGAACAATTTCTCAGAAACAATTTTAGCAACCACTCCCAAGCGCTGAGTCTTATACTCTGAAAGCTGATTAAACAATACAACATGCTCTTTAGGAATTACAAGAACGTGACCTGGACTAGCAGGATAAATATCAAGAATGGCCTTGAAATCATCATCCTCATATACAACCTTAGAATCCATCGCACCACTAGCCAACTGGCAAAAAATACAATCCCCACTACCCATTTGATCAACCATAAAGCATTAACAACACAAAAATAATATAAAAGTTTCTAAACACAGTACTATTATGATAAATATCATATGGTTTTTTTTGCCAGCAATACTAGCCCTAGGCACGATAACAAGCATTGAAGACATAAAATTTGGCAAGATACGCAACAAATGGATTTTATCGGCAATAATCTACGCCATTATAACCAACATAGGACTAATTATCTATTACAATCTAACAACAGGCATTAACACTATTTACGTGTTAGAACTAATCACTAACATAACATTCGCAACACTAATAGGCTACGGGCTGTGGCACTACAACATATGGAGCGCAGGAGACGGAAAACTATTCATAGCATACACAGCATTACTACCATTAACAGTGTACTCAGCAGGATATCAACAATGGATACCATCAATAACACTATTAGTAAACATTTTTGTTGTAGGCTTATTTTTTATGTTAGGATTATTACTTTTTAAAACACGCTTTAAAGACCTAAAAAAAGTATTAAAAGAATTTTTAGAAGAGTTTTTCAAACCAATGACATTAATTGAATCTATCATTTCCTTTTTTGCAATTTTTTGGGTTTTAGAACTATTACTAGCTATGATGGGATTATCACAAAGTTATATGTTACGATTAGTACTTACAATGCTTGTTTTTTCAAATGTTAAGAAAAAATTAGGCGATAAAATGATATATTTAATGAGTTTAATTGCAATAATTCGTTTTAGCGTTGACAAATCAGTATACTCTTGGAACTTTCTACTAACTTTTTTAATGTTCTTGTTCACCTGGAAGTTTTTGATGAGTTTGTTCAGGGGAAGTTTATCAAAGTTAGGAAGTGAGCTATTCACTAAACAATTAAACATTGATGAGTTAAAGCCTAAAATGATATTAAGTGATGATATCATAAAAACAAACCGCAGACCGACAGAGGGCGAATTAGAAACTCTCAAAAAAAATCCTGCATTTCAATTAATACACCAAAAAGGCAGTTATTACCTCGCAAAGCCTAAGAACTCTACTGAAAAAGAGATTTTTATAAAGCAAGAAGCTGAAGGACTAACACTAGAGCAAGTCAACACTATTAAAAAATTAGGGTTTAAGACAATCAATGTAAGTCAAGTAATGCCATTTGCACATTTAATATTCTTAGGTGTTTTGATGACTGTAATCGTGAAAGGAAACCTTTTAATATTATTTAAAACTTTATTGATGAAATTGTTCAGTTAGGAGGGATTAATGTGGATAAAAAATTAGAAGTAAGAGATGGTTCTGTAGTTCTTAAAGTAAATCCTGAATTTTATCCTTTAGATATTATTTATTCTGCAGCATACGTTTTTTTAGATAAAGCATACGTGTTATTAGATGGTGATTTAAAAAAGGAAATACTGGTTAAATTACAACCTAAGCAAAAACAAGACTTAGAAAAGCTTGGCGGAGAATTTTTAAATGAATTAATAAATTACGCTGATTATAAGCACAGAGCAGCACAAACAAAAACAATCAGGGAATACCTTTTACAAAGAGCGCTATTCACAAATGACCCTTCAATAATCCCGGATGATGATGAAGAAGTAGATTATAACGAGATATTAAATGAATTAGAAGAAGACGATGAAGAATTAGATGACCCTGAAGGAATAGCCGTACCGTGGGAAGAAAAATACGGGCAAAAAGATGAAAAAAAAGATTAAATTAGTCCTTAACAAAAACTTCTATGATAAAAAAGCAATCAGTCAAGCAATAAAGGATTTCGAACACATTGCAAAAATAACAATACTTGATGATGAATTCGGAATTGAATTATTACAAAAAGAGCCATTAGAAGAGCCATTAAAAGAAGAGTTTTCTAACTATGTTTTGGGACTTATGAAAAACGAGAACATTATCTAAAATGACTTATACAATAAACAATTATAGAGTGAGAAAATTAGATGATAAATATTTTGTGACAACAGACCATGGAAGTTATAGTATTCTATCAGAAAACGAATTCAAAAAATTGCAGCAAAATAATATTGACGCAAAACTAAAAGAAAAATTATTAGAAAGAGAAATACTGCTTGACAAAACAAATATTGATGAAGCAGTAAGATTACTGAGAAACCGCAATAACTTCTTATTTTTTGGAACTTCACTGCATATAATAGTCATAACACTGCGTTGCAACATGAATTGTGTTTACTGTCACGCTACTGCCAAATCAATGGCTGACAAATCTTTTGACATGACAAAAGAAACAGCCAAAAAAACAGTTGATTTCATATTCCAATCCCCAAACAATAATATTACTATTGAATTTCAAGGTGGAGAACCATTTCTTAACTGGGATGTCTTAAAATATATTGTAGAATACGCAAACAAAAAAAACGAAAAAGCAAAAAAGAATGTTCTTTTTACAGTAGTCACTAATTTTTCAGTAATGAATGAACAAAAAATGAATTATTTAATTAACAATAATGTTAGCGTATGCACTTCTTTAGATGGCCCTAAAGAATTGCATGATCATAATAGAAAATATTCTGGTGGCAGTAACTATGACGCTGTAATCAAATGGATAAAAAAATTCAATAAAGAATATGAAAAAAGAAACATTTCTAATCGTAGAGCAAACGCCATATTAACACTTACAAAAAAAAGTCTTTCATACCATAAAGAGATTATTGATGAATATGTAAAGCTTGGAATTTTTGATGTGCACTTGAGATTTTTGAACAATTTAGGCCTTGCAAAAAAAGCTTGGCCTGCTATTAGCTACACAGCAAAAGAATACTTAGCCTTTTGGAAAAAAGGAGTCGAGTACATCAAAGAATTACAGAAAAAAGATGTTTTTGTCAATGAACGAATGGTACGATTAATGACTCAAAAGATAAGCACTGAGTTCGAACCTAACTATTTAGAGCTAAGAAGCCCTTGCGGTGCTGCAATAGGACAATTAGCGTATCAGTATAATGGAGATATTTATACGTGTGATGAAGCAAGAACACTAACTGAGGACTTGTTCTTACTGGGTAACGTGCACGAAAATAATTATAAAGAAGTGCTCACTTGCGATAATGCCTGTGCTACAAGCGCAGCTTCAATAAATGATCAATACACTTGTAATAGTTGCGCTTACAAACCATACTGTGGTGTTTGCCCAGTTTGTAATTATTCAGAACAAGGTAGCATAATAGCAAAAATATCCGAGACTGACAGGTGTAAAATTTACATGAAACAGTTTGATTGGGTAGTAAAAGAAAACTTTATAAAAGAAAAACTGCAATAATTTAAGTACTTAACGTTTAAAATGTTGAAACTTCCAAAAATAAAAAAAAAAGTACAATCTTTTCTTACGCGTGAAGAAGGAAAAATTAGCAAGGAAGCACTATTAAAAACAGGTATTTTCTTGAGTGTTGCCGCAGTCTCAGCATTGCAAGTGCAAGCAGCATGCCCTCCAACAACTCTTGGAAATGATGCTACTACACATCACGAACACTGTAACACTTCAGGAATAAATTATAATACTCCTCCAAACGTTGCTGGAACACACCAGCACGATCATGGTAGTCATGGTAGTCATGGTAGTCATGGTAGTCACGGAAGCCATAACTCGGCAGCATTTTATTTTGATTAAGTAAAATAAATGAAAAAAATAAAAAATCTGATATTGATTGTAGGAATTTTAATAGTATTAATAATATCATATTTTTCTTTTAATTTTATATACGAAAAAGAAGAAAATTATAGCTCTTCTAAAATCTATAAACAAGACGCTATAGCCAGCCAAGCTAAATTAAATTTTTTAAAAGAATCAGTAATAACTAATGATATATCCAAATGCGCAGAATTGAATAAATATACTGAGAGAGATGTTAAAGAATGCGAATTTGTTTTTTACTTAATAAAATTTATTTCAACTCAGAACTTTGAATGTAAACAAATCTCTTTGGAAACTGGAAAAATTTTATGTGAAGCAATTTCTGCAAATGACATAAATTTATGTTATGAAGATAAATTAAGCGACAAAGAAAAAACTTTTTGTTCTTTAACAATAAATAAAGAATTTAAGAATAAAGTTTTAAATAATGATACTCGAGTTTGTCAATACCAAGATTTTGCAGAAATAATAGATGATTGGAAATTTATTTGTGATTTATTCTTTTTGTAATATTTGATATTTCTCTTAAATGCTCTAATAAATAATTTCTAAATATATGAGAGGGAACTTTTTTATTTTCGAAGACAAAATTAAAAGGAGAAAAAAAAGGGTTAGAAGAGTATTTACTCAATTTCTCGTCTTTTTTAAATATGTCAAATGCTTTAAAAAGACTTATTTCTTTATTTTCATACATATTCCACAACTTAGTACCCGGATACGCAATTAAAATATTATGTTCTATTTTTACATTTGAAGAATGATTCATTTTTATTTTTTCAATCTCTTTTCTTTCTATCTCTAAAGATTCTTTAGTATCATAAGGAGTACCTATAATAAAAGATAATTCTGTTTTAAAATTAAACTTATCTAATAAATTTAAAGTTGAAAAAAGCTTTTCTAAAGGTATTGACTTATTAAAAAAAGCGAGATTTATAGGATTAAAACTTTCAATACCCATCATGATCTTATGAAAATTAGAATCATACGAATCTTTTATTATTTCATGATTAACTTGGTCTAATCTCGCGTAAAGTGCAAAATCAGCAGAGTTTTTGGGTAGTTTAGATATCAATTTTTTAAAATAGATTTTATTATTTAGTAAAGAATCATCTTGGAAAAGAAGATTTTTCGGAGAATACATATTAATCAATTTATTAACTTGCTTTAAAACAATATCAGATTTTAATTGAAAACATTTTGTATGTACCACATTGACAGAACAATAAGAACACTTAAACATACAACCCCTAGAGGTAGTTATTCCAGGAGTGATTCTTTGTAATTCTATAAAACTTTCATAATCAAAGATAGTATTGTTAATTTCTTTACCTACAGATAAATCATTATTTTTTATATACTTACCATTTTTAATATAACAAACACCGCTCACATTCCCGATTTTTTTTCTTTGAAACAGAGAATTAATTAATAAAGGAAAGGAGTCACCATCACCTTTAATTATAAAATCTAGATTCTCACATTCTCTTAATATTAGTTCTGGTTTAGTAGCTGCACCAACACCACCTAAAACTGTGTAAATGCTTTTATTGTTTAATTTAATTTCTTTAGCCAATTCCATAGCAAAGGTTATAGTAGAAGAAAAAGAGCTTATACCTACTAAAAAAGGGTCTAAAGAACTTACTTTTTTAGATATCCTTTTTATTGCTTTAGTAATATTTTTTTCTCTTAAATAATCAAAAACTTCTTTGAAGTGGTTAATATCAATACAAGACACATCATATCCTTTTTTTCTTAAAAAAGTAGACAGATAAGCCAAAGCAGTAGAAGGAGTAGCAGAACCAAGAGATCTACTAGTATAATTTAGACTAACCAAAACTATTTTTATATTATTTTTCATAATCATTTTTTGTTAATTTCTTATTTTTAAAAAAATTAATAAATTCATCTTCAACATCAGTATAAATACCGACACATCTTTTTCTTAGGCGACAACTTGCACAAAAATCAACTTTTTTTAAAAAGTTTTCTTTAATTTTGACTTTTTTAATATTTTCATCACTTAGTTTAAACAAAGAAAAATCATCTAAATTTTGTTTAATGTAATCATAATCTGAATTTATTAATTTTGAATTAAACAAGCAAAGAGGTATTGCCAGAACCTTAACATTTTTTTTATTTGAATAACTTTTTATTTTACTTAATTCTTCTTCTAATAATCTTAGTGCGGGAAACAATGAAGAAATTTTTTTTTTAGCAAAACCAACAGGTTCTACAAGCCTTAACTTAACCATAATTTTTGGCGACATATCATGAATCATTTTTACTGTTTCATATAAATCTTTAACATTATCTTTAGTTATCACGTAATCAATAATTATCTTTTGATTATTTTTTACTAATTTCTTAATTCCTTTCATTGTTTGATCAAAACTATTTTTTGTTCTTGTCAATTTATCATGAGTTTCTCTTTTATAAGATAAAAGACTAACATAGAAGTGATTAATATTGTAATCTTTTAATTTATTAAAAAAAGCATCGTTGGATAACATCCTACCATTTGTTGCTACTCCGACAGAATATCTTTTATTTTTTAAGTATTCTAAAACTTGAAAAATTTTTTTTGAAATAGTTGGCTCTCCACCAGAAAGAGCGATTTTATTAATTTTTTCTTTAGACAATATTTCATCCAAAACTTTTAAGTCAATATCCCGATCTTCTTTTTCTCCAAAAGAACAAAATTCACAATTATTATTACAGTTATTTGTTAAATGCAACTCTAATACTTTGTTATTATTAGCCATCATTTTAGTCAAAATCTAACATGTATACTTTTTCACCTACCAATTTTTTTTCATTTATTAATTTATCATTTAAATAAAAATAAATCTTTTCATTGTCAAGAAAAATATTATTAGACTTTAATAAGATATCTTTAAAATAGTGGAATTGATTCTTTTTATATGCTTCTTCAAAAAAATAGAAGCCATAATAGTATATTTTGTTTTTAATTTGAATTCCATTAAAAATTACAGTGAGCCTACTATCTAATGTTTCCCAGGTAGAACGTTCTTTAGAATTTAATAATATTAGAAGGGGTTTTGTTAAAACTTTCTTAATCTCTACTCCAAAATTTTCATTATATTTTTTTATTGAATTATATATTCTCTTGTTGTATAATAAAGTTTTTTTGCATTCATAACTACAAGGATGGTGGAAACTAAGATAATAATTGGAATAGGGAACTAAGAAATTGTTAAATAAAAAGGACTTTTTTTCTTTAGAAAAAAAAGTTGCCATATCAATATGAATATTTTCTTTTTTTAACCAGTATTCAACACAACAAGAAGGATAGCCTAAATTAGAAGCAAAATTTTTTACTTCATTATAGGAAGGCTTTAATTCTAATTCAGGATCATTTTTTGAAGTAAACTCTAAAAGAGAGGAAGATTTGGATAAGTAACCATAAATGGTCCCTTTTCTTTTAGAGTATATATCAACTAATCCATTCCTAGGATCATTTATGTTAAAGCTTTCTGAATTATTGTGCAAAATTTTAAGCTTACTAAAACTAAGAAGAATATCTTTAGGAAGTACTTTTTCAATAATTTTAACCCTTGACAAACTATTAAAAGAGATCCTTGTTAAGGGTTTTATATTTTTTGAAACTGCTAAAACATCAGGAAACGATGAATTTATTTCTTGAACTTTACTTAGTTGAAATGAATCAATTTTTTTTTCTAATGGTTTAAGTCTATAGAAAAAACCATTTTTTTTTATATAGTCGCGAATGTCTTTTTTTGAAAAAGAAGTCAATTCATCTTGATTAATTAATACTTTATTAGTTTTGGAAATCTTGGGACAAATATCTTCTAAATGACAAGTTAGGCATTTACTATAATTAACTAATCGAATGTCTGATTTTGATTTTAATAAATACCCCCAATACTTATAGGGTAATAAACAAAACGGTAAGTGATATATGAAGAATCTTATGTTATTATTAATCAAATAATCAAAAGTCGAGAACAATATTTTTAGATCATTTATTTTGAGAACTTCTTTTTTGTTTTTCTTTAGTTCTCCCATTATGTCAGGATAAATAAAAACGAACTCTGTAAAAGGATATAACTTGCTCAATTTGTTAATAGTTACATATAATGAATAACTATTACTTCTTAATATAGGGATGCGTATTTTAAAATTAAAACTATTTAAAGATAATTTTTTAATACCTTCTAAAGTTTGATTTAAACTATTAGACCGGGTTAGTTTATTATTTATTTCAGGATTCGTGCTATACAAAGAGATATGAAAAAAAATTTTTTTTTTATTAAAATATTTTTGTATTTTTTTTAAAAAAACAGAATTACTTAATAATCTTCCATTGGTTAAGATATTTACTTTATTAAACTTATTTTGGAGGTATATAACAATTTTTATAAATGCTTTGTTTATTGTTGGTTCTCCTCCACTAAGAGTAACCTCATCATCTTTTTTTAGATTTAAAGATTTGATTTTATTTTTTATAAAATCAAAAGAGTCAGCATGCCTTTTTATTCCGATTTCTAAGTCTATCGGACAATTTAAACATCTATTATTACATTTTTTTGAGGATAATACAGTAATATTTTTCATTTTATTTTTTTATTTTTAATATATTCTACCCAATAACCCTCGCAGATATTAAAATAATCACAATTATTACACTTCTCAATTTTTTTTCTTGATACTATTTTTCTTGATTTTAACGCATCAATATTATTATAATCAGGAGCTAAATGAGAGACATCAAAAACTTCAACCTCATTTATTTCACTGATCTTATCATGATATTTTTTATCAATAAAACAAAGAGGATAATATCTAATATTAAAATAGTTTAAATTATTATTTGTAGCAAATTCTAATAATTTGTTTATCTGGGAAGAACAATCTTCATAATTGGGAACTAATGTTTCAAAATTGTGATTAGGCGCGCCATGTGTTGGATCAACAAAAATAAATTCAGCATTTTTAATTCCTAAATTATAAATTAATTCGCCAATTCTTTTAAGATAATCACAATTTTGTTTTACTATCGTAGTGTTTGATCCAATATTTGTAAAACCTAATTTTTTAAGATTAGTAATGCCCTTAATTAATTGTTCAAAACTTTTCGGAGATTGGGTTAATTGATTATGTAATTCTTTAGTGTGCCCATGAATTGAAAAAACTATATGATTTACTCCAGCATCAATAACTTTCTTTGCAAAATCATAGTTCGATAACATTCTTCCATTAGTAGCAAACATTATTGTTTCAAAACTTAACTTTTTTGCTAATCTTATTATTTTTAAAAAATCTTTTCTAATTGTTGGTTCCCCCCCAATAAGTTCTAAATAAGTGTAACCTTCTTTTTTTAATTTGATCAATATTTTTTTAATTTGATCAAAAGACTTCTCTTTTATATTTCTTTTATTCTCATTACAACAAAAAACGCATTTATTGTTGCATGAATATCCCATAAATATAACAGATTTTTTTATTTTTTTATTTTTCATTTTTTATTGGTTTTAATTCATAATCCTTGTAGAGGTCATAATAACTTTTCCAAATCCCGGAACAAGATTTTTTTTGAGTACAAAAATCACATTTTTTAGGAAAAAATATCTCTGTTTCTTCAGCGGTTACACTAGATGCATATTTCCATAATTTATTAGGCAATACACAAAGAGGGTAATGTCTAAGAGTGATGTTAAAACCAGTTTTTTCTAATATTTTAATAGCCTGAATTAGTTCTTTAATACTTTTTTTAATTGAAATGTGAATAGCATTCTTATTATTCTTTGCTTCCCCAGTCATTTTTGGACTCATAAAAATAATAGATGAAAAATTGTTAGGATTAAAATTTGAAATTATGAACTTAGAAATATTATTAATATCTAAATAATTCATTTTATGAACTAATATTCTTAATTCTAATTCAATATTTTCTTTTATTATGTTTTTTATCCCTTTTAGTTTTTGATTAAAACTCTCAGGATTTCTAGTAATTGAATTATGAGTTTTACTATCATGACCATAAAGAGTTGTCACAATTTTTAATTTATGAAAATTAGCAAGTTTTTTAACTAAAGAACTATAAGATAACATTCTAGTATTTGTTAATAAAGAAAGGTGTTTAATTGTTGGTTTAGAATGAGCATAAGAGATTATTTTTAATATGTCCTCTCTTAAGGTGGGTTCCCCGCCATTTATCTCTAAATGAGTTGAGTATTTTGCTATCCTATCTATGTCTTCTTTAATATTTTTTAAAGTAGGAGTTCTTAATTTGTTCCTTTTATTTTTTTCAACAATACAAGAAATACAATTATCATTACATTTAAAAATAATAGGTATAAAACTATAATTATTTTTTCTATGAATTGCATTTAAACCAATTTTTTTTTTATTCATTTTATAGGATTGAATTCTTTTTCTCCAAATAGTTTAACGTAAGTTTTCCAAACACCATAACATTTTTTTTCATACTTGCAATTTTTACACCTATCAAATTTTATTTTGTCTTCCTTTCCATCAAGATCAACATTTTGCATTATTTTTTCAGGGGTTGAAACCTTAGTATTAAAAATCTGAACGCACCGCTCATGGTATTTTGGTAATAAACAAAAAGGGATGTTAAAAACTATACCTTTGTCTAAATCATAATCATCAATTATGTTAAGAGCTTCTTTTAGAAAAGGAGTAATTTCACTTATCTTTACACTAATAATTCTTTTATTATCATACGCATTGCCACAATAAATTTGATAAATAAAACAAAATTTACTAATTCCTTTGTTACTAAAATACTCAACAAACTGGGGAATAAATTTATAATTATGTTTACTTATAACATAATTAAGTTCTACAGGCTGATTTAATTCAATAAGATTTTGTATAGCTTTGTTTGTTTGTTTAAAACTTCCTTTTGTTTGTGTTAAATAATCATGTATTTCTGGAATGTGAGAATGTATTGATATCTTAAAATAATTAATTCCAGAATCAACTAATTTATTACAATAATTATCATATGCTAATAATATACCATTTGTTTGTAATCTTATTAATTTAAAACCTTCTTTTTTTGCAAAACGTGATAATTCAAAAATATCTTTTCTTAATGTTGGTTCTCCTCCACTAAAACCAATATTTTTTATTCCTTCTTTTTTAGCTTCTAAAACATCCTTTTTGATATCAAAAGTGCTTCTTTGCATTTTTCTCTTTTGATATTCTACAGAACAAAATAAACAATTTTGATTACATTTATAACTACTCATAATATCAAAAAAATTTACTTCACTTTTTTCTTTTTTCATCTTATTAAATCTAAAAAACTACTTAGAGCTTCAAAAAATAAATTAATTTCTTCTTTTGTATTATACGCGAAAAGAGACGCCCTAATACTTCCTTCCCCTTTCTTATAATCCATGCCTAAGGCTTGATGTAATGGATTAGCGCAATGAGTTCCTGTTCTAATTGCAAATTCATTTTTAGGTAACTCATTTAGATAAATGCTAAAATCTTTAGGGGAAACATCTTTTTTTAATTTAAAAGAAAAAGTAGGGTTTCTAATTTTATTATTTGAGTCATCAAAAACTATAACATCTTTTAAAGAACTTATTTTTTTTAAGAAATAAGCACTTAGTATTTTTTCATATTCTTCTATATTACCCAATCCTACTTTTTCTAAATATTTAACTAATTCTCCAAATCCAATTATCCCAGAATAATTTTGTAATCCGGCTTCAAATCTTTTAGGTTGATTAGAATAATTTACACTTAAAGAATTATTAAAATAATCAACTGTCTTGATAGTGTTGCCTCCAACAATAAAATTAGATAAATTCTTTGAAGCTTCTTCTTTTCCATAAAGAATTCCAAGGCCTGTTGGACCTCCAAGTTTATGAGCTGAAAAAGCCAAGAAATCAACATTATTTTTTAATACATCTAATTTATGATGGCTAACGAATTGTGAACTATCACTTAAAACTAATGCTCCTTTATCTTGAGAGATTTCACAAAAACTTTTTAAATCCTCAACTCTCCCAGTAACATTTGAAGCATGAGTAATTCCGACCAAAGCTGTTTTATTATCAACAACTTCTTTTAATTTTTCAGAGGATATTTGGCCGTTTTTATTACAATCAATGATTTTTAATTTAATTTTCTTTTTTTTAATTTGCTCATAAAAAGGCAACAATAAACTATGATGAGAATTACTACTAAGAATAATTTTGTTTCTTTTAGAATAATCAAGAGAATTAGCTATTAAATTAATAGATTCAGTGGCGTTTTTTGTCCATATAATCTCAGAAGCAGACTTAGCACCAATAAATTTTTGTGTTTTAAATCTACTTTTCTCGCATAACTCATCGGTTTTCCTACTTATAGAATAAGAAGTTCTTTCCCCCGCACAAGCACCTAAATGTGTATAATAATAATTTATGGCATTAATAACACTTTTCGGTTTAAGAATAGAACAAGCATTATCAAAATAAATAAGTCTTTTACCATTTATTTTTTTATTTAAAATTGGAAAATCTTCTCGTATATCTTTCATTTTTTTAAGCTCCACACATACCCTTTTTTTGTTAATTTTTTACTAAGTTTATTTTTTTTTTCAAGTTTTCTAGCTACGATAATGCTATTATCACTAGAAGAACAATCAGCACAAATATTAAACTTTGATGTTAAAGAAAAAATTTCTTTTGTAGTTAAATCATTCTTATAATTAAGTATACTAAGAATACATTTTTCTCTGTTAGTTAAAAAAGCTTTTTCGTTAATGGCAATAAATTCAGAAGAACCATTTTTTTCAAAATATTTTTTTGGAATTCCTGCACATTCTTTTAAGTATCGACATTCATTACAACTGTTTGGCTTTTTAAAATCTTTTGTTTTCTTAACATATTTTTTATAACTTCTAAAAATACATAAAGGATAGTTGATCAATTGAAAAGGAATGTCATATTTTATAAAGAAATCGAACCTTTTTTTTAATAAATCTTTTTCTTTACTAATATTTTCTGAAATATCATCAATATTAAAAATAGTTGAGACGGGATTAACTTCTTCTTTATATAATTCATAATAGTCTTTTCTGATACCTGTACAAAAATTTTTAATATCACAATCTTTGCATTTTTTTATCTTAATTTTTTCATCTAAGAAAGTCTTATCTTTATTATTTACTATTTTTTGAAAATCAACACTTAAATCTTCAAAACCTTTTAAGTAGCAAAGAGGAATGTGATCAACAATAACATTTATTTCTTGATTCAAACAAAAACGAAGAGCTTCAACTAAATATTTACTAATTTCTTTATGTTTTGGGATAACTTCTTTATTATTTTTTGCAAGACCAACACCTTTTACAAAATTTAGTTCTAATAAGTTTAATCCACTAAATTCTTTTTTTACAAATCGTACTAAGTCAGGAAGCTCTTTATAATTTAGATTATTGATAACATTAGTTATTCTAACATTTCCTTTTAAACCTATTATGTTTTTGATACCTTTAACACATTTATCGTAATAAAAAGTTTTAGTAATTTTTTGATAAGTTTCTGAATTAAATGAAGGAAAAGACACATTAAAAAGATCTATTTTTGAAGAAACAAGTTTTTTTGCAAAAGAAAAATAAGAACTTGTAACGCCATTTGTTTGTAGTTCAATAAATAAATCTTTTTTTTTAGCTTTTGATAAATACTTAAATAAATTTTTGGCAAGCGTTGTTTCTCCTCCACTAAAAATTAAATGATTATCTTCAGCGATTATAGATTTTATGATTTCTTCTCTAGAATTTTCTTTTCTATTATGTGAAGAACAATAAATACAGTGTTGATTACATATATTTGTTAGGGGCGTTATAATTGTCATTTTTTTAGGTTGTGTAATTTAAAAAATTGTTTAGTTCTTTTTTATTCCAAAATAATAAACCATACTTAAAAATTTCATTAAAATCATTAGGTAAAAAAATTAATTTATCATCCTTTATATTCACTTTATTTTCTTTAATTAAAAAATGTAGTGTTTGGGGGAAAACTTCAAAAATGCTTGTCCCAAAAACTTTTTTAAAATTTGATATTATGAGCGGGGATTTTTTGGCAAAGTTATCTAAAATATAATCTCTTATATCATCTTTTATCGTAGCAACGCTTCCTGAATAAGAAAGAGAATTTTCATTAAATTTTGAGTTTTGGATTGCTATTTCATTACATCTAAAGATTCCAGAAATTTTTGAAAGAGAATTAGGACCAAGACCGAATATAGAATAAGGAACATTTGTATAATAACCTTTTTTCTTTTTTTTTATATTGCTTGTTTTTTTATCACGAAAAGTGCCACAATATCCTTCAGAAATAGTTATTAGATGAGGGGTTGTATAGTCGTGTTTTTTTGCTATAGGTTTGATAATCTTTAAAAATTCAATTATTTCATTATTTATATAATCAAAAAATTTTTTCTCATCTTGTGAGTAATGATATTTTAGATATTCATAACTTGGTTTTAAAGGATATAAACTAATACTCTGAGGCCTCATATTCATTATTTTATTAAAAGAAGATAATAATTTTTCAGGATTATCATGCTGTAGTCCTATCATTAAATCAATATTTACTTCTAATCCTAAACTCTTAGCAAGTTCTATAGTTTCTTTTATTTTTTGGTAATCCTGATTTTTTCTATTAGCATATTCTAATACTTTAGGGTCAAGAGATTGAACGCCCATGCTAATTCTATTAAAACCATATTTTTTTAGTATTTTAAGCTTTGAAGAAGTTATACTAGTAGGATTTACCTCAAAATTTATTTCACCATCATTATTGAAAGTATAATGTTTGTATATGTTACTAAGTAAATAATGAAGTTGTTTTTCATCTAATATGCTGGGTGTTCCCCCACCAATAAAAACGTTTTGAAAAATTATTTTAGAAAAAACAGGAGAAAAATACTTTATTTTTTTTATTAAATTCTCTAAATAATCATCAATCTCTTTTTTTGTTTTGTTTTCAGTTGAGTAGTACATGCAATAATCGCATTTTGTTTTACAAAAAGGGATGTGAAGGTATAAATTAAATAAATTAAAAGAAGATAATGTGTTATTACGAATTTTTTCCCTCCATAGTTCTCTAAATTTTTTAGGAGTTATCATTATATGTTTATTAACACGAAAAAACATAGATGTAAATAAGTACTTAGTAGATTCTGTTTTTTTTTTTGATAAATTAAATAAAATTTTTTCAGATAACTTTAATTTTTCTTGTATTTTTTTAGAGTCAAAAATGTAATCCCTCATGTCGTTAAGGACATTAGATCTAAATAATGCGTATTTTTTTTCTAATGGAGTGAATTCTTCATTTCCTTTTTTTTGCGGGTATTCTTTCCACGGGCCCTCGCAAACATTATCATAATAGCATTTTTTACACTGTACAAATTTTTGTTTGCCATATACTTTACGTTGTGTTGTAAAACTATCAGTGTTTTGATGCTTTGACCCTCTTATTTCAGCTTCGGGGATAACTTTTTCAGCAATATAATCTTCATAGCCTTGCATGTGGCAGTAAGGCATTGCTTCAGCCATAACAGTTATTCCCGCAGCAGCACCAATACTGAGTGCTTGGTGGATGTATGGTGCCGCTTTGGAAATACTGGGCACTACTTGATCAAAATTCTTCCAAGCATTACCCATTGGATGAATAAAAGCAAATTGAAACTGGTCAACGCCAAGTTTGACTAGCAATTGTGCTATTTTTGGCAAATCTTGATAGTTTTGCTGTGTGACAACAGTATTTGTGAGAATTTTGGCGTTTAATGCCTTTAAGTTTTTGATACCTTTAATAGTTTGAACAAAACTGCCAGGCGTTTGTGTTAAAAAGTCATGCTGCGCTGCATCATGGCCGTGCAACGCAGGGCTGAACTCTGTAGCTCCAGTAGCAATAGTTTTCTTGCAAAAATCTAGGTTTGCAAACATTCGAGCATTAGTTTGTACTTGAACAGTCTTATAATCTAATTTTTTTGCTAAAGTTACAATATCAAAAAAATCTTTTCTAATTGTTACTTCTCCACCTGTTAAAACCACGCCATCACAGCGTTTTCTAGAATCCTCCAAATCTTCTTTAATATCATTAAAAGACCTATTATTTTTAAGCTTGTTATCTGCTTGCACACAAAACAAACAATTATTATTACACGAAAATCCAGTTTTTACATCCACCCGTTTAAACATACTCAAAAAACCAAAACTTTAGTTTTATTAAACTTATTCTTTTTTCTCGAGACATAGGGAAAGTTTTATATACGATAAAACAGAGTTTTTATTTAAAAATACTTTAAAGAGTGTGACGTTTATGAATTTTATGAAAAAACAACTGTTTATATCTTTGATACTAGTTGTTTTATTTTCAACAATCACTTTTGCAATCGATTACGCTCCAGATAATTATGATTTTAGAATATGGCAAGGAGATTATAACACTATAACCACCAGTATTGAAGGCTGGGCTGTTCGGTGTGATACTACTATTAGCAATGAAAATCATGATCAAACAAATGGATATGTTTGCAACAAAAATGTTGGAACAGTTGCTAGCCCTTCATATTGTGCTGTTGAAGGAAACATTTATTCTCAACTAAGAATTTATCATTCAAGCGATGCTAACGTGGCGCCTAACCAGTATGTTTACTCGATTTGTCCTAGCGACTCTCAAACAAGTTGTACTGGCTATTCAACAAGTAGTTCTGTTAGCGGTATTTTAGTGTACACAGTTGATTGGGATGGTCAACAAGGACATTGCGAAAACGCTAATTGTGCACCTGGATTCGCGTACCCAAGCTCTTACGATTGGAGTATAGGTGGTGAAGTAGCTTCTACTACTTGTTGTGGTGATGATACTGGCGAGCGAGTACAAACTTGTACTGATAGTAGCGGTCAAGGTGCTTGTGGTGGTGACACTACTGCTTGTTGCACGTTAACTACTGATTGTATTGATGATGCTGGTGCTTGTCAGGATACTGCTGCTTGTTATGGTGTTGGTGTTTTTGGCAATAGTTATTGTAGTGCTGGTTCTTGGGAGGATCCTGATGAAGGTTCTGGTTATTGTGTTGCTAGTTGTGATGTCACAGGAGGAGATGGTGGAATAGCATGGAATCCTGGAGGAGAAGGCGCTGGAGCAACAGCTTGCTGTGGAGATGATGCTGGCGAATACCGTGATATTGAAACACAGGGTAGTGACGCTCCTGCTCTATTTGATGATAGTAGTGATGCTTGTTGTGACACTACAACAGATTGTACAGAGGCGAGTATTTGTTATACAACTGGACAAGTTACTGGTAGTATTCCTAATCGTGGTTATTGTAGTAGTGGCTCGTGGCTTGGCGGTGATGCTAGTCAAACAGCTTGCGATAATATTGTTGGCGTGAATTATTGGAATATTGGCGGTGAAGTAGACCCTACTGCTTGTTGTACTGATGATACTGGTGAGAACAAGGAATTAGAGGT
>JAAOYA010000007.1 GCA_018221105.1 Candidatus Woesearchaeota archaeon | reverse complement strand
CAACGTGAGTTTGTGTATTTACCCCACTAAGATATTAAATAAACTAAATTGAATTGAGTTTTATTGCTATTAAATTTTGTAATGCCTCTAAACGAAGCAAATGATGTCATATTCGCAAAAAATAAGTCATATTTAAGCAGAAAATAGTTTAAATGAGCTTTCATTTTGCTCATTAAGTTTTCAAAACCAATAATTGATAAAGTTCTTTTAAGGTTATAACAAGTAAATGCTAAGTACACTTCTCCAAGCACTTTTTCCTTTCCTTTTGTGAGTGTGTAATCAAAATGCCAATGCCGTTTTAGTGTGCCAAATTGATGCTCGATAATCTGTTGTCTTTGCCTGTAATACTCCGGTTGACTGTTAACTCTTTTGTTATTGTCATCAACATATTCCTGGTATTCCGTTCTTTCAATAACTCTCCCCATTTTATTTTTAGTACACTCTGTTATTAATTTACAATTCTTGCATGCTTTAGTTCTGTAGTGTTTTACTTGATAGTATAGGCTGCCGTTTGTTTGCTTTTTGTTGTACCATCTTCCATTAGTTTGCAATAATTCACCGGCAGGACAAGTAAAGTTATCATTCAGTTTATCATATTTAAAGCTATCTAATGTAAATTCCGGATTGTTAATTTTAGATCTTGGTTCTTTTGGTGAAACGAATGTCTTAACTCCAAGTTCTTCGCAAGCTTTAAGTTCCCTGCCGGAGTGGTATCCTTTATCTGCCAACACATTCATTTCAGAATCGTCTTCTGGTTCACCTATGTTCTCTTGTGCTTTTTCTACCATCGTAGCAAGTACTTTAGTATCGTTTACATTTCCGGTGTCTGCTGCAACTAATAGTTTGTTTTTAGAGTCACTAACTGCCTGAACATTATAGCCAACTTTAACGCTGTTACGTTGAAAAACCATAGACTTGGAGTCAGGATCGGTTGTGGATATTTGCCCATCATTAGTTTCATCAAGTTGTTTGCCTAAGTTCTGATAATTTGATTTCTTCTTTTTGTTTTTATCAAGTTTGTCTTTAGTTTCCTGATCAAACTCATCATCAAGTTCCTTTTCGTATTCAGCAATTTTTTTATCAATATATTTAATATGCTGTTTGACTTTTCTTTCATTAAAATTGTTCTTTAAACTATTCTGAGCACGCATCTTGAAAGAATCAATAGCAATTGTTTTTCCATCAATAAGTTTCCAGTCTTTTAGCAGAGCAACAAAATACCTGAATACTTCTTTAAAAGCTTTTGCATTATCTTTTCTGAAATTGGCAATGGTTTTATAGTGTGGTTTTTGCTCATTAACAAGCCACATCATTTCGATATTTGTTTTGCAGGCTTTTTCAAGCTGTCGGCAAGCTCGAAGACTATTTTGATACCCATAAAGATAAATCTTCATCATAGTCGCAGGATGAAATGGAGGGCGACCTTCTTTGTTTAGCTTGAAATAATTGAATCCGAATTGTTCTAAATCCAACATGTCGACAAAAGAATCTATTACACGAACCATACTTTGTTTTTCAACCATCTGATTCAAAGAAATCATTCTGATCTGGTCTCGATTTTGTCCTTGTATGTGTTTCATTTAAGGATAGAATTTAATTTAGATACAAGGTAATAATTCAAGATGGATTTCTGAGGATGGAGTTTTTAAAATTATTAACAATCAGTAGTTAATGCACAGTCTGACGTTCTTAATAAAATGCGTTT